>NZ_JAJOMZ010000004.1:1590000-2190000 GCF_024699965.1 Flavobacterium sp. J372
AAATCAATACCAAAGGAACACAGAAACAAGATGTATATGACATGATTGTTTTTTGCCATTTGCGATGGGATTTTGTATATCAGCGTCCGCAACATGTAATAAGCAGGATGGCCAAAAATTACAAGATCTTATTTGTAGAAGAGCCATGGCACAGGCCTGAAGAACAAGGCAGCAGGCTCAATAAAATATCAGATATGCTGCATGTGCTGCAGCCAAACACTACTAATATAGATGGTATTGGTGCAATCATAAAGGAGTATGCAGATGTTAATTCAGATATGATAGGATGGTTCTATTCCCCATCATTTGTGCCGTTGCTCTCCCATTTCAATTTCAGCACTATTATCTATGACTGTATGGACGAGCTGTCATTATTTAAGGGTGCTCCGGCAGAGCTGATAGATCATGAACAGTATCTTATAGCCAATGCAGATATTGTATTTACAGGCGGTAAATCACTGTACGAATCTAAAGCCAGGCTTCATGATAACGTGCATTGTTTCCCAAGCTCTGTTGACCGTGCCCATTTTGCTAAAGCTTTGAATGGTATTGCTGTGCCTGAAGATATTGCGTCTGTAAAATCACCGATTGTGGGCTATTGCGGCGTAATTGATGAGCGCATAAACATGGAGCTGTTAAATGAAGCAGCAGGTAGAATGCCTGAAGTTGCATTTGTTATGATAGGGCCTTTGGCGAAGATTGGCGAACACGACCTGCCAAGAAGGGAAAATATACATTACCTGGGCATGAAAGATTATATAGAGCTACCGGCATACATAAAGGCCTTTAAGCTTGCCATGATGCCATTTGCGCTTAACGATGCCACAAAGTATATAAGCCCAACCAAAACACTTGAATACATGGCTGCACATAAACCAATCATATCTACCGCTATTACAGATGTTGTTCGTGATTATGCGCACTGTGTAAGCATAGTGCATAATGCTGATGATTTTGAAAACGCTGTTACTGCGGCGCTGGGTATAGAAGCGAATGTAATGATGAATGGTGATTATGAACGCATTCTTGACCAAACGTCTTGGGATAATACCGTGGCAAAAATGCAGTCTCACATTAAAGCTATTGCCGAATGAGAAATGCAGATATAGTTATTATAGGCGCCGGTATTTCGGGTGCTGTGCTTGCAGAACGTTATGCTAACGCAGGGAAAAAAGTGCTTGTAATTGAAAAACGGAATCATATTGCCGGTAATTGCTATGATTATACAGATGAAAACGGAATACTTGTATCAAAATACGGCGCGCACCTTTTCCATACCAATTATGAAGATGTATGGCAGTATGTGAACAGTTTTTCAGAGTGGTACAACTGGGAACATAAGGTACTGGCAAAAGTTGATGGCCAGCTTGTGCCTATCCCGGTAAACATAACCACTGTTAATAAGCTTTTCGGATTAGCCATTAATACTGAAGAAGAAATGTCGGCGTGGCTTAAAAACAATAGTCCGGAAATTGAAAATCCGGCTAATGGCGAGGAGGCTGCCCTGGCAAAGGTAGGCCCTGTGCTGTATGAAAAGATGTTTAAGCACTACACTAAAAAGCAATGGGACAAATATCCTGCTGAGCTTGATGCTTCTGTGCTAAACCGTATCCCAGTTAGAACCAATCATGATGACCGTTATTTCTCAGATAAATACCAGGCGCTGCCAAAAAGGGGGTATACGGAATTATTCCGGAATATGCTTAAGCACCCGAATATTGAGGTAATGCTTAATGTAGATTATTTTGATATAAGTGATGAGATTGGCGGATATGAAAAACTTTTCTATACCGGCCCGATTGACAGGTTTTTTGATTTTAAGCATGGCCTTGAGGATAAGCTGGAATACCGCTCAATAAATTTTGTTTCAGAAACTTTAGACCAGCCTTTCTTCCAGGAAAATTCTGTAGTTAACTATCCGGGTGAAGATGTTGATTTTACCCGTATTATTGAATATAAGCATTTTGGTTACCAAAAGTCAGAAAAGACAACTGTAGTTCGAGAGTATACTACAGATGAGGGTGAGCCATATTACCCTGTACCAAATACAAAAAATCAGGAAATTTATGAGCGCTACAAAGCAGAGGCTGATAAGCTTTTAGATGTTTACTTTGTAGGTAGGCTCGCCAATTATAAATACTTTAATATGGACCAGGCCTTTAAAAATGCCCTTGACCTTTTTGCCTCACTTGAGCAGGAAAGTACTATAACAAACGTTTTATCTAAAGCTGTATGAATCCCTTCCGCAGCTTTTTTATGGGTGGCTATGAATGTGCCGACCATATTAACAGGTCCGGTAATCGTGTAAACCTACTTAAAGTAACAGAACATGATACACGTGCGCTACAGGATTATAAAGACCTTGTATCACTGGATATATTTGTAGCACGTGAAGGTATATGCTGGAGCGCGGTAGAGACATCTCCTTTTGTTTTCGATTTTTCTGAAGTTGAAAACCGCATCAGGGCGGCAGAAGAGGTGGGTATACAACTTATATGGGATTTGTGCCATTTTGGTTATCCGGATGGTATATACCCAACACACCCCCCACTTTTGCAGTCGGTTTGAAGCGCTTTGTACTGCCTTCGGGCTTTTTTATAAAAATGTATCTAATCAGCCGCTGTATGTGGTACCAATAAATGAAATAAGCTTTTTGTCATGGCATTCGGGTGATGTGCGTGGTACTGTGCCTTTTGCCGTAAATAGCGGTTTTGACATAAAGTACCATTTGTGCAAAGCAGCTATCTTGGGAATTGAGCGGCTGCGTGATGCTTATCCCGGCTGCAGGATAGTGCTTGTTGAGCCATTAATAAGCATACATGGTAATGAAGATGCTGACTGGAGTCACATTAATATCATCAATGAGCACCAGTTTCAGGCAATGGACATAATTGCCGGCAGGATGTGCCCTGAGCTTGGCGGAAAAGAAAATAACCTTGATATATTGGGTTTTAATTATTACTGGAACAGTCAGTGGGAAGATGGTACCGGCACACTGCCATGGCCGGAGCAGATACCCAGGCGTACAAGAGTATCTACAATGCTTAGGGATGCACACAACCGCTATGGCAGGCCCCTTTTTCTCTCGGAAACAGGCCATTTTGGTGACGGCCGTGCAGAATGGATTGAAGAGGTTGCCAACGAATGTTGTGTTGCGATAGAGCAGGGAATACCGCTTTTAGGTGTGTGTATTTATCCTGTTACAGACCGGCCTGATTGGGATGATTTATCATCCTATAGCGATTGCGGCATATACGACCTTGATGAGTGCAATAACAGGCTGCCGCATATAGATAGTATAAATGCCATAAAAGCAGCACAGCTGTTAATAGCCGCTTCTTTGCTGCAAAAGCAGGATGTGGGGGTATTATAATATTATGAAATATTGCATTTAATGGTTTATATATGTAGTCAAAGAAATTAAAGCAAAAAAAAAGAGCTGTCTAATTTAGACAGCTCTTTTAAGTTTATCAGGTGTTGTAATTACTCTTTAATCACTTTAACTGATTTAACAGCATCTCCTGAAGTTATGTTTACAATATAAGCACCTGCGTTTAGGCCTGCCATACTGATTTGAGCTTCAGAAGCATTCAATTTTTTAGATATAACCAACTGGCCAATCATGTTGTAAACTTTAACGTCTGTAATTTCAGATGTGTTAGTTAAAGTCAGCATATCTTTCACCGGGTTAGGGTAAACTTTAAGTGATCCTGAAGCAAGGTCACCTATACCGGCTGTCTGGTCTACAACCAAAACAAAGTCCATTGTTACACCCCATGATCCGCTATAGCAAGGGTCAGGTGTTGCCTGTCCTGAGTCAGCTGCGCCAATCCTCATACCATATTCTCCCTGCGGAGTAGATGCAGGTATGGTAAACATAGCGTCAAGTATAGTAGGTGATTCAACTTCTGAAAGTCCCGAATATACAAGTTCAGATTCTTCAAAGTTTTTGTTATTATTGAAGTCTACCCAAATGTGTGTGTCATAATCATAAGAAGTAGAACCATCGCCTGCAGTATCAAAAGTCATAGATATAACAACATCAGATCCTGGTGCTGCAGTGAAAGGTGCAGAGCTGTTATCAATATAGGTTTCAGCGTCATAATTGTAATAAAAATCATTACCTATTGCTACTTCAGTAATACCATTTCCATCAACTGATGTTGGAACTGATTCGCAGAAACAACCTACAGGGTTTGTGTCAAATTGTACAGATGAACATCCTGTAGCACTACCTGCGCCATTAAAAGGTACAAGGGTTACATAATAAATAGTATTGAAATTACCCGTAAACTGGTATGAGGTTACAGTACCAACATTCACTGCGTTAACCACATCTGTTCCACCTGAAGTAGTACCGATTGATAGCAGGTATCCATCAGCGCCTGCAGCAGCGTCCCATGATATGGTGTTTGGAGAGTTTCCGCAAGAAGGGTCAACTTCCACAGCAAGGTTTGTAGCACATCCCGGTGCTATTGTTGGTATTTCGCGTATTTCAAAATTATCGATGAAGAAATCAATATCAGCGTCACCATTATCAGCACCTTCAACGGCGCGATAAGCAATTTTGATATTTTGCCCTGCATAAGCATTTAAGCTTGCAATATAAGCAGATCCTCCTGCAGGAGGTAAGTTATTGCTGTTAAAAAGCAGCACTTCTGTCCAGTCTGCAGAATTGGCAGGTTGTACAAGCACCTGAATGAAATCATCATTTTCCCAAGGGGTAGTAGGCGCTGTAGTTGTATTCCACTGCGTAGCTGCAGCATCAAATTTCAATTCATATCCTGTTGCAGGAATAGTGATAGCTGGTGATATAAGCCAATCATTTTTATCAGTAGTGTAAACATTTACTTTTACAGCACCTGTAGAACCGTCGTTAGCAAATCCGTCTGCAAACCAGCTATTAGTTTCAGCAAAATTTTCAGGGCCACTATTAACATCTCCTCCTGTGCCTCTTGCCCAGCAATCAGGGCTGGCTGTTTCAAATTCTTCCAGGGTAGGCACAGTCAGGGCGCCGCAAGCAGTAAATGATGAAGCCGTACAGCCTGTAGCAGGGCCAAAAGCATTGTAAGGAACTACAGTTACATAATATGTAGCTCCAGGTATCAGTGTGTTCAAATTATAAGTAGTAACATCACCAGCATCAAAATTATTAAGGACATCTGTACCTGTTGGTGTAGTACCCACAGTTAGCCTATAACCTGTTGGTGACCCGCCCGGGTTTGTCCATGTAATAATTGGAGACAATACATTTTCAGCTCCTTCTGCAGGTGTTGTTAAAGATGCACATGGCGGTGGAGTAGTAGAAACCTGTACAGCACTTATATTATCAAGGTATATGTAGTAATCACCTTCAGTACCGTAGGTTAAATACCACCTTACCTTTACGCTTGACCCGGTAGGAACTGAAGCACCGGGAACTGTATAGGTAATTGTAGTACAGGCATCAGTAGGGGTATGGGTACTACTATCAATAATACCTGCATCTATAGACCATGTATCGCCCCCATCAAGAGATATTTGTGTAGTTATTGCACCATCAAAAGGGTCGGTTGGGTTTGTAGCTGCGCTATAGTCAACAATCTTGTAATCAAAAGTGATAACAAGGTCAGCACCGTTTGATTGTTGTGCAGGAGACACAAGTTCTGCTTCATCTATACCAAAGCCCCAATCAAAGAAATAATACAAGTTTGCCCTGAATGCAGCGCTTTCACACGCTTGTGTTGTAGTTACAGATCCAACATCAGTAGACCACCCCGCCGGTGTACTTGCTGTTGGAAAGTCCTGCACAATACCTACTTGTGCAAAACCAAGGCAGGACATAAATAATGCCGCCAAAGTAATTGTAATTTTAGTCATAAAGTGTTTATTTAAGATTTCTACTAAAATAGGTATAATATTTAAAATATTAAGATAAACAATAATTAAAATTAACTTTTATATTATTGAAGTAGAAGAACAGACTTAATACATGTTATACAGAGGAATAATCGATGTTATCTAAGGTAAATTGTCAAAATCATTATCCTTGCAGAACTATTTTGTATAAAAAAGTTGCCACAATTTTATTAATGAAAGAGAATAATCTTAAACATTTCATATTTTTCAGGTTTATTATCAACCAGAACACACTAATAATTTTAAAAATATAATTTTCAGATATTTTTTTTAGATATTATTCATGTTGTATTAAATTAAGATATATATTTGTGCAATCGATTACATTAAATTTAGAATGTAAGATTCGTTTATTTAATAACACTTGAGTACTATAATGTGCTTCTGATATGTTAAGGATATGATTGGGAAGAATAAAGTCACAGGAAATTACCGTTGGACTATTTGTACACTGCTGTTCTTTGCAACTACTATTAATTACCTTGACAGGCAGGTACTTTCGCTTACATGGAAAGATTTTATCGCACCTGAATTTCACTGGACAAATAACGACTACGGAAATATTACGGCTTTATTTTCAATATTTTATGCAATATCACTTTTATTCGCCGGGAGGTTTGTTGACTGGATGGATACTAAAAAGGGCTTCCTGTGGGCAATCGGCATTTGGTCGGTTGGGGCATGTCTGCACGCTTTCGCAGGCATTGCAACATCAGGTATAATTACAGGGGAGTGGTTTGTAGGCTTTGGGCAGGCAAAAGAAATAATCAGCAGGGTAAATGATACCGGGCTGGTGATATCAACAAGTGTTACACTTTTTATTTTTGCCCGTTTTGTACTGGCAGTGGGTGAGGCAGGTAATTTTCCGGCGGCTATAAAAACAACCGCTGAGTACTTCCCGAAAAAAGACAGGGCTTTTTCTACCAGTATTTTTAATGCAGGAGCTACAATAGGGGCATTGCTGGCCCCGGTATCAATACCATTTATAGCAGAAGCCTTCGGGTGGGAAATGGCGTTTATAATAATTGGTGCGCTGGGTTTTGTATGGATGGGTTTTTGGGTATTTCTATATGATAAGCCCGAACGCCATAAAAAAGTCTGCGCAGAAGAACTGGCCTACATTCAGCAGGACAGCCTGGCTGACAATGAAATAGCATCAGTTGAAGAGCCAAAAAGAAAGTGTCTATACTGCGATGCTTTACATACAGGCAAACATGGGCTTTCGCTTTCGGTAAGTTCATGACTGACGGGGTATGGTGGTTTTTCCTGTTCTGGACACCGGCATACCTAAGTTCTGTATATAACATGGACTCTACACAGGCAGCATTACCGCTTTTTGTATTGTATATCATCACACTACTGTCAATTATTGGAGGTTGGCTGCCAACCTATTTTGTAGATAAAAAAGGCATGAACCCCTATGAAGGGAGGATGAAGGCGATGCTCATATTTGCATTCTTTCCACTGCTAGCGCTGGTTGCACAGCCGCTTGGCGGGTACACCTACTGGCTTCCGGTGATAATAATTGGTATTGCAGGGGCAGCACACCAGGCATGGTCAGCCAACATATTTACCACGGTTGGCGATATGTTTCCTAAAAAAGCTATTGCTACAGTTACAGGCATAGGCGGCCTTGCAGGCGGTATCGGGTCAACACTTATTAATAAAGGCTCAGGTGTGTTGTTTGACTATAGCAAAGAGACAGATATGGTATTTATGGGCTTTAAGGGTATAGAAGCAGGATATTTTATAATCTTTTCAATTTGTGCGGTATGTTACCTCACAGGCTGGATAGTAATGAAAACGCTTGTGCCGAAATACAGGCCTATAACAGATTTATAATTAAGAACAAGATTACCATTTGAATGACAAATTTTGAATTCAGGTATGCATCAAACCCGAAAGATGCTGCAAAATATGACACTAATGAGCTAAGGGAACAATTTTTAATTGAAAAGCTCTTTGTTGAGAATCAGGTAAACCTTACATACTCTATGTATGACAGGTATATTGTGGGCGGTGCAATGCCCGTAGGAAAACCTGTAAAACTGGAAACCATACCATACTTAAAGTCGGAGAATTTTCTTGACAGGAGGGAAATGGGGATAATAAATGTTGGTGGCGAAGGAGAGATTAGTGTAGATGGTGAAATATTTACCCTTCAAAAGAAAGAAGCTCTTTATATAGGTATGGGAGCAAAAGAGGTACTATTTTCAAGCACAGGCAGTGATCCGGCAATGTTTTATATAAACTCTGCCCCGGCACATAAAAACTTCCCGAATAAGAAAGTGACAAAGGATAATGCAGAGATTGTGCATCTTGGTGAAGAGAAGTTTGCTAACAAAAGGATTATCAATAAACTGATTGTTAACAGTGTTGTGCCTACCTGCCAGCTACAAATGGGGCTTACAGAACTGCTTTCTGGCAGTGTATGGAATACTATGCCGGCACACACGCATAACCGCCGTATGGAGGCTTATTTTTACTTTGACCTTGAATCTCCGCAAACCATCTGCCATTTTATGGGAGAGCCTGATAATACAAGACATATCTTCATGCAAAACCATCAGGCGGTGCTGTCTCCGGAGTGGTCTATCCATTCCGGGGCAGGTACGTCAAATTATTCTTTTATATGGGGTATGGCTGGCGAAAACCTTGATTATGGCGATATGGATATTGTTGCACCAAACGAATTGAAGTAATGAATCTGTTTGATTTAAAAGGGAAAAGGGCGCTTATTACGGGTGGCACACACGGCCTCGGCCTTGCCATGGCCGAAGGCCTTGCATCAGCCGGAGCTGAACTTATCATTACCGGTACAACGCCATCTAAAATGGAAGAGGCCCTGGTATATTATAAAAGCAGGGGCTACAAAGCTTCAGGTTACCTGTTTGATGTAACCGATGAAAAGGCTGCTGAAGAAAATGTTGCGCTAATTACTAAAGAACAGGGCGACATAAATATTCTTGTAAATAATGCGGGAATTATTAAAAGAGAACCGGCTATAACAATGGCGGTATCCGAATTCAGGCAGGTGATAGACGTAGATTTGGTGGGGCCCTTTATCATGTCGCAACTTGTTGCAAAACAAATGATTGACAGGAAGGAAGGGAAGATAATAAATATCTGCTCTATGATGAGTGAGTTGGGAAGAAATACTGTTTCAGCATACGCAGCGGCAAAGGGCGGGCTTAAGATGCTTACCAAAAATCTGGCAACAGAATGGGCAAAACACAATATTCAGGTAAACGGCATAGGTCCGGGTTACTTCGCAACGTCACAAACAGAGCCAATCCGTGTTGACGGGCATCCGTTCAATGAATTTATCATTAGCAGGACTCCGGCGGCGCGCTGGGGCAACCCCGAAGACCTTGCAGGCGCGGCAATTTTCCTTGCTTCAAAAGCCAGCGATTTTGTAAACGGGCAGATTTTATATGTTGACGGTGGCATCCTGGCCACAATCGGAAAGCCGTCCAACGAAGTTTAGTAATTAAGATTTCATTAACATTTTATAATGAGCACAACTTTTATACATGATAATTTTTTGCTGGAGAATAAATATGCCGAAGAGCTGTATCACACTTATTCTAAAAAACAGCCCATAATAGATTATCATAACCACCTTCCGCCACAGCAAATTGCTGAAGATGCTGTTTTTGCAAATATTGCTAAAGCCTGGATAAACGGCGACCATTATAAGTGGCGTGCCATGCGTACGCTCGGTATTAATGAGCAGTATATTACCGGTAGCGCATCAGATAAAGATAAGTTCATGCAGTGGGCCAAAACGGTTCCATACACTATGCGTAACCCATTGTATCACTGGACACATCTGGAACTTGCAAGATATTTTGACATCTATGATTTGCTGAATGAAAATTCAGCAGAGAAAATATATAACGAGACTGCTGAAAAACTTTCATTGAATGAGTACAGCACCCGTGGACTTTTGAAAAAAGTGAATGCTGAACTGGTTTGTACCACCGAAGACCCGATTGATACACTGGAACACCACAAAAAACTGGCTGCAAGTGATTTTAGTGTGAAGGTGAGCACTGCTTTCAGGCCGGATAAGGCAATACTTATTGGCAATGCAGGTTATAATGACTACATCAACAAATTGGGCGAAGCAGCGGGGGCGGAGATAAACAACTATGCCGACTTATGCACTGCTTTGAGGAAGCGCATAGAGTTTTTCCACCAAAATGGCTGCAGGCTGTGTGACCACGGGCTTGACCAGATATATTTTGAAGATTTTACAGAAAATGAGATAAGCCTCATCTTCTGGAAAAAAAGGGAGAACAAAGAGCTGAGCAGTGAAGAAGTGCTGAAGTTCCAGAGTGCGGTACTGTTATTCCTGGCTGAAACATATCATGAATTTGGATGGGTGCAGCAATTTCACCTTGGAGCGTTGCGCAACAACAATGCCCGTATGCACAGGATTTTAGGCCCGGACACAGGATGGGACTCGATAGGGGATTATCCGCAGGCACAAAAACTGTCGGCTTTCCTCAATGCGCTTGACAGTAAAGACAAGCTTGCAAAGACTATAATTTATAACCTGAACCCTGCTGACAATGAAGTTATGGCCACGATGATAGGCAACTTTAATGATGGCAGCATAAGGGGTAAAGTACAATTTGGCTCAGGCTGGTGGTTTTTAGACCAGAAAGACGGAATGACAAAGCAACTGAACGCTTTGAGCAATATGGGGCTCATCAGCTGTTTTGTAGGGATGCTCACGGACTCTAGGAGCTTCCTTTCATTCCCGAGGCATGAGTATTTCAGGAGGATACTGTGCAACCTTCTGGGCGATGAAATTAAGAGAGGAGAACTTCCGGCAGATATGGAATGGATAGGCAAAATGGTAAGTGATATAAGTTACAACAATGCCAAAAACTATTTTGATTTTTAAACCCGGCAAGATATGTTTTTCAATAGCGATTGCGGCTGGCAGGAAATAGATGAAAATGTGCAACGGCAGATAACCGGCTTTAATGCTGGTTTGATGATGGTAAATGTACTTTTCAAAAAAGGCGGCATAGGCCCTTTGCACAGCCATCCGCATACGCAGGCCACGTATATTGCCAAAGGTGTTTTTGAGGTGACTATTGGCGGTGAAACAAAAACGTTGGGTGCAGGCGATTCATTTTTTGTGATGCCTAACATGGTGCACTGTGTGGTTTGCCATGAAGACGGAATGCTGGTTGATGTATTTAACCCTGTGAGGGAAGATTTTATAAAATAAATTAAAGTGATTAATGAATAAAGTAGTCACATTCGGTGAGATTATGCTGCGCCTTTCTACAGAAAGGCACCTGCGTTTTGAGCAGGCAAAATCGCTTACGGCCAACTACGGCGGCGGCGAGTTTAATGTAGCTGTTTCACTGGCCAATTATGGCATTGAAGCTGAATTTGTTACCCGCGTACCGGATAATGAGATTGGCCGCTGCGCCGTAAAAGAAGCCCGCAAAATGAATGTAGGCTGCGGCAATGCTATTTGGGGCGGAGAGCGCCTGGGCATTTATTTCCTGGAAACAGGGGCGGGCGTAAGGGGCAGCAATGTGGTGTATGACCGTGCCCATAGCGCCATGGCAACGCTTAAAAAAGGATTGATTGACTGGCAGAAAGTACTGCAGGGCGCAACATGGTTCCATTTCAGCGGGATAACACCTGCATTGTCTGAAGATGCTGCGGAGGCATGTCTTGAGGCTGTACAGGCGGCTGACGAAATGGGACTGAACATTTCCTGCGACCTTAACTACCGCTCAAAGCTATGGCAATACGGTAAAGCTCCGGCTGAAGTAATGCCGCAACTGCTGCAATATGCCAATGTTATATTAGGGGATATAGACACAGCTTACTATATGCTTGGGATTGAGAAAGTAAATCCTGATTATCATGACGAGCAATCGCTGGTTCCGCATTATGAAAAGCTTTTTGAGCTATGCCCGAACCTTAAAGTAGCATCAACAACGTTGCGGTATTCGGTAAGCGCTACGCACCAGCGCATTGGCGGAATTTTATTTGACGGTAACAATATATATAAATCTGATATAAGGGAAATAACACCGGTAGTAGACCGCGTAGGGAGCGGCGATGCCTTTATGGGCGGCCTGCTGTATGGCTTGTTGGAATATAAAGAAGACCACCAGAAAACGGTTGACTTTGCTGTAGCGGCATGCTGCCTGAAACATACCATTGCAGGTGATTATAACCTGGTGACTGTAAAAGAAGTAGAGAATATAATGGGCGGCCTCTCAAACGGGCTGGTTTCAAGATAAATAGATTATGGCGAAATATTCAAGGATAGAAGTAGCGAATGTTATGAAGGAAACGGGGCTTGTGCCATTGTTCTTTCACGAAGATGTTGAGGTTGCAAAACAAGTGCTCAAAGCCTGCTATGACGGAGGTGCAAGGCTGATGGAATTTACCAGCCGGGGCGATTTTGCCTTTGAAGTATTCGGGGTGCTGAACAAGTATGCGTTGGCCGAACTTCCGGGAATGATACTCGGTGTAGGCTCGGTTACAGATGCTGCTGCTGCCTCCCTATATATGCAGATGGGCGCCAATTTTATTGTGACGCCTGTATTACGCGAAGACATTGCCCTTATATGCAACCGCAGGAAGGTACTGTGGTCACCAGGCTGTGGCTCACTTACCGAGATAGCAAGGGCCGAAGAGCTGGGCTGCGAAATAGTGAAACTCTTCCCGGGAGACATCTACAGCCCTGACTTCATTAAGGCCATAAAAGGCCCTTGTCCGTGGACAAGCATTATGCCTACGGGTGGCGTTACCACAAACCGGGATAATCTTATAAGCTGGTTTGATGCCGGGGCAACATGTGTTGGCATAGGCTCGCAACTCATATCAAAAGAAATATTAGATAATAGCGATTTTGAAGGATTGCAGGCCAAAGTGAGTGAAACCATTGCCATAATCAAAGAAATACGTTCAAAATAACAGTTTACCTATAGTAAAATGGAAAAATTAAGCAGGAAGAGCAGGGGGCTTGAAAGTAAGCTGCCTGTAAAAGTAGTACAGTTTGGGGAGGGTAACTTTTTAAGGGCGTTTGTAGATTACGCATTTCAGAGGCTGAATAATGAGCTGGGTTTCAACGCGGGCATTGCCATGGTGCAGCCGCTTGAGAACGGAATGGTTCATATGATAAATGACCAGGATGGCTTGTACACCCTCTTTATGAATGGTGTAAAGAAAGGCGAAAAAATACAGGATATAGAGCTTATTACCAATGTAGTAAAAGGCATTAATCCATACAAAGCGTATGATGATTTCCTTGCACTTGCAAAAGAAGAGGAACTGCAATTCATCATATCAAACACTACTGAGGCAGGTATAGAGTACATTGATACTGATACGCCCGGCATGCGCCCGCCTGTTGCGTTTCCGGCCAGGCTTACGGTGTTGCTTTATGAAAGGTACAGGTATTTTGAAGGAAATGCATCAAAAGGCGTGACTGTTATTCCTTGTGAGCTTATCAACTATAATGCAGATACGCTGAAGGAAATCATACTGAAATACATCAGCTTGTGGAATCTTGAGGAAGGATTTAAAACATGGCTGCTTGAAGCCTGTAGCTTCCATAATACGCTGGTAGACAGGATTGTTCCGGGGTATCCCCGCAATGAGATTGAAGATTACAACATCAAGCTGGATTATCATGATAACCTGATTGTTGCCGCAGAGCCTTTCTTCCTTTGGGTTATTGAAGGTGATGAGGCGCTTAAACAGAAACTTCCGTTTCATAAAACCAACCTTAATGTGAAGATTGTAGATGATATGCAGCCTTTCCGTACGCTGAAGGTGAGAATACTAAATGGTGCACATACAGCTATGGTGCCCTTCTCTATACTTTACGGCAATGAAACAGTGAAACAGACTGTTGATGGTGACTTCACAGGTGCGTTTGTAAACAGCATCATCAGCGAAATAAGCGGTACACTGCCGATGGATAAAAAAGAAGTAGATGCATATGCCGAAGAAGTGATGGACCGTTTCCGTAACCCATTCATTAAACACCAGTTGTCAGACATCGCGCTTAACTCTATATCAAAGTTCAAGGTGCGGGTGCTGCCAAGCCTTCTGCAATATCAAAAAGATAATGGACAGCTGCCTAAAAGCCTTACCTTCTCAATGGCATGCCTTATGTTATTCTACAAAGGCAGCTGGAAGGGTACGGTACTGCCTGTAAAAGATTCGCCTGAAATTACAGACGAATTTATTGCGGCATGGCAATTGCCCCAAATTGAGATGGTAGTAAGCCGGATTCTTGGGAATGAAGAGTTTTGGGGTGAAGACCTGAACAATGTATCAGGCCTGGGTGATGAGCTTGTAAGGACGATAACTGAAATTGAAAATAGCGGGCTTGAAAAAGCCTATATGGAATACAACAGGCAATATCAATCGTAAAGGAATTTATTATGCAGAAGAAATTGATAAAGGTAAACCCTACGGATAATGTGGCTGTAGCCCTGGTTGACCTGACACATGGCGAAGTTATTTCATTTGAAGGCCGTGATGTAGTTGTGCTTGACGATGTAAAAGCTAAACATAAGATTGCGCTGGAAGATTTAATGCCGGGCGACAGGATAATAATGTATGGGGTTTTGGTAGGGAAAGCAAGTGCCTTTATTGGCAAGGGCCGCCTGCTATCTACAAAAAATGTAAAGCATGAAAGTGATAAAGTTACCGGTAAGACCGATACTATAGGCTGGGACATACCTAATGCGGATAAATGGAAAGACCGCACATTTATGGGCTACCACCGTGCAGACGGGCAGGTTGGTACTGAAAACGTATGGCTGTTTTTCCCGTTGGTTTTTTGCGAAAACAGGAATATTGAGATATTGAAAGATATCTTTGAAAAAGAGCTGATGCGCCCCAAAGAAACAGATTACCAGCGTTTGCTGCGTTCTCTTGTAAATAAAGAAAATGGGGTTTCTGACAGCGATATAAAATCAAGTGATGATAACCTGTTCAAAAATATTCAGGTAAAGTTTATCACACATCAGGGTGGCTGCGGGGGTATACGCCAGGATTCTCACAGTCTTGCTAAACTGCTTGCGGGTTATGTAAACAACCCGAACGTAGCCGGGGCTACAGTACTGAGCCTTGGCTGCCAAAACCTGCAGATACAGATTTTTAAGGATGCGCTGGATGAAATTAACCCGAACCTGGACAAGCCAGTACTTATTTATGACCAGCAGCAAATGGGCACAATTGATGCCATGCTTAGCAGTGTTGTAAAAGACAGTTTTGAAGCCATTAAAAAGGCTAATGAACAGCAAAGGCACCCCGCACCACTGTCTAAACTTAAAATAGGTCTGGAATGCGGCGGATCGGATGGGTTCTCGGGCATCTCGGCTAACCCCACTTTGGGTGTGATGTCTGATTTGCTTGCTGCTATTGGCGGGACAACTATACTTAGCGAGTTCCCAGAGCTTTGCGGGGTAGAGCAGGAGCTGGTAAACCGCTGTGTTGAAGAACAGGACGGCATACGTTTCCTTCAGCTGATGAAGTGGTATGAAAAAACAGTGGTTGATGCAGGCTCAGGCTTTGACATGAATCCTTCACCCGGCAATATCAAAGACGGCCTTATCACCGATGCCATGAAATCTGCGGGGGCTGCCAAAAAAGGCGGAACTTCTCCAATAGTAGGGGTTTCAGATTATGGCGAATACATTACAAAACCGGGCCTTAACTTATTATGCACACCCGGCAATGACGTTGAGTGTACAACAGCAATGGTAGGGTCGGGCGCTAATATGGTACTCTTTACAACCGGACTTGGGACGCCGACAGGCAACCCGATTGCCCCGGTTGTAAAAATATCGAGCAATACACAACTGGCAGAAAAGATGCCGGACATTATAGACTTTAACACAGGCGAAATTATAACCGGTGAAAAAACGATTGATGAAATGGCTGATGAACTGCTGGAATTTATAATAAATGTTGCAAGCGGAAATATTATCACAAAGGCGGCGATACTCAACCAAAATGATTTCATTCCCTGGAAGCGAGGGGGTTTCATTATAAATAAAAAAGCGGCTATTAGCCGCTTTTTTATTTATGGTTTCGTGTGGATGACTGGCGTATGATCAATTCAGGTTTTAAAACCACTTTCTTTTCAACTTTAACAGCATCATTACTGTTGCCCTGTTCTAAAAATACTTCTGCTGCAATCTTACCCATTTCCATGGCACACTGGTCAACTGAAGATATTGATAATTCCATAAATCTGGTAAAAGGCTCATTACCAAAGCCTACTACGCAAACATCTTCGGGTATCTTTATACCTCTTGCCTTCAGTTCCTGAATAGCTCCCAATGCAGCAAAATCACTCGAAGAAAATATTGCATCAGGCATCTTGTCCAGCTTCAATAATTGACGTACAGCTTCTTTCCCTGCCTCAACATTACTACGTGTCTGAATGATATAATCATCGTTGTAAGTAAGCCCGTGGTCTAGCAACGCCTGCTTATAACCTTTGAAACGATTCTCGTAAATCTCAAGTGATCTGTCTCCCGAAAGGTAAGCAATATTTTCGCACTTTTCATCAATAAGATGTTTTGTAGCGGCATAAGCAGCGCCAAAGTCATCAATTGTTACAGAGCTTACACCGTTAATGTTTTTTTTACGGTCAAAGAAAATCAGCGGTACATCCTTATCAAGCACACGCTTTATAGTTTTGTCATTTTCAGAGTTTGATACAGATATTAGCACACCATCTACCTGAGCATTTAGAAGCGTATTAATATTCTCGTTCTCACGATTCTCATCTTCATGAGTCTGGCAAATGATTACATTATACTTATGTGGGTACAAAGCCTCTTCAATCCCCCCGGATAACAGACCCGAAAAAATTACTGTCTATCCTCGGTACTATAACACCTATATTGTTGCTCCTGCCGCTTCTTAATGCTGCTGCAAGCTTATTCTGCTTGTAATTTAGCCTGTTGGCGGCCTCTTTTACCTGCTCACGTGTACTTTCACTAATTTTAGGATTATTATTAAGGGCTCTGGAAACTGTTGCAGCAGAGATGTTTAGTTCCTGTGCAATGTCATAAATAGTGGCTTTTTCGCTCATCTGTAAGATGTTTTCAAGGGTAAAAGTATATAAATTTATTAGATTAATAAATATATGTGTTATCGATTGCAAGATTTTGATAATAACATCAAAATTTTCTAACCTGGGTCTTCATAATGTCTTAATTAAATATTAATTTTCTCATTAAATTATCATTAGTGTAATTTTGAGTTCGGTTTTTTAAACTAAATGTTTTTTTTTAAATATTTTTTTGGTAGAACAGAAATTTATATATACGTTTGTGTAATCGATTGCATAAAACGTTTTCGCTTGCAAAATACTTTAAATAAAATGTCAATAAGGCCACTTCTTTTAAGTTGTTTAATAATAGCTACAGCTGTAATTGTGTCTTGTGCCTCAAAGTATACCGCTGACAGGAGCGCCGGTATTTCTTCGGGATGGGATATGATGCAACAAATTGTAAATAGTGTTGAGGAACCGGTGTTTCAAAACAGAAGTTATAACATTAAGGATTTTGGCGCTGTTGCAAACGCACAATATAATAATACCGAAGCTTTCAGAAATGCAATAAAAAAATGTGCTGAAGAGGGTGGCGGCACTGTAATTGTTGGCCCCGGAAAATACTACACCGGGCCAATCCATCTTGAAAGCAACATCAACCTTCATCTGGAAGAGGGTGCCGAAATTCTCTTCAGTACCAACCCGGCTGACTATCCATTGGTACATACATCATGGGAAGGTACAGAACTTATGAACTATTCGCCGCTTATATATGCGTATGGCAAAACTAATGTTGCGGTAACAGGCAAAGGAACACTTAACGGCCAGGCTACCGAAGCTAACTGGTGGCCGTGGGCGGGTAAAGGCTACGGTTTTAAAAAAGGGATGCCAAGCCAGGCCGATCCGTTAAACCGCGACCGCCTTGTACAGCTGGCTGAAGACGGTGTGCCTGTGAAGGATCGTGTGTTTGGAGACGGGCATTACATAAGGCCTTCATTTATACAGTTCTTTGAATGCAAGAATGTAATGCTTAAAGATATAAAGATAGTTAATGCTCCATTTTGGATAATTCATCCTATAAAATGTACTGATGTAATTGTTGACGGACTCACTATTACAAGCCATGGCCCAAACAATGATGGCTGCGACCCTGAATATTGCAGGAATGTAATAATACGCAATTGCAGCTTTAATACAGGCGATGACTGTATTGCTATAAAATCGGGTCGCGACGGCGATGGGCGAAGGGTAAATATACCAAGTGAAAATATTGTGGTTCAAAACTGCAAGATGTTTGACGGGCATGGCGGTGTAACCATGGGCAGCGAGATTTCTGCAGGGGTGCGCAATGTATTTGTTGATAATTGTGATATGGACAGCCCGGAGCTTGACAGGGCAATAAGGATAAAATCAAACACAAGGCGTGGCGGCTTTGTGGAAAATGTATACGTAAGAAATGTGAGGATAGGCCAGGTAAAAGAGTCTGTGCTTGGCATAGATATGTTTTATTCTATCCATGGCAACCAGACGGGTAATTATCTGCCGGTTGTACGCAACATATTCATTGAAAATGTAATGGTGAAAATTGGCGGGAAGTACGGTATCCTGGCTAAGGGAATTAAAGCAGCGCCCATTACCGGAATTACATTTCAGGATGTAACAATTGATAAGGTAGAGAAAGAATACCTTATAGAAAATGTTGAAAATCTGCAGCTTATAAATACGAAAATAAACGGGGTAGTAATGCAAAGCCCTGCAAACTAAATCATTAACCGGTATTACATTATGAAGTTTAAGAACTTTTATGACAAATTGGCAAACTACTTTTTTGCCGTAAGCGTTTTCCTTTTATTGCTGGTGAGTTTTCAAAACCATGCTCAGGCAGGCGCTGTAATCACAGGAACAGTAGTTGACGATGGCGGGCTTGGCATACCCGGAGTAAACATCAATGAAAAAGGGACTGCCAATTATGCCACAACAGACCTTGATGGAAATTTTAGCATAACCATTGCTGGCGCTGCAAGTGAGCTTACATTTTCTTACCTTGGTTTTGAACCGGTTACGCAGCCTGTTGGCGATAAAAGAAAATTAAGTATAATTCTTCGCCCATCGGTAAGTGAACTTGACGAAGTTGTTGTAATAGGCTACGGTACAGCCCGAAAATCAGACCTTACAGGTGCTGTTTCTACAATTTCAGGACAGGAGCTGCAAAAACAGGGTATTGCCAATGTTGCTGAAGCGCTTACCGGCCGGCTTGCGGGTGTAAATGTAACTTCAGCAGAAGGTTCGCCGGATTCTGAAATAAAAATAAGGGTGAGGGGTAACGGCTCTATATCGCAAGATAGCTCGCCGCTATTGATTGTTGACGGTTTTCCGGTAAACAGCATAAATGATATTTCTCCGTCTGATATTGATACAGTTACGGTGCTTAAAGATGCATCATCAACAGCGATATACGGTTCAAGGGGTGCAAACGGGGTAATTATTATAACAACAAAAAGCGGTACTACAGATAGTAAACTTAGCGTAAACCTTACTTCTTTTTATGGTGTGAAACACAGGGTAAAGAAAATAGATGTGCTTGGCGTGCAGGATTATGCCAACTGGCAGTATGAATATGCCCAGCTTAACGAAGTTCCTGAATCATATGACGAAGTATTCGGGCCATGGTCACCTAACCAGTATGCCGGTGTTGAAGGCAGAAACTGGCAGGATGAAATTTATGGACAAACAGGATGGGTACAAAGCCATGACTTAGGCTTAAGGGGCGGATCTGACAAGATGAATTATAGCTTCAACTATGCCAGATTTGATGAGCAGGCAATTATGCTGGGCTCAGACTATAGGAGAAATAACCTGTCATTAAACCTTAAAAATAAACCAAGTGACAAAGTTACCCTGAATTTTGTAATGCGTTATTCTGATACTGAAATTAACGGTGCGGGCGCAAACGAGCAAAATGAATATTCATCTCAAGACTCAAGACTTAGAAATTCAGTAGCGTATGCGCCAATTAATCTTCCTGGGATAACATCAGATGACACTGACGAAGCAGACCCGAGTTATCTTGTAAATCCATTTGTATCTGTTTATGACAACGGGCGTAGCCAAATGCGAAAAAATTTCAACATGCTTGGCAGTTTTTCATGGGAGATTATTGATAACCTGAAATTTAAGACTGATTTCGGCCTTGATAATTACAATTACAGAGATAACCGTTTTTTCGGTCGCAGTACTTACTATGTTCGTAATATACCGGCTACAGAAAACCAAAACCTGCCGGCCCTTATAATGGGTGACCGTAAAGATGTAAGGTTTAGGAATGTAAACACATTAAACTATGACTTCAAAAAAATACTTGGAGAAAATCATGACCTTACCATTCTTGTAGGTGAAGAAAGCATAAACTACAAGAGTACTACAACTACAAGCACCATACACGGCTTTGATGAATTCTATACTTTTGAAAATGCTGTAAATCTTAGTGCAGCAGGTACTCCTTTTTCTGTTGATAATTTTATGTTTCCCGAAGATAAATTATTGTCATTTTTCGGGCGTATAAACTATGACTTTGATGACCGTTACCTGCTTACGGCTACTTACCGTGCTGACGGTTCAAGTAAATTTCTCGGTGATAATCGTTGGGGCTATTTTCCTTCGGCGGCTGTAGCATGGAAAATTTCAAGCGAAGAATTCCTGCAGGGTATATCATGGCTAAACCTTCTTAAGGTAAGGTTCAGCTACGGGCAGGCCGGTAACAACAATATACCAACAGGACAAACTATCCAGACTTTCCAGGCGAGCGCTTCTTCATGGATAAACGGCGTGTCTAATTTTCTGTCAGCATCAAAAATTATGGCAAACCCGAATTTGAAATGGGAGACTACAACTACACGAAACCTGGGGCTTGATTACGAATTTTTCAAAGGCAGGATAAGCGGTTCGGTTGAATTGTATAAAAATACAACAGATGATCTTTTGCTGCGCTTCCCTGTTCCCGGTACCGGTTATGATTTTCAATACCGTAACATGGGAGAGATTGAAAATAAAGGTATAGAAGCTAATGTAAATGCAATAATTGCAGACCAGAAAAATTATGGGCTTAGCGTTGCTCTTAACATAGCATCAAACAGAAACAGGATTAACTCACTCGGTGTTATGGATAATTTTGATTTTGCCAGTGCCTGGAACTCAACAGTTGGGACAGATTATCGTATAGAAGTAGGTCAGCCATTGGGGGTAATGTATGGCTACCAAAGCGATGGCAGGTATGAAGTGTCAGACTTTACATTTGCCAATGGCGTGTATACTCTAAGAGAAGGAGTTGCCAATAGCACTGCCGTTGTGGGTGATGTTATGCCTGGGACCATGAAACTTAAAGACACTAACGGTGATGGCGTAGTTAATCAGGATGACCGCACAATCATTGGTAATGCCAATCCAAAATATACAGGTGGTTTTACAATTAATGCCAATGCATACGGGTTTGACCTTTCGGCAGCGTTCAACTTCAGTTATGGCAATGATGTATATAACGCCAGCAAAATTGAATTTAATACATCCCTGCCACCGGGCGGGCAAAGCGGGCAATATAAAAATTTAACTACAGAGATGGCACAGGGCGTAAGATGGACGAACATTGATCCGTCTACAGGCACACTTGTTACAGATCCTGCACAGCTTAGCGCGCTAAACGCAAACACTACAATGTGGTCTCCGTCAATGGATCGCTTCGTATTCAGTGACTGGGCTGTTGAAGATGGTTCTTTCTTAAGGCTTAATACACTCACACTTGGGTACTCGCTGCCGGAATCTGTAATTTCAAAACTCGGCCTTACAAGACTTAGGGTATACGGTACCGCAAACAATGTTTTTGTATGGACGAACTACTCAGGTATGGACCCGGAGGTTTCAACCAGGAGGCAGACACCGCTTACACCGGCAGTAGATTATTCACCGTATCCGCGCAGCAGGCAATTTGCCTTCGGCCTTAATGTCGGCTTTTAATCAGCAAAAATGGAAACTATGAAAAATATAAAAGTATTTGCAGGAATAATATTAGCAGGGCTTGTTATGTCCTGCAGCGATTTTACCGATTCGCTGGATGCACCATCAGAATCATCGTTGGATGAACAAGTTATTTTTTCCACCCCGGGTCTGGCCCAAAAAGCTGTAGACGGTATTAAAATACCTTTTGGGGAAACAAACTCATACCGTGGGCGTTTTCTACCATGGTATGGGATGAATACCGATGCAGAATGGTATAATTCGTCTGAATCAGTTAGTGATAAATCTGATTTGGTGGCATATGATGCCAAGCCGAATAATGCCGAGATGAATACCACAAATAATGCCTGGGCAATGATGTTCTCAGGTATTGAGCGTGCCAATATTTGCATTCGTGGCATCCGCGCATATGGCAACCCCGCGCCTGATAATGAAATGGGTTATTTGTTAGGCGAGGCGATCACCCTGCGTGCAATTTATTATGCAGATTTGCTTCGCGCCTGGGGTGATGTACCTGAACGTTTTGAACCCATTGAAGAAGCTACGGTATACCTGCCAAAGTCCAACAGGGATATTATTTACAAACGCCTTATTGCCGACCTTGCAGAGGCAGCAACATTGGTGCCGTGGCCTAATGAAAGCGCAGCAACAACATCTGTAGAGCGTATAAACAAAGCTTTTGTAAAAGGCCTGCGAGCACGCCTGGCGCTTGTGGCGAGCGGTTATCAGCAATATCCTGATGGTGTTAGGAGGAGCAACGACCCCGAACTTTCTGTACAAAACATGTATACAATTGCATTGAACGAGTGCCGTGATATCATACAAAGCGGAAGCGCACATCTTGAGCCTACATTTGAAGGTTTATGGAGAAAATACAATCAGGAAAATTTAAGTGCCGGAGGTGAGTCGCTATGGGAAATACCTTTTGGTGAGGGCCGCGGGAGGATGCTGTTTACATTTGCCGTAAATCACGCAAACAGCGACCAGTTTCATGGCAACGGCAGTAACAGGGGCGGTGTAGCAGGGCCGCTGCCAAACCTGTATTATGATTATGATGTGACTGATTTGCGCCGTGATGTAACGTGTGTACCTTACAGGTGGGGAAATCCGGTAAACGGTATTGCCAAGCAGCAGCCTGGCGCACTTAACAGATGGTATTTTGGGAAATTCCGTTATGAGTGGATGAACAGGTTTGTAACCTCAACCAATGATGATGGTGTAAACAAAATTTACATGCGCTATGCCGAAGTACTGCTTATGGCTGCCGAAGCAGCAAATGAACTTGAAGGCCCGGGTGCTGCAGCACCGTATTTAAAGGAAATACGTATGAGGGCTTTCCCTGCAGCGCAACATGCCACAAAGGTGGATGCCTACGTAAACTCATTGGGTAGTAAAACAGCTATGCACCAGGCAATTATGGATGAGCATAAATTTGAGTTTACAGGTGAAATGGAGCGTAAGCAGGCGCTAATCCGTTGGAATAAGCTTGGCGAAAACCTTGCTGAGGCCAAAGCTAAAATGACAAGGTTGCAACAACGTACAGGCGAATATAGCGATGTGGCAACTACGATATATTATAAATTTAACCCTGATAATGTGACAATTACCATTTACGGCTTGAATCACGGCGAAACCGCTAATCCGGGTGCAGGATGGACTTCTGTAACATGGAGCAACCTATCGGATGCTAAGATTGCAGGGCTTTATAGGCCGGGCGTTAATCCGGACCAAAGGCAATTTTGGCCTATCTGGCAGGTTTTTCTGGATGCAAGCAACGGAAAATTGTTTAACGACTACGGTTACTAGTAACTAATTTCCATGTACAAGGCGGTTTATAATAGGGTAATATTTAAGAATTCTTTAACAACCAGGGCTGCACTGATAGCTTTGGTTGTTTTTTGCACGTTTTCATGCAAAGCACAAGTGCAGGATATATCGACAAATTTAAAATGGTCTGAACGTATGGCGCTCTCAATCATGAAGCGTCATCCTGAAGCGTATCAGATTGATGACAAAACTCAGCCTAAATGGGATTACGTACATGGGCTTGTACTTACGTCTTTCGAAAAGATTTATGCCAAAACAGGCGATAAGAAATATTATGACTATATAAAAGGCTACGCTGATGCAACAATAGACAGTGAAGGTAAAATAAAGTCATATAAGTTTGAGAATTACAATATTGACATGGTTGTGGCGGGCAGGCTGTTGTTTAACCTATATGATACAACCAAAGATCCCCGCTATTTCACTGTTATCGAAACGCTCCGAAAGCAACTGAAAGAACAGCCGCGTACTGCGAGCCGAGGCTTTTGGCATAAAAAAGTGTATCCTGACCAAATGTGGCTGGACGGGCTGTATATGGGTGAACCTTTCTATGCAGAATACGTTAAACGTTATGAAAATGGCGACAACTTTAATGACATAGCCCACCAGTTTGAGCTGATACATACCAATGCACGCGATAAAAACACTGGACTACTATATCACGGCTGGGATGAAAGCCGCGAGATGGGATGGGCTAATAAAGTGACAGGCACCTCACCCAATTTTTGGTCAAGGTCACTGGGTTGGTATATGATGGCGCTGGTTGATGTGCTTGATTATTTCCCCGAGAACCATCCGAAACGTAAAGAGCTGGTTAGGTATTTAAATGAAACCGCAAATGCAGTAGCAAAATTCCAGGATAAATCAGGGCTTTGGTACCAGGTTACAGATAAAGGCGGAAGCCCGGGTAACTACCTGGAGTCATCAGGCTCATCAATGTTTGCCTATGCTATGGCCAAAGGAGCTAACAAAGGCTACCTTAATAAAAAGTACAGGAAGATTGCCAATAAGGCATTTGATGGCCTTACTTCAAAACTTATAGTTACAGCACCTGATGGCGAGATAACTATTACGCAGGCTTGTGCCGTAGCCGGGCTGGGCGGAAACCCATACAGGGATGGCTCTTATGAATATTATGTAAACGAGAAGAAAAAAGATAATGACCCAAAGGCTACAGGCCCCTTTATACTTGCCGCCCTTGAATTGAACCGCTAATAAAAATGAAGGCACGTGGTTTGCATGTGCGTTATAGAATTATAGATTACAATTACAACTACCGGTAATGCCGGATAATAAAGATGAGTAAAATGACTTTTGGAAAAAAGCTTTTGTTTGTTTTCTTCATTATGCCTATGCTTGTACTTGCACAGGTGCACGACAAATCATGGAAAAGCATTGTAGAGAGCAAAGATGAAAAATGGTTTGCAAGCGATGAAGCTGCTGCGATAGCCGAGAATGTATTGCTCTACCAGCGTTATATTGGCGGATGGCCAAAGAACATACAAATGCAGGACAAGCTTACCGAAGCTGATAAGAAAAAGCTGAAAGACCTGAAATCGAGCCCTAAGGACTGTACTACCGATAATGGCGCAACAACCCAGGAGATGCTTTTCCTGTCTAAAGTATACAAGCAGCGTCCTGAAGAAAAGTATAAAGAGGCTTTCCTTAAAGGCCTTGATTACCTGATGGAAGCGCAATATAAAAACGGTGGCTGGCCGCAATATTATCCGCTCAAGAAAGGGTATTACACACACATCACTTACAATGATGACAGTATGGTACGTATAATGTGGGTATTAAAAGAAGTAAAAGATAAATCAGGCTTTTACTCTATTACACCTTGTGATAAAACAATTAAAAAGGCAGCTGAAGCTTTTGATAAAGGGGTTGATTGTATATTGAAAACACAGTACAGGCAAAATGGTGTGCTTACGGCATGGTGTGCGCAGCATGATGAGTTTACCCTGCTTCCGGCAAAAGCACGGGCGTATGAGCTGCCATCGTTAAGCGGAAAAGAATCTTCAAAAATAGCACTGTTGCTTATGTCTATCGAAAATCCTTCGGCTGAAGTAAAAGCGGCAGTAGAGGCAGCAGTTACATGGTTTGAAAAAACAAAGATCACCGGTATAAAGATTGAAAGTGTACCGTCTAAAGAAGGCAGCAAGCCTGACAAAGTAGTTGTGCAGGATGCCAATGCGGAGCCGTTGTGGGCAAGGTTTATGGAACTTGATGATAACACGCCTTTTTTCTGTGACAGAGATGGTGTAAAAAAACCAACTATGGCAGAAATAGGCTATGAACGCAGGAGCGGTTACGGATGGTACAGCAATGAGCCTAAAGAAGTTTTAAAGAAATACCCTAAGTGGAAGAACAGCCTGAAATAATTTATTTCGGGCTTTTTAGTGCAATCGATTACAATAATTTTAACTTAATTTACTAATTATGAAGAAAAAATTACAAGTACTCATTTACACACTTGTGTTCTGTGTACCGGTGATCCTCTGTGCCCAAAACACAGTTTATAATTTAGGGGATCAATCAACATTTACCAACACAGGTGTGCAATGGGCGCCTGTTACGTCAACAGTAAGCCCGGATGGCAAGGTACGTACGCAGGCGGCTACAAGCCCATGGCATAGTGCCGGTTATGGTATTGCTTTTAAACAGGGCAATGTATTAGAGATAGATGTGCTTAGCGGCAATAATACCATCCGGTTTTATGGCTCAGTACACAGTTCCGGGACGATGAAGGGGGCATTCTCATTAACCGGCGATGAATTGGGAACTAAAGACGTTGATATGGATGCCTATAACGGCATGGCAGACCAGACCGGATATTATGAATTTACTTATGTAGGAGGCGCCAGAACGCTATACTTTACCTTTAGCGGCAGTAATGCTTACACCCCCGCAATTGCGGTAAACCTTGTTCCTATGACATTTGCCAATACAGATGTGTGGGATTTTGGCGCAACACAGCTCAGTACCAGTTTGTATAACAACAAATTGAACGAAGCCGCAATAAATGCATGGTATCCGGGGTCGGTTACACCGGGAACAGCGGGAGTAAACCTGCCTGTAAGCTGGACGGCCGGCGATTTATCATGGACCCGGAGCTGCCAGCGACAGGCTGCGTACAACTAACACGGCAATAAGCCGCTTTGATGCTAATATAGCCAGCGTGACTACCCACACCGGGCGTGTTTATTGCAATGGTGCAGCTGCTGTAACTGCAGGTTTACCAACATCACGCTTTCTTAGCATTAACCTTCAGGAAGATGATGAAGTGAAGGTTATTGCAAGAGGAGATACCGACGGCGTACTCAAATTTGCGTATGGAGCCAACCCGGCGGCCCAGACAGATAACGCGGCTATAACATCTGCCAGCGGTGCAGTATCAGAACTTAATTTTGTGGCAAAGCAGTCAGGCGTTTATTATTTATTTGACCAATCGTCAAAAGTAAGTTTCTACAGGATTTACAGAAAAGCTGCAACCTATGTAAATGTTACAGGTACGGTAGATGTATCACTTGCTGCCGGGATACCTGCAGGCTATTCGCTTGTATTTACCAACGCTGCAGGAAAATCGTGGACAGCCGCTGTAAATTCAGGTACATACAGTGTGAACATACCTGTAGGATATTCTTATGAACTAAGTTTAGCCAATGCCAGCGGTTATATAATAACTACAGGCGAAACTTTAAATACTGCAGGAATCATTACACCGGCAACAACACATAACGTTGTGGTTTTAGGCGTTTCGCTATATACCGTTAGCGGCAATATCACAGGCCTGGGTACGGCAATTGATAACCTTGCACTTACATATACGCCTGCTGCATCTTCAAATTCCGTTTATGTTCCGGTGCCGGTTGTAAATACTGCTAATGCAACATATACAGTTCAGTTAGAGCCCGGTGTAGAATACACTATTACAGCACAAGGGGTTAATGACTATGAAATCCCTGCTAACACAATTACAATCCCTGCTGCAAATACTACTGCGGCCATTGCCTTTACGCCAAAACCGCTTTATGGTGTTACAATAAATACTACGGGGCTTACGGCCACCCAAAGCGCTGATTTGCAACTGACATTTACTAACCTGAATGAAACGGGTTATGTTTATAATTTTACTAACCTGAATGCAATATCATTGCGCAACGGCACATATAAAGTTTCATTCAGCGGGCTTGACAACTATCCGGTAGAACTGGCACTTACATCTAATTTAGTGGTTAACAATGCTGCAACATCAAAAACACTAACATTTAAGCCTGTAACGGTATGGTCATTCAATGATCAGGCAATCTCTACCAGCACAACAGCATCTTACAAAGGTATGCTGTTTACAGGCCAGATTACTACAGTACCTGCATCGGGGCATTTGGCAGGCAAAACAGCAGCTACTATAAAAGTGCCTGTACATGCCGGTGAAAAAGTTACGGTTTTCTATTACTACACGGCCAACTTCTCTATTGAAGGCGGGGCGGAAATAACCACTGCTACCAATAGTACCAGTATTGTTGAAAAGGCAGAGTACATTTACACAGGTACAACTGATGGCTATGTAACCATAACTTTCGGAGGGCCGTCAACATTAACATCATACCTAACCGAAGTGAGGGTAAACCCTGTTGTTGCTTACACTCCTGTAATTACTGTAGGTATAAATAAAGATTACCAGACCATAAATGGTGCGCTAGGCGCCGTTGCAAACATGAATAGGGGAGCGGCAGACCGTGTTACTATTATGATTGATCCGGGCAACTATGAAGAAATGCTGGTAATAAACCAGGCCAATGTAACGCTTAAAAATGCGTCAGCAACACCAAGCACTGCCATACTAAATAAAGGCGTAGATATATCTCCTGACGCAGTTAGGGTAACATCTTATTACGGGCATGGCTACAATTATTACAGCATGGGCAGCGACCAGAAGTGGAATGCCGATGTACTGGCGGTTAATACTGCTAACGGCTATACATCATACCAGAATACCGGTGCAGGTACTACCAACGGTTCTTACTGGAACGCTACCGTTGTGGTAAGTGCGTCAGGATTTATTGCTGACAATATTATTTTTGAGAATTCTTTCAACCAATACGTTTCTGCTAAAGAGGCACAGGATGTGGTGCAGATGTGGGCCAACGGAAGCCCCGGCGCAAGGCCAACTGTAGTTGGTGATGTATCTGTGCAAAACCGTACAATGGTAGAGCGTGCTGCGGCACTGGCTATTGCTAATAATACTGATAAAGTAATACTCAACAAATGCCGCGTTATTGGCCGCCAGGATTCTTTCTACGGAGGCGCCGGAGCAAGGGTAGCTGTTTATAAAGGCGATTACATGGGCGCAGTAGATTATATTTTTGGGGGGGATGGATGTAGTATTCTACAAATCAAACCTTGCCATGAACGTAAGCGACCAAAGCAATGACCAGTCATATATAACCGCTGCACAACAAACTTCCGGCAGGGGTTACCTAATGTATGAATGTACCGTTACAACAGCTATACCGCAAGTTGAAACTGCTTCAATGTACAGGGCGAAGCCGGGTTATTTCGGGCGCCCGTGGTCTGCAAATACCAGTGAGGTTGTTTTTTACAACACAACAGTTGAAACATCAGACTATCCGGGTTCAGTTGGTAATTCGCTAATCATGCCTTTGGGCTGGCAAAACTCGCTTGGCGGCATATCTGCCGGTATGTATGAATATGGGACTGTTGAGGTTTCGGGTGTAAATAATGGCCCGTCAAGGGCAAGCTGGGCTACGCTGCTCACTACGCCAACACTTAATGACGGAACTGCGATATCAACATTTAACTTTACTAAAGGTACAGACGGCTGGGATCCGTTTCCGCAGCTTATAGCTGATGATGCATTGGGTAATGAAAAGTTTCAGCCTATTGCGGCAGTAAATGTTATTGCTTATAAAAATATCATTAAGGTAAGCAATGTAACTTCATCAACAGATGTATTTGTTTACGGCATCAACGGTGCTTTAGCGAAATCTGTGAAGATTGATAGCGATACGCAATTTGCTATGCCTTCAGGTATCTGGATTACGGTGATAAAGGCTAATGACGGGCAGAAATCTGTTAAGCTGATTACATACTAGATATTTTTTAGGGGAATATCTTTTGATGGCTGTTGCATTCTTGTGACAGCCATTTTTGATAATTAAAGAGTTATATTTTTAATAATCATAAAAAATATGTCTAAATTTTTTGTGTAAAGAAAAAAAATGCTACTTTTATGCAATCGATTACATTTAAATTTTAATAATACAAATACACTTACTTTATGAGAACAAAACTACTTTCACTTTTTGTAACCGCAATACTTGCCACAAGTGTTGCAACTGCCCAAAAAACATGGGACTTCGGCAATGATGCTGCCAATTGGCCAATAGGTACCGGATACCCTAATAATTCTGTGGTTGATAATATGGGTATGTACGCAAATGAATCTGGTTCTATAACCAATTTCGGAGCTATAACTACAAATAGCGCTGCATTTTCTGATGGTTATACCGCTGCACGCCGTTTTCAGCTAAATGGTGCGGGGTATACAAGCAGCACTGGCTTTGTAGCAACACCTGTACAACGTTTCCTGCATTTTGATGTAAGTGGCAATTGTACTGTTAAAGTATGGTTCAGGAGCGGATCAGCTTCAAGTGCACGCACAGTTTATGTTACAGATGGGGCTACTGTGCTTGGCTCGGTTACAACAACTACTGATACTGGCGGAGATTACGGGATTATTACTGCAGCCAACAACGGCGGCCCGAAGAAACTTTATGTATTTGGCGACCAGGCATGTAATATCTATAAAATTCAGGTTATTGGCGCAACTGTATCCAGTCCTGAACCAATAGTACTGGCTAATGAGCAATTTACTGCACTAAACGCTATAAAAGTTTTCGGAAGCCAAAAGCAGGTTTCTTTAGCTAATGTTACTGAAGCTACAAAAGTTGATGTGTACAGCCTAAGCGGTGCTCTTGTAAAATCATTAAGCACTGAGTCTGATACAGCTTTTGAACTTTCAGCTACGGGGCTTTATATTGTAAATCTTACAACTGGACAGGGCCGTAAGTCTGTAAAAGTAATGGTTCAATAATATTTAGTTTTATTTCAATACAGAGTTTAAGTTGAGTTTGATAAATGTTTTTTTGAAGGCAGCGGTTTTACCGCTGCTTTTTTTTATTATATAAAGGCAGCTGATGGTTCGGTAAATTAATGATGTATTTGAGTTCATACTTTATAGTTTACAACAGCCTCTACATAACATAATTTTTTATAAAGCTTACATTGGCAATAGATTCTACAGAATAGTATATGCTTAGTTTCTTTATTTTATCCGCTACGGGCTATTTAGATCGACTCATAGAAGTAAAATGAGCCGGAGAATAATCTTTCTCTAAAGGAATGTTTTGCTAAAAGTCACTTATAAAAAAGCCTCCCCGCATAATTGCGGGGAGGCTTCACAAATTACACAATCTGAAACTATTTTTTCAAAATCTTTTTATCGGTAACACCAAACTCAGTGTAGACTTTTACGAGATAAGTACCTGCATTCAAATCATTCATATCAAGTTTTTTATTATTGCCGGTGCTATTTTTTACCATTTGCCCCAATAGGTTGTACACCATAATTTTTTCTATTGTGGCATCTCCTGTATATATGTTTAATTCGTTTGTGACAGGGTTAGGGTAGAGGCTCACAAATGCTTTAGTTTTATCATCAAGGCTCATTGGCGCATAAGCAGTTTTTATATAGTACAGGTTTGTAGTGCCGCCTTTTGTAATGGTGTTTTCACCTGCAGGGACTGATGTTATTATCACAACACCTGCTGATGCCGTATAATTGGTTCCGTTAAGTTTTATGGTTCCGTTAAAAGTAGGATCAAAAACCAGTGTGAGGGTTGATACCGCAGGAGTTGTGTATTTAATTACCGTTGCTGTTTCAATCTTAAGGCGGGCAGTTAAAGTCAGTCCGTCATAAGTTGTATTGCCCGGAGTAGAATTCATGTTAGCCGACGTGAAAGAATAGAATGTACTGTTGAGTCCTGATGCTGTGAAATTATGAATCTGGTCACCGGTAGGCTGCGTGCCTAAGGTTACTATCCCCGTACCGGATACCGGTGTGCCCGTAGCGCCTGTTGTAGTTACCGTAAAGCTTACATCTGCTGTAGGAGTACCGGATACTGTAACGGTTTTAGCTGTCATGTCTTTAGTGAAATTAATACCAGATGCAGGCAATCCCGTCACATTTACGTCTGTAGCTGTGCCTCCCCAGGTAAATACCATATTTGCAATAGCATTGCCTGGTGCAACAGTCTGCTCATTGTTGGCAGGTATTGCCAGTGTTTGTGAGCTGCCTGTTGCGCCTTCACCCTGGATTGATACAAGCCCTGATGTGTATGATGTAAGTAAGGCCATAAGTGGTGCATGCACGGCAGATGAAGTGTCATCAGTTGCATTATTAAATGTATATGTTATATCTCCTCCTGATACCCTGCCAGCGTATTGCATAACTTTGTCTTTGGCTACAGCAGGTTCATCGGGCACAAAACTGTTTACATAGAGTGCAGGGTTAGTATCAAAATTATTATAAGTGTTATTACCAAGTTTAGATTTGATATTGCTGCCTAAGATTTCATTGCGTGTTGTTGCCACATAGGCATCAAATTCAATAGGGAAGGTTACAGGATCATATGCTACAAATCGTGTCTGGCCGCTCATTTCATTATTAAAAGCTTTGATTATGCCCCCGGCTTCACCTGAAAATGTCCCGTTTGCGCCATTAAATACGTCAGTACCCTGCATTGATATCATCATCGGATATTTGCACTTGCGGAAAAAGTTGCCTTCCATAAATACAGACGAACCTTCGGTTGAGCCTGCACCATACTTTGAGTTTCCGTCAAAATAATTATTATAGACGTGTGCTGAATAAAAACGAACGCGCGGGTGGCGCGAGTCACTATGGTCATACCAATTATGGTGGTAGGTTATGTACAGCCCTACAGTTGTATTTTCGTTAAGCCCCAGTAAATTACATTTGCCGCTATCCCAAAAATGGTTATAAGAAAATGTTACGTAAGTTGATTTTTTGCAATCCATAGCGCCATCACCCTTTGCCTGGTCGGCATCACCTCCGGGTGCGCCATAAAATAAGTCGCAGTGGTGTACCCATACATGGTCATTATCCTGTTGCAGGCCAATATTATCACCTTCATCTGCATCGGTAAGCATAAAGCCCAGGTTGCGTACCTCTATGTTTGTACCTTTCTTTATACGAAGCCCCCAACCGTTTGCCACCGCATCAGAGCCTACACCTTCAAATGTTATAGACCCGGCAGGGTTATTATTATTTTCAATTACTATATCACCGTTCAGCATATAGGTCAAATCAGTAATGTTCCCTATAAGCCTTACAATAAGCGGCCTGTTATCGTTTCCTTTTTTAAAACCGTCGAGTATTCTTTGCAGGCCAATACACGGATTGGTAGTAGCGCCTGTAACATTTAATGAAACTGTATTTTTAGTGTTTTGCGTAATATAAATTATAACAGCATTTGCTTTAACCGTGCCATCAAGATTGTATCCTCCCGGTACGTTGCCGCCGTGGTGCGCAAAACCTGTACGGTCATGCGGCAGCACCGTTATACTGCCGGATGTTGCTGCAGGGCCTTCAACACCACCGCTTACCGGCACTACTTTTACTGTGTAGCTCCCTGCTTTTAATCCAAGGATGTCTGCACGATAATATGTACCGTAACTGCGGATAAGCTGGTTATCAATAAGCTTATCGGTAAGGCCCTCACCTGTATAATAAACGTTGTAACTGTCAGCGCCAGCAACGGGAGCCCACTTAACATAAAGCGACTCGAGCCAGCCGGTTTGCTGTGTAAAATTTACCTGCGCCTGTATCTGCATACTTACAAGCAAGAAAATCAAATAGAGTAAAAATCTTTTCATGATATATAGGTAATAATTATGTAATCGATTGCACAAATTTAAATTATATTTTTTATCATTCAATATTTTTTAGAAAAATAATTACATACAACATAATAAATATTGATATAATTTATGTTTATTATAATTTTTGAAAAGATTTAATACAGATTGGTAATGTTTAAGTAAGTTTGTGTAATCGATTGCGTATGATGATTTGCAAACTCTTTTTTATAACGATACTTCTTTTACTTTCCTGCATTTGCACTGGGCAAAGTGCTTTAGATACTTCTTACACGATACATAGTACTTATACAAAAGAAATCCGCAAATTTCCTTTCATCACGATAGCTAAGCGGGAAAAAGATAAGTCGATTACAGTCAATAAAAATGTAGTTTATAAACGAATAGGCAACCGCGCACTTCACTTTGATGCATTTTTTAGTAATGGAGGGCCGACTTACCCTGCAGTGATATTAATACACGGAGGTGGATGGAAATCAGGCAGCAAAGAACAAATGAATTTGCTTGCGCAGGAGATAGCGGCAAGGGGATATTCATGCTTTTGTGTGCAATACCGGCTTTCCGGTGAAGCTGTTTATCCGGCAGCCATCCAGGATGTACAGGCAGCAATAAGGTTTATCAAAACCAACGCAGCAATGTTTGGTGCCGACCCTGGCAAAGTAGCAGTTTTAGGCTGTTCATCCGGCGGGCAAATGGCAGCGCTTATCGGTACAGCTAATGCCGGGCACAAATCTGGCGACTATAATTATCCCAATCATAATGTTATAGATGCAATCATAAATATGGATGGCATACTCGCCTTTCACCATCCGGAATCGAAAGAGGGCAAAGTTGCGTCACAGTGGCTTGGCGGAACATATGAGGAAAAGCCTGAGGTGTGGGAGGAAGCATCTGCGCTTACCTATGCCGGTGATAAAACACCGCCGATATTGTTCATAAACACCGACATGCCGCGCTTTCATGCCGGGCGTGATGATATGATTGCTGTACTTAATAAATATAATATTTACAGCGATGTAAAAACCATAAAAAGTTCGCCACATTCGTTTTGGTTCTTTGACCCGTGGTTTGACCAGATAGTGGAGTGGTCGGTACAATTTTTAGATAAAGTATTAAAAGGTAAATAATGAAAACATTAAAGATTATTGCAGCACTCCTGCTGGTATCATACAATGGAGTTCACAGCCAGGAAACAAGTAAAAAGAAACAGGCTAAAACCTATGCTGAAATTTCAGTAAAAGAGGATGGTAAATGGGAAGGGCGCAAATATATAGGCGGCACTTTTAAAAATGTAAACAGCCTAAGGGTTGCTGATGAGCATACCGATCATTCTTTTGACATACGTTATGAAGGCCCGGGGTGGGAGTCAGACAAAGTGGGCTACAGGCTTTATCTGGACTGGCGAAATGCTATTGATATTTTCGGGAAAGTAACTGACACAATGGTGCTGCATAAAGTAGGCCTGGACGGTTTTGAGTCTTACCACCACATGAGCCCCTGGGGTATGGACATACTTAAAGCCGGAAAATCGCTTGGTATTGGCGCAATAGGAAGGTATAATGGCACTGAAGTATTACACTTTAACCAGGTTGATTCAACCTTTGCAAGGGTTGATAACAGCCCGAAATCTTCAGATGTGACAGTACGTTATAAAGGCTGGCAGACGGCAGGGGACAAGATTGATTTTGAATCGAAGCTATCTATAAGCCCTGGGCAGCGTTACACAAAACATACCATAAAGGCTTCTAAAAAAATTGAAGGTATTTGTACAGGCATTGTAAGCTTTAAAGATATTGCTTTGGTAAAGAAAGAAAGCACGAATAAGAAATGGGCCTATATTGCAACGTATGGTATGCAGACGCTTAATAATGATAAACTGGGGATGGCCATTTTTTATGAGACAAATACAGTATCACAGCAGGTAAAAGGCCCGCATGACCACCTGCTTATTTTTAAGCCTGCCACAAAGCCGGTAACATTCTATTTTCTAGGGGCATGGGAAAAAGAAAAAAATGGTATAACTACCGAAACCGAATTTTATAATTACCTTGACACAAAGCTGGCAGAACTAAACAAAGCCGGCAAAATATAAATTAACAAATGAAGTTGAAAGTGACATTGTTTACAATACGGGCTATCATAATGATTGCGTGTGTGTCATTTTCTGCTATTGCACAGGATAAGCCAAAAGCTGATGCGTTTTACAAAATTGTTGCACACGATGGCTCAGGAGACTATACAACCATACAGGCAGCTATTGATGATTCTAAATCATTCCCTCCGCAGCGTATAACCATTTTTATAAAAAACGGCACATACCATGAAAAGGTAAAAGTGCATGAATGGAACCCGGATATTACCCTGATAGGCGAAAGCCGGGAAGGCACAGTCATTACTTACAATGATTATTTTGCGAAAGTAAATACAGGCATTAATAGTACGTTTCATACCTACACAATGCTTGTGGAAGGTGATGGGTTTATTGCCAGAGACCTTACGATTGTAAACGCATCGGGCGATGCAGGGCAGGCGGTGGCATTGTCTGTCCATGCCAATAACGCAATCGTGGTAAACTGTTCCATTCTCGGCAATCAGGATACGCTCTATGTAAGCGGTAACGGTTTCAGGATCTATTTTGAAAATTGCCTCATAACAGGTACAACCGATTTTATATTTGGCAGTGCCACAGCCTATTTTAAGAGCTGTACACTCCATAGCCTCAAGAACTCTTACATCACGGCGGCATCAACCCCGCAGGGCGAAGCATACGGTTTTGTGTTTGATGATTGCCGGCTTACTGCTGAAAGAGGAATTGATGCCGTGTACCTGGGCCGCCCCTGGAGGCCTTACGCCAAAACGGTGTTTATAAATTGTATGATGGATGCGCATATCAAACCCGAAGGCTGGTATAACTGGAATAAACAAGAGGCTGAACGTACTGCTTTTTATGCAGAATATAATTGTTCAGGTACAGGATATAAACCGTCAGATCGGGTAAAATGGTCGTACCAACTCACCAAAAGGCAGGCAAAAGCGTATACTGTCGAAAATTGCCTGGGTGTTGCTATGGCTGCCAGAATCAAACAACTACAACTGAAATGAAAAACTACTTCTTAATATTCATAATGTTGGCGAGTGTGACTGCCATAGCGCAAAAAGTTACTATTTACGGGATAGGCGATTCTACCATGGCTGATAAAAAGAATCCGTCTCAAAACCCTGAGCATGGGTGGCTGCAGGTTTTCCCACAGTTTGTTACGGCAGACGTAAAGGTTGTTAACAAAGCAGTAAATGGGCGCAGCACCAGAAACTTTATTGAAGAGGGGAGGTGGGATTCCATCACCAGAGTTCTGAAAAAGGGTGATTATGTGTTTATACAATTCGGGCATAATGACGCGAAGGCTGATGACCCTAAGCGTTATACCAACCCCCCACACGGCCTATCGCTATAACCTTATGCGGTTTGTAAATGAAACCCGGCAAAGAGGAGCGGTACCTGTGCTATTTTCATCTATTGCACGGCGAAAGTTTAATGAACAGGGCGCATTGGTTAGCTCACATGGCGATTATTCCCTTGAGGTGCGGCTTGTGGCAGCTGAACTTAAAGTTCTTTTTATCGACCTGGAATATTATACTGAGCTTCTTGAGCAGTCATACGGCCCTGAAAAATCGAAAGAGCTGCACCTGCATTTTGCACCCAAAGAGAACCCTTATTACCCTGAAGGTAAAAAAGACGATACGCATTTGAGCATTAAGGGCGCAACCGAAATAGCGAAAATTGCTGCCCGTGAACTTAAAAAAACTATTCCTGCGCTAAGGAAATTTTTGAAGTAAGCCTTATTAAATGTTTATAAAAAATCTTACTTTTTTTAATTGGTTATATCTATCGGATATTCTCCGGGAAGTTAGTTCAGATAGTCAAAATCAAAAAGCCTCCTGTGATGAACAAGAGGCTTTTATTCACAATTCTACCAATTTATTTTACAACGGAATAAATCACATAGTCATTTTGCCCGAGCGCGGCTGTACCCATCAGCACCTTAGCGCTATTGGGGAGATTCAGTTTATGCTCCTTTCCGAAATTGACAACCACCGTTACGTCTCTGCCATCAAGTGTCCGGGTGTAGGATATCACATTATTTTTAAAGGTAAGTTCTTTGTATATGCCATATTGCAGTACAGGCTCACTGTTGCGCAGCGCGATGAGCTTTTTGTATTGATGCAGCAATGATGACTTTGCCGGCAACATCTTTTCAGTATTTATGCTTTTATAATTCCCGCTCACCTTGATCCAGGGCTTTCCTGTTGAAAATCCTGCATATCGGGTGGCATCCCATTGCATAGGGCTGCGCGACTTGTCGCGGTTATGCATGTTTGCTTCTGCAAGCGCCTTTTGTGGAGACAAGCCTTTCTCAATAGCCAGCTTGTAGTGTGTTTTTCCCTGTATGTCTACAATCTCCTCATAAGATTCAGCAATAATATTTTGCATCCCAATCTCTTCGCCATAATAAATAAAAGGCACACCTTTAGCCGTGAGCATTAATGCGGCCAAAGCTTCGGCCCGTTTCAGAGAGCCATTAGCCAGCCTGTCAATCATGCGGGGCATATCATGGCTGCCAAAGAAAAGGGTAGGGTAGCTGGCCATCTCTTTCTCCATACTTTGCAGTTCATTGTATATTCTCTCTGCTGAAAATTCAGGTATGCTGCCGAAATTGAAATTAAAGACCACATCTAGCAAGTCTTCACCCTGGTACTGCTTTAGTATATCAATTTTATCACTGCCTATTTCGCCTACAATGAACTTGTCCGGGTATGCATTTACTGTCGACTTTATCATCCGCATGGCATCTTTCACGCCGGGCTGGTCAATATCATTTTTATGCTGCTGTGCGCCGTCATTTACAGGGTTATCAACAGTAATTCCATCTGTCGTGAGAAAGTTGATTACATCGAGCCTGAAGCCGTCTACGCCCATATCAAGCCAAAAGTGCATTATGTTCTTAACTTCAGCTTTAACCTTTGGATTTTGCCAGTTCAGGTCGGCCATACGCACATCAAATTTGTGGTAATAATATTGGCCGGATTTAGCCTCATATTCCCATGCTGTGCCGCCAAAGAACGACTCCCAGTTATTGGGCTTATCTTTCCAGATGTAATAATCCCGATAAGGATTGTCTTTAGACTTCTGTGCTTCCTTAAACCATTTGCATTCGGTAGAAGTATGGTTCAGCACCATATCCATAATTACTTTTATATCTCTCTTGTGCGCTTCGTTTAAGAAGGTTTTAAAATCGGCCATTGAGCCATATGTAGGGTCAATGGCGTAGTAATCTGCTACATCGTAGCCATTGTCAACTTTTGGCGATTTTAAAAAGGGGGTAAGCCAGATACCTTTAATACCTAACTTTTGCAGATAGTCCAGCTTACCCGTAATACCGTTAAAATCTCCGTATCCGTCACCATTGCTGTCAGCATAGCTGGGCATGTATATTTGATAGAATACGGTTTCTTTCCACCATTTTTTGTCAGGCTGAGTATTTTGAGCCTTCAAAGATATATGAAGCATAAAGCAAATAGCAGAAAGGCAGATTTTAAAGGATTGACTTTTCATTTATTTTCCTTGTGCGTTGTAATCAACCACCACACCGTTTACAGTCATTTTTGAGCCCTTATAGCTTACTTTACCTTTTGCAGGCACCATCACTACAACGGCTGAATGTTTACCCCCGATGTTGATTTTAGTATTGCCCGAAACGTTCCTGGCAATGTATTTACCGGAAACTGTGTCATAAAGGTCTATCTTCTTTTTCCCAACATTAATGCTGATGGCCTTGCCATCATTATGCGGGTTATAGTACAGGAAAGTAGGATAAGCCTTATCACGGAAGAAATCTGTCGCCAGCAGGTCAAGCTGCAAGATGCCTTCAATATCAGTCGTTTTGATGATACTGCCAAAAATGCCCACATGCCCACTGCCGTATACGCTTAGCTGCGACTCAGGCGGGTTTTTGCCGGGTACCCACAACGGGCCATCACCTTGGGCTACAGGGGCTTTCACATGTTTGTAAGTATCCATGTTGGACCGCTCTATGATACCCTCGTAGGCAATTACGCCTTTAGATACCTCATTGGCAATCTGCGGGATAGTTTCGTGCTCGTCAGGCATATGCTGCGGATAAAAGAACTTTGAAGCATTGGCGGCATTCAGCATCCATTTGCCTATGGCGTTGGCATAACTCTGATCATAACGTACCATAGGTACCAGAGGCCAGGCAGCATCATACGTATTCATCAAAAAGCCGTAGCCCCCGTGGTCAACCGTGCTTCCTACAGTGCCCGAAATGTCAAAACCATTCCAGTTGCCCACCAGTACGCCCCAGCCTTCGCGGCATATTGCTGTACCGTCAAAACTCCAGCGCAGCATTTTTGCCGTATCATATTTCTTACCCTGCTCTGCACTTATCCTCGCAGCGAGGTATGCGCCGAAAGGCATCAGCAGTTCATACGTAGGGTTTTGGGAATTTGCCTCAAGAGCCGATAATGCTGATAGTGCCCCTTGAAGATACTTTTCATCCCCAAATTTCTTGTATGCCGAATATAGCACCCATGCATGGCCTGCTGCCGCATCGGGCTGTATGCAAATGTTGTTTTTCATTGGCGTCATCTTCCCGTAATCAAAGTACGAGTAGTCGTAATTGCCTTTCAGTATTTTATCAGCCTCGTAAAATTTATTGGCGATTGTCCTGGCCAGGCTATCAAGTCCGGGCTCGTTTGGGTATTTGTCATAAATCGCATAGAATAAAAGGTTGGGGTACACATCATACCACCAGTCGCGCCCGTAGCCACCACCCAGCAAAGCCACTTCAGGTGCGGTGTTGTTCATCATGATGTTCCAGCCGGTATCTTTATTAAAGTAGTTTTTCAGCATAGCTACATAGTTGCGGCCATCCTGTTTTGTTTTATCAACACCTACAAGTGTGGCACCAAGAGTTGCACCCATGGTTGCCAGCGCTTCATGAAACATGCCTTTATTGGCAGTTCCCTGCCTGACGTCACCCATTGCGGTATAGATACCTACAACATCCTGCGGGAAGTTTTTTTGTGATTTGTCAACCCACACCAATGGCCAGTTTTTGCCTTTCGAGTTAAAATTATACACGGTGGCATCAAAATCTTTAGCCAGTTGGTTGTAATTTATTATACCAAACGGTTTTGGCAGGTCGGGCATTTGATTTACACGCTCAACCGGCTGTTGTTTAACCTGTGCACTTGCATGAAGGGATATAAGCAAAAAAAGCAGTGCACAGGACCTAAAATATTTTTTCATAATGAAATGTTAATTCTTAAACGATGTTGGCCGCGGTTTCTTCTAAAACTTTGGTGTCTTCAATGTCTTCTTTTTCCGGAAAGATGTTATTGCCTTCTGCAATAATTTTTTTACTGATGGAAATAGAGCAAAGCTGCAAAAGTGCAATTATGCCTATTGCGTATCGTAGTGCAAAATCTTCTGACACGGCAAAGTACAACACTAAAAAAGTTCCTGCCCCAAGCAATCTCCCGGCGTAAAGTCCTGATTCATGGTTAAGTATGTATGCAAACTCTCCACGTTTTTCTATTCTTGAAACGATATCTATAACCCGTAGCTGGATAGGAAAGTAGGCAAGGTCCATCAATGGTTTTGCAATAAGCAGCAGCAACAGGAATACAATTACGCTGGTCTGGTCAAACCATAACCCGTTGAGGCAGGCGCCTATAGCAAAAAGGATAAGGCCGGCAGAGAAGGTCTTAACACGATCTGATGGTTTGGAAAACCTGCCTATGAAATAAATAATGATTGCTGCCAGTATTGCACCAATTGACTGTGCATTGCCAAGTGCTCCTTCTTCACCTAAAAGCTTAAATATCAGCATTGCAGGGGCTGTAACTAGAAATCCCTGCGCCAGGCCTTTGAACATTGCCAGCGAGAGTAATTTGTACCATAGCGGGTGAAATTTAAAAAAAATATACTTTTTCTGTACCGGATTTTTAAAATCTCCCCTAAAGCAAACCACTGATGCTAAGAATGTTATAATAAACACAACACCTGTAATGATGAGATAGGCATTGTGTTTATCTGTCTCTCCGTTTTTTGATTGAATGAACCAGCCGATAGCAGCCGGGACAATGATTGCGATGATTGTATATATAAATGTTTCAAGCCCGTAGTAATAGTTGCGGTTATCATCATTCGTCACTGCTACAGCGAGATAGTCACGATTAGACCAGTATAGCCCAAATGATAGCCCCATAATTATACCCGCCACACCGATACCGAACATATCAAGGGTTTTCAGCGACATCATGATGATCATGGAGACACCGCTAAGCATCATGCCAATTGAATATAATGTTTTTATATTCATGTGTTTAAGCAGAAAACCGTTTACCAGAAATGTTATTGGAATACCTGAATAAATAGTAAGCTGGTACAACACTACCTTACTGGTATCATTAGAATTACGCATAATATATGCTGCGACAAATATATCTATGACGGGTAAAACAAGTGCATATACTAAGTTAGTAAGCACCAGTATTTTAAAATTGTGCGACTGACTTTTAAAATGATTAACTTCAGTCCGTAATTTATTCAGCATCAGTTATATTTTAAAAGTGAAAGTATTTCCTTGATAGAGAATTTCGCACCGCATACAAACTCGTCAGCCGCGCCATAATACATAGTTATTGTATCACCATCAGGCTCAACAATATGCCCATTGGTAAATACTACATTACCGAAGAACCCGCTCAACTCGTACTCTGCTGACGGAATCATTATCGGCTCTTCTGTTCTAGCCAATACCTTATACGGATCTTCCAGATCAAGCAGCAGTGCACCGAGACAGTACATATGGTTATCATTGGCGCCATGGTAAATTTCCAGCCAGCCCTTTTCTGTTTTTACAGGTGCTGCGCCGGCGCCAATCCGCTTACTGTCCCACAGGCCTTTGCGTGTAGTGGCAATGCATTTATGGTTACCCCAGTGTACACCATCCGGCGACGAAGCTATCCAAATGTAATTACCGCCAATATCTACACTGCTTGGCCGGTGCAAGGCATAGAAAAGCCCATTTATCTTTTCTTCAAAAATGGCGCAGTCTTTATTATGAGCAGGGAAGATAAGGCCTTTGTTTTCAAAAGTTTTCCAGTCTTTTGTAGTGCGCAGGCCAACTGCCACACCTAAATCAGATACCGAAGTAAATGTAAGGTAGTAAGTATCATTGATTTTAGCCACGCGGCAGTCTTCAATGCCGAACGTTTCGTGACGGCCTTCACCCACTAGTGTACCGTAACCTTCAGGCTCGTAGAAGTTTTTACCATCATCACTACACAAAAGGCGCAGGTGAGAAAGTGTTGTCAGGTAATCACTCCCTTTATAATTAATAACCCTTGCATCATCTGCAATAAGTTCCGGATCTGTTTTTTCAATTTCAATTATATTTATGTTTCCGGTTTCAGTAAGTACCGGAAAGGAAATAGTTGTATCATGCTGTTCCGGCCGTTCGGCTACCCTCACAATAATCCAGGTTTTGTCCTGAAACTCAAACACGCCGGGGTTTAAAAGGCAGGTAATCGTTAAGCCATCCCTGCTTGGTGTAAGGTCTGCAGGAGATAATAGGGGGATTTTGCGCAAAGCGTTTTGCGATGTCTTTCATTCGTAATTTATTGTAGGTTTTATTTGAATTACCCGGGCCCCGCCTTAGCATGGCCCGGGACTAACCCAAACTAACTGTAATTTAATAATCGTTTTGCGTAAGCGTACCCGCAGAAGCATCAATTTCTGATTGTGGAATAGGGTAGAGCATATGCTTAGGCTGGAAGTTTTTACCGTGTGCCTGGAGAACCTGCTGCGCAATGCCCCATCGCTTCAGGTCAAGCAAACGTTGGTTTTCAAACCCGAGCTCAACCCTCCGTTCATGTATAAGCCATGCTTTTACCTGTGCAGGGTCATTGCTAGCAGGCCTGTCCGGTAGCGTACCTGCAGGTGGTATATTACCATTTGCATCAACACCATTACGCGCCCTTTGCCTTATCTGGTTAATTATTGCAATGGCACCTGCCTGGTCTCCCTGCTCGTGGAGCGCTTCAGCCTTCCAAAGCAATACATCAGCATAACGGATGTATATTTTATTATTTGGCGCTTCATCATCGCCAAGGTTAGCGCCATTAAGGCTTCCCAGCATTTTATTTATCCATTTATTAGGAACATTAACACTGTAGAGTAATCTTGGGTCATTTGGCTCGAACTCGTCAATAAAACTTTGAGTTGGTGCAAAGAAGCCCCATCCTAGCGGTGCCATCATACCGTTTCCTCTTTTAGGAACCGCATTTCGCTGATGATCAAAAGCAAACACTACTTCATTATCGGTAAACTCAGTCGTGAAGCTGTCAAAGTAGTTGGCGTTAAGACTATAACCCAAGGCAGCTACCTGGTCAACCAACGGGCCTACGGCAGCCCAGTTTTCAGTATATAATTCCGATTTAGCTAATAGTGCAATAGCAGCCGCTTTAGATACCCTCCATTTTTCACTGTCAGATGAGTATTTGCTGTTTGGCAATAAGTTGATAGCTGTAGTTAAATCTTCCTTAACTTGATCCCAGATTATAGCTTTGTCAACACGTACAGCTACATCAAATGCCTCTTGATAACTCTCTACCGGGCGAACAATTAATGGCACATCACCAAAATTTGTAACCAACGAGAAATATAAGTATGACCTGAGAAATAGAGCCTCGGCCAATATTTGTTCTTTGCGGTCTGTAGAAATACCTGTAACAGCCTCAATATTATCTTTTGTTAGATGCGAAATGGCTACATTCAGCCTTTTAATGCCTTCATAATTATATACCCACAAACCATTAGGGCCCGCATTGCTTGCTGTAAAGGTGAAATTATCTATCTGGTCCATCCATGGCTGGTCACCGTCCGGATTCCACTTCTTTTGCATATCATCTGATGCTATGTCCTGGAGAATATAATCATTTTGGAATACGAGTCCGTTAGTCCAGTCCCAGTTGCCCAAAAGGTTGATGCTGTTTGATAGCATATCATAAGAAGAGCGTACAGAATTTTCTAAAATCGTTATAGTAGGAGTATTATCTGCCTGCTCTTTCGGAATTGCACCTACCGGTGGTTTATCAAGTTCATCCTGGCAACCAACTACGGTAATTATACCCAATAGAAGGCTAATTTTTATAAAATTTTTCATAATCCTTTTTTTTAGAGTTTTATTTTAGCACCAAACATTATTGCTGCTGTCTGTGGATAAGTCCCTTGGTCGACACGATTTGTAGATTCGGGGTCAAGTCCAGTATAATCCGTCCAAGTAAGCAGATTCTGCCCTGACGCATATATACGCAGGTAGTCGATATATGGTAGTGATTTATTGAAAGTATAACCAATTTCGATATTTTTAAGCCTTAAGTAAGAAGCATCTTCCACAAAAACACTATAATATCTCGCTCCTCTTGCAGTATCTTCAAATGTAAGCCTTGGCATAGTATTACTTGTGCCTTCACCTGACCAACTACCGAGTACTGCCGTTGTAGAATTGAATCGGCGTCCGTCATAATCCAGAATTTGTTTTTGGTCATTATACCTATCAACATCTTCAACGCCCTGAAACAGAAACGAAATGTCAAAGTTTTTGTATGATGCATTGAATGCAAGCCCATATGTTATTTTAGGAACAGGGTTACCAATGTAAGTACGGTCATCATCATTTATTTCTCCATCGCCATTGATATCTTTAAATCTGATATCTCCGGGGACAGCACCATTTGCATTCGAATACAGGTGAGCGTCAATCTCTGCTTGATTTTGATAAATACCATCAAATTGCTGGCCAAAGAAAGCATTTAACGGCTGCCCGGTGATGCTCCTTGTACGCCCGCCATCATCCTCTATGAGAGGCACGTTTCCGTGCAGTTTAGTCACTTCATTATCAAGTGTAGCCAGATTAGCATTCACACCATACTTAAATTCGTTATCATTATTCTGAAAATTAAGCCCGAATTCAAATCCTTTATTCACAACAGATCCTGCATTTACATATGTTTCCTCAATAACCCCGACAGACAATCTTGGCAAACGTATTGATAGTAATATATCTTCAGTCTCTTTTCGGAAGTAATCTGCACTAAAATTCAGTTTGTTATCAAAGAACCCAAAGTCAAGACCTACATTGGTTTGCGTTGTTGTTTCCCATTTGAGGTCAGGATTCCCATACCTTATTACCTGCGTGCCCAAAGGAGTGTTTGTTTGCACAAAAGTTAGATAAGCTCCATCAGGAATTTCCTGATTTCCGGATTGCCCCCAGCTAGCTCTAAGCTTAAGGTTTGATAACCATGTTACGTTTTCCATAAACTTCTCATTCGTAGCAATCCAGTTGGCGCCGAATGACGGGAAATACCCCCATTTATTGTTAGGCCCAAATCTTGATGATGCATCTGCCCTAACGGTTGCAGTTACGTTGTATCTGCTATCAAATCCATAATTGACAGAGCCAAAGAAGGAAAGTAAAGTCCAACTTTTGTCATCACTGCCATTTGATGGTGGCGTGTATAGCTCGCCATCCGTACGATTACCACCATAGCCTAAATATCTAAAGGCATCAGAGTCATTGTCAAAACCTGACCTTGCACCAACAATTTCCGAAAATCTATTTTTTATGAATTCGTGACCTACAAGTAAATTTACATCATGAACGTCTCCCAGCGTCTTTATATAGTTAACTGTATTTGACCATGTAAAAGTTACATCCTGCGCGCGGCTTTCAGACAAGCTGTTAGGACGGTTATTGCGGCCTAATCCTAAGCCAAACAATGGGTCGTCAGGGTTGCTGATATTATCATCACCATAATTTTCGTAGAAAGCTTTATTGTGGAAAAACCTCACATCCATACCCAGATTTGTACGTACTTTTAAAGCTTTATTAAGAAATGTGCCTTCAAGGAAAGTATTACCAAATGCCTGGAAAGTTTCCCTTACATCATCAGTAAAATGTACGATGGCGAGAGGGTTTGATGAGAATTCGTACCTTGTAAGGTATCCTACATCTCGTACGGGACCTGTATAAAAAGGTAGGTCTGTATAGGGGTTACGAACACTGTAAGTAGGGTCACTCGGGTCTTTATATACTCCTAATACGGGTGGACGGATAAGGGCATGTCTAATAACGCCAGGCGCATCCCCACTTGATGAAATCCTGTCTTGGCTTTGGAATGTGATTTGCATATTAACACCGGCAGTAAACATTTCATTAAGCTTACTGTTTACGTTGGTACGGAAGTTTACGCGTTTGTATTGGTCATTATCCTCCGTAACCACGCCGTTCATGCCATAGTATCCACCAGATATAAGATAGCTTGTCTTATCATTTGCTCCACTTGCAGTAATTTGTACATTTCTTGATATACCTTGTGTAAATAGTTCATCAAGCCAATCGGTATCGGCAAGGTTGAGGGTCGTCCTGTCAGAAGTATATAAGTTTGGCGTTGTATAAGTGTTATTCCATGATTGTTCCATTACGTTCATATACTGTTCAGCATTTAGCATATCCGGGAGGTTTTGCACATAATGTATACCTGTAAAGAAGTCAACATCAAAGCTTGACTTGCCCTTAGCACCAAGTTTAGTGGTGATAATAACTACACCACCGGCAGCTCTTGAACCATATATGGCTGTAGCAGAAGCATCTTTTAAAACTGTCATAGACTCTACGTCTGCCTGGTTAAGAAACGTAATATCACGTGTTGGAGTGCCATCTACTACATACAATACTCTGTTGTCTCCTATAGTGCCTTCGCCGCGGATGCGTATTACGCTGCCATCTCCGGGCGCACCTGTATTTGCAGCTACAAATACACCTGCTACCTGCCCTTGAAGTGCCTGTGCAACATCAGGTATCCTTGTTTTTTCAAGGTTATTGAGGTTCACCTGAGAAACGGCTCCGGTAATAGAACGTTTGCTTTGGCCTACATAACCTGTTACAACAACTTCACTTAGCTGTTGCGAATCTTCCTGAAGTATAACATTTATTTCTGTCCTGCCGTTTACGGCTACTTCCTGCGATGTAAAACCCATAAAACTGTAAACTAATACAGCATTGGTGTCAACATTGTCAATTGTATATCTTCCGTCTAAATCTGTAACTATACTAGTAGTTGTTCCTTTTACCATTACTGTGGCCTGTGGCAGCGGCCCCGTAGCGTCAGAAACGGTTCCGGTTACAGTTTGGGCATAAAGTGTGCTTCCGGACATAAATGTCAGTATAAGAAGCAGGCATTTAATTAATCTGTTCATGGTTGCTAGGCAGTTTTGTTAAGGGTTAGTAAAATTTTTCTCATTTTGATAATTTAATGTTTTGATGGTTGTTAATTGTTGTTACGAAAACGTTATAAATTTATAAACACTGCATAAAAAGGAGTGTACACTATTTATCCAAAAGTGTACACTGTTTTATAACTTGCTTAAAATTAATGTTTTAAATTTTGCTTGACTTACCTCTGTAATTAAGCTGGTAATTTTTAGGAGTAGTGTTATATACCTTTTTAAACTCTCTGTAAAAGTATGAGCGGTTATTAAATCCTGACTTATAGCATACCTCAGATACGGTCAATTTATTTTTACGTAATAATTCTGCAGCGTGTTTAAGACGGATAGTACGTATAAGATCTCCCGGGGATATTGAGAAGGACTCTTTAATTTTACGATAGAATTGTGAAGAACTTAAACCCAGCTCTTTCTCTAAATACGCTGAATCCAGATTCTCATTTTCTATATTGCTACGAACTAAATCAATTACTGATTTTATAAAAGCCTTTTGATCATTGTTAACGGGAATAGCCGAAAGATTGTCAAGAAGAGTATCCTGTGTAAAATGTTTCAATACCAGCTCTTTTTGTTCCAGTAGCTTTTGTATCCTCACTAGTAAGTGCTTAGGATAAAAAGGTTTCGGAATGTAAGAATCGGCACCGCTCTCAATACCCTCTATTCTGTGTATTACCGAATTTTTAGCAGTAAGCATTATAAATGGTATATGGCAGGTATTAATATCTGTCTTTACTTTTTTACACAGCTCTACGCCATCCATTACCGGCATCATTACATCGCTTACAATAATATCCGGTAAATCTGAATTTATAATTTCTAATGCTTCAGCGCCATTATAGCTACTGATAATGGTGTATTTCTCTGACAGAAGGTCTTTCAGGTAGGCATGTATCTCACTCTCGTCTTCAACAATCAATATTTTTTGCTTATCATTTTCAAGGGCATTAAGTGCCGAAATCTTATCCGGATCAGGGTCAGCTTTATCAGTTTTTTCCTCTAAAATGTTTTTAAGGTGCTGGGAAATAACTACAGGCGTAATTTCGGTATCAATTTCTTTTTCGCTAAAAGCAGCTTTTTCACAAGGGATGAGTACAGTAAATACTGTTTCTACATTAGCCACACTGCTAACCAGTATTTCGCCCCTAAGCACTGTTACCAGCCTTTTTACATATGCCAGGCCAATCCCGGCCCTGAACATTTCGGTATCAGACTGCACCTCGCTGTCAGATAAAAAGAAACGGTCAAATAGCGAGTCCTGCTTTTCCTTTGAGATGCCCACACCTGTGTTCCTTATAGTAATGTTCAATGTTTTGAAGTCCTTCTCTTCAATGCTGCATCTCATCTGTATCTCACCATTGGCCGGAGTATACTTGAATGCATTAGACATAAGGTTGAAAATTATTTTCTCTAGCTTGTCTTTATCATACCATCCTTGCAGTGCGGGTGGTATATCAAGATTATAGTTTATGTTTTTATCCAAAACCCAGTCGTCAAACAATTCGGCAATTTGCTCCAGCAGGTTTACAAGGTCAAAATGCCTTACCGTATTTTCGAGGTAATCATACTCTGCTTTTCTGAATTCCAGTAATTGTTGTGTAAGGAAAAGAAGCCTTGATGCATTTCTCTGAATCATGTTTATGAATTTAAGGTTCTTCCCCTCAAGGGCAACAGTTTCAGAGAGTTTTTGTGCCGGACCTACAATGAGTGTCAATGGTGTTAAAAACTCATGTGCTATGTTTGTAAAAAAGCTTAGCCTGTTTTCATGCAGTTCCTCCTCTTTTTTCCTTATCATGATGTTTTGCCGGAGTGACTGTTGTTTTAAATTATAGCTTCGTATGAATAATAAGAATACCAATGCCAGGGCTAAATACATTACCAGCGCAAGGTTAGACTGCCACCATACAGGTTTTACGGTAATGTTAAGAGCGTGAACAGGTTTGCTCCATATCCCTTCACTGTTACTCCATTTGAGCCATAACGAATATTTCCCTTTGGGTACATTGGTAAATGAGATAACCTGGCGATTGCCTATATTGTTCCAGTCTTTATCAAAACCCTCCAGTTGATAGGCATATTGACACTTTTCAGGATTTGTATAAGTGAGCGCTTTCAGGTGTATATTGAAAAAGTTTTGATTATGTTTTAATGTAAGAGATGGGTATGTTGAAGAGTTATGCGAGATTACGAGTCCCTGGTAGTAAGGCACCGATTGGTTTTGTCCGCTAATTTCATCAATGAGCAGGCTTGGCACTTCAGCAGAGGCATATATATTTTCAGGTAAGAAGTGGTTAAAACCCTTTATTCCGCCCATAAATATACGGCCTGTTTCAGGATCACTGTAATAGGCACCATCAGCAAATTCATTGTTTTGCAGGCCTTCGTATCTTGTATAGTTAGAGAATCTTTGGTGTGCAATCTCAAGATTAGATAACCCGTAATTGGTGCTAATCCACAAGTTAGCGTCTTTTACAGGTACAATGCCATGAATCGTGTTATTGGGTAACCCTTCTTTGTCTGTAAAGCTTTTAAATGTTGCTTTGCCATCATTGTTTATATTCTTAAGCAGGTTAAGCCCGTAGCTGGTGCCTATCCACAGCCTGTTTTTAGAATCAGTAACAAGACACAATATGTCATTACTGGAAAGGCTTTGGGAATTGCCAGTAATATTTTTATATACATTAAAGATGCCTGTAGTTTTATTAAAAAGATTTAGCCCGCCAAGCCTTGTACCTATCCATAGCTCCTTATCATTTTTAGGAATTATTGAATAAATAATGTTGCTGCTAATAGAGTTACTGCCATTTCCTCCGGCAGTATATTTTGAAAAATCTGTCAGCTTTATATTCCCGTTCTCCTTTATTATTTTTAAGGATATCATTCCGTAGCCGTTGGTACCTACCCAAAGTATATCATTATTATCCCGGTAAATAGAGTAAACAGACTTGAAATAACCGCATTTTTCTGCACCATCAACATCTTTCCAGCTTATAAGATTATCACTTTCTGAATCATAAATCGTTAATCCTTCTCCATCGGTACCTATAAATACCAAGTTATCTTTACCTTTTTGCAGGGCATATATCGAATTATTAATTCTGCTATTGTTTTCATTGAAATGTGTATATAAAAGCTTTCTGTCAGGATAAAGGTAGAAATCAACCGGAAGCCTGAATAAGCCACTGCCTTTGGTACCCAACCAGAAACCCGAGGAATCTTTTAGAAATGATCTTACAATTCCGCTATGGAGTTCCGGAATCTGTGTTCTTGATATCAGATTGAATGATTTCTTTTGCGGAAATATCTTTATTAATCCGTCGCCATCAGTTCCTGCCCATAATATATTTTCATTAGGGTGTAATAGTAGTGAAGTTATATTATGGCCTTCAAGATGTTTAAGCCATGGTGTTGATACTTTATCACCATTGCTGTTTATTATGGCATATCCTGATTTACCCAATACTACCAAACCTTCTGGCACATCACCAATAATGGTTGAAACAGATGCTGTAGCCTCATGTACGTTATTCTTATAGGCTGATTGTAAAAAAGTTTTGCCAGAAGTCCCAATAATAAATATTTTATCATCGCCAATTTTACTGAAAGCACGCACGTCATCCCGCAGCTTTTGCACATCTGATATGACTTTGTTGCCCTCACCAGCCATTTTTATCGCTACAGAATATAATGTATTATCATTATATAAAATCAATAGTTTTCCTGAATCCAAAAATTCAAGTTTTTGCACTGATTTATTAGGGAGCTTTTGTGAACTGAAACGGCTGAACTTACCGTTAGCGAAATAACCTATTCCCCAATCCTGTACCGCACAATAAACATTTTTTTTTGTGTCGAAGGCCATGTTAAACTGTGATTCTGTAACAGGAGGCTTATTCTCTGAATTAAAGTAAAAGCGCCTGAACTTATTGGCTTGTTTATTATAGCAATTAATGCCATGCATAGTCAATATCCAGATTTGGCCAGCGTTGTCCTCGCCAATTTTAAGTATAACCTGATTGCTAAGCGAATTTTCATCAGGCTCTGGCCTGAATTTTTAAATTCAGTTCCATCAAAACGGTTAAGTCCATCCCATGTACCTATCCAGATAAGATTTTGCGAATCCTGAAAGATGCAGTTTACAGAACTGTTTGAAAGGCCTGTCGCGTTATCTAACTGTTCTATCGAATATTTTGCATCAGTAACGGGCGGTATTATATTTTGTGTAGAAGTCAGAGTATTATGATACTCAGCAGACAGATTTTCAGGCTTGCCGGTACAGCAGATTAACACTAAAGTTAAAAAAGCCGTGAGTAAAATCTTTGTTTTCAATTCAATATCATGTATTGAATAAATATATAATAAATTTTAAAAGTTAAGAAGTTAATTTGAAATACAATTTTGCACCTGAAACTTTTCATTTTAGAAAGTTCTGCTGAATTTCAACTAAAATAAAAAGCCTGCAAATATCTAAAATTTGCAGGCTTCACAGGTTTTTCAAGACGTTTTGTATGTTTTATAAACTTTAAAAAGTTTATTTTTTTACATCTTGGTGGAGCCGCCGAGAATCGAACTCGGGTCCAAACAGGTAATCAAAGAGCTTTCTACATGCTTAGTTTCCGCTTGGTTTTTCGATGTTGTGCAAGGCCGGAGACTGCCACACAACACTTAGCTCCTTAAGTCTCGAAGCCTCCGCGGAGCGAAGAAACTTCCAGGTCTATTTTTACGGTTCTCCTAATCGAAACGCCACAGACCAGGGCTTTTCAGGAGAATCCCGCCTCCCTGCCTTGCAGGGACGAGGCTTTTCTTACTATAATTCAGAATTAAGCAGCAAGAGCGTAGTTATTTTCGCCGTTTAAAAGTTTTGGGCAATGATATACGGGAACAGCCCAATTTCCCGGCATGCTTACTGTTCAATCAGGCCTGCTGTCAAAACCAGTCGACCCCATTAAAATTGCTATTATACTGTATGCAAATACAATACCAAAAAGCGATTACAAAAGTACACATTTTTATGTAATAATAATTGCCCTCCCGTTTGGTTTATCTTATATTTGGCATCGAATTTTACTTCAAAATTAAAATTTTGTAACAAATTGACTGGGTAAATGTGATAAACAGTCAGTGCATAACAACGCAGATTACTAATGAAATTCGGCATCATAAAAGAAAGAAAATCCCCACCTGACAAACGTGTAGTTTTTACTCCTGCAGAGCTGACGGAATTAAATAATAAATATCCTGAGGCCCGGGTTAAGGTAGAGTCTTCAGATATCAGGATATTTACCGATGCCGAATATGAAGCGAAGGGAATTGAAGTAAACGGGGATATGACAGATTGTGATGTGCTGCTTGGTGTAAAAGAGGTGCCTGTTGATGCCCTTATTCCGGATAGGAAATATTTCTTTTTCTCTCATACCATAAAAAAACAGCCTCATAACCAAAAGTTGCTGCAGGCTATACTTGATAAAAATATTGACCTATTTGACCACGAGACCATTGTTGATGAAAATTATAAAAGGCTTATAGGATTTGGCCGTTATGCCGGCAATGTGGGCACATATAATGGTTTTAGAGCCTTCGGCTTAAAGTTTGAATTGTACAATTTGCCAAAAGCAGAATCTTTACAGGATAAAGAGGCACTTATTGCCAGGCTTAGGAGGTTAATACTGCCGCCGGTAAAGATTGTTCTTACAGGCCGTGGTAAGGTTGGGATGGGAGCCAAAGAAATACTTGATGCAATGAAAATCAAGGAAGTTTCTATAGAAAACTACCTTACTAAAAATTACAGTGAGCCGGTATATGTTCAGATAGATGTGCTTGATTATAACAGGCGCAAAGACGGCCAGGTGCTTACCAATAATGATTTTTATACACATCCATTTGAGTATGTAAGCAATTTTGAGCGCTTCACAAAGGTTTCAGACATATTTATCGCAGGACATTTTTACGGAAATAATGCTCCGGCAATACTTACCCGTGAAATGCTGACCGCCCATGATAACAAAATAAAAGTTGTAGCTGATATTTCCTGCGATGTTGATGGCCCGGTAGCATCAACGCTCAGAGCATCTACAATTGCCGAACCTTTTTACGGCTATCATCCATTTGAAAATAAAGAGGTAGATATTCATCATCCTGCAGCTATAGTGGTTATGGCTGTAGATAACCTGCCTTGTGAACTTCCCCGAGACGCAAGCCAGGGATTTGGTGAAATGTTTATGGAACATGTTATTCCTGCTTTTTTTAATGGCGATAAAGATGGTATTCTTGAGCGTGCCCAAATTACCCGCAGCGGCAGGCTTATGCCTAGGTTTCAGTATCTGGAAGGCTATGTCAAACAAAAAGCTATCCTGTAAAGAATAGAACTGCATATTGATACAATTTCCTATTTTTGAAGGAAATTACATTTCATGGCTTTGAGGGCTATTGCCTTATTTATCGCACTAATAATAATTCCGGCATGTTATGCACAGGAATTACTTCCATTTACCGAAAATTTTACCAAGAGTGAATATCATGGCGATAACCAGGTATGGAATGTTGTGCAGGGTAATGACAATGCCATGTACTTTGCCAATAACCATTACTTTCTGCGCTATAATGGTGTAAAATGGGAGAAATATGCATTGCCAAACAAAACAATTATCCGTTCGGTTTTTGTAGATGAGGATAAAGTTTATTGCGGCTCATATAAAGAGTTTGGTTATTGGAAACGTAAAAACGGGAAGATGGAATACACATCTCTTTCCAAAGGGAAAAATCTTTTTTGGGCAATGCCGATAATGAAGAGATTTGGAAAGTGTTTCGTCATGGTAATATACTTTATTTTCAGTCGTTTAATGAGCTTTATTATGTTAATGGCACAAAAACAGGTAAGATAAAGTTTCCATCACAAATTTCATATTGTTACGTTGTTGATGGAGATATCTATGTTGCATCAGTACGTAATGGCATTTATAAATTTGACGGTAAGAATTTTATACACATATCAAATTGGCCTGAACTTAAAGATAATGTAGTTCACGGAGTTGAAAAGTACGGGGCAGAGACATATATTTTTACTAAATATTCAGGAGTATATCTAGTAAATGGTGAAAAGCTCGTACCATGGCAACACCCCTTAAATTCCAGATTTAAAAATGAAGTTATAGTTACTGCAAGATTTGCGGGCAACACAATGGTTGTAGGTACAGGTTTGCAGGGAGTTTATCTTGTGGATATAAAATCCGGTGCTTTTAAGAATATAAACCGTAGCAACAGCCTTAAAAACAATGCTGTACTTTCAATAGCAATAGATCGGGAAAAAGACCTTTGGCTTGGCCTTGATAATGGCGTTGCTCATATAGAGCTAAACTCGCCGGTTTCTATATTTACGGATAACATTGGAATATTAGGTTCGGTATATTCATTATCTGAAACAGCAGGGGGGATATTTATTTGTAACTAATCACGGCATATTTTCATATAACGGGAAGTTGTCGGCAATACCGCATACACAGGGCCAGGTTTGGGATATATATGAACATAACGGAAATTTTATAATAGGGCATAATGATGGCACATTTGTGTATGATGGGCTAACTGTTAAGAGAGTTAATCCTGTTAATGGTGGCTGGAAATTTCTTAAAAGTAATTATGAAGGAGTTTATTTTCAGGCAAATTATTCAGGTATAGCAGTTTATAAAGATATAAATGATTTAGGCAAATGGACTATTCTTGACAGTATTACAAAACCCATACGTAATATAGCCCAAAATAAACCTGGTGAGCTGTGGGCGGCTGATAATTACCGCAGTTTATACAGGATAAAATATGATAGCAACTTTAAAGTAAAACGTGTTGAAAATATTTCGGCACTAAATAAGATTGAAAGTGATTATGGTGTAAAACTCTTTAATTACCGTAATGAGATTCTGTTTCTTATAAACAATAAATGGTATCATTACAATAATGTAAGTGATAAGCTAGAAGAAAATGCTGTATTCAACAAAGCTTTCAGTAATATTTCAGATATAATTCCGATTGATGAAGCTAATTTTATGGTTATCCGAAACGGATTGTTATATAGTATACTCCAGAAAAATAATGATTTTATATGGAAGCTCGTTCCGGAGAAGTATTATCATGGAAGGCTTATCATGGAAAATACGAGGGTGTATAAATCCGGGAAATCATTACTTATAAACCTGGATGATGGTTTTATGGAATTAAATCCTGATACAGAAAAAGCTACACCTTCAAATATAGAGATTGAAGCTTATTTTAAGGGGAAAAAGATAATAGAAGATACCAAAATAGCCTATAATAATTCACTTGAAATAAATGTAATATCTGGCTACTATGGTTATAATAAGCCTGATTTATATTACAGGCTTAATGATTCCGGGAAGCTTTTGCCAATACAAAATGGATTAATTATACTCAATAATCTTTCGGGTGGTCAGCAGGATTTTGAGGTATATCATTTTAACGGTACAAATTACATTCTTCTCAAAAGTTTTGCTTTCACTGTGGCACTGCCATGGTATTTTTCATGGTATATGATTTTGGCTTACGTACTTATAATAGCGGGTAGCTTTTTCTTATATTACCGCTGGAATAAAGTTCGCTATCTTGAAAAATTACGCTTGAATGAGGAAGAGCTTAAGCACAGGAGGCAAATTCTTGAACTTGAGCTTGAAGCTGAAAGCAAATTGCGGCAGGAGCAATATGAAAAGCATATGCTGGAAATGGAAGTTCAGAATAAAGCATCTGAAGTAGCAGGAAAATCATTATCTATAGCAAAGCACAGTGAAATGATTGAGAGTATACAGGCAGCGCTGGAAAATGAGAATGAAGCGGCTACACTTAAATCAAAAATTAAAAAGATAATAAAGACAAATTCCATCAGCAAAAACGAATGGCAAAGTTTTGAAAAGAATCTTGTTAAAAGCCACGAAGAATTTGTTGAAAGGCTTTCAAAAAAATATCCTTCACTTACACCTAAAGATATTAAGCTAAGCATTTACCTAAAAATGAATTTATCATCAAAAGAGATAGCTCCGTTAATGAATATTTCATTTAGAGGTGTTGAACTACATCGATACAGGCTGCGTAAAAAATTAGCCTTGCCACAAGAAGTCAGCCTTTCGCGGTTTATGACATCTTTATAAATTTATTCAATTTACTGCGACTACTTCATTATTCTGAAGCATCTATTATCTATTTAGAACTCATCACTACTACATCACTATGTTATATTTTGATGTATTTGCTATGTGATTATTGTTTTGATTTACAGGTATTTAAAGGTTTTTTTTGAAAAATTGATGTAGCTTTGGTATGGGTTTAGTTCTTCATCTATAACGTTTTAGTTGATATATTTGGTTTAAAGTTAAACAAACAATAAAACCAAGAATGAGGAAACCTTTACTCAACATTAGCTTATTATTAGTCGCAATGTCAGGTTTTGCACAAATACCGCCAACACCTACGCCTCCAATGACACGACAAGACTCAATTTTTGCTGACTCAATCGCAATGACAAATGAGCTTGAGCAGGTAGTTGTCATAGGGTACGGTACACGCCGTGCCGGTGCCATAACAGGCTCTGTATCTCAGGTAAAAGCAGCTGATATTGTACGCACGCCTGCACAATCAGCCATACAGGCTATACAAGGAAAAGCAGCAGGTGTAAATATTGTTACAAATGACGAACCCGGCGCCAGCCCTACAATAAGGGTGAGGGGATTGGGAACAATAACCGGAGCCAGAGATCCGCTTTATGTTATTGATGGAATTGAAACTTCTACAGCAGCAGGTATTAACCCAAGTGATATTGCAACAATAGATGTATTGAAAGATGCATCTTCGCTCGCAATATATGGACAGAAAGGCTCAAATGGTGTGGTTATTATCACAACTAAAAAGGGTAGAAAAGGCCAGATGAAGGTGTCTTATGATGCATTTTATGGCCAAAAAACAATACAGCGTAAAGTTGAAATGGCTGATTCTTACAGGTTTGCATATTATAATAACTCAGCTTTAGGCTCAACAAGCTATTACAGCTTTGAGCAGCCTTATAACACAGACTGGCTCGATGAAATAACGCAAACAGGTGAAGTAATAAGCCATACGGTGGCGCTTTCCGGAGGAGGAGATACGGGAACATATTACTTTTCAGCATCTAACTACAGGGAAAAAGGTATTTTAGAAGGTACAGATTTTCAGCGTACCAACATTTTACTGAAAAATGATCTTTTCCTGATAAATGATAGGTTGAAGGTAACACCGTTTGTTAACCTTTCTTTAACAAAAGGTGTTGGTAAACCACTTAGCGCATTCACAAATGCATATATGCAGTCGCCAATTGTACCGGTTCGTTTCCCTGATGGAACGTGGGGCGCGCCAATCAGGAATACAGCGGGTATTGCAGATCCTGCCGGAGCCGACAGGTTTAATAACGTTGCAAACCCGGTGGCACAGCTTTATTATGCAAATGGTGAATACAAAAATACCAAACTGATAGGCTCAATTAATGCAGAGCTGAAAGTTTTAGACTATTTAAAGCTTACTTCAAATTTCGGCGCGACCTCAGATTGGTTCAGGTCATATAATTTCACGCCAAACCGTGAGATATGGATTTCACAAAACCCGGGAGCGCCTCTCAGCAATTATCGTGACCCGTACATCAATACGCTATCACAGGAAAGGTCATCAAGCTATCGCTTCAACTGGGATAACTTCCTTACTTTCAATAAAGATTTTAACGAGCACACGGTAACAGCAACTGCAGGCTATTCTTGGACATCAATAGGATATTATGAGGTTTTAAGAGGTACACGAAATGATGTACCTGTACAAAGCAATTACTGGAATCTTGATTTTGCAACATTTACAGGAACGCCTAATGCACCTGTTAACCCCGGAAATGTTGTAAGCGGCTCTGAAGCTACTCCAACAACTTCGCTATCTGCATTTGGCCGTTTAGAGTATGATTACAAAGACAAATACTTACTATCAGCATCATACAGGCGAGAAGGCATTAGCTCTTTCCAGCAGGGCAGGCGCTGGGATGGTTTCCCATCGGTTTCTGCAGGATGGGTTATTTCAAATGAAGATTTCATGAATGATGTAAGTTTCGTGAACAGCCTTAAGATACGCGGCGGTTATGGCGAGGTGGGCAACGGTTATGGCTCCAGGCCTCTTAACCAGCTGCAATTCAGGCCTAACGCCAACTATCCTTTTGGTAACAGCCCTACAATAAATCCGGGTTCTTATGTACCATTCCAGGTTGACCCTAACCTTACCTGGGAAGTTATGAAGGAAATTGACCTTGGTATTGATTTTACAGTGCTTGACAGCAGGCTTTCGGGTACGTTTGATGTATACAGCCGTACGCAGGACAGGTTGATTCTTCCGGTAAGGGTACCTTCAGTAGTGTCTCCCGAAAATGTGTACTTAAATGCCGGTGAGGTTAGTAATAAAGGTTTCGAATTATCATTACGCTGGAGCGATAACATTGGTGAAGACTTCAGGTACTGGATTGGTGGTAACTTCTCATATAACAAAAACGAACTTAAGTCGGTTGATAATGCCTTCTTTGGGCAATACCAGGGTGGTTCGCTTAACAATGGCGAATTAACCAAGCAGGTATTGGTTGGCGAGGCGCTTGGCAGTTTCTATGTTTATGACTATTCATTTGGCAATGACGGCTATTTTGTTTACAGTGCTGAACGTAAGGTTGCAGGCTCATACCTGCCAACGCATACCTATGGCGCAAACATAGGCTTTGAGTGGAAACGCTTTGATTTTGCTGCTGACATTTATGGCGTGGGCGGCAATAAAATTTACAATGGTAAAAAAGCGCTGCGCATGGGAGGTGAGAACGTTGAAAGCGCAATACTTGACGATTTCTGGACGCCTTCAACCCCGAATGCTGAAAACCCGAGGCCATTTAATGACAGGCCGCGTCCGTCAACTTACTACATAGAAGATGGTGCGTTCCTAAGGATAAACAACATTACTCTGGGATACACACTGCCTGAGATGCTTGATGGGCTTGATAAAATTCGCGTATATGCTACAGCAGTAAACCCATTCCTGTTCACTAAATATTCGGGTTACTCGCCTGAGCTTTCCGGGAACAGCAACGGAGACCCGCTGGGGACAGCAGGTATTGAGCTGGATGCTTACCCAACAAACAAAACTTTTGTAATTGGCCTTAACGTAGGGTTTTAAAAAATTGAAAAAGAATATGATTATGAACAAGAATATAAAATATAAATGTATTGCAGGCCTCATGGCAGCTGCACTTCTAGCCGGCTGTAATGATGAGCTTGATGTAGAGCAACGTGACGGTCAAACGGTTAATGATTACCTTAGTAATCCTGCAAATGCTACCAACCTTGTTAATGGCGTTTACAGCAAGCTTCTCGACTTTAATATGTATTCGTTTTCGTGGATTGGTATTACAAGCATAACAAGTGATGATGCAGACAAAGGATCATCGGCCGGCGACACGGGTACTGACAAACACAAAATGGATGCCCTTACATTTTCATCAAGTGATTTATCCTTCAATGAAATTTGGACGGGAAGGTATGAAGGCATATACAGGGCCAACAATGCTATTTTTTATCTTGACCAGCTTCAGATAGATGCTGCACTTAAAAACAGGTTGGTAGCTGAGGCTAAATTTTTAAGGGCGTTGTGGTATTTTGACCTGGTACGTTGCTTTGGTGGTGTGCCGGTAGTTACGGGTAATATTGACCTTAATGATACCGAGACTATCAATGAAATAGTATTTACTAAAAAAACCAAAGCTGAAGTATATGCCCAAATAGAGACGGACCTTATGGAGGCTATACCTGCACTACCGCTTAAATCACAATACAGCGCTGCAGATATGGGCCGGGCTACTAAAGGTGCTGCACAGGCGCTTTTGGCTAAAGCATATCTGTATCAGGAAAAATGGCAGCAGTCATTTGACATGGCCAATGAAGTAATCAATTCGGGACAGTACGGGCTTTTGCCAAATTACGCACATGTTTGGCGTGAAGTTGGGGAAAACGGAGCCGAATCAATTTTTGAAGTGCAGGCAACGGCCAATCTTGGCCTTGTAGATTATACAAACGTACAGGGCCCACGGGGTACACCCGATTTGGGCTGGGGTTTTAATACACCGTCAGAATCGCTTGTAAATTCATATCTGCCTGGAGATGTGCGTAAAGATGCTACTATTTTATTTTCAGGTAGCGTACTTTGGGATGGTTTTGTAACGCCTGCTACATGGACAAATCCGCGATACAATTATAAAGCCTACCAAAGCCAGATAAGTGAAACCTGGATTGGTAAAGGTGTAACAGGCAAAAACCTGAGGATATTAAAATACAGCGATATATTGCTTATACGTGCTGAAGCTGCATTCCGTCTTGGAAATCTTTCCGAAGCGAAAAACAGGCTCGATGAACTTCGTTTGAGGACAGGACTCGGGCCGGTAACTGCTCCCGTAACATTACAAACCATAATTAACGAAAGGCGCTGGGAAATGGCAATGGAACACGAAAGGTGGTTTGACCTGGTGCGTACGGGTACAGCACCTGCAGCAATGGCAGCAAACGGTAAAACATTTATAGTAGGCACACATGAAGTGTTCCCTATACCGGCACCGCAGGTAACTGCAAGCGGCGGAAGGCTGATTCAAAACAATGGATACTAATACTAACTTAATTTTAATTATTTATTTACTATGAAAACAATCAAAATTTATGCTTTTGCACTGATGGCAGCATCAGGTGCAATGTTAACAAGCTGTGGTGACGACGATTCAGGCAGCCCATCACTGCCTCCTATCGGTGGGTACAATAATTCTAATGAGATTGCTACATCTGATCTTGTAGCACACTGGCCGCTTGATGGTAATGGTAACGAAAGGATTACTGGTACTGCACCTAATGGCAGCGCAGGCGTTACTTGGGTTAATGGTACTAAAGGACAAGCTGCTAAACTTACTGCAGGTTATCTCGCATACCCTGAAATGGCTGCTCTAAATTCATTGCCAAGTATCACAATTTCGTTGTGGGCAAAAGCGTCAAATACGGGGTCCTACTGACGGATATCCTACAATGTTCTTCCAGATGAGCAAACCGGGTGACTGGGCAGGCAATATTAACTTTATGGCAGAAACAGGATGGTATGATGCAGCTAAAGATACGCTTGTAGTAAAAGGATATGTCAAAATCAAAAATGCTGATGGCGGTGAAAATAACCAGGATGTAAGAAACTCTCCAAAACCGTCAGCTGAAGATCTTGCCAACGGACACGTAGGTAATGCCAACAGAAATGCAGGTAAACTTACGCACTATGTGCTTACTTGGGATGCTACAAATGCAATGTTCAAAGTTTATGCTAACGGACAAAAGATATCTAATCCGGCATGGGAATCACGTAATGGTGGAAACGCACTTCCTCTTAACTTCTTTACTCCTACAAGGCCTATTATTGGAACTTTCCTTTCTGTTGTAAGCGGCACTGCTGAAACATGGCAAAGGTCAATGACTGGTGAGATTGATGAAGTTCGCGTTTATAAAAAAGCACTTAGCCAGGCTGACATAGGTTTCTTATACGAGCTTGAAAAAGCAGGAAGATAATTTTGCTTCATTTTAATTTTAGGTTCCCGGCAGCAATGCCGGGAATTTAATTCTCAAAAAACATCGTTACCTCAATAACACAGTAAGCCCCCAAATACTGTAAAGCATCTATAAGCATCTATAATAAAAGCATAAAGCATCAATCAAAAAGCATAATGAAAATATTTCCGTTATTAGCCCTCGTTTCATTTTTTATATCGTGTTCATCATGCGATAAAAATGATGATGGCAGCAACACTACAACACCACCTGTTGACCCTCCCGTTGGCGAAATCTTCACAGAAGCCCAGCTGATGGATAAGGTTCAGAAAGACGCATTTAAATACTTTTGGGATTACGCCGAGCCAAACTCTAAACTGGCCCGTGAAAGATACCATGTTGATGACCCCGGTAATGATGCGCAGATAGTAACTACAGGCGGCTCGGGCTTCGGGCTTATGACCCTGCTTGTAGGTATTGAAAGAAATTTTGTAACACGCGAGGCTGCCGTTGCACGCCTGCAGACAGCCCTGACCTTCCTTGAAAATGCCGATCGTTTTCATGGCGCATGGCCTCACTGGATGAATGGCAATACCGGTCGCGTTATACCATTTGGCGCTCCTGACGATGGAGGAGACCTGGTAGAAACATCATTCCTATGCCAGGCGCTCATCTGCGTACGCGAATACTTTAAAGATGGAACTGCCGAAGAACAGGCACTTGCTGCCAAAGCCGACCTGCTTTGGAAAGGCGTAGAATGGAGCTGGTATACCAAAGGCGAAAATGCATTGTACTGGCATTGGTCGCCGAATGTTGGGTGGCAGTTAAACTTCAAGCTTGAAGGCTATAACGAGTGCCTTATAACGTATGTAATGGCGGCATCTTCGCCAACGTATCCTGTGGGTAAAGATGCTTATGACCAGGCATGGGCGCGCAATGGCGCTATCAGGAGTAACGCAACAAGCTGGGGACTTCCGGTAATCCTTAAATATAACGGTACTAATGGTGTAGGCCCAATGTTTTGGTCGCACTATTCGTATCTTGGCCTCGACCCAATGACCCTTAAGGACCAATATGCCGATTATCAGGCACTGGTAGTAAATCATGCGAAAATACAGCACGCTTACTGTGTGGCAAACCCAATCGGCTGGACAGGCTACAGCGATAAAGTTTGGGGGCTTACGGCAAGCTACACCCGCAATAGTGATGGTTCGGTTGGCTACAGTGCTCACGCACCGAATAATGACAGGGGTGTCATAACACCTACGGCTGCGTTGTCATCTTACCCGTATACCCCGGCAGAGTCTTTAAAGCACCTCCGCTTTTTATATGAAGATGCTGCCTGGAAAGATAAGCTTATAGGCCATGCAGGCCCTTATGATGCCTTTAGTATCCATCATAGCTGGTTTACAAAGCGTTATTTGGCTATAGACCAGGGTACCATAGCCCCGATGATAGAAAATCACCGTACAGGGCTTTTATGGGAGCTTTTTATGAATGCTCCCGAAGTGAAGCAGGGGTTGCAGACACTTGGGTTTGAATCAACTAAACACGGAATTTAATGTTACGGATTCTATTCATAGTAATATTTGTTTCTGTACCGTCTTTTGCCCAAAAGGTGAAAGACGGTTCTTTCAAAACCGAAATTGTGCAGAAAAAGCAGCTTAATTACCTGCTGAACATTCCTGCAGATACCAAAGCAAAGAAGCCATTGATAGTGTTTTTGCATGGCTCGGGCGAAAAAGGAAGCGATTTAGAGAAAGTAAAGGTTCACGGGCCTTTTAAGTATTTGAAGACAAACAGTATAGATGCTTATGTGCTTGCTCCGCAATGCCCTGAAGGTGAATACTGGGACAGCGAAACGCTTTACAGGCTGGTACAAAAAGTAGTAAAGGAAAATAGCGTTGACCAAAACCGTATTTACCTTACAGGCCTTAGCATGGGTGGCTGGGGCGCCTGGAACCTGGCTTTTGCCCACCCCGAAATGTTTGCTGCTCTGGTGCCGATTTGCGGATTTGTAGACAGGGTGCCAATGCTGGAAAATTGCAAGATTAAGGATATACCCACGCGTATTTTCCACGGGCTGCTTGATGATGTAGTTGATGTAAGCTACTCAACAACAATATATAAAAAGCTGAAGCCGTGCAGCAAAGACATAAGCCTGACAATTTTTGATGATGCCAACCATGACAGCTGGACGCGCGTGTATGATAACAGCGCTATATATGACTGGATGCTTCAACAGAAAAAACAATAAAACAATACGATACAGAATTATTGATATACAATGAGATATAACAAAACCTTACTATTACTGCTTGCCTGTTCAATGTCGCTTTTCGCGCAAAAGGCAAAAGATAATACAAAGCGCGATCAGTTTATTTCAGGACTGATGGCAAAGATGACCATTGACGAGAAAATAGCGCAAACCGTACAATATACCGCCGATGGTACCGTGACAGGCCCAAAAACAGGCATAAACTACATAGATGAAATTAAACGCGGGAATGTAGGTTCAATCCTTAATGCTACCGGAGTGAAATATACCCGCGAACTACAGAAACTCAACCTGGACAATTCAAGGCTGAAGATTCCGCTCATTTTTGGGCATGACGTAATTCATGGTTTCCGTACAATATTCCCGATAACGTTGGGCGAAGCCGCAAGCTGGGACTTATCTGCAGTTGAGCTTTCGGCACGTGTAGCAGCCCGTGAAGCAGCAGCAGCAGGCGTACACTGGACGTTTGCCCCGATGGTAGATATAAGCCGTGACCCGCGTTGGGGCCGTGTAAGCGAAGGCTCGGGTGAAGATACTTACCTCGGTTCAAAGATGGCGTTTGCGCGTGTCAGGGGCTTCCAGGGACATGATTTAATGTCGACTGATGTGATACTTGCATGTACCAAGCACTTTGCGGCATATGGAGCAGCAGAGGCAGGGCGTGACTATAACACTGTTGATATGAGTGAGCGTGTACTGCGTGAAACATACCTGCCGCCATTTAAAGCCACAGTTGATGCGGGAGTGGGCTCGTTCATGACATCATTTAATGAAATTGCAGGTGTTCCTGCAACAGCAAGCAAGTTCCTTTTGCGCGATATCCTGAAGAAGGAATGGGGTTTTAAAGGCTTCGTTGTAACGGATTATACTGCTATAAATGAGCTTATTCCCCATGGGGTGGCGCGTGATTCGGCTCATGCAGGTGAGCTTGCAATGGTTGCCGGCGTTGATATGGAAATGGTGGGTGGCATCTACATGAAGAACCTGAAGAAACTTTTGGCCGAAAAGCGTGTTACGGAAGCCCAGATTAATGATGCATGCCGCCGTGTGCTTGAAGCGAAATATGACCTTGGGCTATTTACCGACCCATACCGCCAAAGCAGCGAACAGCGTGAAAAAGCGGAACTTACAAAGAAAGAAAACCTTGATGCAGCACTTATGGTTGCTAACAAATCAATGGTGTTGCTGAAGAATAGCAATAATGTGCTGCCGCTTCGCAAAGAACAAAAGGTAGCGTTTGTGGGCCCTTTAGTGAGCGATGAGCACAATATAATAGGCTCATGGGCTGCAACTGGCGACAGGAGCGGATTTGCTGTAAGCGTGCAGGAAGGTGTAAATAAGATAGTTACAGATAAAAATAAGGTCACTTTCGATAAAGGTGTCGAGATTGTTGACAGCCGTCGGGATATGATGCAGGCCGCGCTAAACAATGCCCGCAAAGCCGATGTGATCGTGGCTGTGATGGGTGAGTTTGAGAATATGACGGGGGAGGCCGCAAGCCGTACAAACATTGACCTTCCGGGGATACAGAAAGAGTTTTTGGCAGAACTTAAAAAGCTTGGAAAGCCTGTGGTTCTGGTACTTATGAACGGGCGTCCGCTTACACTAACATGGGAAAATGACAACATGGATGCCATCCTCGAAGCGTGGTATCCCGGTACAATGGGCGGTGATGCCATCGCGCAAACCTTATACGGAATCAACAACCCGTCGGGTAAGCTGCCAATGACTTTCCCGAGAAACATTGGGCAAATCCCGCTTTACTACAACCACAAAAATACGGGCAGGCCTTATTTGGGTCCGTCTGATCCGGAACAAAAATACAAGTCAAGATACATCGATGTGGATAACAGCCCCCTTTATCCCTTCGGCTATGGCCTGAGTTACAGCACGTTCAGCTATTCAAACCTGAAATTATCTTCAGCTAAAATGCAAATGAACGGCAAATTGAAAGTAAGTGTAGATGTTACAAACACGGGTAATTACGATGGTGAAGAAGTTATTCAGTTGTATGTAAGGGATGTAGTTGGGTCAGTAACACGCCCTGTAAAAGAGTTGAAAGGCTTTAAAAAGCTTCTAATCAAAAAAGGCCAGAAGCAAACTGTTGATTTTGAGCTTACAACGGAAGACTTGAAGTTCTATAATATTGATATGAAATTTGTAGCTGAGCCGGGCGATTTTGAAGTTTTTGTTGGCGGAAGCTCTGATGCAATACTGAAAGATAAATTTGAGTTAGTCAAGTAGTTTAATTTTGTTTTGATCTTAAGAGGCTGCCATTTATGGTGGCCTCTTATATTTTAACGAGTAAAGCAGTTAACACTTCTCTAACAAGGGCTGATATTCCTTAAAGCCTTATTACTTATAGGCTTTCAACGGCATTTAATTATTATAGGCTGAAAACCATTTTAAACAAAATTCAGTACAAACCTTTCATAATCTGAAATTGTTGAACTAAATGTTGCAGAACGCCTTTATTTTTGCGGGATTAGCGATTGCAAATATTTCGGCATTGAGTATATTTATGAAATTTTTAAGAAATGAGATTATCCCTGTCTTCCATCCTGCTTTTTTGCTTTTGCATCGCATCGGCACAAAAAGTTTCTTCGCCTTCTAATAAAATTTCGGCTGAATTTAAATTAGCAGGAAACGGCACACCAACCTATTCTGTAACATTCAAAAATAAACCTGTCATTAATGCGAGTAATCTCGGATTTACATTAAAAGACTTGCCGGCGTTTGACAATGGTTTTACAATTACCGGTACATCAAACAAAACCGTAAATGAGTCATGGAGGCCTGTGCTTGGTGAGGTGTCCGTTATCAGGAATAACTATAACGAGTTAACAATAAATCTTCAGCAGAACCAAACGGGCAGGCTTCTCAATATCATCTTCCGCGTGTTTGATGAAGGCGTGGCATTCCGTTACGAATTCCCGAAACAGCCGAACCTGAACTATTTCATCGTTTCTGAGGAAAAAACCCAATTTAATCTTACGGGCGACCATAAAGCTTTTTGGATTCCGGCAGATTTTGACAGCCAGGAATATGTTTATAGCGAAACGAATTTATCTCAGGCCGACAATGACAAACTGAACCTGAACAACGGGATTTCTACAAAATCAATTCCGCAAAGATTTGCTGTGCAGTCGCCACTGATGATGAAAAGCAAAGACGGCCTGTACATCAACATTTTTGAGGCGGCAACCATAAATTACCCGGTGATGCACCTTAAGCTTGACCCTGCGAAATTTACGCTTACATCTCTTTTAGCGCCAAATGCTGTAGGCGATTTAGCTTACCTCCAGGCACCTGCACATACTCCTTGGAGAACTGTTATGGTAAGCGATGACGCGCGTGACATCGTAGCGCAAAAGATGGTGCTGAACCTGAATGAGCCATCAAAAATTGATGATACGTCATGGATTAAGCCAATGAAATACGTGGGTATTTGGTGGGAAATGCATGTGAGCAAATCTACCTGGGACTACAGCGGTACACAGGAGGCTTCGCAAAGCAAGTTCAGCGGGCGCAAACCTCATGGCGCGACTACCGAAAATACTATGCGCTATATCGACTTTGCTAAAAAGCACGGCTTCGACGGTGTTTTGGTGGAAGGCTGGAACACCGGCTGGGAAGACTGGTTCGGCAACTGGAAAGAAGAGGTATTTGACTTTACGTCACCGTATCCTGATTTCGACATAAAAGCGATTAGCAATTACGCCAAAAAGCAGGGAGTAAAGATGATAATGCACCACGAGACATCAGGCTCGGTTGCTAACTATGAGCGCCGCATGGATCGTGCATATAAAGTTATGCAGCAATTTGGCTACCCGGCTGTAAAAACCGGCTATGTAGGTCGTATCATTCCGCGCGGGGAGTTCCATGACGGGCAGGCAATGGTAAACCATTTTAACTATGTGCCGCAACGCGCTGCAGAATATAAGATAATGGTGAACTCGCATGAGTCATCGCGCCCGACAGGCGTGCACCGCACATGGCCAAATTACATCGCGGCGGAAGCGGCACGAGGCAACGAGTTTAACGGATGGAGCAGCGGTAACCCGCCGGCACATGAAACCATACTGCCATTCACACGGCTTCTGGGCGGGCCTATGGACTACACGCCGGGTATCTTCGAAATAAAAATGAATATCTATGACCCTGCCAAGACCGAGCAGGTACATACAACTCTGGCTAAGCAGCTGGCGCTATATGTAACGCTGTACAGCCCGTTGCAAATGGCGGCCGACCTGCCTGAAAATTATGAGAAATATCCCGATGCCTTCCAGTTTATAAAAGATGTGGCAGCTGACTGGGATGATACCAAGGTGCTTGAAGCCGAGCCGGGCGATTACCTGACGATTGCCCGTAAAGAAAAAGGTAAAGAAAACTGGTTTCTGGGCGCAATTACAGATGAAAACGTGCGGCAGGCAACGGTATCGCTTGACTTCCTAACACCGGGCAAAAAATACAAGGCCGTAATTTACCAGGACGGTAAGAATGCGCATTGGGAAAAGAACCCAAAAAGCTACGAGATAAAAACACAGACAGTTACATCAAAGTCAAAACTCAAGCTTAACCTGGCCGCGGGCGGTGGTACAGCCATAAGCTTTATGCCGGTAAACTAATGGAGAGACTGTTTGCAATTATACTATTTGTTTTGTCTGCGCAATACGCTATTGCACAGCAGCAAACCTATTGCAACCCCATTAATATTGATTACGGGTATTGCCCTATACCCGCTTTTGTGCAGAATGGCAAGCACAGGGCTACTGCCGATCCGGTAATTACCTTCTTCAAAAACAAATACTATTTGTTTTCAACCAACCAGTGGGGGTATTGGCACAGCGGTAACATGCTTGACTGGACATTCGTTCCGCGCAAGTTCCTTCGTCCCGAGCATAAAGTATATGATGAGCTTTGTGCGCCGTCATTATCGTTTGTAAATGATACGCTGTTGGTTGTAGGGTCAACACACGGTAAGGATTTTCCGATATGGATGAGTACCAAACCTGAAGGCGACAACTGGAAAGAGCTGGTGCATAAGTTTGAAGCCGGTGCCTGGGACCCGCAGATATTCTGGGATAAAGAAAAAGATGAAGTGTACTTGTATTATGGTTCGAGCAACATGTACCCATTGTATGGCGTGAAGCTGAACCGGAAGACTTTTCAGCCGGAAGGTGAAGTTATTCCGGTTCTGGCGCTGAATGACGATGAACACGGTTGGGAACGTTTTGGGGAACACAACGATAACACCTTTTTGCAGCCTTTTACCGAAGGCGCATTTATGACGAAGCACAACGGTAAATACTACCTGCAATATGGCGCACCGGGTACCGAGTTCAGCGGGTATGCCGATGGCGTATACGTGGGCGACAATCCGCTGGGGCCGTTTACTTACCAGCCGCATAATCCTTTCTCGTATAAGCCCGGAGGCTTCGCAAGAGGGGCAGGGCATGGTGCAACTTACCAGGATGCTAACAATGCATACTGGCATGTATCTACAGTAGTGCTTTCGGTAAAAAATAATTTTGAGAGAAGGCTGGGTATATGGCCCGCGGGCTTTGATGCTGACGGGATCATGTACAGCAACACAGCGTATGGTGATTACCCAACGTATCTTCCTTTGGCTAAAAAGGAACACACCGGTTTAAATTCTTTCAGAGGCTGGATGCTGCTGAACTATAACAAGCCAATACAGGTTTCAAGTACATTAGGCGGATTCAATGCTAATTATGCCAATGATGAAGATATAAAGACGTATTGGTCAGCAAAGACGGCCAACAAAGGTGAATATATTATTACAGATTTAGGCGAAATAAGCACTGTAAACGCCGTGCAGATAAACTATGCCGACCAGGATGTAGATATCATGGGAAAGCCCGACACCACAACAGGGCACAAGTACATCCTCTACACATCAAACGATGGGAAGAAATGGAATGTGCTTGTTGATAAAAGCAAAAGCACAAAAGATGTCCCGCACGAATATATTGAACTGCAAAAAGCTGCACAGGCGCGATACATAAAACTTGAGAATATTGCAATGCCGACCGGTAAATTCGCTATTAGCGGGCTGCGTGTGTTTGGCTTGGGTAAAGGGCCTAATCCCGGTATGGTGAAGAACTTTGTCCCACTCCGTGCCGAACCTAAAAAGAAAGGCGAGCGCCGCAGTGTATGGTTCAAATGGCAGCAGGAGCCCAATGCTGATGGGTATGTAATTTACTTCGGGAAGTCGCCTGATAAGATGTACGGTTCCATTATGGTATACGGAAAGAATGAATATTACTTTAACGGTCTCGACAGGAGCGATGCATATTACTTCCAGATAGAAGCATTCAATAACAACGGTATAGGGCCAAAAACAGAAATCAAAAAATCAGAATAACTAAATAACCAAATTCAAACTATGAGTATAGAGCAGATTAAAACACGCTGGGGCCAGTTTATCCCCCTCGTAACCGTATTTTTCTTCTGGGGGTTTGTTGCCGCGAGTAACGACATCCTTATCCCTGTTTTCAAAAAAGCATTTGATTTAACGCAGGGGCAAAGCCAGCTCGTTTCGGTAGCGTTCTATATTGCTTATACCGTAGGTTCGTTATTATATATAGGTGCCTCACTTCTTGGAGGGAAAGACCTGGTGAGCAAGCTCGGTTATAAGAATTCATTGGCGTTGGGCCTTATCATTTCTGCGTTGGGCACGCTATTGTTCTATCCTGCGGCAAACACCGGTTCTTTCACGCTTATGCTTTCCGGATTGTTTATTGTGGGGCTAGGCTTCTCATTACAACAAACGGTTGCCAACCCACTGGCTATAGCACTTGGCCCTGTTAGTACAGGTTCGCAAAGGCTTACACTTGCAGGCGGTATCAATAACTTTGGTACGACTATAGGCCCGCTTATCGTTAGTTATGCAATATTCGGCCCTGCGGCTGAAACTACAGAAGCAAGCATTGAGAGCGTAAAGATTCCTTACCTTGTGCTTGGCGCCGCGTTTGTGCTTGTAGCGATTTTACTGAAGATGTCATCATTGCCAAACCATCCGCCGTTGGAGGAGAATGTAGTGGAAGATACTGCAACAGGTAAATCAGCGCTGCAATACCCACAGCTTGTAATGGGCATGATAGCTATCTTTCTTTATGTAGGTGTAGAAGTTTCAACGGCAAGCAACCTGCCGGCATATCTGGAAAATGACCTTGGCTTTGCCACAAGCGCCGTAGCACCCTATATATCATTATACTGGGCCAGCCTTATGATTGGCCGTTGGGGCGGGGCGGTAGAGGCCTTTACCAACAGCAGGAGCTCTCAGATGATATTTAAGTTTGTTGCCCCGTACCTTGCTTTTGGAGTTTTCCTTTTGGTGAATTATCTGGGCAATCATGACCTTGCACCGTTCTACGTGTATGCGGCTATAATTTTAATACTGATTGGGGCCGATATTGCCAGTAAAGGCAACCCGGCAAATATGCTCTTAATATTCTCTGTATTGGGTATTACTGCTTTGGCAATAGGCATGGCTACTGATGGTATGGTGAGCGTTTATGCTATAACGAGTGTTGGCCTTTTCTGTAGTACGCTGTGGCCTTGTATCTTTACCTTGGCGGTAAGCGGACTTGGAAAAAAACTTCCCAAGGCAGTAATTTCCTTATCATGATGATTATGGGGGGCGGCATTGTAAGCCTTGTGCAGGGCCTTGTTGCAGATGCTACATCAATCAAGGCAAGCTATGTTGTAGGCGTTGTTTGTTTTGCCTATCTGGCGTTCTATGCCTGGAGGGTTAAGGGTATACTCATAAACCAGGGAATCAATTTTGACAAAAAAGTGGGTGGCGGACATTAATGCTGTCTTCATAAAATTAAAACCGGTGTAAACAACGCCGGTTTTTTTATGGATTTTTGTACCTTAGTTTTAAAATTATAACCAATGAGAAGAATACAAATAGTAACTATGGCACTGGCTTCAGCAGCTATTATGTCATGTAACGAAAAGAAAACCGAAACAACCCCAGAAACAGCCACTACAACTGCTATTGAAAGCACTACTGAAAAACACATTGATACCGCGAGTGCAGCGGTAGCCACGGGCCACCCTAATGCAGCTCCTGAAACCGTAGCACAGGATGCTCCTGTTGTTGCAAAAGTGCGTGGTACAGTAACAGCCGTACAAAATGGTAAAGATGGGTATACTGCTACAATTAAAGATGATTCAGGGAAGCTATACTACGCTACAATAAGTAAAGTAAATATGGATCCTGCGGTATACAGGACATCTGAAGTTGGTGACAGGATTGTTGTAAAAGGTCAATCATGGAAATCGGGTGATGAACTGCACATCAAGGTTGAGATAATGGATAAAGAATAAAAAAGGCTGTCAATTGACAGCCTTTTTTATTATAGAGCGACAACTATTCCTGCATTGTATGGTATACGTTCATCACATCGTCATCTTCCTCAATTTTCTCAAGAAGCTTTTCCACATCAGCAACCTGCTCAGGTGTTAGTTCTTTCGTTACCTGCGGAATCCTTTCAAAACCTGAAGATAATATCTCAATGTTACGATTTTCAAGTTCTTTCTGTATAGCGCCAAAGCTTTCAAACGGTGCGTACATCACAATCCCGTCTTCATCTTTAAATATTTCTTCCACACCAAAGTCAATCATTTCAAGCTCCAGTTCTTCAACATCCTGACCATCACTTGGAATGCGGAAATTACAGGTATGGTCAAACATAAATTCAACTGAGCCCTGCGTACTAAGTGTTCCGTTACACTTATTGAAATAACTGCGAATGTTTGCTACCGTACGGTTATTATTATCGGTTGCTGTTTCAATAAGTATAGCGATACCGTGTGGCGCATAGCCTTCAAAAAGTACTTCTTTAAAGTTGGCGGTTTCTTTGTCTGAAGCTTTCTTTATAGCCCTCTCAACATTGTCTTTAGGCATGTTGGCAGCTTTCGCGTTCTGCATTACAGCGCGCAGCCTTGAGTTGCTCTCCGGGTTCGGGCCGCCTTCTTTTACAGCCATCACTATATCTTTGCCAATTCTTGTAAACGTCTTGGCCATGGCCGACCAACGTTTCATTTTTCTGGCTTTCCTAAATTCAAACGCTCTTCCCATAATAGATTTATTTGCAGCACAAAAATAAACTTATTCGTTGTTTCTGCAAAAAAGTTGTAAGGTTTAGTTATTACCCATATTGTACAAATCTGAGGCGATATTGAGCGCTTCTTTTATATACGGGTTTGTCTTAATAGCTTTGATTTTTTCGGCATTGCTGTTTGCGGCAAAATTATCCTTACCTCCAGATGCGTTTGCATAGGTAACATTAACGGCAATGTCTCGGTCTTTCTCTGTAGCTGCGGTGATGTCTTTCCAGATGCTGTCCATAGAGTGCACATCGTCAAATACAGTATCAAATGTAAGCGGCAATGCAGGTTTATCGCTATTGTAAAGTTTATCAACTTTACTATTAATAGAATTTATCATTAAAAAGTCGGTGTTTGCCGCTATCCTGTTTTTGCTTAGGCCGGCAGCCTGGCTTATAGGCTCTTTTGGCAATCTTTTAAAGGTAACATCCAGTGATATACTATCATTGGCCAGCGCCATTGGCATTGAGCTTTCACGTGGCATCAGCTTCTCAAAAAATGACGGCATCTCTACATCAGGCACAATGCCTGTATATTGGCTGCTTCGGCCTGTAACGCGGTAAAACTTGTCGATAGTAAGCTTTACAAAATCTTCTTTACTGCCTTTAAGCTGAAGTATAGTCTGCATGCTGGCCTTGCCAAGCGTAGTGCTGCCTGCAATTACGGCACGGTTATAATCCTGCATTACACCCGCAAAAAACTCACTTGCCGAAGCCGATTGCCCATTAACCAGCACAACCATCGGGCCGAGGTAAAGTGTGCCGCGGTCGTCATCATTTATCACCACATAATCCTGCTGTTTATCGCTTATCACTGCCACGGGGCCATAGTCTATAAACATACCGGCCATACGGATTACTTCTTCCATGCTGCCACCGCCGTTAAACTGCAGGTCTATAATCAGCCCTTTGATTTTTGACTTCTTGAGCAGTTTAAGCTCACGCGCCACATCATCGGCAGAGCCCCGCCCGAATGCGTTGTCTACAGCGGTGTAGAAACTTGGTATTTTAATGTAGCCAATGTTTTGCTCACCACCTAAAATGTAGCTGTACACCTTGTGATCTTCGGCGTTCATTTTCATTTTTCGCAAGGCAACAGTATACACATTCCCGTCTTTTTTACGGAAGGTCATTGCTACATCTTTGTAAGTATCAGATAGTACTATACTTGTTATGGCTTCAAGAGATGAGCAGCTTACCGTGTACTCTTTTCCGCCGGTTGCAAGCTTCAGCAGCTGGTCTCCCTTATCTACTTTACCGCTGTTGTAAGCGGGCCCACCGGGTACAATATCCTCTACTATAATATTATCTTTTTCATCCTGGCTTACATATAATCCGAGCGAATAATTTTCGCTTGAAATACTCGACATGAATGACGATTTCTCATTGTAGTTGAAATAAGTAGAGTGCGGGTCGAAATATGAGCTGAAAGTTGAGAAGAATTTATTGTAAATGCTGTTATCAAACCCCTCATTAGGATTTAGCAGGCTGTTAACACGGCAAAGGAATGCTTCAGAGACTTTCTTTTTAGATTCTGCAACCAGTTTATCAAAGTGTGTTTTAAGAGAATCCCGGTCACGGCTTTGCATGGCAATTTCTTCCAGCACATCATACACCATTTTCTTGCGAATGAAGCGCTTAATCTTCTGCGGGTCGGTATGGTACGGAAATGTTTTGCGGGAATAGAAAATCGTGTCCTGCGTGTTCAGCTCCAGCTTACCTGAAATAAGCTCTTCAGTGAAGGCTTTATTCCGTTCCAGAGCTTTTTTGTATGCAGAGATAAAATCAGTAAAAAAGCCGCAGTTTCCCTGGGTTATATAATCGTCTATCTTATATTTGTGAACAGCGAGAGCATCATACTCATTTTTTAAGAATAGGGTATGGTTATCATCAAGCTGCTCCATAACCGAGTTGAATACAAATGCCGAAAGGCTGTCATTTACCGGTTTTGGCTTATAGTGCTTTTCCTGGAGCAGCGTGTTGATCTTGCCAAATACATCGCACGCCCTGTCATGGTTTTGTGCGGCCACCGTTATGGTAAGCAAACAGGCCAGTGCGATATATTTTTTCATAGCTTCTATTTTTTATAGAAAGGCAGCTTCACCACTTTTGCAGGGATATCTTTATTCCTGATGCGGATAAAGATGTCACTATCAGGCGCGGCAAATGCTACAGGCACATAGCCCAGGCCAATACCCTTATTGAGCGATGGCGACATAGTACCTGATGTTACAAAGCCTATAACATTACCTTCTGTATTTGTTATTTCATAGTCATGGCGCGGTATCCCCCCTGTCTGTAAGCTCAAAGCCTACCAGTTTACGGGTAACGCCGTTTTCTTTTTGTTGTTTCAGCGCCTCGCTGTTGGTAAAATCTTTGGTGAATTTCGTAATCCAGCCAAGACCAGCCTCAAGCGGCGACGTGGTATCATTAATGTCATTGCCATACAGGCAGAATCCCATTTCAAGCCTTAGCGTATCGCGGGCTGCAAGGCCAATTGGTTTAATACCGTATGGTGCACCTGCTTCAAACACTTTATCCCATATTTGCTGAATTTCGCTGTTCTTAGCATAAATTTCAAAACCGCCACTGCCTGTGTAGCCCGTAGCCGAAATGATAACATGCTCGATTCCCGCAAAATCGGCAACCTCAAAATGGTAATATTTTATGGCCGCAAGGTCTATAGATGTAAGCGGCTGCATGGCCTCCATAGCCATTGGGCCCTGTATTGCAAGTAACGAGTAATCTTCTGAAATGTTTCGCATTACAGCCCCAACATCATTTTTAGATGATATCCAGTTCCAGTCTTTTTCTATATTCGAAGCATTTACCACCAAAAGGTATTGCTCGTCTTTAAGCATATAAATTATAAGGTCATCTACAATTCCGCCGTTATCATTAGGCATACAGCTGTATTGCGCTTTACCAACTGTAAGAACCGATGCATCATTGGTAGTAACCTTTTGTATCAGCGCCAGTGCATTCGGGCCTTCTATCAAAAACTCACCCATGTGTGATACGTCAAACACGCCAACGCCTTTGCGGACTGTCTCGTGTTCTATATTCACGCCTTCATATTGTACAGGCATATTATAGCCCGCAAACGGCACCATTTTAGCCCCAAGAGCCTCGTGCACATGCGTTAACGCAGTATTTTTCATCAAAAAAGTTTGTTATTGGTTTGCTGTTGCTAAATTATCGAAAAAAGTGTAGTCAAGGAGAGGTTTTATGTAAGAATTAAGAAAGTCAGTCAAAAGTCGAAAGCCACAAAGTCAAAAGCCACAAGTAAAAAGCCAGCTTCACTCTTATCGCTAACCTGCAAGGTTTTCAAAACCTATTAAGTTTACTATGAAAACTTTGCGGCTTAGCGCCTTTGCGAGACTTTGTGATTCTCTGTGTAGCTTTGTGGAATAATTAGTGCCATTAGTGAAATTCGTGGCAAGTGAACACACCCCTAACCCCAGCTTCACTCAAACGCGAAACCCGCAACTTTATAACTTTCAACATTTAAACTTTTAACTGAATTAGTCATGGCATTCCATCAGTAATAAATCGCCGTAGGTATGCCTGATAGTTACAATGCCGTCTGCTTCAGCCTCGTTACTGCTTCCGGTGCGGTAGCCTATTGTGAGAGATTCGTTGTCGAGCGGATACTTCAGGTTTTGCGTTGTGATACCACTTACCGTACCGACTGGAATTAATGATATCACAGAACCTGCGGTGTACCACTTTTCAAACTTCCGCGGAAGCAGGAATACCTTACTGTAGTCATCGAGTATAACTATCTTGAGCCTATCGCGGTAGCGAGCAATATTGGTCAGGTTGGTAATGGTATGGTCTGCCCGGCGGCCTGTTGCCCATATTACATTAGCAGCGGGTATTTTCCTTTCAATTAAGTAATCAAAAGCTTTCTCAAGGTCTGTTTTATCCTGGTCAGGCGTATGTACAATTTCCAGCGGATACTGCTTGTTACGGTAGTGTTCAGCATCAAAGCCTCGGTCAAAATCACCCAACAGAACATCGGCCTTGATACTCAGTTCCAATACACGTTCAATGGCGCTGTCAAGCACCACAACAAGCGGAGACCATTCCAGCAGCTGCCCCATAAGTTCACTACTGCAGGCAGCGCCGTTTGCAATAATAAGCGCAGGTTCCTGGTCGTCACGTACTATGTGGTGGGATGACATTTTAGCGTTTTTGTTGTTTAATTATCTTGTTATCAACATCAAGAAAAATATCAGTAAAAGTGATAGTTTCATTCTCTTCTCCTTTATTCTCGATAGTTTCGCTGGTAATTATAAGGTTTGACCGGTTGAAAACACCATTGGGTGCAATTCTCACTCCCTTTTGATTGTAATATCCCGTTTTTTGTTCGTTGAGCAGGTTTTGAGCCCTATTTTTCCAACTTGTCATAAAAAACAAACCACCTTTTACTTGCTCAATATAGTCTTTACCCATTGGCAAAATTATGTCGCCTTTATAATTTACCAGTCCGTATTCCCGCTTATCATTATAAATGATTAATACTCCGAAGTGGTCAAACTCTTCCTCAATGTAATATCTTTCGGGGAATTTTTTTATTTTTCGGAAACGTTTATTAATAACGGTCATTTTTCCGTTTTTGCGATTATAGGCAAAAGCATATTTTTTATAAAATGCTGAAATAGGGCGATACCCTTTTACAACTTCGTTATTTGAAATGTACCCGCTTTCGCCGCTTTTATCCCTGTATATATAAATTGAATCTTCTGTATCCAGATCATCTACATCTAGGAATTGCTCAGGAACCGGGCGCATGCTTTTGTCCAGCCCGAAGTAATAAAATCCTTTATTAATATTCCTGACAAGAATATTAGTGTCCCAAATTCGTACAATGCTGTCACGGGTTGTGAAAAATTCCCGATTATCTTTAATGACTACGAATATACGACTACCATTATCCTGCCTCGAAAGTACAGTTCCTCCCTCTACAAAAAATTGCTCATCATAAATAAAATCTGTAATCGGTATACAACCATCAAACGCAGCATACTTGCCGTTTTTTGTAATGATTCGTGCGTTATGTTTAGGTGTATCAAGCTCACCAAGAGCCTGCATAACCTGGATAACATTAAAAATCTTTGTATCTATGCATTTTATAACATCACCCGATGACTGCCGCGTGCAAACAATAATATCGCAGTTCTGAACCTTTATTTCAGCCGCATTAAAATATTCGTTGTATAAGATACCTTTTTGATTGCTAAAAGTATTTCCCTTTGGTGTGTGTACTAGATAAATATCATTAACCAACTCCTGTAATCTTGTAATCTGTGCTGAAGTAATTTGCGGCAAAGCCATTATGGAGATAATAACTATCGACCTAATTAGTTTTAGCCGTGCAGGTTCCTGGTCGTCGCGAACAATGTGGTGGGATGACATTTTGGTTTAGTTGAAAGTTAGAAAGTTGTAAAGTTAGAAAGATAGCTGCAAGCTACAAGAGTCTTCAATAAAAAAGCCACCTTTTCAGGCAGCTTTTGTTTTCAATCCGAAGTTCCCCCTTTGGGGTTAGGGGGCTATAGTATACGTCAAATCACTTACTTCACCAAGCCTGAAATATCCCAGGGCATAATTATCTTCATTGGTCTGGTTCACCATGTTGCTGCGCAGTGTAGTTGGCGGCGACTGGAACGGCCCTGAGCCTGCACCGCCTTCAGCCATCGAAATAAGTATTTGCATGTAATTGTAGTAGCGCTGTGAGATGCCGTAGAGCCTCATCCGCAATTGCTGACCCGGCGCAAGGTCTTCATCACTGAAAATACCAAACATCTGGTTGCCCTGGAAAAATTTGTCTTCAATTACGTCATAATCCGGGTAGGGCAGCCCTGCCCAGTCAAACCTGTACATATACCAGTTATCGGTTGCGCCGTTGTCAGGGTAAAAAAAGCGCACTTCCACATCTTCGTTAAGGAAACCGCCCTCATTATCCTGTACAATTTCTTCAATATCAGGGGTTGGGTACAGCATTTCCGTAGCGCGGTAGGTCTGCCCCTCAGATATTACAGTAAGCGTATAGTTTTCGCCAATAACAGGTATAAAATTTGTGCAGTTGTAGTTGCCGGTGCCCGGTTGCTCTATAAAATCGAAAACGGTTCCGGCGCTGTTTGTTATATATACGGTAGCGCCAGACACTACCGGTATTTGGGGATTGTAATAACCTGTAGTTGTTGTTAGCCTGATTGTCTGTTCATTACCTGTTGTGCCTTTCACCCAGTTTATAGAAGCATCAATAACCAGGCGGGGCGCAGCTGTTTCCAGGTCAACTTCAACTACTTCCTCGCAGGAAGCGGTTAAAAATAATATCGGGAATAATAACAAGAATATCTTTTTCATAGCATTAAAATCTGAAGTTATACGTTACACTCGGGATGATTCCGAAAATCGACAGCCTCTTGGCCTCATTTGCGCCTGTATCTTCGTTTTGTGTGAATGTAAAAGACGCCGCATTCTGGCGGTTGTAAAGGTTATAGATGCTAAACACCCATTCACCCTGCCAGCCTGTTTTCTTTTCGGGTTTTGGCGTGTACGTTGCTGAAACATCAAGGTGGTGGTAGGCCGGGAGCCTGTCTTCATTACGCGGACCGAAATTTGGGATGTTCAGGTCACCGTAACGATAATACCCGTTAGGGAAGGTTGCTGTCAACCCTGACTGTAATGCGAATATCGCCCCAAATGACCATTTATCGGTGTACTGGTATGTGCTTGTTATTGAGAGATTATGTGTTTTGTCATAACCCGCTCTGTACCAGTCACCATTATTTATACCTGTTTCTCCCGGTGCCCTGCCTGGTGTCTGCTGCTCAGTGCGTGACAGCGTATAAGCTACCCAGCCGCTTAGCTTTCCTGTATTTTTACGTACAAGTACTTCAAGCCCGTATGACCTTGCTTTTCCGGGCAATACCACCTGCTCAATAGCCTCATTGGCAATAAGGTCGGCACCGTCAATATAATCCAGCTTATCTTTTATTTTTTTATAAAATACTTCGGTCTCAAGCGTGTACGCATCATCTTTAAAGTTCCTGAAATATCCGGCCGCAAACTGGTCAAGCTTCTGCGGTTTCAGGAAGTTATCACTCGGGGCCCAAACATCAAGCGGGGTAGGCGATGAGGTGTTGGTAATAAGGTGGAGGTACTGCACCATGCGGTTGTACCCGAACTTAATAGACTGGTTTTCGTCAAGCGTGAATGACACTGCTGCCCTGGGCTCCAGGTTATTCAAATCGGCAATGGTCTCACCTCTGCCGTAATGGCGCGTACCTGTTGGCGTTGCTTTTTCGTATATTTTTAATTCGTTGTTGAAAGCGACCGCATTGTTATTGGCATATGTGTTCAGGTTTTGTGAACCCAGCCTGTAAAACATACTGTAACGCAGGCCGTAACTTACTGTAAGGTAATCTGTAAGCGTTTGTTCAGCATCTAAGTACAGTGCAGGTTCCACAGCATATTTATGTTCAAGCTCATCACGGTTTACGGCTGAATTTTCACCGCTAGGGGTGATTGTACCAGGATTGAAATCGTAATATATAGCATTAAGGCCGTAGTTAAGTTTCAGGTTTTCAGTAAGGTAGTGCTTAAAGTCGTACTTAAAATTGAAATTCTTAATCCCGCTGTCCCAGGTAAAGCCAATAAAATCAAGCTCTAAGCCGTAATAATAGTCACTGTAAATCATTGACATATTGCTAAATAGCCTGTCATTAAATAAATGATTCCAACGCAGGTTCAGCACGGCATTGCCATAGATATTGTTGAAGCTTTCATTGATGTTGAACAGGTCGCGCCCAAAGTAACCGGAGAGGTAGAGCTTGTTTTTATCATCAAGCGTATAACTTAATTTGGTGTTCAGGTCATAAAAGTAGGCAGAGTTTTCATTATCGCTCAGCTTTAAAAACAGGTGCGCGTATGACGCACGGCCACCAATAAGGAAGGAGGACTTCTCTTTTACGATAGGTCCTTCGGCTAGCAAACGGCTGGAAATTAGCCCAATACCTCCGGTCATGTGAAACTCATTGCTGTTACCTTCTTTCTGGTAAATATCAAGTACAGATGATAATCTTCCGCCGAAACGCGCCGGGATACCGCCTTTGTAAAGCTTCATGTCTTTTATAGCATCAGAGTTGAAAACCGAGAAAAACCCAAACAGGTGCGACGAGTTAAAGATCATGGCTTCATCGAGCAAAATAAGGTTTTGGTCGGCTGAGCCCCCGCGTACGTTGAAGCCCGAAGCTCCTTCGCCGGCATTGGTAACACCGGGCAGGGTGAGAATAGACTTCAATACGTCTACTTCGCCCAAAACCACCGGCATCTTCTTGATTTCCTGAACGGTAAGTTTAGCAACACTCATTTCGGGGCGCCGGATTTCAGCACGCTGGCGATTACTTTCAACCACAACTTCTTCAAGCATTTGCGATTCGGGCTGCATGCTAAAATCCCTACGGATGTTGCGGTCAAGCACTACCGTCTCTTCAATATTGCCGAAGCCTATACTGCTGATTTGTAAGGTGTAAGTGCCTTCAGGAAGTGAGATGGAGTAGAAGCCGTACTCATTAACCGTAAATGCCTTTTGAAGTTCTTTAATGTAAACTGTTGAGCCAATGAGTGTTTCATTGCTCGAAGCGTCACGCAGTGTGCCGCTGATCGTGAATTTTTGCTGTGCATAGCCCACAGAAAAAATTAGTAACAGGAACAAGATGAACCTGCTTTTTCTTTTTGATAGCATTGATTGATTTATTGGTTTGAATTGGTAAACGTTTAAGAGTAATTAAAATTGTTTGTTAACACAGATTTAACAAAGGGATTTTTACAATTTAGGCAGAAAATAAAAATCTAGCGATATATTCTTATTCTCTTTCATCTTCTCAAACTGAATTTTGTCCATAGGCCCAAATATTGAATCGGTATGTTTATCGATGATATAATAATTTGACTCTAAATGAAACATTTTTTGATAATAAGAAGATTCCTGAAAAAGGCTATCGGCTATCGAACTAATTTTTTCAACGCTGGCACACCTCAAATTTAAATTATCCATAGCTATCGCCTTATCGCCAACTGTTATTTTTGAAAGATACCTCCACATCTTTAAATCATCTTTAATATTTTGTTTTACCAATGCCTTGTTAGGGCGTTGCAGCACAATTATATAGTCTGAAGAAGATTCGCAGTCAATCACATCTGCATATATCAGGACTTTATTATAAGTATTCTGCTGTGTAGACTTATAAATGATTGAGCCGTAAGGGTAGCCTATGTCAATAGCTTCGTAGTCAGGCAGGTAGTAATAGTCACCTCCCAAATCACCTTCGTGGCAGCTAATCATGATAAATAATATAAGTATGGCGATGCTAAATTTCATACCAAAAAAAAAAGCCGCCCCATCAGGACGGCTCAAGTTATAATTAATTCAATTTCGCCAATATACTATTAAAAGTTTCGCTTGGCCTCATCGCTTTGTCTGTCAGCTTTTGGTCAGGGTGGTAATAGCCGCCAATATCCTGTGGCTTGCCTTGTGCCGCTATTAGCTCAGCATCAATCTTAGCCTCGTTTTCCGTCAGCGCTGCCGCGATTGGCTCGAATTTCGCTTTCAGTTCGGCATCTTTGTTTTGTGCGGCAAGCGCCTGAGCCCAATAGAGTGCCAGGTAAAAATGCGAACCGCGGTTGTCTATCTGCCCAACTTTACGTGCAGGCGACTTATCATTTTCAAGGAATTTCTCGTTGGCAGCATCAAGCGTTTCGCTCAGTACAAGCGCTTTTGCATTACCCATGGTCTGGCCCAGATGCTCGAGCGACACACCAAGCGCCAGAAACTCACCGAGCGAATCCCAACGCAGGTAACCTTCCTGAGTAAACTGCTCCACGTGTTTAGGGGCAGAACCTCCGGCACCGGTTTCAAATAATCCGCCGCCATTCATAAGCGGAACTATCGACAGCATTTTTGCCGATGTACCCAGTTCAAGAATAGGGAAGAGGTCTGTCAGGTAATCGCGCAGTACATTTCCGGTAACTGATATTGTGTCTTCCCCACGGATGATGCGTTCAAGGGTAAATTCAGTCGCCGCAATAGGGTCAAGTATGCGTATATCAAGCCCGTTTGTATCGTGGTCTTTTAGGTACATCTCAACTTTCGCGATTAGCTCACGGTCGTGCGCACGCTTATCGTCAAGCCAGAAAACAGCCGGTGTAGCGCTCAGCCTTGCCCTGTTTACGGCAAGCTTCACCCAGTCCTGTATGGGGGCATCTTTGGTCTGGCACATCCTGAAGATGTCTCCGGCCTCAACCTGCTGCTCCATATAAACTTCGCCGGTGTTATTGTCAATAACTTTCACAACGCCATCAGCTGCTGCCTGGAAGGTCTTGTCATGGCTTCCGTACTCTTCCGCCTTCTGTGCCATAAGGCCTACGTTTGGTACGCTGCCCATAGTGGCAGGGTTAAAGGCGCCATGCTCTTTGCAGAAATTAATTGTAGCAGTGTACAAGCCTGCATACGTCCTGTCCGGGATCATGGCTTTTGTATCCTGCTGCTGGTCTTTTGCATCCCACATCTGGCCTGATGTACGTATCATTGCCGGCATAGAGGCATCTACAATTACATCGCTTGGCACATGCAGGTTGGTAATGCCGTTATCACTGTTCACCATAGCAATTGCCGGGCCTTCAGCATATACTTTTTCAATGGCGGCCTTAACTTCAGCCTCCTGCGGGTGGCCTGCAATCTTGGCAAAAACATCGCCAAGGCCATTGCGTGTATCTACGCCTAATTCTTTAAATAGAGAAGCATATTTTTCAAATACATCTGCAAAGAAAACTTCTACAATTGCCCCGAAAATAATCGGGTCGCTCACCTTCATCATCGTAGCTTTCATGTGCAGCGAGAACAATACGCCCTGTACCCTGGCATCAGCTATTTCTTTGGCAGCAAATGCTTTCAGTTTTTTAAGGCTGAGGGCAGCGCTGTCAATAATCTCACCGGCTTTAAGCGGCGTGCTGGCTTTAAGTACGGTAACAGTACCGTCATTGCCTGTAAATTCAATCTTTACATCAGTGGCTTCTTTTACAGTAAGCGACTTTTCACTTCCGTAGAAATCACCTTCAGGCATGCTGGCAACATGTGTTTTACTGCCGCTGCTCCAGGCTCCCATAGAGTGGGGGGTGTGCCTTTGCATAGTTTTTCACAGCGCGTGGTGCACGGCGGTCAGAGTTGCCTTCGCGAAGCACCGGGTTCACAGCTGAACCAAGTACCTTGGCATATTTTGCTTTTATGTTTTTTTCTTCTTCTGTTGAAGCATTTTCCGGATAGTCAGGAATATTGTACCCCTGGGCCTGAAGTTCTTTTATGGCTTCTTTTAATTGCGGAACGGACGCTGAAATATTCGGCAGCTTTATAATGTTGGCTTCAGGCGTAGTGGCTAGCTGGCCCAGTTCGCTAAGGGCATCGCCAATTTTTTGCCCTTCAGTAAGATTTTCAGGGAAATTAGCCAGTATGCGGCCCGCAAGTGAAATGTCTCTCGTTTCCAGATTGATGCCAGCAGGTGCTGCAAAAGCTTGTACAATCGGTAGGAATGAATGTGTGGCCAGCATTGGGGCCTCGTCTGTTATCGTGTAAAAAATAGTTGACTTATTAGCCATTTAGCGTAGTTTTTCGGCGCTCTGCGCGTGGCAGGGCGGCAGTTTGTATATTTAGTCTGTTTGATGGTGCCGAAGCAGGGCAAATATAGAAAATTCTGTACTAAAAGGCTGCCGATAATCCTGTAAAAAAACGTTGTAGTTGTTGCTTAATCTGCAATTTGCAGAAAGAAATTTTATCGAATGATTAAGACTTGTTTAATATGTAAAGTTTTCCGTAAAATTCTGCAACACTCACATTCAGCTTTGAGGTTACATTTGAAAAAACTTTACCTTATGGAACTAACAGCGGAAAATATGCTTTACGGCCTTAGTTATTACTGCGACAGCGAAGCTTCAGAAATTATAGAAGGCTTTGAGCGATATAACAGGCAAAGGGTGCTTATGCTTGCAAAGAAATTCTTTACGCTAAATGAAATAGTTCCCAATCATCATAATATGTTCCGGTTTGAGCAAACTTTGCGCACCAGGGTTCCGCACAGTGTGGCCAGTGAAGATGCTGTGCTTGATTTTATAAAAAAGTGCTGGTAAATAAAAAATCCCCCCGAATATCGGAGGGATTTTTGTATAGTGAATGAGGTTATTACCTTCTTCTTTCTTTGATTTTCGCTTTTTTACCTGTAAGGTCGCGGAAGTAGAATATACGTGCCCTGCGAACTTTACCTCTCTGGTTAACTTCAATTTTTTGAAGTGCAGGCATGTTTACAGGGAAGATACGCTCAACACCCACAGAACCTGACATTTTACGGATAGTGAAAGTTTCAGTGATACCTGCACCCCTCTTCTGGATAACTACACCTTTGAAGAACTGGGTACGTGTTTTTTCACCTTCCTTAATTTCGTAGTACACAGTAATTGTGTCACCTGAATTGAACTCAGGGAAATCTTTTTTTGCAACGAATTCGTCCTGAACGAATTTTACTAAATCAGTTGTCATGATTTTAAATTTAAAAATTTGATTCAAAGCAACATTCACGGTTATCGCCAGAGGTTGGTCCAAATGTGGGCGCAAAGATAAAAATTAATTTGAAATGTGCAAATGCAACAATGCAAAGTTATAGATTATTCTGCTAACAATCTGTTTGTTAGGTAATTTTTAGTGTTTTGCCATATTCCGGCAAGGCTTCATACGGGTTTCCTTCCAGGCCCAGCAATTGTGCAAAGGCGGGCTCAGTTTTATATCCCTGCTTTTTCAGGCTGATGATTTCATTGCGGAAAGTTTCGCCCTCAAGCAGTAATATAGCATCTTCAACAATCATATGCCTGTAGCCGTTTTGCCGGTGCACCGGCAGGTTTTGCCCGAATATTTCTACCTCAAAACCTTCGCAGAAAAAATTGGCGATAACAGTCGGGATGGAATCAATTTCCGTTTGGCGGACTTCAAATCGTTTTAATGAACTGAAATTTACCTGAAGATCCTTAACAAACTCCTCAGCGTTGGTTATGTAACACAATACATCCAAGTCACTTTCTTCAATATCAATTTCAAGCGGTATTGTCCCTGCAAGTATAGGTTTATACTTTTCAAGATATGGGAAAACATAGTTTGTAAGTGCAGCATATGCTTTACGCTGCCGATGATTACCGTCCTTCAGGTAATCAGGTGTATCAAACTTGTGCAAGCTTATTTTTTGTTTTTCCCGTTCTTGAACTGTACTTTCTCTACAATCGGTTCCTGTTTCTTCGGTTTGAAATTGGTGTTTTTTACCGGGCTCTTTTTACCGCAGTAGTTTTTAGTGGTGCGGGCTTTGCATCTTTAGCAGGCGCTTTCTTAATTGCTGTACTGTTGGCCTTAATAACATCCATTGCATTTTTAGGGTTTTCCTTCGTGCCCCTCAGGTGGATAACCAGCCCGTTCAAAAAGTTACGCAGCACCTGGTCGCCGCATTCCATATAATTGGGATGGTCAGCATTTCTGAAGAATGCCCCAAGCTCGGCCTTTGAAATGCGGAAATCTACCAGCTGGAGGATATCTACAATCTGGTCATCGCGCAGTTGCAGCGCCACCCTTAGCTTCTTGAATATATCGTTGTTGTTCATGTTCAAAATTTTGAGTAAAGGTAAGGATTATATTTGGCTAAAGCCGATTCCCGATATTTGGCACACCCCTTGGCTGAAGCCAGGGGCAAATGATGAGCTTCACTCCTTTGCCCTTGATTAACTCAATTGAGATTCTCGGGCTCAACTAAATACAAATTCCTGGTTAAGCTTCCTGTTGACATCACTTGCTTTAACCAGGGATTATAAATATGGATATCCCATTTTTTTGTAAATTCCCTACTATCATCAATTGCCCCTGGCTTTAGCCAGGGGATAAATATTGCCCGAGTATAGGCTTTAGCCAAATATTCATATTTTAGCATCAAATCAAATTTATGCCTTTCATCAACATTTATCTTCATATAGTCTTTTCAACCAAAAACAGATATCCATATCTTAAAACTCCCGAAGTCCGGCGACAGGTATGGAAACATATTTTTGAGAATGCTCGGAGCAAGGGCATTTTTATAGACCAAATTAACGGCTACTCAGACCATTGCCACATACTACTCTCGTTAGGTTCAGAACAAACATTAGCCAAAGTTGTACAGCTAATTAAAGGAGAAAGTTCGCACTGGATTAACAAAAACAAATCTGTGGCAATGAAGAGTTTGAGTGGCAGAATGATTATTTTGCAGTTTCAGTGTCCGCATCTGTAATAGATAGAGTCCGACAATATATTGCAAGGCAGGAAGAACACCACAAGACAAAAACTTTTGCTGAAGAATATGATGAGTTTATAAAACAGTTCAAAGCGACAGTTTAATCCTTTATCAGCCATAAATATGCTTCTGCAAATGCTTTGCGCCATAGCTTTTCATTATGTTTGCCTCCTTTAATGATTTTAAGTTCCATCTTCGGCGGATTGTTTTTATCCTGTAGCAGCTTTTGCATTTTCAGCAGGTCCGGCACCATATCTTCGCTCTCGCTCTCGCCCGCCATAAAATAAATCTTCCTTTTTATTTTCGGAGTGCTTTCCGTCAGTTTATAAATATCATCAGTAAACCAGAAAGATGGTGAGAACACCCCCGCCATGCCAAAAACGTCAGGGTATTTCAGTAGTGCGTAGTAAGACGTCAGCCCGCCAAGTGAGCTACCCCAAATGATTGTGTTTTTCCTGTTTCCCTTTGTCCTGTAATTTTTGTCTATATATGGTTTTACAGTCTTTACAATGAAGTCCAGGTATACATCTGCACCGCCGCCTCCATATTTTGGGTGTGGGTAGGGAGTGAGCTCATCAATGCGTTTATCGCCGCCGTGCTCTATGCCTACAACAATAACATCGGCGTTCAGGCTGTCAAGCACACGGTCGGCATCCCACTCACCAAAAGCTGATGTTTTCGCATCAAAAAGATTCTGCCCGTCGTGCATATAAATTACAGGATATGATTTCCCTGAAGCTGCGTAGTCATGCGGGAGGTACAGCCATATTTTCTTGTCTTTGCCCAGTTGAGGAGAGTTCAGTGTGAGAGATGACACGTTTTTAGAAATGGTATTTTCCTGTGACCGTAGGGCAAATACTGTAAGCAATGCCGTTAAGATTGTAAAAAGCCGTATCATGTTTTTCAGCAGAAAATAATATATTAGCTAAAAATAGTAAATCTATGGGCAGCTACGAAGAAAAACTGAGCTTACTAAGCGAGATGATATCTTTTGCAATGATTGACGGGCAAGTGCACGAGCGCGAGTTCCAGTTCCTCTCTATCGTGGCATCTCAGCTTAAAGTTGAGAAAGATATCTTTCTGAGCCTGTTTGACCATAAAGCAGAAAAGGTTATCCCGAAAAGCGAGCATCAGCGCATACTGCAGTTTTACAGGCTGGCGCTGCTTATGCATGCCGATGGCGTGTTGCACGACAATGAACAGGTAGCCATACGCGAAATGGGCGTAAACATGGGGCTGAGCCCATTTGCCATGAAAAGTGTGCTTACAGAAATGGAACGCTCACCAACCGGCCTGATAGATCCTGAAATGCTGCTGGCGCTTTTCAGGGCGCAGCATAACTAATCACCCAAAAGCCACAGGTAAGCATCTTTAAACTGGGTGCGCCAAAGCTTTTCGTTGTGGTGGCCGTTATGCACAATTTTTTTATGTATTTGCTTTGGGTCGTCAACTCTGCCCATCACCAGCTCCTCCATTTTCTCAAGGTCCGGAATCATTGCCTGACTCTCGTGATCACCGGCCATAAAGTATACGCGTCCGTCAATCTTCTCAACCCTCTCAATCAGGCGGTAAATATCATCGCTAAACCAGAATGATGGCGAAAACACTCCCGCGTTTCCGAACACTTCAGGATGTTTGAGTAGTGCATAAAATGAAATCAATCCGCCAACCGAGCTACCGAAAATGGTCGTATTTTCTTTATTTGTAAGCGTTTTAAAGTTTTCATCCACATATGGTTTCAGGGTATTGATGATAAAATCAAGATAATCATCGGCATGGCCGCCGCCATGAGTGTCGTTGGGGTAGGGCGTCATCTCATCAATGCGGTGCTTGTCGCCTCCATGCTCAATGCCAACAATTATGGCTTCGCTGTGCAGGTCGTTCAGCTTTTCTTCAAGGTGCCACTCCCGTTTCAGTGATTCGGCATGGTCAAAAACATTCTGCCCGTCGTGCATATAAATCACCGGGAATCTTTCTTTCTCATCATAATTATGAGGCAGGTATACCCAAATGGTTTTTTCGCGGCCGAGCTGCGGCGCTTCAATGATGAATTCAGTTACAGCTCCCTTATCTTTTGCGTTAGATTTCTTAGGGCTGAAAATACTGTTTTCAGTACGATTGGCTTACCTGTTTAATGAAAATTTATGACTTAATAAATTTAAGGTTTGTAACGGCCTTGCCATTATTAGCCACAACCATGTAAGAACCGGCCTGCAAACCATCAACCCTTATGGCTCCGTCATTTATTTCTTGCGTTGATGCTGATAAGACTTTTTGCCCCAGCATATTATAAACGCTAACAGATTGTAAAGAACTGCCTGCTGAAATGTATAGAAATTCTCCGGCAGGGTTTGGGTAGATGCTCAGTTTTTGGGTGGTTTTATCACTATGTGACAATACTGTATTATTGTTGTGCACAGCCACAATCCCGTTACCGGTAGTCCAAATCACTTCATTGTCACCGTCACCATCCAGGTCATCAGCATATACGGCGGTAGGTATTACCCCGCCTGTATTTACATAAATATCCTGTTTTGCAGCAAATGTTCCGTCACCGTTGCTCTTATACCACGATACTGTACCAAATTGATTATCCTGCGTAAGTATATCGTCATAATTATCACCGTCAAGATCGGCACAGTGGTAAGATTTTGCACCCTGGCCTGCTGAAGTGATGATGCTGGCAGTAAAGTTGGGAGAGGCTGAATTTTTCCACCCTTTCATACTAACAGCTTTAAAAGTTATATCATCAAGCCCGTCATTATTAAAATCGCCCGCACCCATTAACATGGTTACAGTATCATTAACGCCGTCAACTCTGGTAAACTGTGCATTTCCGTTATTCAGGTATATTTCAAACCCGCCTGTAGCAATTGCAAAATCTTTAAAACTGTCATTGTTGAAATCACCCAGTATCAAATCATAAAATTCGGTTTCATCATCGGGGAGTATTACATTTTCTCCCGCTGAAAAGCTGCCTCCGCCCATATTGGTAAAAAGCAATATGTTATTATGGTTCAGCAAAATTATATCAGCTTTTCCGTCACCGTTGAAATCATGTGCCAGGACCCGGCCCAAAACAAAAGTAAGCCCCGACTTTATAAGCGTTTTTTGCTGGTACGATCCATTAATATTTGCGTGCCATGAAATTGTTTGTTGTGAACCTGCCTCTACAACTACAATGTCAGGCGTACCATCTCCGTTAAAATCGGCCATGTCCATTGTTTTTAAACTTTGCCAGGTATCGGCAACATTACCTACAACCAAAAAATTCAGGTTTCCGTTATTACTATAAACCCTTATCTTACTTGTAATGTCATTGCCTACAATAATATCTTTTGTGCCGTTTGCATCAAAATCACCTGTTTTTATGTATTGGCTTATAGAATTAGCGCTGCCGGCTGCATCAATAAACTGTGGCTGGCCAAACTGGCAAATAGCCGAGAGGGGTACCAATAAGACTGGCAATAAGTAAATTTTTCCCATAATAGCTTTTTTTGAGTAAATGTATTAATTTTTTAAACTCATTGGTGCTATTATGTTAAATTTCAGACAGGTTGTGTTTAATATTAAAGGGTGGGTATAAAAAAAACTGTTCGGCAAACACAGTGTGCTCACAGAACAGTTTCGGGAATGTGGTTAAAATTTCCTGAAGGAATGGGCTATTGGAATAACGAAAGTATTTCTTTCTTCGCTTTGCCCAGCTTCTGTTCAAGACGGCCCCACATTTCGTCGTCTTTGCCTTCCTCATAAGTCAGATCATCATCTGTAAGTTCGGCATATCTCTGTTTTAGTTTTCCTTTGAATTCGTCCCAGCCTCCCTGGATTTCTGTTGAATTTGGCATGACTTAGTGTTTTTGTTTATTGTAAAATTACACCGCATTTTGCCAAATAGTTGGTAAAGGAATTATAAAGGTTTGCTAAAAGTTTTCTGAATCTAATTGTTTCCTTCTGCTTTCCAGTATCATATAAAACTGTACCCCAAACAGCAATGATGCCGCCACAAGGTGCGTACTTTGCATCCCGAACGGAAAATCAGCATAATACATTGCAATACCTGATGCAATCTCTATTAGTAATAGCACCATGACCCAGCCTGTTTTGGCAAAGCCAAGTCCGAGTCTTTTGTTACGGAGGTATAGGTAAAGATTAGAAAAGAATAACACAAAAGAAAATGTCCGGTGGAAATAGAACGTTACCAGCGGATTATCAAGTATTAGGTGCATGTTTTCGTAGCCAAGCATTTTTACGCGCTCATCTACAAACTGGCGCACCTGCGTACCCAGAACCACCTGTATCAGTGTTAGAAATAATGCAGCCCAAAGCATAATTTTAAACATTTTGTCATGTTTAAATGCTACTTTAGTCGGTTTTGCCAAATGCAGAATGTATAAGATAATCGCAACGATTATAAGGGCTACTACCATATGGGTGGTAATTTTAACCGGACTGAGTACACTGTCAACCACGGTTTTGCCAAGCCATGCCTGGAAACCCATAAGAAATACTGTAAGCCATGACAACAGTATGATGCTGCTCTTCGTCCGCCAGAATTTAAAAGATGCCACAGCCATTATAAAAACGGCAAGGCCCGCCAATGCTCCCACAAGCCTGTTAACGTATTCTACCCATGTATGTACGGGGTTAAACTCGGCATAGTCATGCTTAGTGTATTCCTGCCAATTGGCTGCATCATATTGTGTCCCGGTAGTAAAGGTTTCTTTTGCTACCCACAATTTTTCATCTTTGATGATAACCTGCCCTTTCTCAAAGGTATGGTTGGGAGTCCACATCAACTCTTTAATATCGGTAGGGGGAATGTAATACCCAAAACACCTCGGCCAGTCAGGACAGCCCATTCCGCTGCCTGTCATACGTACAAGGGCTCCTGCCACAATAACCAGATAAACCAGTACAAGAGCAACCTTCGTAATCTTTGTAAAATTGATTTTCATTGTGTTTGTTTTGCTCCTGCAAGGTTTAAAACCTTGTAGGTGTATAATTTAAAACCTACAAGGTCTCAAAAACCTTGCAGGTTTACTACTTAGTTATTTCAAGTCCCAATTTCTTAGCCCGCATCATCATAAAATCGTGTGCTGCCTGATATTCATTCGGAATTTCCCCTTCCAAAATTGCCTCCTTAATTGCCTCCTTCAATATCCCTATCTCCCGCGATGGCTTAAGGTTGAAGATCTCCATAATCTCTTCTCCTGTAATCGGCGGCTGGAAGTTGCGCACATGGTCGCGCTCTTCAACTTCCACTATTTTTTGGCGTACAATTTTAAAGTTGTTATGGTACTTCCTGAACTTGGTGGCGTTTTTGGTGGTAATGTCGGCCTCGCAAAGCGTCATCAGGTTTTCTACATCTTCCCCCGCGTCAAATATCAGGCGGCGTACGGCAGAATCGGTTACTTCATCCTGAGCAAGAACAATAGGCCTTGAGCTCAGCATCACCATTTTAGAGACGAACTTCAGTTTTTGGTTCAGCGGCATGTGCAGCCTTTCAAACAGTTTCTTTACCATTTTGCTGCCTACAAACTCATGACCATGAAATGTCCAGCCCACTTTTTTACTGAATTTTTTAGTAGGCGCCTTGCCAATATCATGCAACAATGCCGCCCATCTCAGCCACACGTCATTGGTGTTAGGGGCAATGTTATCCACCACTTCAAGCGTGTGGTAAAAATTATCTTTATGTGTTTGGCCTTCCACTTCCTGCACGCCCTGCAGCGCCGTAAGCTCAGGTAAGATTATGTGCAGTAATCCTGTGTCATGCAGCAGTTTAAAGCCCACAGAAGGCACAGGAGCCATCAATATCTTATTGAGTTCATCAACTATACGCTCACCCGAAATAATGCTTATACGCTCTTTATTTCGAGTGATGGCTTTAAGTGATTCTTTTTCAATCGTGAAATTTAGCTGCGTTGCAAAGCGTATAGCGCGCATCATCCTGAGCGGATCGTCACTATACGTAATATCCGGGTCAAGGGGTGTACGTATTATTTTATTCTGAAGGTCTTCCACGCCATTAAACGGGTCAACCAACGTCCCGAAATCATCTTCATTCAGCGACAGCGCCAGTGCATTTATGGTGAAATCGCGCCTGTTCTGGTCGTCTTCCAGCGTACCGGTTTCTACATGCGGCTTACGGCTTTCCCATTGGTATGATTCCTTTCTCGCGCCAACAAACTCTACGTCAATCTTACTGCCGTCTGCTTCATCAAAATGCAGCATGGCTGTACCGTAATTTTTGAATACCTGAACTTTGGGTTTTTTTGGTAGGAGGGAAGATACTTTCTGCGCCAAATCTATCCCGCTGCCAACGGCAACAATGTCAATATCTTTCTTAAGTCCGCGGTCAAGAAGAAAATCTCTCACATAACCGCCAATGACATAACTCTTAACATCGAGCTGTGCGGCGGCCTGCGATGTGATGCTGAAAACAGGGTGTTGTAGGGCTTCTTTATATGAAGGATTGTCTTTCATTAAGGTCGTATCACTTTTACCTGCAAATCATTCCCGATCTTGATGATGGTACTTGGTTTTGCGGCAATTTTATCGTGATGCAAATTTACAACATAGTCTACGCCGTCCAAAATATGATGGTCAATTTCTTTGAATGAACTTGGTGTAGGCATACCGCTTATATTAGCCGAAGTTGAGACCAACGGTTTCTTCATACGCTCCATCAATTTGTAGCAAAAAGGTTCTTTTACAAGGCGCATACCCAGTGTTTTATCCGGAGCGATGAGGTTTGGCGCTACATTACGCGGATTGTCAAGAACTAACGTTGTGGGCTTATCGCTAAGGTCGAGAATTTGCCAGGCCACTTCAGGTATATTATTGAAAACGTTATGCACCATGCGGTCGCCGTTCATGAGTACTATCATACTCTTGGTTTCCTCACGCTGCTTCAGCTCATAAATTTTTTTAACGGCATCAGGATTGGTGGCATCACAGCCAATGCCCCAAACGGTATCAGTAGGGTAGAGTATGATCCCTCCGTTCTTTATGGCCTCAAATGCGTTGTGTACTTCTTCATTAATGTTATCCATGGCTTACTTCTTTAGCGACCAATATGACGCAATTATCTTATTTATTGGAAACGGATATTTAAGCGCTGCGTACTTTTGTTTGTTTTCAGCGTATTCCTGCAGCTCGGCTTTACTTTTATCCTGAATTTTTTCCAGCTCGCGTATCCTGCTTTTGTATTGCCTCAGCCAATATTTTTTGCTCAATACCTTGTCGCTGTTGATATGGTCAATAAATTTGTTGATGACAACAGCATAGTCTTTATGCATCACTTCTTTATTGTTTGAAAGGCTGGTCAACATCACCCTGTAGTAAAACAGCGGCTCGTTAAGAAATGCCATTTTGTGCCCGTTGTAAGCCAGGCGCAGGCAGATATCCCAGTCTTCCATCATGATGTTCTCATCAAATTTCAGGTCAGAAAGTATTTTGCGACTCGTCATAAAACCAATAGCATACAGGAAGTTGCCTGTTATGGCTTCATTAAAGTAGTTAGCGAGATTGATTGCTTTTTTCTTATTGCGGGGGTCGTATAAGGCAACAGTTTCACCAGTATCCTGAAGGTATTTGTAACCATCGGTAAATACAACATCGGCACCTGTCTGTAACATGAAGTCAATCTTCTTCTGCATGTTATCCTCAGTATACCAGTCGTCACCCGAAAGGAAAGTAATGTAGTCCGTTTCTGCACGGTCAACCAGTATATTCAGATTCTGCGAAACATTTTTGTTAACATCGTTTTTGTAACCGCGATACTTAATTCCTGAAGTTTTAAAATACTCATCAGCAATTTCAAAAGTGCGGTCGGTTGAGTTGTTATCAAGAAAAACTACTTCAAAATCCTTATATGTCTGGGCAGCAATACTTTCGCATGCCTGCAAAATGTACTTTTCGTGGTTCATGGCAAGCAGCGCCAGCGTTACAGAAATTTTGCCTGCCATTTTAGTATTTATTTACAGTATCAATAACATATTGTACTTCATTATTGGTCATCACAGGGCTTATAGGCAGACTGAGCACCTCATTATGAATTTTCTCTGTAATCGGTAAGCTCAGATGGCTATACTCACTGTAAGCCTCCTGCTTATGTGGCGGGGTTGGGTAATGTATCTGGGTATGTATATTGTTGCTAGTCAGGTAATTTTGAAGTCCGTCACGATTATCAGTCCGCACAACAAACAAATGCCATACATGTTCATCACCCGGGTTTTCAGGAAGGATTAATTTTGAATTGGCAATACCCGTAATGTAAGCCGCAGCAATTTCTCTCCTGCGTTGATTTTCAGTATCAATGTATTTCAGCTTTACGTCCAGCGCTGCAGCCTGCAATTCATCAAGCCTTGAATTAAGACCCTTGTATTTGTTAGTATATTTTACTTCTGAACCGTAGTTGGCGATGGCCCGTACAGCTTTAGCCAGTGCATCATCATTTGTAGTTACTGCACCGCCGTCTCCTAGCGCACCTAAATTCTTGCCCGGATAAAAACTATAACCCGCTGCATCGCCAAGGTTTCCCGTCTTTATGCCGTTCCATACCGCCCCGATTGCCTGTGCATTGTCCTCAATTATTTTCAAATTGCGTTGTTGCGCAATTTTTTTCAAATCCTCAGAAAATACCACACGCCCGTAAAGGTGTACAATCATTATAGCTTTTGTACGGTTCGTGATTGCAGCTTCTATTGCTGAAATATCAATATTATATGTGCTGATGTCCGGCTCAACAAAAACCGGCTTCAGCCCATTATCAGTTATTGCAAGTACAGAAGCAATATAGGTATTGGCAGGCACAATAACTTCATCACCTTCCTGCATAATACCTAATTCTATATAGGCTTTAAGTATAAGCCTCAGTGCGTCAAGGCCGTTAGCTACGCCTATTGCATGTTTGGTACCTATGTAAGCAGAAAGATTTTGCTCAAAGGTTTTAGTTTCATTGCCCAGTAGATACCAGCCGCTGCGGAAGGTTTTTAAAAGTCGTTCTTCTATCTCCTGCTGATGCTGCATATTTATCTTATGCAGGTCTAAAAATTTTACTTCCATAAATCTTAGCTTTCCATTATAGCATAGCCCACGCCGCTAGCGCCCATACCGTTTCCGGAATAAAATACATATTTTTTGCCTTTGGCCTCAACAGGCACCGGGTAACATACGGTTTCAGAATCCCAGCCTTCAGCTGAAAGTTCAAGCGTGAACTTATCATCTTTTCGCACCCAGTTTACACCATCTGCAGATTCTGCATAGCCCGCCCTGTATTCTTTTGCGAGGTTATCGCGTGTGTAAAACATCTTGTAAATGCCATCTTCCTTAAATACAGTAGGCCTGCCTATGCGGTATTCCGTACCTTCATTCTTAACACAGCTTATCCGCATGTCATTAGATATATTTATCCCGTCTTCAGACTCAGTATACATTATATCATATTTCGGGTAAGGTATGCCATTGATATATTCCCAGCCTTCGCCCTGGCTATACCATATTTTGTACTTGCCATCTTCCTTAATCACGGTATGTATAGCTCTGATGTATCGCTCATTGTCATACCTGTCAAGTATCGGCGTCACCAGTTTACGTTGGAATGTATTACCTCCGTCAGTGCTTTCGGCCAGTCCGGAGAACGCTAGGAATTTTGCTTTTTTAATAGCCTGGAAACCTACATAGTACATACGTATTGCATCTCCATCACGAATTATAGAACCCAGTATCACGCCATTATCATCAAACATGCCTCCTTCGCCTATGTCAAGCACAGGCTTATCTGAAACTGCCAGAATTTCTGAAGGGTTTGATGCCGAAACATCAATATACCCAATACGGCTGGCTCCGGTAGCATCACGAAATCCGCCATATACGCGTATTACATCATCATTCAGCAAAAATGGGGTAGGAGTGATGAAGGTATTATCCCTCCAATCGTCGAGCTTTACGGGGTTGTATATCAGTCCTTTTTTTGTAAACTTCATGATTATATTTCTTCTGCAGATACATTAAACGCTTCGTAGCTTGTTTTTGCGGCAGGTTTTGCCGGTGACCCTATCATTAGGCTGGCATCTTCAGTGTTTTTCACAATCAGCGCACCGCTGCCCACAATATTGTCTTTACCAAGCTTTATGTTGTCATTAAAGGTGCTGTTAACTCCGAGGAATGAATATTCACCGATTTCGCAAAAACCTGAAATCACTACGTGTGACGAAAGATATACATGGTCTTTTATCACTGTACGGTGCCCAACGTGGTTACCCGACCATAAAATTACATTATTGCCAACTTTTACATGGTGCTGTAAAACGTTATTTTCAAAGATGAAAACATTTTCACCCAGCTGTACGTTGCGCCATACAAAAGCCCTTGAACTTACATAAGTTGCACAGGTATACCCTTTTGCCTTAGCCTGGTTATACATGTTTGCCCGTGCCCGGTTCAGTTTTACGTAAGATATAGCAACATAAACTTCATATTCTGAAGGTGAGAATTTTTCCTCAAGTGTTTCAAACTCATACACTGGAAGCCCGTAGAATTCAGGCTCCTTTAAATATTGCCTGCTTACGCTGAAGCCAACAACTTCATAAGCAGAATCATACGTGAAATATTCACAGGCAATTTCAGCCGTTTCGCCGGTACCTATTATGATTAGTTTTTTTGTCTTTTCCATTAATCTTAAAGTTCTATATGCATGGTTTCGCGCAATACGCCACGCCCGCCAAAGCTTTCTTTAAAGTGTGTAAGCCCTTCATTGATAAACATTCCCTGCTTATCATTCCCGGTACCAAGGTTAAAATAATTATAGCCCTGCGTTTTACCCCATTCAATTATATAATCGGTTACAGCATTAACGCAGCGGTGTTCCTGGTAGGCATTGTCCTGGGCAATATATTGTGCATGCAGCGCATTTTTAAATACAAAAAGCACACATCCGCCAATAAGTTTATCATTGAGATATGCCCCTATAAGTTTGATGTTGTCTTTGCCAACGGCATCCCGAAGTGCAACTATCTGCCCAGCTGTATGCACCGGAGCTTTACCAAATTTAGACTGTAAGTTTTCCGTGAGCATGTCCCAAAAGCCTTTAAAGTCTTCTGATTCTTTTACGGTAATTGTCTTCCAGGCTTTTATGGTATTGTATTTTGTGCCTTTGTCAAACTCCTTTTTAATTTCTTCAAGTGAGGGGCGAAGGTCAATATAGGTTTCAACCTCACGGTATTTTATTTTGAAGCCGCAGCGCCACATTGCATAGTCGCTTTCATCACTTATAGTATCATATAAGATGCGGAAAGGGTTGCGAATTATGATTTCGTTAACATTTTTAGTGCGCGCGAAATCAAGTGTTGCGTTTACCATTTCAACAGCATCTGTCATTCCCATTTTTCGTGAAATGATATAACCGCCATAAGTGCTGCGCAAATGCGAGTTCAGTATAATTTTCTCGTCAGTTTTATATAGTACAGCCGGCAGCACAGCTGCAAGCTTACCTTTACGATAAAAGAGGAGTGAAGCATCATCTGCGGCGTTTTGGATGTTCTGATCGTAAAAAGCCCGTGTGTGAAGGAAATTACCATTAATGGCAGAGTTCACAAACGCTTCCCATTCATCCCTGTGGCTCTCGGTGTATTGTACTACTTCCAAGGCATGTTATTTAAAATCAGCATAATTCCTTATGTAATCTTTCTCATCATACTCCATGCTGGCAATACACATTTGCACCGCGTTGTGGGTATACTTCATTTGCCTCCAGCACATTTTTGGTATAAAAAGGCCTTTGTCGGGCGAGTCAAGTACCCATTCTTTTTATAGCCGTCTGTAAACTCGGTAGTGATGATAATCTTGCCTGAAACAGCTACAAGTATCTGCTCCAGCTCATAGTGCGAGTGCATGCCCCTTTCAACACTTTCAGGAGTAAAATAGGTCCAGTAAATACGTTTGGGTGTAAATGGCAGGTTTTCTTTTTCGGCAATAGATATGTAGCCTATAGACGGTTCGCCAATTTTAGGGAAATGTATTATGTGGGGTCTCTGCTGCTCCATGCGGCTGGTTATATTATAAGTTCAGGAAATGCACCTGCAATGCAAATTTACATTATTTTTATTAAGCGCGGCTTCGTCAACAAACCATTACCCATGCCGGTAGCTTTGCTTCTGTTTTAGCGACTCATCAAGGCACACGCTACGGAAGACTATCCCAAGTGAGTCCCATTTCTTAGGCTTTATCAAAAACGTAAAGAAAAGATAGTATTTTATGGCAAGATATTTCAGGTAAGGGTAATTCTTTTTAATGATGTACAGGTAAGATATAAGCCCTTCGCGGTCTATAGGCCTGTTTTTTGCAGAGCTGCCCCCCTGGTAGTGCACAATTTTCGTCTGCGGAAGCAAAAATGTTGTGTAACCTTTTTGGCGCAGGCGGTGGCTTATATCCATCTCTTCAAAATAGAGGAAGATATTGGTGTCAAAACCGCCAATTTCACCAAAAATCGATGATTTAAAAAACATAAAGGCACCGTTTATAAAGTGCGGCTCAATAACATCTGTATGCTCTTTTTTACGTTTTGGGTGTGTTTCGGCATAGTTTTTCTCCAGAAAGCTGCGCCCAAATAAAAGCTTACGTAAGCCTTTGTTATGGTCAAATGACGGTACAAACTTACCATGCTGGTCATAGTTCTGTGCACTGGTTACCCCAGCTTTTGGGTTATTCCTATGAAACTCAACATGCATTCCAATGCAATCGTTCATCAAAAGCGTATCATTGTTCAGAAACAGCAAATATTCGCCTGAAGCAAACTGGGCACCGAACATATTACCGCCCCCAAACCCGGTATTTATCCTGCTGCTAACCAGTGTAATATTCTCTCTCAAAGGCAGGCCTGCCTCGAGAGCTGCAAATTCTTCCTGCTTTGAATTGTTATCTACAACTATGATTTCCAACGATATTGACGGACTTGTCTTTTCAAGCACAGAGGCTATACAGTCTAAAGTATAGGCTGATGAATTGTAATTGATGATGATTACCGATACATCTTTCGTGTACTTCATGAAGAGATATTTTGCACAAATATAATTACATGCTCCAACTATTACCGATGTATCTTCAGAATTTTGATATTTTTGGAGAAATTATACAACTCTATATGCAGGATAAAAAGATTCTCATTATTGCCCCGTATGCCTTTGGTTACACAAACCATATGCTTACTGCACTGCACAAAAAAGGACATACTAATGCGAAGATTGTTTATCTTGATTTTCCCTCTTTTGCTTATAAAAACTCAATGCATAAAGCCGCTAACTTCCTTAGTAAGGTTTTTAGCGGAAAGAATTTGAAGAAAGAATTTGTTCGCGACAGGATAAAGAATACGCTCGCTGAAGCCGGCGTGCAGGATTTTATCTTTATGATACGCCCCGATATGCTTGATGATGCATTGCTGGAACAGATTAAAAAAAGTACCAGAAGGCTTGTTGCTTATTATTATGACAGTACGCGCCGTTTTACACGCAAGAATGAGGTAGCCCATTTTTTTGATAAGGTTTATACGTATGACAGGCTCGATGCAGAAAACCACGGCTATGAATTTCTTACCAATTATATTTTTAAGGAAAGTGAAGATGCCGGATATGACTATCAGTTTTTCAATATTTCAACGTATGATTACCGTTATCCGTTGCTTGAAAAGCTCGGAAATTATCTAAAAGAGCGAAACTACAGCTACCTCATAGAGATTTACACGCCCGATGATATTACAAGTGACAGCGTACAGATTATCCACAAACAAAAATCTGTTGCCGAGGTTGAAGGGCTTATAAAACGCTCTAAAATAATTGTTGAGATACAACGCACCGAGCAGCTAGGTCTTTCTTTCAGGATATTTGAAGCCCTGGGATACCGAAAAAAGCTTATCACTACCAATAAAGATATCGTGAACTACGATTTTTACAATCCGCAGAACATTTTGGTGATAGATGAAAACAACATAGAAATACCTGAAGATTTCGTTACATCGCTGTACATAGAACCTGATAAGACTGTACTTGACAAGTATAGGATTGATAATTGGGTGGAACGCGTGTTTGAACTATAACACTAACTTTCTGTAAACCGAAAGGTATGTGGCGGCGCTTTTATCCCACGAGAAAAAGTCGGCACGATCTTTAAGCAGGGCTGTACGCATTTCTTTGTCAGCATTGAAATTATCCATGCATTTGTGAAAATGTTCACGCATGTATTCCGGGTCAAAATTATCCCAGTAATAAGCAGCGTCTCCGCCAATTTCAGGCAATGATGTGTGGCTTGACAAAAACACAGGCTTACCGAATTTCATGGCTTCGATAGGCGGCAGGCCAAAACCTTCGCGTATGCTGGGGAAAGCAAAGGCAAGGCAGTGCTGCATATAATACTGCTTGCCGGCATCATCAACCTTCCCTGTCAGGAAAACCCTTTTACTCAAATTGTTTTTAGCAATATGTTCTTTTATAACAGCGCCGTAGTCATGGCTGTTGTTGCCCGAAATAATAAGGTTTATACCTTCCGGCATTACGGCAATCATCTGCACCAGCGATAAAAAATTTTTCCTTTCATGAAATTCGCCAATGGAATAGATGAAAGGGACATCAACCGGCGCATTTGGCGGGTACGCTGATGTATCAACAAGATGCGTTATCGGGTTGCCATTGTAAATAATATACTCCGGCACATTTGGTATGCTGAAATAGCTGTGTGCCTGTTTCTTTGCAAATTCCGAGATGTACGTTATAGCGGTTGAGCGTTCCAGTTTTCCCCTGAACCTTTTTGCATGCGCTTCGCGGTCTTCTCCTGTACATTCTTCCATGAAGTTCACGTCGTGAACCGTAAGCAGGTAATTTTTGGCTTTAAATGGCTCAATTTTGGTATTCTGGTTAAGCGAATGCCAAAGGTCATGCTTTTTCCTTATCCTGAAAAGCGGGTAGCGCTGCAGCGATTTGTATTGGTGGTACTTGAATGTATCGCCAAAAACCGCTTCAAGCTCATATGGTTTTTTAGCGTTAAGCCAAATATCCAGCCCGGATAAATCATTGTTTTGCAGGCCTTTTATAAGCTCATAATTAAATGTACCCAATCCGCCGGCGCGGTTGTTTATGTTATGCGATTCAAGGAATATGGTTTTCATGTTCAGGCGATTTTCCTGTACTTCATCCACAATTGCAGGTAGCGCTTAAATACAGAAAATGAGTGCACATAGGCCAATATAAAACCTTCCTTGCCGTCAAGTATGCCCATCCTGAAAAAATACTGCCAGCAAAACCTGTAAAACGGCCTGAAGAAAAAATGGTAGGCATTCGGCCTGCGCTTCTTATTGTATAGGTTTTCGGCCTGCAGCTTGCTGTACATTGTAAGTTTGCCGTTGTAGTTATCAAAGCTTTTATAGCTGTAATGGTCAACTTTTTCACTCAATTTCCCCACAACGCCCCTGGCCTGTATTGTTTCGTGCACAAGCCCGCTGTAAGCACAGTGGTTCTTGTTAAAAAGTCGTATCACCCTATCTGTCTGCCAGCCGCCGAAATGTATTTTTTTGCCCATAAAGTGGAATTTCCGCTTTACAAAATAAGCTATCTCGTTACTGTTGTTGGCCAATACTGTTTTTATTTCCTGCTCGAGTTTTGGTGTTACAACCTCATCAAGGTCAAAAAAAAGTATCCAGTCATTCTTGGCCTGCTGTATTGCAAAATTGCGCTGGTCGCTGAAATTGAGAAATTCCTTCTGCATAAACTTTACATTCAGCTCTCGGGCAATCTGTTCGGTAGCATCGGTACTGTAAGAGTCAACTATAATGATCTCATCGGCAAAAGAAAGGCTCTCTACATAACGCCTGATGTTGTCTTCTTCATTATATGTTATGGCGAGCGCAGATATTTTTGGCGCCGGACTGTTTTCAGTCATAGAAAAAATGATATATTGGCAAATATAATAATATACATTTACCCAACTAAAAAAAACGATGGCAAAGCTACCTGTTTTAATGTACCACAATGTCACTCCAAATGAAAAAGAAGGAGCCGGGCTCACAATTTCTGCACGGCTGCTGGAGGAACATTTAAGATACATTCATGATTCAGGCTACACGACTTTGCATCTTGATCAAATCAATACTATAAACAGCCTGCCAGCAAAAACCCTACTTATAACTTTTGATGATGTTGCTGAAAGCCAGCTGGAATATGCTGTGCCTTTGCTTGAAAAATACGGGCTCAGGGCTGTGTTCTTCATCCCTTTTAAATATGTTGGCGGCAATGACGACTGGAATGACGGCTCAGTGAAAATAATGAGCCTGGAGCAGCTTAAGAGCATTAATCCGGATGTTGTGCAGTTTGCATGGCATTCTTACAGGCACGGGCATTACAAAGCCATGAGCGAAGCTGAGGTTATCGAAGATCTGGATAACTGCCAACGTTTTATTGATGAATCAGGGCTGGAAGTATATCCCGCAATTGCATACCCGTTCGGGAGCTATCCTAAAAAAGGTGAAGCCAATGCAGGATTTAAGGAAATACTGCAAAGTAGAGGCCTTAAGATGGGTTTCCGCATTGGCAACCGTGTAAACAGGTTTCCGCTGAAAGATAAATTTGAAATTCAGCGCATAGATATAAAAGGGGAGGATACGCTCTTTAAGTTCCGCCTGAAACTGAAGTTCGGGAAACTGCGGTTATTTTAGCCCACGCTGTATCAGCATCATTTTTACATAGCGCGAAAGCACACCGTAGGCATTCATACTTGCAAGCGCCAGCCCCGGCACACCGTCAAGAAATCCTTTTTTGATGATGTATGCATGGAAGAAGCGGTACATGGGCTTAAAGATGAGGTGCAGGTAAGTAACCTTTTTGCCTTTGCGAACCGACATTTGCGCCTGGAACCAAGCATAAGAGTCTTTCTTGGCCAATAAATGGAAAAGGCCCTTATAGGTGTAATGAATCATGAAGTTGCGCAATGCCCCTGCTTTACCCTCAAAATTCAGCTTTTCATGCACATCACCCGTAAATTGTATGTTTTCGTTCTTTACAAGTCGAATCACGCGATCAACTTTGTGGTACAAAAAACGGTTCATGTAAAAATGCGGGAAGGGTATGGTATAGCCGTTATATTTAGGATTTTTAAGCACCTCCTGTATTTCGTGCTTCAGCTTTTCGGTAACACGCTCGTCAGCGTCTATAAATAATATCCAATCGCCTTTGGCAGCAGTTAGCGCAAAGTTTTTTTGTGCAGAGAAATTGTCAAATTTCCGCTCAATAACCTTGCAGCCCATGTTTTGTGCTTTTTCCCTGGTATTGTCTGTACTGTAGGAATCTATAACAATTATCTCATTGGCAAATGATACCGACCTTATGGCGTCTTCAATATATGTTTCCTCATTATAGGCGGGTATAATTACCGAAAGGCTGTTCATTCGCAATTTTGTTGTTACAGGCAAATCTAACAAAAAAATAAATTTATCTTTGCCCCATGCAAAACAATATTTCTGTAATTATAAGCACTTATAATTCTCCTGCATGGCTTCAGAAAGTGCTGTGGGGGTATAACACGCAAACATACAGGAACTTTGAAATGGTTATTGCCGATGATGGCTCGCGCAGCGACACCTTCACGCTTATTGAGGAAATGCAGAAAGAAGTGTTTTACCCCATAATACATGTATGGCATGAAGACAACGGTTTCCAGAAATCTCAGATACTAAATAAAGCCATACTTGCCTGCACAACAGATTATATATTGATGAGTGATGGTGACTGCATACCTCGCCCTGATTTTATAGAGCAGCATATAAAGTTCAGGGAAGAAGGTTATTTCCTTTCGGGCGGTTACCATAAGCTGCCACTTGAACTTTCCCAAAATATCACCAAAGATGATATTTACTCCGGCAGATGCTTTGATGTTGCCTGGCTTAAAAAAAACGGCATGCAAACATCTTTCAAGAATAATAAAGTTGACGCAACGGGCCTTGTAAGCGATGTACTCAATAAGCTTACACCCACAAACCCAAGCTGGAACGGGCATAACTCATCAGGCTGGAAAAAAGATATTGTTGCCATAAACGGTTTTGACGAGCGGATGCAGTATGGGGGGCAAGACCGTGAACTGGGCGAACGCCTTGTTAACTATGGCATTGTGCCTAAGCAAATACGCTACAGTACCGTATGCCTGCACCTTGACCATGCCCGTGGATATGCCACACCTGAATCAATCAACAAGAACAGGAATATACGCAAGGCAACCCGCGATGAGAAGAAAAAGTGGACAGATTACGGGATTGTGAAGGGTAATGCTGGTTAGTTGTTGATTCGTTAATTTGTTCAACCTTCAGACTTTCCAACTTTCGACTAATTATAAATTTTCTTTTAAAAACTTATCAAGCTGTGGTAATATAATTTCAGGGGAAAGCTGCAGGTATAATTCACGCGGATTTTTCTCAATTTCCTTACGCTTTTCATAGGTATAGCTGTCAAATAAATCAGGTTTAAAATCAAGAAGGTGAACGCTGGTATGCATCTTGCCGTCTTCAAAACTTGCCCAATGCGATTTACTTACATAGGGTGAAAATATTGTAAATGTAGGTTTGCCCAATGCCTTTGCAATATGTACAGTGCCGCCTTCATTCGCTACCAGCGCATCACACTGGTACATAAGTTTTATAAAGTCTCGTATTGTTGGGGCATAAATATCAAGTATGATATTTTCTTTATGCCTGCACATTTCAAATATCTTAAGCGCTTCCTCTTTCTGGTGGGGTGAATAGTTAAAAAGCAGGTAGGCATCAAATTTTTCAGCAATGTAATCGGCTATTTCGGCCACATATTCATAGGGCATAGATTTCTGCGGCGTACTGCCCAGTACTCCCAGCACGATAACTTTTTTGTCCTTGTACCTGCCAAGCCAGTCTTCCTGTTTTTCTGCTTCCGAAAGCCATATTTTCGGCGCATAATCTACAGGTTCAAAGTCGCCGGCCGCTTGCAGCAGCCGCACCCTGTCTTCGATTGCTTTACCCGCAATATGGGATGATTCTTTAAGGATTTCAGCAGGATGGGTGTAGTAGCCCCAGTTACCCAGTTTTTTACGGCTTTTGTTGCCAATGGTCATATTCGCACCCGAGAACTTGCATATAAGCCTGCTCTGGGTTTTAGAGTAGGGGTCAAAAATGATATCATAGTTTTGCGCCCTTATCTGCAAGATAGTTTCCAGGAGCACAGGCAGTTTCTTAAGCTCTTTTTCTTTTACCGAAATGAACTTGTCAATGTTGGGGTTATGCATAACCACGCCTTCAGTAAAGTCATACGCCATGAGATGTATCTCACTGTCAGGATATTTCCTCTTGAAGTTATTGGCAATTACCGAAGCGATAAGCACATCGCCTATGCGTTTATTCTGGATGATAAGGACTTTCTTCATTTATGATGCGGGCTCATCATTGTTTTCACTACCTTTTTTGCAGTAAACACCAATTTGCCAATACCTTAGTTCTTCTTCGGTGCGTACCGTTACAAAATTAATCTTTTCAAGCCTTTGGTTGAATAACTCCCACAAATGCGGCGCCTCCCTGTAAATAGATGATATGATTATGCCGTCATCCTCAAGATGGTCAATCATTTTCTCAAGCACTTTTACACGCTCTTTTTCATGCACGTAATAAAAAACCTCATTAAAAATGATTACGTCAAATTTTCGCTCAGGCGTAAAAGTATGGATGTCTTTACACTGGAATTCTGCATTGGGAAATTCCTTGGCTTTGGCTTTCTCAATAGAAACCTTTGAAAAATCTATCCCTAAAAAATAGTTATACATATAATGTGCCGGGAGCTTCTCGTTCAATACACCTTCACCGCTGCCAAGGTCAAGTATTGAAGGATTTTCTTTACCTAAAATAGTTAGATAGCCTATTATGGTAGAGTAGCGTGAAAGCTCTTTGCTGGTTTTCATGCTGTCCCAGCGTCCCTTTGCGTATTGTTTGTCCCAGCGAAGCTTGCGCCTCCAGTTATGAAATTTATCAAGAGTATTCAATGCTGTAGTGGTTTAGTGGTTAATTGTCTGTGCAATGTAGTACAATTTTTCTAAATTTGGGCAAATTTTACATATGCCGGTACATATCTGTGTTAACCCTTTATATGATTCAAAAAAAGAGCAGCTGCTGCAATTGGCAGATAATTTTGAGCAAGAAGGCAAGATACTGGTAAAAGGTTCGCGCAACATTATCAAGACCAACTATCTTGAAGGCGATAAGGTTAACATAAAGTATTTTAAGAAGCCTAACTTTTTCAATGCAATAGTCTATTCGCTCATCCGCCCGTCAAAGGCAAGGCGTTCTTTTGAGTATGCGCAATACCTTTTGAAGAACGGCATACTCACGCCCCAACCGTTGGCTTATATCGAAGAAAAATCAGGCGCAGGGCTGGGGGAGAGCTACTACATTTGCAGGCATATTGATTATGATTTTACGTTTCGCGAACTGATTCACGACCCGCTTTTCCCGAACCGGAAAGCTATACTGGAGCAGTTTACGGAGTTTACTTATAAGATGCACGAAGCACGCATAAACTTCCTAGACCATTCACCGGGCAATACGCTGATTGTAGACAAAGGTGATGGGAATTATGATTTCTACCTTATCGACCTGAACCGTATGAAGTTTGAAGATATGGGTATTGAAGCCCGTATGGACAACTTTAAAAAGCTATGGCCCTCGCGCACCATGGTGAAGATTATCGCTGCAAAGTATGCTGAGCTGACAGGTAAAAGCTACGAAGAGCTCCACGCCATTCTGCTGAAAAGCACACTCGATTTCAAGCGAAAAATCACGAAGAAGAAATATTTGAAGAGAAAGCTGAAGAAAAAATAATTACGAATTACGAATTACGAATTACGAATTACGAATTACGAATTACGAATTACGAATTACGAATTACGAATTACGAATTTCAGCGTTAAACATCTACTCGTAATTCGTAATTTAAAATTCGTAATTAAACAGCTACATCATACTCTCTCAACGCATTGTTAAGCGAAGTCTTTAAATCTGTTGATGGTTTGCGCTGGCCTATTATAAGGGCGCACGGCACCTGGTATTCGCCTGCTGCGAATTTCTTGGTATAGCTGCCCGGTATCACAACGCTACGTGGCGGCACGGCACCTTTCATTTCAACCGGAGTATCGCCTGTAACATCAATAATTTTTGTGGAAGCCGTAAGGCAAACGTTTGCCCCAAGCACGGCCTCAGCGCCTACACGAACGCCTTCAACCACAATGCAGCGTGAGCCTATAAATGCGCCGTCTTCTATAATAACCGGTGCGGCCTGCAAAGGTTCGAGCACACCGCCAATACCTACACCACCGCTCAGGTGTACGTTCTTGCCAATCTGTGCGCAGCTGCCTACGGTAGCCCAGGTGTCTACCATTGTGCCCTCGTCAACGTAAGCGCCAATGTTTACATAGCTTGGCATCAATATCACACCTGATGAGATGTATGCTCCATGCCTTGCCACGGCATTCGGTACCACGCGTATCCCCTTCTCGGCATAGTTGCGTTTCAGCGGCATCTTGTCATGGTATTCAAAGATCCCCGCCTCAAGTGTTTCCATTTTCTGGATAGGGAAGTACATAACCACGGCCTTCTTCGCCCACTCATTAACCTGCCAGCCATCGGCTGCTGGTTCAGCTACGCGCAGTTTACCTGCATCAAGCATTTCTATTACTTCGCGTATGGCATTCGTTGTATTTTCTTCTTTAAGCAAGTCGCGGTTTTCCCAGGCCTGCTCTATAATAGTTTGTAGATTGCTCATGGTAAAATTTGGTTTCGGCAAAGATAGCAAACAAACAGTATCGCAATTAATTTCAAACTTGATTACTTTTGCCCTATGAACAAAGTAGTGCTTATTACAGGCGGCTCATCAGGTATTGGTAAAGCCATAGGTGAATATCTTTCAGCAAAAGGTTTTACGGTATACGGTACCAGCCGCAACCCTGAAAATTACAGCAACAGCAAATTCCCGCTCGTGGCTTTAGATGTCAGGGATCCGCAGCAAGTCGCTTTAGCCATTGGTCATGTCATTGAAAAAGAAGGCAGGATTGATGTATTGGTAAACAACGCAGGCGTGGGCATTACAGGCCCGCTTGAGGAGATCCCTGCATCAGAAATAAAGAACAATTTCGAAACCAACCTTTTCGGGCCGATTGAAACCATGAAAGCCGCGCTTCCGCAGATGAGAAAGCAGGGCAGCGGGCTTATCATCAACATAACATCTATTGCCGGTTACATGGGGCTGCCGTACCGTAGCGTGTACTCTGCTTCAAAAGGAGCGTTGGAACTTATCACTGAAGGTTTACGCATGGAGGTGAAGCAATTCGGCATACATATCACCAACATTGCACCGGGCGATTTTGCAACCAATATTGCCGCCGGGCGTTACCACGCGCCGCTAGTAAAGGGTTCAGCTTATGAAAAGGCATACAGCAGTACGCTCGAAACGATGAATACGCACGTGGACAGCGGCAGCAACCCGCAGCAAATGGCTGAAGCGGTATATAAAGTTATACAAAACCCAAATCCAAAAGTGCATTATAAAGTCGGCGCGTTTTTGCAAAAATTCTCAATTGTACTAAAGCGGGCGTTACCTGATAAAATGTATGAAAAGATGCTCATGAACCATTATAAATTGTAGTTTTGCGCAAAATTCTGAACACAACTTAATAACATATACACATGAAATTTTTTATTGATACAGCAAATCTTGCCCAGATTAAAGAAGCCCAGGAACTTGGCGTACTTGATGGCGTAACAACCAACCCGTCGCTTATGGCTAAAGAGAGTATTACAGGCAAGAACAACATCCTGAAGCATTATGTTGACATCTGCAACATTGTAGAAGGTGACGTAAGCGCTGAGGTGAACGCCGTTGACCTTGAGGGCATGATTCGCGAGGGCGAGGAGCTTGCCGACCTGCACGAGCAGATTGTGGTAAAGCTGCCAATGACAAAAGAAGGCGTAAAGGCTTGCAAATACTTTACCGATAAAGGAATTAAAACCAATGTAACACTTGTATTTTCGGCAGGGCAGGCGTTGCTTGCCGCTAAAGCTGGCGCTACCTATGTATCACCATTCATAGGCCGTCTCGATGATGTATCTACCGATGGCCTTAACCTTATACAGGAGATACGAGAGATATATGACAATTACGGTTTTGAGACCGAAATTCTTGCAGCATCGGTACGCCACACTATGCATATTGTAAATTGTGCCAAGATAGGCGCTGATATTATGACCGGGCCGCTTTCAGCTATCACAGGCCTGCTTAAGCACCCGCTTACCGACCTGGGCCTTGCGCAGTTCCTGGCTGATTATGAGAAAGGTAACAAGTAATTGTTCCATAAGATATATTTGAGCTGGGCAGTTGTCCGGCTTTTTTTATTCAATTACCATATTGCGCAGCGTTTTACGGTAAGCCTCAAGCACATCGCATTTATGTAATATGCCATAAAATCGCTTATCACGCACCACAGGCAGGTACTGAGCGCCTGATGCTTCAAATTTATCCATGATGTCTTCCAGCGGTTCTTCAATGGCAACGGTTTGTGCAGGCTGGTGCATTATTTCTTCAAGTGTGCTGTATTTTACCTTGAAGGAACTGAAAACAATATGCCGGGCCGACTCAAAATCTACTATCCCCACGAGCCTCCCGCGGTCATCTGTAACCGGGAAAACCTGCTGTTTGGTATCAGTCAGCAGCCTCACGAGGTCTTCCGGCTTATCAGTTGGCTTAATCGTCTGCAGGTTGGTCTCTATAATATCCAAAAGGTCGATACTGTGCAGAATGTTTTTGTCTTTGTCGGTCGTGAAAACATCACCCCTGTCGGCCAGGTGCTTCACATCCATGCTATAATTCTCAAATTGTTTAGATACGGCAAAACTTATTGACGATACAATCATAAGCGGTACCATAAGGTTATACCCGCCCGTTATTTCGCCGATAAGGAAGATAGCTGTAAGCGGCGCATGAAAAAGTCCGCTCAGTATTCCTGCCATGCCCACGATGGTAAAGTTACCTACAGGAATGTCTTTATCGAGTCCGCTCAAAGCTATAAGTTTCGCTACGAAAAAGCCTAGGTAAGACCCTACAAAAAGTGATGGCGCAAAGTTGCCGCCGTTACCGCCCGATGCCAGTGTAAGCCCGGTTGCAAAAGCTTTAATCATCATAGTGGCGCCTACAAACAGCAGCACTACCCAGCCATTTTCGCGGAACTGCTCCAGCAGTGTATTATCTAGCAATGTTGAGGCATTCCCGTTAGAGAGTACTTTTATACTTTCATAACCTTCACCAAACAGCGTTGGGAACAGGAATATCAGCAGCGCCAGCGGTATAGCCCCGTACAATGCTTTGCGGTAGCCTTTTGATTTAAGGTTTTTAAAATGCTCTTCAACTTTGCGGAATTTACGCGCATGGTATACCGAAACAAGCCCCGCAAGAATACCCAGGGCAATATAATACACTACATTGCCGTACTCGAAGGATTGCTGCTGCTTAAATGACAGCAAAACCTCTTCACCAAGCACCACGCCAGAAACAAGAGCGCCCGTTGCCGCCGATATCATGATGGGGATAAACGCGGTGATGGTAACATCGGTCAGTACAACTTCAATGGCAAACAATACTCCCGCAATAGGCGCGTTGAATGCTGCACCAATACCCGCCGCTACGCCGCAGGCCAGCATCAGTATACGGTCTTTTTGGGAAAGCTTGTATTTCTGCGCGAAGTTAGACCCGAATGCTGCTCCCGTTATAGTTATGGGAGACTCAAGTCCCGCCGAACCACCCATACCCACGGTAAGTGAGCTTGTGATTATTTGTGAATACATCTGCTTTACAGGCATAATGCCGCCTCGTTTTGCCACAGCATAGAGTATACGCGAGCTGCCTTTTTCAATTTTTCCGTCAAGCACACGTTTCACCACAAGCACGGTAAGTAAAATACCCGCAATAGGCAGTATACTGTTTACATAAGGTAACTTTAAAAGTGTGCTTATATAATTGGCAAACAGGAAAACATAGTGCGCAAAAGATTTAAGTACAATCACGGCAAATGCCGTAGATATGGCCACCAATACACACGATAGGTAGATGAAATGCCTTTCCGACAGCAGGCTTTTCAGCAGGAATAGCATTGACTCGAGCCTGCGGAAATTGTTCCTGAAGAATAAACGGATACGCGCTGTAAAGCGATTGGGCATTTTGTATTGGTGATTTAAAAATGAAATGCTAATTTACTTCAAGATAAAAACCCTCGCAAATAAACACGTTGCCTATTTACATTTCCCCAAGCTTTTCTTTCGCGAAAGCCTGCAGCGCCTCAAAGAAAATTGTAAATTCTTCTTCAAATTCAGCATAAAACTCCCGCAGCTCGTTTACAGAACGCCCCATGCCTGATTTATTCTTGGTACGGTTGTCCATCTGTACCAATATTCGCGAAATGCCTTCAACGCTTTGGTAGCTCGTGAGCCAGTCGTGCTCAATCATATAGGGTATTATACCTTTTGTACGCTCGGTAAGTATGCCATAGTTGGTATGTAATGAACGGTAAAAATCCTGCGCGAAATCAGCCAGAGGCTTTTGGTGGTAACTTTGCCAGTTCTTCGCCAGGAAATGGTCATAAAAAATATCAACTATTACACCCGCATAGTGGTGATAGTTAGGGTGCAGGCGTTTTGTACTTTGGCGGAAAACCGGGTGCGCATCAGTAAAGCTGTCGATAGCGCGGTGCAGCAATATTCCTTTTTTACAAGAGGCGGGAACTCTTCCGGCTTGTGCCCATGTATGGTATCGCCCATAAAGTTGCCGATCTTCACCAGTTCATCATCGCCGGAAAGGTATATATGCGCTAAGAAATTCATAACCCTAAAATAGCTATTAGTTTTAACATGATGAAATGTAAAATATTATATTTGTTGCAACCAAAAACATTGAGTAACTAATGACACTAATCAAATCTATTTCAGGCATCAGGGGCACCATTGGCGGCAAGCCGGGTGACAACCTTACGCCGGTTGATGCCGTAAAATTTGCCTCGGCTTACGGTACATGGCTTAAAGGCTATGCCAACAAAGAAAAACTTACCGTGGTGATAGGGCGCGATGCGCGTATCTCCGGGCCTATGATACACAACCTTGTAGTGAACACGCTTATAGGTCTTGGCATTGATGTGGTAGATCTTGGCCTTTCTACAACCCCTACGGTTGAGGTGGCCGTGCCACTTGAGCAGGCTGATGGTGGCATCATCCTCACCGCAAGCCATAACCCAAAGCAATGGAATGCGCTAAAACTGTTGAACGAAAAGGGCGAATTCCTGAGTGGGGCAGAGGGTGCAAAAATTCTGGAGATAGCTGAAAAGGAAGCGTTTAATTTTGCCGATGTGGACAGCCTGGGCGAAGTGACATCAAACGACGCATTTATGGATATACATATTGACGAGGTGTTGGAGCTTCCGCTTGTTGATGCCGACCTCGTGAAGAAAGCAGGCTTTAAAGTGGTGGTTGACGGTGTGAACTCTTCGGGCGGCATCATCATCCCGAAACTTCTGGAACAGATGGGCGTTGAGGTAGTGAAACTGTACTGCGAACCAAACGGCCATTTCCCGCATAACCCCGAGCCGCTAAAGGAACACCTGGGCGATATCTGCGAACTCGTAGTGAAAGAAAAGGCACATTTTGGCATTGTTGTTGACCCGGATGTTGACAGGCTGGCTTTCATAAGCGATGACGGCGAAATGTTTGGTGAAGAATATACGCTGGTGGCAGTGGCTGACTATGTATTGAGCAAAACGCCGGGCAATACGGTGAGCAATATGTCGTCTTCGCGTGCACTTCGCGATATTACCCAAAAGCACGGCGGCAGCTACCAGGCCAGTGCGGTGGGCGAGGTAAATGTGGTGGAACTTATGAAGAAGACTAACGCAATTATTGGCGGCGAAGGCAACGGCGGCATTATTTACCCTGAGCTGCACTACGGGCGCGACTCACTTGTAGGCGTGGCGCTGTTCTTAACCTACCTTGCCGGGCAAAACATGACGGTGAGCCAGCTGCGTGCATCTTACCCGCAATATTACATGAGCAAAAACAAGATTGAGCTTACCCCGCAGATTGATGTTGACGCGATACTTGAAGGGATGGCCGATAAATATAAAAATGAAGAAATCTCGACTATTGACGGCGTAAAAATTGACTTTGCCGAAGAGTGGGTGCACCTGCGCAAGTCGAACACCGAGCCTATCATCCGTATATATACCGAGGCGCAGACCCAGGAAAAAGCCGATGCGCTTGCGGTACGCATTATTGATGAAATAAAAGCCGTGGCAGGAATTTAGTTTCAGTTGAAGTCACAGTCACAGTCACAGTTTAGAATGTCCGGTTGCTTCAGGCCGGGCATTTTTTATTTGAGATCAATTAGTCAAACATCGAACGAACAATAAGCCGCAAGTTTATGATTATTTTCTAATAAATGAAAATAATTTTAAAAAATAAATTTTTGAATGCATGTTAAGAGGTTGTTAATGGCTACCCTTTGATAAATTTGAAAGTACAGATTAATTGAAAGTATTGCCTTACAGATTTGAGTTGTTTAAGATAAATTTAAGAAAAACACTTTTTCGTGTTAATAGATGTTAACCTCCTGCATTATTCTTACAGATTCGAAACCTCTATCTTTGTAACTTTGCAACTCTGCAATTTCTAAAAATGAATATAAAACTCCTCGCCATTGGTAAAACTGACAATAAAGCATTGCAATCAATGATTGACGATTATATGAAAAGACTGTCGTTTTACGTTCGGTTTGAAATGATGGAATTGCCTGATATTAAGAACGTTAAGAGCTTAAGCGAAAGTCAGCAAAAGGATAAAGAGGGTGAGCTGATTTTGTCGAAACTTACGCCGACCGACCAGCTGATTTTACTTGATGAAAACGGCAAAAATTTCAGCAGTGTAGGCTTCTCGCAAGAGTTGCAAAAAAGATGAACAGCGGCGTTAAAACACTGGTGTTTGTGATAGGCGGGCCGTACGGTTTCAGCGATGCTGTCTACTCAAAAGCCCAAGGCAAAATTTCACTTTCTGCCATGACATTTTCCCACCAGATGGTCCGCTTGTTTTTTATCGAGCAGGTGTACCGTGCTTTTACAATTTTAAAAGGCGAGCCTTATCATCATCAATAGGTTAGGCCCTAGTTCTCAGCCACAAGCCACAAGCTGTTAGCTACCACATTTTAGATGCGAGTGAAGTTTGCTTTTGGCTAGTGGCTTTTGGCTAAATTCTTTAGAATGCTAACGCTTTCTTTCGCTTCCCTCACATCATGAACCCTTAATATTTTCGCGCTTTTTGAGAGAGCTATGGTATTTAAAACCGTAGTGCCATTCAGCGCTTCCTTAGGGCTGGTTTCCAGTAGTTTATATATCATCGACTTTCTTGAAATTCCGGCCAGGAGCGGCAGCCCCGTTATGCTGAACAGCTCCAGGTTTTGCATTACGAAATAGTTCTGTTCCAGCGTTTTGGCGAACCCAAACCCCGGGTCGATTATGATATCATTTATACCTGCTGCCCTGGCGGCCTCAATCCGCTGGCTGAAGTAAAAAAGCATCTCTTTAATTATATCATTGTACTGAGTTAACTTACTCATTGTCTGAGGTGTACCACGCATGTGCATCATGATGTACGGCACCTTCAACCGGCCAACGGTTGTGAGCATTTCTGCATCAAGCAGTCCTGCAGATATGTCGTTAATGATTGCCACACCGCTGTTTATGCAGGATTCGGCCACTTTTGCTCTGAAGGTATCTATGGAAATCATAGTTTCAGGGAAATGTTGCAAAACCAATTCCACCACCGGGATAATGCGCTGCAGTTCTTCATCTTCGCTTACAAAATCTGCGTTGGGCTTACTTGAATATGCCCCGATATCTATGAAGTCGGCGCCGTCAGCCAGCATCTTTTCCACTTGCGTAAGCAACTGGTCTTCATCACGATACTTTCCACCGTCAAAAAAAGAGTCAGGCGTACAGTTTAAGATGCCCATTACTTTGGGTTCGTTCAGATCTACCAGCTTTCCTTTACAGTTAATAAACATGTTCAGTTCTTTTTAGCGATTGCCTTTGTATAGCAGGCTTTTTTGCCTAATTTTGAAAAATTCAATACAAATATACCACTAAAAATGGGTTATAGTCCCGAGACTACTTCTGCTGAATATGACAAAGTAATTGCCGTTTGCAGGCAGTTGTTTATCAATAAGATGGCCGATTACGGCAGTGCCTGGCGCATATTAAGGCTGCCCTCACTCACCGACCAGATTTTCATAAAAGCCCAGCGTATACGCAGCCTTCAGGAAAATGCTGTACGAAAGGTAGATGAAGATGAGACAGGCGAGTTCATCGGTATAATTAACTACTCGATAATGGCGCTGATTGCCATAGATTTAGGTGTTGCCGACCAGCCTGACCTTGACGTTGCAGAAGCCACGAGGCTGTATGACGAAAAAGTCAACATCACGAAAACGCTAATGGAAAACAAAAACCATGACTATGGCGAGGCATGGCGCGATATGCGGGTGAGTTCGCTTACCGACCTTATTTTGCAGAAGCTCTTACGCGTAAAACAAATTGAAGACAATCAAGGCAAAACTCTTGTAAGTGAAGGCATTGACGCCAACTACCAGGATATGATAAACTACTCGGTTTTCGCATTGATATTAATGAAAAAATTCCAATAAAATATGAAGATCCTTACGCAAATATGCCGTGTTCTTGTAGGTGTACTTTTTATAATTTCAGGCCTTATCAAGCTGAATGACCCTGTAGGTTTTTCTTTCAAGCTGGAGGAATATTTCAGTGCCAATGTGCTGAACCTTACATTTTTAATTCCGTATGCTTTAGCAATGGCAGTTGCAATCGTGATATTTGAAGTATTGCTTGGCGTGATGCTTTTAGTAGGCTTTAAACGCAAATTTACGGTATGGAGCCTGCTTATCATGATAGTGTTCTTTACCTTCCTTACGCTTTATTCCGCCGTTACGGGTAAGGTTACAGACTGCGGCTGTTTCGGGGATGCGCTGCACTTAACGCCTTGGGAATCATTCACTAAAGACGTTATACTGCTGGTGCTGATACTCGTAATTTTCATAAACAGGAGATACATCAAAAAGATATTCAAAAAGCCTGTGGTTTACACCATTGTTGCTGCAGCTTTTGTATTCTGCTGCTTCCTTGCGTACCATGTACTGAATCACCTGCCAGTTATTGATTTCAGGGCGTATAAAGTTGGAACTGTTATCCGCGAAGGCATGGCAGTACCAGAAGGCGCCCCGAAAAGCGAGTATGCTATAACGTTTGTTTACAAAGTAAATGGGGTGGAGAAGGAGTTTACCGACAAGGAGCTTGACAAAATACCTGCTGATGCGGAATATGTTGACCGTAAAGAAGTTATGATTAAAGAAGGCTATGTACCGCCTATACACGATTTTGTACTGGATTTCAATGGTGAAGACATGACAGAGGCCGTGCTTAGCGAGCCTAAAATAATACTTGTGATATCGTATTTTCTTGAAAAAGCTAATGATAAAGGCCTTGCCAAAATACAGAAGTTTGCCGACGAAGCTAAAGCCAAAGGCTATAAAGTGATAGGGCTTACAGCAAGTGGCAGCGACGTGATTGAAGCTAAAAAGAAACAGCACGGCATCACTCTTGATTACTACACCTGCGACGCTACCACGCTGAAAACCATTGAACGCGCCGATCCAAGCATTGTCGTGCTGCGCAATGGTGTTGTAGCCCAGAAAGCACATTGGAATGATTTGGAGTTTTTGCAACTGAAGTAATTTGTTTAAGGTTTCAGGTTTAAAGTTTCAGGTTGATCAGATATTTTACATACAAACTAGGTTATGCGCTGCTTACGCTCTTTGGGGTAGTGACGGTAATATTCCTGCTGTTTACGGTGTTACCGGGCGACCCTGCGCGTATGATGCTCGACCAGAACGAGAACTCTGAGCAGCTGGCTATCATTAAGAAAAAATATGGGTTTGACCAGCCGGTTTCAAAGCAGTATTTGTATTATTTAAACGATCTGTCGCCTGTGTCTTTCCACAGCACGGATGCTGACAGTTACACTTACCTCACCGAAGGTAAATATACTGCTTTACAGTTGTTTACTGTTGGAAGGGTTACCACTGTTATAAAAACACCTTACCTGCGGGAGAGCTTCCAGAAAAGCGGAAAAAAGGTCACACAGGTTATTGGCGATACGCTGCCGAATACCATTGTTTTAGCCATCTTTGCCATCATCATTGCTATCATAATCGGGATTGCGCTGGGGGTGGTTTCGGCATTGTATAAAGACACCTGGATTGACCGCACCATTGCCCTGGTCAGCACGCTGGGCATGAGCCTGCCGTCGTTCTTCGCGGCTATATTATTTGCCTGGGTTTTCGGGTTTTTGCTGCACCGCTATACCGGTCTTGACATGACAGGCAGCCTTTATGAAGTTGATGATTTCGGTGAAGGCTCATACATCAAATGGAAAAACCTGATATTACCGTCAATTGTTTTGGGAATCAGGCCATTGGGCGTGGTGATACAGCTTATGCGAAACTCACTGCTTGAAGTTATGGGCCAGGATTATATACGCACCGCACGTGCCAAAGGCCTCAGCGAAGTTAAAATCATACGCCGCCACGCACTTAAAAATGCCTTAAACCCTGTGGTTACAGCTATTTCCGGGTGGTTTGCCTCAATGCTTGCAGGTGCAGTTTTCGTGGAATACATCTTCGGTTGGAACGGCCTCGGCAAAGAAGTAGTTGATGCCCTCAACACGCTTGACCTTCCGGTAATCATGGGTTCTGTACTGGTTATCGCTACAACATTCGTCATCATCAATATTATGGTAGACCTTATCTACGCGTATCTCGACCCAAGGATAAGGCTGGAGTAGTAGTTCACGAAAACGTTGCATTGAATTTAAATTAGCCTTCTTACAAAACTTCATTGATTTTCCTTTAAATTTGGTACACTTTTAAAATTTCAAACATGAAAAAATTATTTCTGCTGCCATTATTGCTGGTAGCGTTTATATCGTGCTCACAAGCGCAGCAAACTGAGTTTTCACCTGAAGTTCTTGCCGATGTAATGACATCGGTAGATGGCGAAGAACTGACTTTTAAAAATATACTTGACAAATACAAAGGCAAGACCGTTGTGATAGACGTTTGGGCGTCTTGGTGCCCTGACTGTATCAAAGGCATGCCAAAGGTGCAGGCACTGCAGCAGCAGTTCCCTAAGGCGGTTTTTGTGTTTCTTTCATATGATAAAACAGACGAGTCTTGGAAGAAAGGCATTGAGAAATACCGTGTGGTTGGCGAACATTACCACATAGGCCCGAACATGAAAAAAGGCGCTTTCTCTGAAGGTATAAAGCTTGACTGGATTCCGCGCTACATGGTAGTTGATAAAACCGGGAAAATAGCCCTGTTTAAAGCCATTGAGGCAGATGATGCCAAACTTATTGAGACACTAAAAAAACTTAAATAATGAGAAAAAAGATTGTTGCCGGCAACTGGAAAATGAACAATGATGCCGCACAGGCAGAAGCGCTTATAGATGCGATAATCAATAAAAAGCCTGATACTTCAACAAAAGTTGTCATAGCTCCGCCGTTTGTATCGCTTCAGGCTGCAGTAGCGCAAACGAGAGGCACGAATATAATTGTAGCGGCACAGAATATGCACCAGGCAGAGAACGGCGCTTACACAGGCGAAATCTCAGTCAACATGCTGAAGGGCATCAATGTGAATACCGTTATCCTTGGCCATAGTGAGCGCAGGGCTTATTTTGGCGAGACGAATGCATTGCTGGCCGAAAAAGTAAATACCGCGCTTAACCATAACCTTACCGTAATCTTCTGCTTTGGCGAAGAATTGGCCGACAGGCAGACAGGCTCGCATTTTGAGGTGGTCGAGCGCCAGCTGCGAGAAGGCCTGTTCCATATTTCTGAGAGTGACTGGAGTAACATTGTGTTGGCGTATGAACCGGTTTGGGCTATAGGCACAGGTGAGACTGCATCACCCGAGCAGGCACAGGAAATGCATGAATTTATCAGGACATTGCTTCGCAACAACATTGGCAGCAAGATTGCAGAAGACACTTCTATACTCTACGGCGGAAGCGTAAAGCCTGACAATGCATCTGAAATTTTCTCAAAACCTGACGTTGACGGTGGCCTCATAGGTGGCGCCTCGCTTAAGGCAGATGATTTTGTAGGAATCATCAAAGGGATGGCATAATTGCTGGAATTCAGAGTTATACAGATTGAAAGCGTTCTTAACAGGGCGCTTTTTTTGTTATGTAAATATTAAGTTGTCATCAAAATCTTTACACTGCGGCAATTATTTAATAAACAAAAGAGCCTTTTACTTTTACTGCGCTTAATACCCAGGTAACATAGCTGTGTGAATTTTACCGGAATTATTAAAACCAATTCTTACAATGACACACAACTACAAAAAAGTCTTTTTGCCGCTGCTATTGCTCACGGCATTTATGGCACAGACGCAGACATTGCTGCACTCCTGGAATTTCAACAGCTTGCCCACGGGTACCATAACTACCGCCGTGGCAGCAGATTACTCACTTCCGTCAGGCACAACATCAATCACTTATACCGGTACTGGCGCCGGTTATATTGACCGTGTTGACGGCGACCTGCTAAATGCAGAAACCGGCGTAGTGGCAGGTTTTGCCCTCCGCCCGAGAAACCCCTCTAACACGCGCGAACTGCTTATAGCTTTCCCGGCCACAGGGTATAAAAACCTGGTAATGACATTTGCCACTACAAAAACAGCCCAGGGCGCTACAGAGCAAACGTATTCATATAGCCTTGACGGCGGCGCTACATACAGCACAACAGGCCTGCCTGTAACTTCTTATAATCCTGTAACAGATGTATATAACCTGGTAACCCTTGATTTCTCTGCAATTGAAGGGATTGACAACAATCCGAACATAATAGTAAAGATAAATTTTGGTGGTACAACTGCTGCCGGATCTAGCGGAAACAACCGTTTTGACAACATTGCAATTAAAGGAAACCTTATACCTGCAGAACAGCTGGTGCACTACTGGAATTTCAATTCGCTGCCTGCAGGTACAATTACAACTGCAATTGCGGCAGATGAGTCTTTGCTGAACCCTGCAAACACTTCAATAACCTATCCCGGTACAGGCGCAGGCTATGTTGACAGGGTTGACGGTGACCTGCTGAACATACAAAACGGAGCTGTGGCAGGATATGCGCTTCGCCCGAGAAACCCTTCAAACACGCGTGAACTGCTTATTGCATTCCCGACAACAGGTTATGAGGATATCAAAGTAAGCTTTGCAACCACAAAAACAGCACAGGGCGCAACGGAGCAAACCTATTCATACAGTATTGACGGCGGTACTACATTTATAACTGCCGGATTACCGGTTACATCTTACAATCCTGTTACAGATGTTTACAACCTTGTAACCCTAGATCTTTCGTCAATAACTGCTGTTGACAACCTTGGCAGCCTGATCATCAAGGTAAATTTTGGCGGTGCAACGGCTGCAGGCACCAGCGGCAACAACAGGTTTGACAATATTACAGTACACGGCAGGCCAACAGGGAATACAGCGGATATTACACCTCCGTCAGTAGCTTTCAGCCCGGCAAATAATGCAGTCAATGTTCCGGTAAATAGTGCTATCACAATCACCATCGATGAGCCCGTAAGGCTTTTGGATGATTCAGCTATTGACAATACAAATATTGACGCCATTGTAGAATTTCGCCTAGGCGGCCCGACAGGTACACCTTTGGCTTTTGATGCTACATTTACAAACAACATTATTACAATCATACCGCAGCCAAATGTAGATTTAACCAATAACCAGGAATATTATATAGCCCTGCTTGGTAATACAATCGAAGATTTGAGCGGTAATGCCATTACAACAACTAAATCTTCAACATTCAAGACAATTGCTCTGCAAACGCCTCTTACCGCAGGAGACATAATTCCGGTGGCTTACAGGATGAATGCTACAGGAGCTGATGATGCCATTGCGCTTCTTACGCTTGTTGATATCGCACCGGGTACATTTTTTAATGTTACCGATGCCAAGTATACAACCAATGCACAGGCACAATGCGCAGGCGGGCTTACCTGGACAGCAACAACATGTGTACCTGCAGGCACGGTTATCGTGATCCAAAATGACGTTCCTTCGGCAAGTACAGGTACTGTTTCAGGAGCAAGTTTCGGGCTGAGCTCAGGTGGAGACCAGGCAATTGTTTATACCGGAACACCTTCAGGACCAAATTATATTACAGCGCTTACATCAAACGGATGGGCAGCCACAAACACAGAGTGCGGCGGAAGTTTATCAATGCTTCCGGTTGGGCTTGTTGATGGTGTTTCTTCAGCAAACCTTAGTACAGCGCCGGGTAGTATAGCCGGTAATGCCGTAAACGCATTTTATGATGGCCCTATGACTGGTACACCTGCCATTATAAGGGCAGAGGTGCTTAACCCTGCCAACTGGGTAGCCGTTGCCGGTAGCACTGCGCCGCAAACATGGCCTGTATGGATGTTCCCTGGTTCGCCAACGGTACAGTCGGCTACAGTTACAAACAGCACTACCATCACCCTTACTTTTAATAACCAGCTCGATGCAGTATCTGCCGTAACACTTACCAATTATACAGGTGTTGAGGGGCTTGCATCAGCAGCACTTAATGGTAATACAATAACACTTTCATACAGCACGCCATTTGCTTCAGGAAACAACTATATGCTTACAGTTAACGGCGTGACTGATGCCAACGGCCTGCAGATGGCTTGCGCTTATACGTTTAGCTTCAGCTATAATACAACCATTAAATTTGATACTGACTTTATAGTGGTTAGTGAAAATGCAGGTACACTCTCGCTTAACCTTACACTTGCAAACCCTGCAACAGGCTCGGTTGACCTTGTACTTAAGGGGGCGCCTTTCAGTACTGCTGATGCCGGAGACTTTACCTACACCACGCAGACGCTACAGTTTACAGGCACAAGCTCACTTACGCAGACAATTAACATCCCAATCATCGACGATGCTGTAGCAGAACAACAGGCAGAATATTTCGTGCTTAGTCTTGAGAATCCTGTAGGACTTACTATCACTGGCGAAACTCTGGCAACTATTTATATTAAAGATAATGATGTGCAGGCGCCGCAACCAAGCCAAAGCATACAGCTTGACTACGTAGTCAGTTTTGACCCATCTGGCGCCGGTTCAAGTACATGCGAAATTGTGGTGCACGATCCTGCCAGCCAAAGGCTTTTTACTACCAGCGCAGTCGCGGGTTATCTTGATATTATTAACTTCGCAAATCCTGCCGCACCTGTAGTGATTAACTCAATCAATATGAACCCTTACGGCGGCGTTACCAGCGTTGCAGTTAAAAATGGTATTGTAGCCGTAGCTTCTCCAAACGCACAAGAGCACCTTGACGGTTCTGTGGTATTCCTGAATACAGACGGCGTGTTCCAGAAACAGGTAACAGTGGGGGCGCTGCCTGATAATATCTCTTTCACTCCTGACGGAACAAAAGTGCTTACGGCTAATGAAGGGCAGCCAAACAGCGATTACACTATTGATCCTGAAGGTTCTGTAAGCATCATTGATATTTCAGGGGGTATTTCTTCACTTACACAGGCTAACGTAACTACGCTGGGCTTCCAGGCTTATAATGAGCCAACTGCAGAGGCAGCGCTAATTGCTTCAGGGGTGCGTAAACTGAAACTTACCAGCACAATGTCTCAGGACTTTGAGCCGGAGTACATTACTGTTAGTGCCGACTCACAAAAGGCTTGGGTAACGCTACAGGAAAATAATGCAATTGCTGAAATAAACCTTGCAACTAATACAATCACATCTGTTTGGGCGCTTGGCACAAAAGACATGAGCATCCCGGGCAACGGATTTGACATCAGCGATAACAACAACCAGGTGCTTATTGCCAACTGGCCTATAAAAGCATACTATATTCCGGATGCAGTAGCTTCATACAATGTAGGCGGTACAAATTACATAGTTACTGCAAATGAGGGCGATGAAAAAGAATACACAGGTTTTGTAGAAAGGACAACTGTAGGTACAGGCAGCTATCTTCTTGATGCTGTGAGCTATCCTCAGGCAGTTATGCTTAAAAAATCACACAATGCTGGCAGGTTCCGTGTGAGTAACCTGAATGGTAATACTGATGCCGATGCAGAATTTGAACAGATTTATGCAGTAGGTACACGTTCATTCTCAATCTTCAATGCAGATACAAAACAACTTGTTTATGACAGCGGCGATGACTTTGAAATGTATACTTCAATGGAACCATCTATTAATGCATTGTTTAACTCTGACAGCGAAAGCAACAGCTTTAAAAACCGCAGCCGTGCCAAAGGGCCTGAACCGGAAGGCGTTGCTATTGCAGAAATTGCAGGAAGGACGTTCGCTTTTGTAAGCCTTGAGCGAGTGGGTGGTGTTATGGTGTATGATGTAACCGACCCTACTGCCCCAGTTTTTGTTGATTATAAAAACAGCAGAAGCGTATCCGCTTACACAGGAGATCACGGTCCTGAAGGTATCACTTTCATTAACAGCGCGCAAAGCCCTGACGGTAAAAATTATGTTATCGTAGCCAACGAAATTAGCGGTACACTTACCATTTTTGAAGTTGATACTACAAATCTGGGTACTGGCAGCTTCACTGCTGAAACAAAGACTTTCAATGTGTTCCCGAACCCTAACGTTGACGGTATAGCCTACTTTAACCGTGCTGCCGATATTGAGGTGTATGACTTCAGCGGTAAGCTGGTGCATTCTGCAAAGCAGGCGCTTACACTGAATACAAGCATGATGGCATCAGGTATTTACCTGATAAAGACATCTGAAGGTATTGTGAAAAAGCTTATAGTAAAATAAGTTAGTATAGCTTTCAATTTAAAAATCCTGCTCTTTAGGGCAGGATTTTTTATTTCAATCTTAAGGAGTAAGTATTATGATGCAATCTATTGCTTACCCTTTCCGAAATATTTCTCCAGTAATTTCTTCGCTGCAGTAAACGGCGATGCCTCATTATTTATTACTGCTTCCTTTTGCTTCTTTAAAAGCGAAGCAATATCCTTACGTGCATAAAAATTTGCTTTCAGCTGTTCCTCAATAGTTTCTGTAAGCCAGGTTTCATTCTGCCTGGCGCGGCGTTCTTCGAAATATCGGTTGTTCTTCGACATTTCAAAATAATCAAGCATCATATCCCAAATTTCCGGGATACCATCACGCGTTACTGCACTGCAGGTGGTAACCTTTGGCTGCCAGCCTGATGCTTTGGGTGGAAAAAGATGCAGTGCTCGGTTAAATTCCGTTTTGGCCAGTTTCGCTTTTTTAATATTGTCGCCGTCGGCCTTATTGATTACGATCAGGTCGGCCATCTCCATAATGCCGCGTTTAATACCCTGTAGTTCGTCACCTGCTCCGGCAATCTTAAGCAAGAGGAAAAAGTCTGTCATACCATGCACAGCCGTTTCGCTTTGGCCGACACCGACAGTTTCAATTATAATGGTATCATAACCCGCAGCCTCACAAAGAATAATAGCCTCACGGGTTTTTCGCGCCACGCCGCCAAGTGTATCGCCTGATGCTGAAGGGCGTATATAGGCGTTTTCATCTTTCACCAGTTCTTCCATGCGGGTTTTGTCGCCCAATATGCTGCCGTGTGAGAGTGAACTGCTCGGGTCAACAGCCAGCACAGCAACCTTTCTGTCCAGGTGTGTAAGATGCTTCCCGAAAGCCTCTATAAAAGTGCTCTTGCCAACACCTGGTACGCCGGTAATACCTATGCGCACGCTGTTATTAGCATGCGCCAGGCAGGCATTTATAACCGCCGAAGCCTTGTCCAAGTGTGTAGGATTGTCACTTTCCACAAGGGTAATGGCACGGCTAAGTGCGGCACGGTCATGTTTCAGTATGCCGTCAATAAGCTCCTGCGCAGATGGCTGTTTACGTCGAAGCTCAACAATATGATTAAATGACTCGTTACTGATATTTTCGGGCTGCTGCACACCGTCACGTTCTTGCAGTGCAGATTTATGATGATTCTCGTTTTCCACGGGAGGTAATATTGTATCCGTAAAAATAGGGTTTTAAAAGAAGACAGGCAAAGAGAAGTGTGATTAAGGTAGTATGAAAATCAGGTTTTCCATTACGACTCAAGGGCTATGTGGGTTTAACATAATCTAAAATCATAAATTTATTTGCGCAACCAAATAATTTCTTATATATTTGCAACTATATGATTGCATATTATGGAAACAAGACGTGACATATTTCAGGCGGTGGCAGATCCGACAAGAAGGGCTATAATATTGCTCATAGCCACACAAGCGATGACACCCAACGCTATAGCTGAACATTTTGACACAACAAGACAGGCGGTATCAAAACACCTGCGCATACTGGCTGAATGTGAACTGGTTACGCAAAAGCAGCAGGGCAGGGAGATATACTATTCGCTACAGATTGAGAAAATGAAACAAATTGATCAATGGCTCGAGCAGTTCCGAAAGATTTGGGAAACGCGCTTCAATCAGTTTGACGACTTATTATCAACCATAAAAACCAACAACCATGAAAAATGACCTTTTATTTGATTTTAATGTAAATAAGGAGAACAAAACAATTATCATAACCCGCGAATTTGCTGCCGGCGTTGCATTGGTATGGAAGGCGTGGACAACCCCGGAACTACTCGACCAATGGTGGGGCCCGCAGCCATGGAGAGCCGAAACAAAATCCATGGATTTTACGGAAGGTGGGTACTGGCTATATGCGATGGTGGGACCCAGAGGGCCAAAGGCACTACGCCAAGTCAACATTTATGAAAATTTTGCCGGAAGAATTATTCTCTGCGAAAGTTGCTTTCACTGACGAGAATGGTACCGTAAATAACGATTTCCCTGAAGGAATGTGGGAAAATGCATTCAAGGGTACAGGCGACGTTACAACCGTAACTGTTACCAAAACATTTGACAGCCTTGAAGACCTGGAACAGAATATTGCGATGGGCTTTAAAGAAGGCTTTACTGTCGGCCTTAACCAACTTGATGAATTGTTGCTAACGCTAAATAAGTAAGCTATGGAGATTTCAGCAGACATCATAAATTACAATCATTCGCAAATGGCAGACGACAAAGCTATTTGCGAATTGCTTGCAAAAGAAATCACGACGCAACTTCCCGAAGCTGAAAATAAGGTATGGCACGGCCACCCCGTTTGGTTTCTGGATGGTAACCCAATAGTGGGCTACAGCAAACAAAAGAAAGGATTGCGCCTGATGTTTTGGAGCGGTAAGGACTTTAACGAACCGAGCCTGAATATTATAGGCGAAAAATTTAAAGATGCTTCAATTTTTTACAATTCCGTTGGTGAAGTCATCATCGCCGACTTACACCGGTGGCTTGAAAAGTCACGCGACATACAGTGGGATTATAAAAACATCGTAAAACGTAAAGGTGTTTTGGAAAGGTTGAAATAAAGTAAGCTAATTCCCCTCTTCATGAGGGGGTGTCCGTACTACGGGATGTCTAAAACAGGAGTAAGTAACTTTAAACCTGAAACTTTAAACTGAAACTGTTTTCGGCTTACCTTTGCACCCGTGGATTCCATCATTCTCATATTTATATGTATGCTTGCCGGAGTAGCAGCTCAAAGGGTAAAAGCATTCCCGCCTAATTCACATACTGCACTTAACCAGTTTGTCATCCACATATCGCTGCCGGGGCTGGCGCTGTACTATATCCCAAAAATTGCTATCAATTCCTCGCTGCTGTACCCGCTGGGTGTATCATGGATAAGCTTTGCCCTGTCATTCGCATTTTTTGCCGGATTGGGTAAAATCTTCAACTGGCCAAGAAAACTTACTGGCTGCCTTATTTTAACAGGTGGGCTCGGCAATACATCATTCGTTGGGTTCCCTATAATCGAAGCGCTTTATGGCAAGGCCGGGCTTGAAACGGCTATAATTGTTGACCAGCCCGGCACGTTTGTCGTGATGGCGACACTCGGTATTGTTGTGGCTGCTGCCTACAGCAAAGGTGCGGTAGGAGGGAGTGCCATCATCCGGAAGATAATTTTCTTCCCCCCGTTTGTGGCTTTCTTTATTGGGCTGATGATGAACGTTGCCGGGTATGATTTTATAGAAGATGTTGATTTAGTATTCCAAAGACTTGGCAGTACAGTCACACCTGTGGCACTCGTGGCAGTAGGCATGCAACTGAAAATAGATCCAAAAAGCAAACACTATAAATTCCTCGCGACAGGGCTGTTTTTTAAGCTTATGATAATGCCCGCGTTCTTCGCATTGCTCTATAAAATTATATTGAAAGGTGATGGGCTTATGATTGATGTTTCGGTGGTAGAATCAGCCATGGCACCGATGATAACAGCAGCCATACTCGCTGCCAGCCACGGACTCAAACCCCGCCTTGCCGGTATGATGATAGGAGTGGGCATACCGCTTTCGTTTATCACCGTTGCCTTTTGGTATTATATCGTAAATCTTCTTTAATTAAAATGACCTACACATCTTCAGATAAAGACAATCACAAAGAACTTACACAAAAAACAGTATATTCAATACTCTTCGCCATTAGTTTCGGGCATTTGCTTAATGATTTGCTACAAGCAGTAATACCGGCGGCATACCCAATTTTAAAGGATAAATATGCGCTTACTTTCACTCAGGTAGGCCTAATTACATTCTCCTACCAAATGGCGGCCTCTATATTGCAACCGTTTGTTGGTTTTTATACCGATAAGCACCCGAAGCCTTACTCACAGTTGGTAGGCATGTGCTTTACTGCATCAGGAATTATCCTGTTAAGCTATGCATCATCATTTCACATAATTTTACTTTCGGTAATATTGGTCGGTATAGGTTCGTCGATTTTCCATCCGGAAGCATCACGGGTTTCCTATCTGGCATCCGGCGGTAAGCGCGGGCTTGCCCAATCCATATTCCAGATAGGAGGGAACACAGGTACGGCAATAGGGCCGCTGCTTGTAGCCTGGATTGTAGTACCCAATGGCCAGCAGCATATTATATGGTTTGTCGCGGCGGCAATGCTTGCAATAATTGTATTAAGTTATATTGCCCGCTGGTATCAAAACCACCTGAACCTTGCTGCAAAAAAGAAAATCGTGTTGGAAAACCTACCGAACCTTTCACAAACACGGGTTGTAATTTCTGTGATAATATTGCTTGTGCTTATATTTTCCAAGTACTTCTACATTGCAAGCATATCAAGCTATTTTACTTTTTACCTGATAGAAAAGTTCAGTCTCTCTGTAGCCGATGCGCAGTTTCACCTGTTTCTTTTCCTGCTGTCGGTAGCCGCAGGTACACTGCTTGGTGGTCCGTTAGGTGATAAGTTCGGGCGGAAGTATGTAATATGGTTTTCTGTACTGGGCGCAGCTCCTTTTACGCTGATGCTCCCGTATGCAGACCTTTTCTGGACAACGGTGCTGTCAATAATCATCGGTACTATAATGTCTTCCGCATTCCCTGCCATTCTGGTGTATGCACAGGAATTGCTTCCGAAAAAACTCGGTATGGTCTCCGGTTTATTTTACGGATTTGCATTTGGCATGGGCGGGCTTGGGTCTGCCCTCCTTGGTAACCTTGCCGACCACACCGGCATTGAGTATGTATACCATATCTGCGCTTATCTTCCCCTTATTGGTATAATCGCTTACTTCCTGCCAAACCTGAAGAAAAGTGTTTAACGCAATAACGAGAAATGCCCTTTTACAGTCCGGCCATCATCAAGCTGTACAACATACCAGTAGTCGGTTGCAGGTAATTTACGCCCGTCATAAAATCCATCCCATCCTTCACCTCTCGGATTTACATCAGCCAGCAGTTTGCCAAAACGGTCAAACACATATATTTTGCTGTTTTTGTAAAATAGCGCGTTCACGCCAATGATGTTCCAGGTATCGTTTACACCATCAGCATTTGGGGTGAAAAATTTAGGCACTGCGAGCACCGTGATATCTTTATGCACCACGCCGCAACCCTGGTCATCATACACATACACTGTATGGAAACCAGCGGTAACATTCTCAAATACATTACTGGCCTGGTAGGGCCCATTTGGTGCATCAATGCTGTACAGGTAAGTGGTGGTAACAGGATTGTTTGGTTCAGCATAAACAGTCACTACATTATTATCACGAAGATCGAGTATCTCAACATCTGTGATTTTGGCAATATCGCTTGCCGATACTGTAATTGTACGTGTGCGGCTACAGCCGGCAGCATTGCTAATGTCAGTTACAACAACTGTGTAAATGCCGGGCTGGGTTACTTGTATTGTTGGTGTATTTTCAAGGGTGCTCCATAAAAAAGAGAAGCCGCTTGTACTGCCCTGCAACCCTGAGGTAAGCGTTATTGGAGTTATCCTGTTAAGGCATACAACGCCTTCGCCAGTTGTATCAATATCAGGCAGCCGTCGCGCCACAAGCTTTATCTGCTGTATGGCCACACACGCATTGTTGTTTTCAATACGGGCATATACAATTTGATTATTGGTAGTGTTTATATAAGAAGCCTGTAAGGCATTCTGTTCAGCCAGCGCATCATTCTCATTAAGATAATAAGCAACAGTGTTAGTTCCTGTAGCAACGCCTGCATCATTTAGGTTAAACTGAGTGATCCCATCTGTACCGTTGCTGTCATTATCACATTCTTCAATGGTAACCATAGGCGCCGGCGAAAAATTCACCTGAAGCGTAACGGGTGCCAGGCGGTAACAATCGGTTTGTATATTTTCTACACGTGCAGTAATTACCTGGGGATTTGAAGTATTGGTGTACAAACCTGTGATTTCGCCTGTGCCCGACTGCGCACTAACAGCCGAATCAAAATAACGTACAGTTAGTCCCGCTGTGCCACCTGTAAGCTGTGCATTTGCCTGTGCCAGGTTAAACTGCGTAATGCCATCGGGAGCAACACCCAAATCGCACTGCACTAATGTAGCAGGGCCTGCCACTACAGGCAATGGAGCAACATTAATGGTGACGGGCACTATGTTGAAGCATATAGGTGTGCTTATATTTGTTATACGCGCATGTATAATTTGCTGGTTTGGTGTAGTGTTATAAAATTGTGGGGGGAGCGGGTTTTGTGGCACCACAGCATCACTGACTGTGGCATAATATTGAACACTAAACTGAGTATTGCCCTGTAAAATCTGTTGGGTTACAGTGTTCAGGTTTGTCACTGCCTGCCCGTTGGTATCATCTCCATCTACCGCGTCGTCACAGGTATTTACTGTTTGCGGACCAGCCGCAGGAGATTGTGATAACACAATGGTAAATGATGTTGTGGCATAACACTTTGAGTTAGCTTTATTGCTAATACGCGCAAAAATGGTTTCTGTAGGCAGAATATTTAAATATGCCGTAGCGTTAAGCGGGGCAGTGTCAGTATCTGCGTTAGCTTGTGATGAGTAAAACTTCACATCAAAATCTGCAGCGCTTTGCGTGCCGAGTATTGCGGGGGTATTTGCTGATAAATCAAAACTTTCACTGCCATTATTGTCTAAATCACATAGTGTTATTTGTGGCGCAATATTAGCTACAGGCACAACAGAAATAGTTATAGGCGTTGTAATAACTGTTGTTTCACCATCTTTAGTTATTGTGGCAGTAACATTATATGTGCCTGCTGCTGTAAATGTATGCTGGGGCCTTGTAGCTGTTGATGTTGGGGTACTATCATCAAAATCCCATACCACACTGTCAAACGCTCCGGTAGCATCTAGCTCAAGAGCGGTTGTCTGGCCCAGGCAGGTGTTGGTTGCAATAATTTTAGCCGAAAATAAAGACGTTATAAATGGAGGAAGGCCAAACAAAGTTTGTTTTCCCGGTGGCCCTCCTACAGGCTGCCCTGCATTTATGTAAAGACAATTTGTACCATCTTCCTCAGGCTGTTCTATAACATCAAGTGCAGTGCCACTCAGAATAGATTTATAGATTTTACCATTTGGCCCCAATTGTAATGCACCTGACTGATTAACACCCACAAAACCTACCTGTATACCGGATGCTGAAATATCCGGCGCCAATAAATTATATTGCCAAACTCCATTAAATAATCCGCCATTACTGTAAGACACATATAACTTTTTTACCTCACGTGAAAATTCGATGCCATAAGGTGTTGCATTATCACTTACTTTGACAGGGTTTGAAACCACTCCTGTTGCAGCATCAAAATCATAAACGTATACAACGCCATTTGCTTCTGTTCCACCGGTAATGCTGCCTATCTGGTTGTGTGCTATTGCAATTTTCTTGCCATCAGGTGATGCCTTAAGGTATCCTATAGAATTGCGCCTGTAGCCGGAAGTTGGTATAAGCGGGATAATATTGGTTATTACAGGTGTAACGTTTACTCCTGTAGCATCTACCTTAAAAGCGTAAAAATTATCTACAAAATGTGTTATTACCCAAAAGCCGCTGCCATCTGCGGTTTTCACAGCAGTAATTTTTTCAGAGCATTTATATTTTATTTCTTCTGCATCTAACGGATTATATGTTTGAAGATGTACATTTCGAGTAACCACATCCCCCAATCCTCCGGCTGCAGACAAATCCACTATAGAATAATTAAAGCCATTATTAAAACCGTCATCGGCCTGCGGTACGGCATCTCCTATTGCATTTGAATAAGAGCCGGTATATTGGTTGGGATAAACAGAGGCATTTATATGATGTGGTTCATCTACCGTAAAAATGTAGTATATGTTAGGGTCACCTTTTTTAGGAACTATGATTCCCGATTGTGTGCTTGACGGGTCGCCCATAAGGCCGTTTATGGGATAGTTTGCGTTAGGCATCTTAGTACCGTTTTTGCGCCAAACATTCCGTCCGTCAGTATAAAATAATAAATTCCCATTGGCATCGCTTATACTTGCACAACCTTCATTAGTATCCATCCTGCTGTCATCCAGGAGCGATACACTTCCATCATCATTAAACTTTATTCCGGCTCTGTTGCCAAAGTACCAGTTGTTCGCTTCTCCCTGAGCAAAAACAGGAATCGAAAAAAGCAGAAGCAATATTATGGAGAATTTTTTCATAGCTTAAATTTATGGCTTATCGAATTAACGAGAAATGGCTTTTTATTGTCCGGCCATCTTCAAGTTCCAGCACAAACCAGTAATCTGTGGCAGGCAGGCGGTTGCCGTTATAAGTTCCGTCCCAGCCGGCGTGCATACCGTTATAACCTGTAATAAGCTTACCGTATCTGTCAAAGATGTAAATTTTTGACTTAGGGAAGCGAGATATAAACGGTATATGCCAGGTATCATTGTGCCCGTCATGGTTTGGTGAAAAGAATTTGGGGTAATTTAGTACCACAACCTCTTTATCTATAGTTTTGCATTGGTTTAATGAACGGATATATACCCTGTATAACCCTGCTTTCAAATCAGTAAACATAGGGCTCTCCTGATAGTTTTCCCCATCAAGTGAGTACATGTAGTTTTCAGGATTGGAGATATTTACAGTAATTGAATTTTGGTCAAACGTGAAATCACTGACAGTAAATGTAACCTCAATATCAGGTAATTCCAAGATATTTAGTGTAAAAGATTTAATGTCGTGCCCCCAGCATCCGCCAACGTTATCAAGCCGTGCCCAAATGGTTTGCGGTGTATAGGGCTGGCTGTTTTGGTATATGGTCGGCAACCGGTTTACCCTGTTATTTGCATTTGCCTCGGTAAGGTAATAGCTCACGGTTGTACTGGTCTGCCCGTTTTTCATGGCAGCATCATTTTGAGATAGATTGAAAACATTATACCCGGTTTCATTCTCATCACAAAGGTAGAGGTCATCTGGCTCGCCCGCATCAAGAAGTTCTGTTACTGTTACCGTAAAAGGCTGCATAGCACTGCAACCGATAACAGGATTTGTAAACCTGATATATATTGTCTGCGGGTTAACAGTATTACGGAAAGCTGATGAATTTAAGATGGCATTACTTCCGGATACTGCATCTGGTTGAGTTGTATGGAAACTCACATTTACATTCTGGCTACCTTTTAGCATATTTACATGCTTATTGAGGTTGAAAATGTAAGATTGGTCATCAGTTGTATCGGCATCACACTCCTCAAGATTAATGTTGATGTTTTGGGGATTGTTGAATACAGGAAGTGGATTAACCGTTAAATTAAACTGCTCTGTGCTATAACAACCTGTAGCAGCATGTTCAATACGCATATAAACCGTTTGCGGATTCTGAGTGTTTGTAAACAATGACGGAATAACGATCGCGTTTGTACCTGAATTTGCATCCTGTAGTGAAGTATGGTAGCTAAGTATTGTACCTGCCTGCCCGCCAACCAGCATTGCCTGATGAACCGTCAAATCAAACTGTGCCAGACCATCTGCCGTAGCATCATCACAAGTTTCCAGGTCGAGGTTTACATTAAGCGGATTGTTAAACACAGGCGGCAGTATTACATTCAGGGTAAAACTACTTGTATTATGGCAGCCTGTAGCAGTGTCTGTAAGCCGCATGTAAATGATTTGCGGGTTGGCAACATTTGTATATGCCGGAGGGTTTGCGATGGCATTTGTACCTGCTTCCGCATCACTTTGTGCGGTATGATAGGTAATTATTTTGCCTGCCAGCCGTGTGGTTAGCATTTGGTTATGTGTAGTAAGGTTAAAAACCGCAGTGCCATTACTGTTTCCACTTTGGTCACACTCTGTGAGGTTTATATCAAGATTTTGCGGGTTGCTGAATTGTGGCAAAGGGTTTACAGTGAGAGTAAAACTGCTTGTCCTATAACATCCTGTCACAGTATCTCCAATCCTAACGTAAATGGTTTGCGGGCTTGCCAGACTGAGGTAATTGGCCGGATTTACAATGTTGGCTGTACCAGATTCTGCATCGGTACTTGTAGTATGGTAGGTGATGATAACGTTTGGCTGGCTTCCTTTCAGCATCGTTTCATGCTGGGTTAGGTCAAACAGGTGCCGGCCATCTACAAGACCATCATCGTCACACGCCATTAAGTTGAGTGAAATATTCTGCGGATTGTTAAATACAGGCGCCGGTATGGCTGTGACCATAAACGGAAGCAGGCTGTAGCAACCTGTAACTGTATTTTCAAGACGCATATAAAGCATTTGCGGATTTGATGTATTAGTATATGCAGCCGGATTCGGTAGCGCGTTTAAATCCCACATAGCCTCCCAGTTTTCACGATAATATTTTATAACGTGGTTGGGCCTGCTATTAATAAGCATGGCTGCATGTGTTGTAAGGTTAAAAGTGGCTACACCTTCAAAACTGCCGTTATCACAGGCTTGAAGATTAAGCGGCAGGTTTTGTGGATTGTTATAGACAGGAGGGAGAATAATATCTACATTAAAGCTGCTGATGCTATAGCAGCCTGTCTGGGTATTTTCCAGTCGCATGTATATGGTCTCAGACTGCATTGAATTCTCGTACCAAAAGGGGTTGCTTATCTCATTGGCATCACCAATTGCATCGCCTAAGGTTTTATAGTATTTAATGAAGAGATTAAAATCTCCGCCTGTAAGCAACACCCAATGTTCTGTAAGGTCAAAATTTGTAATTCCGTCAGCTATACCGTCCTGGTCGCAGATTTTTAAGTCAAGTGAGATGTTGTCGGGATTATTGAATAAAGGTAGCGGATGAACCTCTATAGTAAATGGCTGAACATTGTAACATCCTGTAGCAGAATCGTCAAGGCGGATATAAAATGTCTGTGGATTGGTTGTATTTATATATGGTGATGTAACTGTGATAGGATTGGTTTGTGCATATGCGTTTGCCTGATTTTCATAATATTTAACACTCACCGTAGGGCGGTTGCCTAAAAATACAGCCTCATGCTGTGCGAGGTCAAAAACATGTTTTTGGTCTATCACCCCGTCATCATCACAGGCATGCAAATTCAAGTCGATAGGCTGAGGGTTTTCAAAATCAGGGCGGCCCGTATCAACAACAAACGTTTGTATTTCATAACAGCCGGTTATGGTATTGGTCATCCGCATGTGTATAATTTGCGGGTCGGCGATAGTTGTATAAGCTTCAGGATTAGAGATAGGGTTATCACCGGTAATGGCATCGCCACTATCAAGGTGGTAAGTGAGTGCAACATCGGTTTGCGGGCCAATTAGCATAGTGCGGTGTACTGTAAGGTCATACAAAAAATGGCCATCAGTTTGCCCGTCTGTATCGCACACACCCATATCAAGCGAAATATTCAGCGGGTTGTCAAAATATGGCGCATCAAAAAAAGTGGCAGTTCCTGTCCATTGAATTGAAAAATTGGCATCGCCATGCGGGCGGTCTACAATAAGGTAATATTCTTCACCTGCAAGCACATCCATTTGTTTGATAAACTGGTTGCCAAGATGGTTGGGGCCTTCGTGATTATCAAGCTCTGTGGCATTCATACCCGTAAGGTTATCGGTACCGCCTGAAGTAAAGGGGTTGGTAGTGCTGCACCGTATTGGCGCCCCGAGATTTCCGCAGCTTCTGTTAGGCCCGAATATCCAGAAATCGTAATCCACAAAAATATCAGTGCTTTCGGGTGTCAGGATAAAACCAAGCGTGCCGCCGTCTTTTATCTTTAATTTAAACCATATGCTGTTATTCTCGAAGCTGTGACAGGGATTGTTAGGATTAAGTTCCTGTACTCCGAAACCTGTAGCATGCAGGCCGGTGTAGTTCATGCTGCCGCATACGGTTATTGCATCCGCACAATCATTCTGTGCAGCGGACTTAAAGCTGGTATATAGCAATAGCAATATGGCTGCGAAATACTTCACGGCGCAATTTTTTCATAAAAGTATTAAATTTATCTTAATAAAGCGAAGTGTCCTTTGATAATTCTTCCGTTAGGCAACTGAATTACAAACCAATAGTCAGTTGCCGGAAGAGGGCTTCCGTTCAGCTTGCCATCCCAGCCTAAAGAATTTCCGCGGAAGCCTGTTATGAGCTTTCCATATCTGTCAAAGATTTTAATATCAATATTTGGCTGGAAATTCATCAGTGGTATGCGCCAGTAATCGTTAACACCGTCTCCGTTCGGGGTAAAGAACTTTGGATAATCTAAAATGTACGCAGTTGTTTTATATGGAGGGCCGCACCCGTTTATATCTCGTATAAAGATGGTGTATTCTCCTGCTGCCAATCTATTAAAGTAATTGTCAGCCTGGTAAGTAATTCCATCCAAAGAATACTCATAGTTGCCACTGCCCTGTGGTAGTACAGTGATAGAATTATTATTACCTGCAAATTCGTTTACTTCAATATCTGCACCTGTTGCTGCGCCCGAAGCAGAAACATTATATGTTTTTGTACCAACGCAGCCATTGGCATTTTCAAGTGATACCGTATATGTTCCCGGCGTAGTTACAGTAAGTGACTGCCCAGGTGTTGGCGGAGTGGTGCTCCACTGGTAATTATAATATCCTGCAGGTGCTGTGAGCGTAATAGACGGCGTACCAGTACAGAGTATAGCGGATTCATCCTGCAAGGTACCTCCAAAGGTAAATACATTTAGCTGCAAGGTTGCTATACCGTAGCAGTCAGCTGCGCTGTAAATCCTGGCATACACATTCTGGTTGTTAGCAGTGGTATTAGTAAAAGCTGCCGGGTTTGCTATTGCATTGGTTTCAGCCAGGGCATCATCATAGCTTGTATAATATTTTAGTTGCAGCCCTGCAGGAAGCCCTGCCAGTATCTGTGTATTTCTTTGGGTTAAATCAAATTCAGTAAAGCCATCTTCAGGGCCAACAACATCACATTCTTCAAGAGGCTGCGGGTTGCTTACAGTATTATTTGATGTAGATAGCGTTACTGTTGCAATGCCATAACACCCGGACTGGTTTTCGAGCCGTACATATATGTTTTGATTAGGAGCCGTGTTGGCAAATGGCGCATTCGGATTTAGGGAGTTTAAAGATGTTGCCGCATCAGCCGCAGAAAGATAATAAGTAGTGGCAAGATTAGGGCTGCCATTAACAGCTACTACACCCACCTGGTTGAGGTTGTAGAGCGTAAGGCCATCATTATTATCGTCGCATTGCAGCAAAGTGTAAGTACCTGCGGGTACGGCGGGATTATATTCCACTTTTATTTTGTCTCCCCCGGTACAACCCGGAGCCAGCACAATTTCAACTTCATAATCACCGGGTTGCGTAATCGTGTAGGTAGGAGTCGTGGCCACCTGCCCGCCGTTGCGTAACCATTTATAAGTAGCGCCTGGCACAGGTACAGTTGCATCTAATGGCAGGTTTTCGCCCTGGCATAATGCATTACCTGTCGCAATGAGCCTGTCGGGGCCAAGGTTGGTTACAGAGCTAAAACTGCCACCACCAAGAAATATAGCCGAATCATATAGTCCGTTACCCTGGTCTGCAACTACAAGCTTTATGTGATATGTGGTACCCGGTGTTACAGTAGCCTGTGCTGTAAGTATCACAGTTTGCCCATTAAAGTTGATAGGCGAATTTACAGGGTTAAATTGGTCAAAATACTGCTGATTTGCGGCGGGGCAAACACCTTGTCCGCGAACGGTGTTAACCTTTACCGGTATGTTTGTACCGGGTATTACTGCAAGGTTCTGATAAGGGCTACTGCTGCCTGCTTCCTTAAGCAAAAAAGCAAAGCCATCGGTATAATTGCATTGGTTTTGCGAGTTGATGCTTGTAAGGTACTGCTCTGATGCAAAAATATAATCAAAACTGATTGATGATGTATATGGCACAAAATCAAACTCAAGAACAGTGGCATTCACTGTTCCGCTAACACTTATTGCTGCTTCAAGGTCGGCATCGCCATTCCAGCCCGCACCGCCCTCACTCAGCAATGAACTGTTCGGGCCGGGAGCACTTGCTGCATAGCCGGTGCTAAGCACAATACCGTTCTGGAAAGGAAACCCTGAGCCGTTTGCCGTAAAGTAGCCAAAACTTGGGCCGCCCGAACTGCCAGACCAGCCATTTACTGTAATATTTGAAACTTGCGCACAGCCGCCTGAAACGAGCGCGTCTACAAGCTGCTGTGCGGTATAGTTGTCATTTACCTGAATAGATTGTGCCCATGCACTATTTACAAGAAATAACAATAAAATAATTATATGGTAGCATAAGCCTTTATTCATAGCGCCTGCAAAGATACTACAAGTCGCGCTTTTTTACTATACGGTAAGATGTTAAGATAAATATTAATGTCCATATTATTACTATAAGTACGCTGTACCAATGCACTCCGTAGTCCTTAATACTTACCGTGCCATTTGCCATTTCAAGAGCCCGTACAGTTTCAAATCGTGTAAAAGGTTCTTTTATAAGGTTTGCCATAGCGTCAAGCGGGAAGAACTGCATGATGTTGTCTGTAATCGCGCCGTCTTTAATAATTTTCCAACGCAGTACAAGGAAAATAATACCTTCGGCAATCCACCATACAAGTACAAAACCAAGAGCAAAGGCTGAGCGCTTTACCAGCACGCCTGCAAAAAGGCAGAAAGAGAAGAATGCCACCAGCTTCAGGAAGTAGGCAAATATGTATACAATATCTGTAAATACTATAGATGTTTCGGTATATGATGAAAAGCTATAGCCCAATATCAGCGTAAGGAAAAACATGAATATCGCTGAAAATGCGGCGAAAACAACAACTGTAATAAACTTAGAGAATATAAACTCTTTTTTGCTAAGGCCATCAATAAGGTTTTGCTTTAGCGTGCCGTAAGTATATTCATTGGCCATCATTGAAACAATTACAATGGCGAGGAAGAACTTAAGGAAAGCGGCAATCCAGGTGTTGAAATGCCAGATGTACGGGAAATTGAAAATACCCTGGTCTGCCAGGCGAAAATCTATCCCAATGATTTTAAAGTTGACTGATGCCAGCAAGGCTATAAAAGAAAGTAATATGAAGTAGGCAAGAATGAGTACACGCGCTGCACGGTTACCCCACAGTTTGCTGAACTCTATTGATAAAAGACGTTTCATTGTAATTGTTAGTTTTGTGTTTGTTTACCGGTTAATTGCAGGAATTGCTCTTCAAGGCTGTTTGTGCGTTTTACCAGATGCTCAAGGCAAACGCCATAGCTGAATAGGTAGCGGTTTAGCTCGCCGGGTTCCAGCGGCTGGTTGGTGTATACAACAAGTTTGTCTTCAGCAACTTCAATCTTTTCTACTGCCGGATGCTGTTCCATAACGCGTTTCAGCTCAAAATTATCTGTAGCTGAAAGTTCAAAGAAACCTTCTGTTGAAAGCATTCCCTTAACCGTACCTGTGTACAGCACCACCCCTTTTTGCAATACCACTACGTGGCTGCATACTTTCTCCACTTCATCAAGAAGGTGTGATGCCAAAAGGATTGTGGTACCCGTTGCAGCAATGTCACGTATTATCTCTCGTATCTGATGTATACCCTGCGGGTCCAGCCCGTTGGTAGGCTCATCGAGGATAAGAATTTCCGGATTGTTCAACAGGGCAGAAGCTATCGCAAGGCGCTGCTTCATACCTAATGAAAATGTACGGAACTTACTGTCCTTACGCTCATACAGCTTTACGAGCTTAAGCTTTTCTTCAACATTACTGTAGGGTGTGCCCTTAATTTTGCAAACAAGCTTCAGGTTCTGTTCTGCTGTCATGTAAGGGTAAAAGTTTGGGCGCTCAATAATTGCGCCTACTTTTTTAAGCGACTCATGCGTGTCCATTTTACCGCCAAACCAGCTGTAACTGCCGGATGTTTTGTTTACTACGTTCAAGATGATACCCAGCGTGGTTGATTTACCGCTGCCATTTGGGCCGAGAATGCCGTAAACGTTGCCTTTCTTAATTTCGAAAGAAACGTTGTTTACCGCATGAACCTTACCGAATTTTTTGTCAAGGTTACTTATTGATAATATGGTTTCCAAAATGTAATTGTATTGGTTGTTATAGTTATGACGACCAAGTTACACGTTTGTTACCGCAATGTGTTAAGAAAAGCAAAATTTTGCTATTGATACAGCACCTGCATAGGTTTACCTACCTGGTAATCGGGCAGGCGGATGTCATTATTTTTAAAGCTGTTGGTGCGGAAGATATCTTCACCAGACCCCGGCATGGATGGGTAAAATGCCAGCGAAAACTGAAATGCATTGAAAACCAGGTAGTCATTGTATATGAGTACTCCCAGGCCAATTTTAGAATATACCTTACTTTCCCAAAGTTTTACCTGCTCATCGCCGATAACCCCCATAGTGTAGCTTATAAATGGGTTGAGGCGGAAACCGAATAAATTCCAAGGAGAATAAGACTGTGTTTGAAGCGTAAGCAATACCTTTTTGTGCCTAGTAATGAGCGGCTGTCAAAACCGGTAATGCCGTTTTCGCCATTAATGTTAAGCAAGTCGGCTTCGGTTGCCAGGCGTTTGTCGCCCATTACTATAACAGGTTTTATAAAATGCCTGAAACGCCAGCTTCCCCAGTTTTTTATGTTAGTAAAGTAAAGTCCTTCAAGGCGTAGTGCAGTCTGATCTGTACGATCTTTATAAAAGTAAGAACCCAGCTCAAAATTGGTGCTGAAATAACCCCATTTATAAAGGTTACCAAATGCATATCTCCCCCCGAAATAAATACGCCGCTCTCCGTTTTTGTCTTGTATGCCACTTGTAAGAGAGTATACCTTACCAATCGGGATATCTTCTACAATATCATAATTAAACAGGAATTTATCCTGAACGAACTTCCGTGAGGTAAGACCAACGCTTGCTAAATATAACTTTTCATTGCTAAAAAAATTGATTGTATCATAAGCCGGCAACGGCCTTTCGCTGTATTTGCGGTTAAAGTATCGTGCCGTTGTAACCAGATTGGTTGTACGTTCTTCTTCGCTGTCTCCTTCATAAATCTTGAATGAGTACCCTGCCCAGTAATCTTGTGCGGTAGATTTAAAGTTCTGGATTGCTCTTATACCATCGGCATCAGGCAATGAATCTTTTATAAAATGTTCTTCAAAATAAATACCGCCGGCCCATTTGGTATATGCCGAAAAGAAGTCACGGTCAAAACCTATGCTTTTTAGTGAATTATCAAATTCCCACAATTGGTAGCGTACAGTGCCATTTATATACGTATTCATAATATTAGGCACCCTGTACGTGGTAAGATATTCTGTTTTACCGGTGTTAAATCGCTTATCGAAATCATTTCGCCATTCATGCCCCAAGCCTAAAAAGTTGCGTTCGGTAAGCTCGATTGACGTGCCGCTGCCCGATGCCGAGCCGTTAGGTGTAAGGCTCCATGAGTCAAGCACCCGGATGTATATATCAACGGAATCTTTACTTGTTTCAACTCGTTGCGGCTGTATAGCAACGCGGCGCACGTAGCGCTGGCTTCGTATTAATCGTTCAGAATCTTTTACCAGTAGTGAATCCAAAGGCTCATTACGTTTAAAGAGCAATAGGTTTTTTATGGTAAGCTCTTTAGTCTTTAAATGGATGCCATTACCAAAACGTTCCAGCCAGTTATCGGCATGTTTGGTAGTATCGTTTACAGAATAGCCGAACGGGTCAAGGGTCTCTACGCGGATACGGCGTACAATTTTGCCCTGGTATCTTTCATAAGTATTTTGTAATTCAGGGGTTTTTCTCTTGGTTATTTTACGGGTTTTTGCAGGCTCTTTTTCTTTTACCGGCCTGAATATGAGTTTATGCACAAATTTTGTAAACTTCCTGCGCTTTGAGTAGTTCTCAAGGTTTTTGTACATTTTGTCACGCTTAAGCCGTATGCTGTCCGGCTGTTGTTCCACAGGCTTTTCCTGTGCATGACAGGGCAATGCCAACAGCAGTAACAGCAATACAAAACTGAAATTTGCGCGCATTTTTCCGTTCCCTGAAATGTTGAAATTTTTTCTAAATATAAAGAGAAATAGTGCTTACATACGTGTAGGGCTTGTATGTTTACCATACATTTAACAACAAAAAAAGGGAAACGTAAAGTTTCCCCAGTGTAAATATCTTGCAAATAAGAAGTTAACTCTTCTGCTCTTTGTTGAAATAAACCAGATAATAATACATTTGTTTTTCTTCGTCCCAGCCTTTTTCTATGAATTTCTCGGCGCTTTCAGGATTTATGAAATCAAGCTTTATCTGTACATTGGTATCAAGCTGTATGGTGTTTTTCATTTTTCTGCGCGCATCGCTCACGGCAGCGTTGGCAATAGGGAAGGTAGTTACATCTTCAATACTGTATTTCGGCGCTTTTTCAGCCTTATAGTTCTTAAATTCAGGAATAAGATCAGGGTTGTCCAGAACATCATTGAGGAATTTCGTTTCTTCAAACTCATCGTTCTTCGCAAAATAGTTCACAGAACGGTTCATGAACATAACCTCTTCCTTCTTGTCTTCAGCCGGAAGCACCACTTCTTTAGCAAAGTCCTGGCAGAATTTCAGGTACTTCTTTGTAATAAAGTTCTCATCCTGAAATGCGTCAACTGAAAGGAAATGTTCAAGCCAGTAGCGCGCATCGTAGCGGTTACTGTCAATCGTCAGTATCTTATAACCTTCTTCTTTTTTATAATTGAATATAAGGCATCCTTTATCAAGCTTATTCAGGTTAATGCCCTGCTGCAAAAGGATTTCAAGGTTACTGCCCTTTTCTTCAAACTGAAGGAAATCTGTCTTGATTTCGCTTTTGAAGATACCAACGGCATCAACGGCATTATTGTCAATAGTCAGGTTTGTAAAGTAAGCTACATACACCTCGCCATTTTTAATATGGGGGTGGTTGCTCTGCTCAAACAAGTGTTTGGTTATCTTTTTAGATACTTCATGAACACTTCCGGGGTTGGCAAATATCTCGGTAGCAAGGGTGTACATATCATTGTAGTCCAGATGTACATCATGTGCAAATTGGTAATAATTTTCTTCTTTGTCGCGAAAAGGCTTAAAAAAATACTCCTTCAATAACGGAGTTATTTCGTCATTAAGCGCATACGGCTGTTCAGATAAAAATATAGCCTCATTACGGCTTTTGTTGCCCACTCGGTGCACAGACAGACTCTCAACGTGAGTATTAAATAGGTTTATCATTTTTAGATAGCTTCTAAGCTGCTAAGCTACTGGGCTGCTTAGCTGTATTGTAAGTCATTAGTTTTTAGATCGTACTTTTTTATTTAAAGATGACAACATAATTTCAACTTCGCGGGATTGATCAAATAAGTTATTGAATAATTCCTGATTAAGGTAACCAATATTATACGCTATTTCCAGTTGAGTTTGTAATTCAAATAAGGAGCCGATAGTAATATTAAGGAATCTGGATAATTCAGTATCACTATTTCTACCATAACCCTCTGCAATGTTGCTGGGAATTGATATAGATGAACGCCTAATCTGGGATGTCAGGCCAAAAGATTCTTCGCGTGGCAAGTGTTGTGTAGCTTGATAAACATTAGTAACTAACGTCATTGCCTTTTGCCAAACTATAAGATTTCTAAAGTTACTCATATATATCATTGAGGGAAGCTACTCAATAGCTAAGAAGCTTAGCCGCTTGGGTGCTTTTTCTAATTCCAGTTTCGTTCATCAAAACCAAGGTCCTCAAAGTTATGGTCATCGTCAAACATATCCAGGTCTTCATCGTCATAATCATCATCAAAATCATCGCCGAACATGTCATCATTACTGCCAAATTCTTTTTCAGGCGCTTCGGCAGGCATTTCACCGTGAGAGAACAAAAGCTCGGGGTAACTTGCACCACTTTCAGGCTCTTCTATGGCAGCAAGTTCAACGAAGAACGTCCACATATTCAGGAAGTCATATACATATATAATCTTTGTCCTGTCAAGGTCAAGAAGGCTCTCAAGGGTGTGCCCCGCCATGCTGGTTTTATCATCCTCGCCAGTATCAAACAGCGGAATTTCGTCTTCCTGAATCCACTCATCATCACATGTGTAGAATGAGGCTATCTCAAGGCCGTCAAACCCAAACGCATTCACGATCGCGTTGTGCAGGTCTTCAAGGCTGTCTGTGCTTAGTATGGCAATATCCCTGAAAACATCTTCTTCTGCATCAAGTATCACCCTGAATTTATAAACCATAACTGTATTTTTTTTTAGAGTTTCCAAAGGTAAACTTTAAATTTAGAATTTAGGTTTTGGATTTTCCGAATTTTGGATATAGACAGGCTTATTCATCCTGCGCAACCGACCGGCAGGTAGTAATCAGGTTTTTTCATATTTAAGTGATTTCAGATTGAAACCTAAAGATAATCACTTTCTGCTGAACCTGAACATGGCTGCATATTTTTTGCGCACGGCAGCCGTTGGATATTGCCTGTAAGATGTTGTATTATTGAAGATTAGCGCAGTGCAAAGCAATATTATCGCACCTGATAAAACCGGATGCACAACGTACATAAACCCAAGTGCCTTAATTTCAGGAGAACCTGTAACTGCTATGAGCGCTGTTGCTCCGCCGGGTGGGTGCAGGGTTTTTGTTATCTGCATAACTATTATAGATAGTGACACTGCCAAAGGCGCCGCAATCCATGTGTAATCCGGCAGCAACATTTGTACCGAAACACCTATGATAGCGGAGTTTACATGTCCGCCAACGAGATTACGCGGTTGCGCAAGCGGGCTTTCAATAACACCATAAACCAATACGCACGAGGCCCCGAAAGAACCTATCAGGAATACCATATCATGCTGCGGGAAAGCATTATATTGCAGGTAAGATATAATGCCAAGACCAATAAAAGACCCGATAAATGCCCAAAAATGCTCTTTTTTATTGATGAGCGTTTCGCGATATAGCACATACCTCGTTTGCCTGTATGTACGGCGGATGGCTTTTCTTGGCATCAGACTTTGCTTTTAAAGGTATAAACGGTATATGGGCAGACTGCTTTAGCTGTGTATTTTGCTATTAGGCAGGCAATTAATACAGGCACAAACAGAGTATAGTCATTAACTAGGCCGCAAGCCAGGAATAGCGCTGTATACGGGGCATGTATGCTTGCACTCAACATAGCGCCCATGCCAATCAGCATGAAATTGAGCGGGATAACGCCAATGTGAAAAACAGTGTTGAGCACCAGTGCGGTAAACAGACCCAGAAATGCGCCAATGAAAATGGCCGGAGCAAAAACGCCACCATCACCACCTGCGGATAGTGTTATAGATGTGGCTAATGGTTTGAACACCAGTACACCCAAAAGTGTAACCACAAGCGGAACGCTAAGTACGGCCTTGTTTGCTGTGAGTATGTTTAGCTTTATTGCATGGTACCCATCACCGTAAAGCTGTGGCAATAAAAGTAATAAAGCGCTGATAATGACTGCGCCAAGCAATATTTTGTGGTGCTGTGATGTAAATTTTGCAAATTGCGCTTTGCAAAAAATCACGCAGCGCGTAAGGTAAACGGAATGTAGCCCCGCCAAAACGCCAAGCAGCGCGAAATAGGGTAGGGCATACAGGTGCCATCCTTGTATTTTCATTGCAAAAAGTGGCGGCTCTCCCAACACCAATACAAATGTCCAAGCCACTGCTGCTGCAGGGATGTTGGTGTAAAAGAAAAGCTTTGACGGTTTCCTGCAAATCACCTCATAAGCAAAGAGTAATCCTGCCAGTGGCGTGTTGAAAAGCGCTGTAATGCCGGCAGTTACGCCCGCGCATATCAGTTCTTTTTTGTGCTGGCGAAAGATTTTTTCCTTCTCCTGCGCCAAAGAGCCTATGGCTGCGGTTGAGACAACAGTCGAGACTTCTATACCCGTGCTGCCGCCGAAAATAACGGTGAGTAACCCGTTCACAAAATGGGATGGTATTTTGTATGATGGCAGATTTTTGCCTGTTTCGGTGCTATCAAAAACCTCAGTAATTCCCTTATTTGCTTTATTTTTAAAAATGTATTGCCGAAGTACGTAGATCATTGACAATCCAATAATTGGAAAAATAACTAGGTATAGCTTGTTAATTTTCGAGCGGATATAAAATAGTTCTTCATATTTTTCGGTAACGTGCTTCAGCGATACAGCCAGCAAAGCAGCAAACAGGGCAACTACAATGCTTGCTATCAGTAATTTACCGGTTTTGGTAAACGTATATTTCCTGCGTGAAGTAATTTTCAATGTAGCTAATTTTCGGTGGATGTTGCAAAGCTAAGCATAACAATCGCCTGACCGAAAATCCGTGGTGTTAAAATAACCTGTAAGCGAGAATTAACTGCAGCGAGCTGAAATCTGTAAGCCAGAAACTTTCACTTGTAATGCCGTGCTTGAAAGTATATCGCGCTTCGAGATTGAATTTATTATAGCTGTATCCCGCTCCCAAAGCCCATGAACTGTTATTTCCGATTTCAACAGGAACTGAACTATTCTGCTGAATGTTTGAGTCGCCCAATGCAAGACTCATGGCGTATGAACCATTGATAAAAAGCCTCGATTTTTCTGAAATGAAAAAATAATGCCTCACTAACACAGGCAGTTCAATGCGTTGGTAATCAGTTTTAAAGGTGTTGGTGCCTTTTGTACTTTCAGCACTGTAGCTTTGATAGTTGGGGTCAAGCAAAAGTGCCCATTTGTTTCTGTTGAAAGGAAAAATATATTCAAGCTGTATCCCGGCCCGAAGTCCTGTCTTACTATTAAAATCATGCGTATAGCTTGAGTTTAATGCTGATAATGATAATGATGAAAACGTGGCGCCTGCAGCAACATTTAACTGAAAACTTCCGCTCCCTTTGCTTTTTGTATCTGCCTGAGCCGTACCATTGTAATCTTCAAAAAGCTTTATTAAAGCGCTTTTTGTGTACTTGGTGTCTTTAAACTTTTGTGGGTCAGCGTATTTGTCTTTCATCAGGCTGCAAAGCTGCTGGCGGAAACCATTGTTGGGTATAATGCGGCCATCCTGCTTATATTCCCTGAAAATCAACTGTGTAGCATTAGTATGCTCTCCCTCGCTGTAAAAATACCTGATGAGGTTATTGTCTTCATATTGGTATAGCCTCAACTTTCCGTCGGCCAGCATATTTAGGAGCAATGTCTCTGTTTTCCAATCAATTACAGGCGATTCGCTCATCCTGTCAGTGTTATTGCCTGAGCGGTCTATTTTTACTTCAAAACGTTTATAAGTATCGCTGCCAACGCTGAATTCCTTCGTGTTTGCAATAGTATTATTCTGTGAATCAGATGTTTCGGTTATTTTGTAGTCGAATGCAGTGGGATTATTCTTCCAGCCAACATTGCGGATAAGCACATCATGTCTGGTTCCTGAGTTATCTATGTAATAGCCCGGTTCAAAACGTATTTGGGCAAAAGATGAAAATGCGATAAAAAACAGCAGTGCATGTAATGATTTCATGAGGAAAGTATAAGCGGCTAAATTAACGTTTTTTTAATAGGTATTTCGCTTCATTAAAAATTTCACAATTTCAGTTCATCCATAAGAAATGACAGTTCAGTATTTATATTTTTGTTAACAGTTTTGCATAAGGCAACTTTGCGGCATAAAACCAACCGACATGAAACCAATTTTTACGTTACTGTTTTTCATTTTTACAATTTCAATTTCGGCCCAGACAAAAATTTCCGGAAAAGTGCTTGACAATGCCGGACAGCCGCTGCCTGCCGCCAATGTTTTTATTGAAGGGGACCTATGACGGCACAACAACCGATGCTGATGGCAACTTTACTTTCGAAACTTCTGAAAAAGGGGTACAGGTACTGGTAATAACATTTTTGGCTTACGATGACCTTCGCCAAAACATAGTTGTCGAAAACTACAAGCCGCAAAATTTCACGATGCGTGAAAATGTAAACACGCTCGACGCCGTGGTAATTTCTGCCGGAACCTTCAGCGCCGGCGATAATACTAAGGTCAGCGCACTGAAACCTCTCGACATCGTAACAACTGCCGGTTCAGCCGGGGATATCGTGGCGGCGCTCAATACTTTGCCGGGAACTCAAACCGTAGGGGAGAGTGGCAGGCTTTTCGTCCGTGGTGGTGAAAGTGATGAAACACAAACCTATGTCGATGGCATCCGTGTGGCGCAACCGTACGGTGCTACGGCCAACAACCTGCCAACCCGTGGGCGTTTTTCACCATTTCTTTTCAGCGGGATGACGTTTTCAACAGGTGGTTACTCGGCTGAATTTGGTGAGGCGCTTTCCAGCGTGCTGCTGCTAAATACCATTGACGAACCCGTGCAGGAGCAAACCGACATTGCATTCATGACCGTAGGCCTCGGCCTGGGTAATACCCAAAAATGGGAAAAAAGCTCCCTAAGCTTTAATTCGGCGTATATTAATTTACAGCCGTACCAATGGCTTGTCCCGCAAAATGTGGAATGGAATAAGCCCTACCAGTCATTTTCGGGCGAAACGGTATATCGCTACAAAACTGAAAACGGCCTATTCAAAGCGTATGCTGCGTTTGACCACAGCGATTTCGACCTGTACCAGGATGATATAAACAGGCCAACGCCAACGCGGGTTGACATCGCCAATGATAACCTGTACGTCAACGCATCATACAGCGGAGTTATAGGCACCGGCCTCAGCATGACCGCGGGCGCCAGCTACGGCTACAGCAAAAATGACATTAACCTTAATGCCGACACGGTTGACAACGGCGAGCACAGCTCTCACCTCAAGCTGAAGTTCAGGAAAAGCATTACAAGCCGCATAAAACTGGCCGTGGGCGGCGACTATTTCATAACCGATTTTAATGAAGATTACCGTGAGCAGGCAGGTTTTGCGTTCAGCAGCGGCTACACTAACCGTATTGCAGCGGGCTATGCCGAGGGCGATGTTTTCTTCTCGAAGAATTTTGCTGCAAAAGCAGGATTGCGCGTGTCAAATTCATCGGTAATAAGCGAAACTACGGTTGAGCCTCGCGTGTCGCTGGCCTACAAATTTAGCAACAACAGCCAGTTTTCGTTTGCTTATGGCGATTTCTACCAGACGCCGCGCCAGGATTACCTGAAGTACTACCAGAATTTTGAGCACGAAAAAACCGCGCACTACATTTTAAATTACATGTACAATGTTGAAGGTAAAATGTTCAGGGCAGAGGCATATTACAAAGATTATGACAAACTGGTGAAGTTTGATGCTAACGGCCCGTTTCCGTATAACAATTTTACCAATGGCGGAACCGGCTTTGCCAAGGGTATCGACCTTTTCTGGCGCGACAACAAAACCATCAAGAATTTAGAGTACTGGATTTCGTATTCGTTCATTGACACCCAGCGAAATTACAGGGATTACCCTACAACGGTAACGCCCTCGTTTGCTGCAAAGCACAACTTTTCGATTGTGGGCAAATATTGGGTTGAAGACTGGAAATCGCAGATAAGCCTCACGCATACCTTTAATTCGGGAAGGCCGTACAACAATCCCAACAGCAGCGAGTTTATGGCGGGGCACACGCGCAACTTCAATAACTTGAGCTTTAGCTGGGCGTATCTGCTTACGCAGCAAAAGATTCTGTTTCTGTCGGTTACAAACGTGTTAGGTACAGAAAATGTTTTTGGCTACAACTATGCCAACAACGCAGGCCCGGACGGTACATTTGCCCGCCAGCCAATCACCCAGCCCGCCGACAGGTTCTTTTTCATCGGCTTCTTCTGGACGATAAGCGATAATAAATCAACTAACCAGTTGAACAATTTATAGTAAAATAATTTTATAATTAAGAAAATAGTCGTATATTTGCAACGTGGTTTCAGCAGCGCACCTGCCCGAATGTTACAGGCGGGGATTCAACTAGAGTAAGCAGATTTAAACAGATTTCTAAAGGTTCAGTGAAGCTGTCACACTGAGCTTGTCGAAGTGCTTTTTTCCATGTCGAACGCAGCCTGCAGAGTTGAGACATCTTTTATGGAACGCGCCTGCCCGAATGGTACAGGCGGGGATAACGCGGATTTAGCTGATGAACGCGGATTTTCAGCAGGAGTGAAGCTGTCACACTGAGCTTGTCGAAGTGCCAACGATGAGTGAACAGGTTCTCTGTCATTGCGAGGCACGAAGCAATCTTAGAGGCGCTAGGAGTGTGTTATTTAAGTGCCACGCGAAGGGATTCGCGCGGGAGCGGGGGGAATGTCGGAAAAATTATGCTACTAATAGTTTTCTGTTTCTGTCACTGTCACGTTCCGACCACAAAATATAGTCAGCTTCTTTAGCATTTAACGCGTCTAAAAATTCGGTTTTTATCTCTCTTCCAATATCATTAATTACGGCAATTGCCGTTACATTTTTCTTTGTAATTTTTTCTCGGACTGGTTTAATATCTTCCCAAGAAAATAAAAACGATGAAAGATTTGATTTATTTACTGTATTGAATGACTTTAGAACTATCTCTTCATTTCTTTTAGCGATTTGGAAATCAAAATTGAATTCTAAACCCGTCACACCTTTAGAAATAAAATCAGGTGTATATATGAGGCCGATTTCATCTAGGTAGTTCCTCACATCTTCCTTAAAAATTGAAGAAACATTGCTTTTAGATAAAATATACATGTCATTAATTTCAATAATTGCAGACAAAAGATTGTGTTTTGATTGTGCAAAATTTTCAAAATTAGTCTCAACAATTAATTCGTCATTGATTTCTCTAATGCCGTAATTAAGTAAGATGGCATCAACTAAATATCGTCTTTTTTTTGAACCTTGTATATGCACACCTTGCAATTCTAAATTTGAAATTGTTTCGCCATTATCACTTAATGTGAGATGTGAACCATTTTTCTTTGCGTATATTTCTATTGTGTCATTAAATGCACCTAAAAAAGGCGTACTTATCAGGGTCCATTCTGTGGAATGGTCCTCTTGAATAACCGTTTTTTCTCTTAACCAGTTATAATAGTAATCGACATGTGTGTTTATCCAACTCAAAATATCGCGTGTTGTATATTTAATTTTGATGTGACGTTTATGTGTTTTGCAAAAGTATCTATTAATGTAAATAAATCACCTACATCTTTTATGTCTTTTATTGGAAAGGTGGTTTCTTCAAGGGGTATTGCCCATGCAAGAGGTCTGTAGTCTTCTACAAATATATGCATGTGGGGTTGATCGAAATTAATCCATTGGCCAACATAATTGCGCAGGAACTCAGGAACCGACGGTTTAATTTCTTCTGGATTTTTATGGGAGCCTTTGAAGTCTATGCGAATTAAGCCGATATGATTATTAGTTTCATGATGGTGTAGGCTTGTTTTTAATATTATTTTTTTATTTGAAGTAATTTCTATTAAAAACTCAACCTCTGTATCTTCATGACTTATCAATTCTACCTTATTTTTCTTTTGGCCTAAATCTATAATAAATTCAGGATCTTTTAATACCTTATTCAAACTTAATAGATATGATACTTCTTCGTTGGTGAGCATTTAATAAGTTTTTATACAAATGAATGAAAATATATTGTTCCGGCAAACCTTTCATATATAATATTATCTTTAGGATTTGCTCTCATATTTCTTCCTCAAATTTTTTCCCTACTTTTACCTAAACAAACATTACATGATCTCTGACATCCAGTTTCAAAAAGAACTCGACATCATCATAGCCAATGCCATTCGTGAAGACGTAGGCGACGGCGACCACTCATCCCTGGCCTGCATCCCTGACGATGCTACCGGCCGAGCCAAGCTCCTGGTAAAAGACAACGGTGTTTTAGCCGGAGTGGAGTTTGCCAAACAGGTGTTCAACTATGTAGACCCGGGCCTTCAGGTAGAGGTGTTCCTGCAGGATGGTACTCCCGTAAAATACGGCGATGTAGCCTTTCATGTTTCGGGTTCGTCACAAAGCATCCTCAAGAGCGAGCGCCTGGTGCTCAACGCCATGCAGCGTATGAGCGCCATTGCCACCAAGACCAAAAAATATGTTGATATACTGGCCGGCACCGGTACCGGCGTGCTTGATACCCGCAAGACAACCCCCGGCGTGCGTGCCCTCGAGAAGTGGGCGGTGCGCATAGGCGGCGGCGAAAACCACCGTTTTGCCCTGTATGACATGGTGATGCTGAAAGACAACCACATCGACTTTGCCGGCGGAATCACGCAGGCTATCACCAAAACACATGAATACCTCAGGGCCAACCACCTCGACCTGAAAATAATCGTTGAGGCTCGTAACCTTGACGAGGTTCGCGAGATAATCTCAAATCCCGGTGTGCACCGCATATTGCTTGATAATTTCGACTATGCCGAGACCCGGGAGGCCGTGGCTATCATCGGCGATTACTGCCAGACAGAATCTTCCGGCGGGATTAACGAAGACACCATGCGCCACTATGCCGAGTGCGGCGTGAATTACATATCAAGCGGGGCGCTCACGCACAGCATTTACAACATGGACCTGAGCCTAAAAGCCTTCTAGATGTCGGCAGAGCTGGAACATAAGCTGGAACGCATACCCGTAATAAAGCACCTGGTGCGCCTGGGCAAAAGCATACGCCTGCCGTATAGCGAGGGCCTCACGCTGTACCACCTGATTGAGCTGTATTTTACGGGCATCATCAACGGCGACCTCAGTTACCGCGCGGGTGCCATTGCATTCAGTTTCTTTATGTCGCTGTTCCCGTTCACGCTGTTTTTACTGAACCTTGTGCCGTATGTACCCGTGCCGGGCTTCCGTGAAGACTTACTGAGTTTCATACAAGACAATGTTCCGCCAAACACCTATGATGCCATCTATAAAATCATAGACGACATTACCAAAACCAGTTACAGCAGCCTCCTGTCGTTCGGTATATTCCTGGCCATATTGCTTATGAGCAACGGCATGAACGCCATACTCAGCGGTTTCCAGAGTAGCCTGCACATTACTATAAAGCGTCCGTTTTTCAGGCAATATGCGCTGGCCATTGTATTATCGCTTATGCTTACGGTGCTGCTTATAGTTACGGTTTCAGCGATTGTAACCCTTGAGGTAATTATACAAAGCCTGAACAAAAGGGGCTTTTTTGAAAACGTCGATTTGCTAAGGGTGGGCAGGTATGCATTCCTTGTAATGATGATTTTAATGACGACATCAATACTGTTTAAATTTGCTGCAAAAGAGACGAAGGGCGCGGCTTTCTTCAGCTATGGCTCGGTTTTCAGTACAATACTGTTTGGTATAACGTCATATATTTTTGGTATCTGGGTAGTGCGTTTTGCGCAGTATAATGAGCTGTACGGATCAATTGGCACGCTACTTGTATTAATGCTTTATATATGGATAAACTGCTTTATTCTGCTATTAGGTTTCGAATTAAATGCGCTTATTCATAAATTAAAAAGAAAAAATTTATATATTTAACAAAACTAAACAGGTATCTATTATGAAGAATTACTTTTTAACTATCCTTTTTGTAGCCGTTGCAGGAGTGTTTTCGGCTCAGGCCCAGGTAACGGGTAAGTGGAAAACTATTGATGATGAAACAGGTAAGGCAAAATCTATCGTAGAGATTTATGAAAGCAACGGCAAGCTTTACGGCAAGGTGGTAGAAATACTTAACCCTGCGAAAAAGAATGCTAAATGTGATAAATGTGAAGGCGCAGACAAAGGCAAACCTGTTGAGGGCCTTGTTATTATAAAAGGGCTTACTAAAGATGGTAACGAGTGGACAGACGGTGATATTCTTGACCCGACTAAAGGCAAGTTGTACAGCTGCACTCTGAAGCTTGACGGTAAAGACAAACTGAAAGTACGCGGCTACCTTGGCGTATCGCTACTTGGCCGGACCCAAACCTGGACAAGGGTTAACTAAAAGGTTTACAGTCGCAGCCACGGCTTACAGTGGCTTAAGAAGTATGGAGCATCCGTGAGGGTGCTTTTTTATTCCCCTCTTTCAGAGGGGTGCCCGCAGGGTGGGGTGTTTTAGTAGAAAATAAGACACCCCGGCTTTCAGCCACCCCTCCGTAAGAGGGGAATAGCTTCACTCTAACTTTGAACCTAAATTAAACTTCAGCAATAGTTTAATTTATGATTATACGACTGGGAGGTGGAGGAGGTGTTGGCAAGAGGATATGATTTAAATTTCCAAAATCAACTTCTTTGGTGATTGTGTTGAAATTTCGCTGCATCAATATTTGTTCAAATTGTCTCGCAATAGTATCGAGGTCTTTTGGTGGGGTAGTGGTGTAAACATATATTGACTTTGCTTTGGCATCTCTATAATTGTAAAATTTATATCCCCAGCCATCACGTAAAGTTGAATCTTCATAAACTGAATCGTGCTTATCAAAATTAATTTCCTTTATAAGATTTTTAATTCGGCTATGATCTTCTTTCTTTAAAAGTGCATAAAAGGTTGCCTTTTCAGGAAATCGTGTGCTCATATAGAGTGTGTCTTGGAAATTATATTTAACGGAGAAATCATGGTTCATGCCGGTTGAGGAGTACACGAAAAAGTCTTTATCTGTTTTTCCGGCACAAGCCGACAGAATTATTAGGATAAATGATAAAAGCATTAGTCTCATCAGGTATATTTTGTGACTAACTTACAAAATAAACTAACCCCATCAAAGCTCTAACTCGCACCAAATAACCAACTAACCAAATCCACAAATTCCCTATCTTTGCTCTATGCCGTTTTTCATTGAAGTTATCCTGCCGCTGGCGTTGCCGAAATCGTTCACCTATGCGGTGAATGAGGCGGAATATAACTTCATAAAAACAGGGATGCGGGTTGCAGTACCATTCGGGAAGAACAAGATTTACACAGGGCTGGTTACTTCATTACACCAAATGCCGCCACAACTTTACCAGGCGAAAGACATTCACCAAATACTTGACGAAACGCCCCAAGTAACAGAAATACAACTCAAGCACTGGGAATGGATAGCAGCGTACTACATGTGTACCATTGGCGAAGTCTACAAAACCGCAATGCCGAGCGGTTACCTGTTGGAAAGCGAGACAATAATTTCGGCACTGACCGACTTCAGGCAAAGTGATGACCAGCAGCTTTCAGATGAAGAGTATCTGGTGTACGAAGCCTTGCAGCAGCAATCATCACTTAAGGTTCAGGATGTGGTTTCTATTCTCAATAAGAAAACTGTGCTGCCGGTAATCAACAGGCTGATGGCAAAAAATGCCATTTCACTTCAGGAAGAGATAAAGGAAACCTATAAGCCAAAACTGGTAAAATACATACGCCTGCAGGAGGAGTTTCGCAACCAGGAACAGTTAGAAGAGTTGATGGAAATACTTTCCCGGGCGCAAAAGCAACGTGAAACCGTGTTGTTGTACTTTCAATTGCAGGCTCAGGAAAAAAAGCCTGTTACCGTTAAAAAACTTATTGAATCCGGTGCAACTGCTGCCGTAATAAAATCGCTTGCTGATAAAGGCATTTTTGAGGAATATCATATTGAAGAAGATCGTGTAAGCTTTTCTGAATCGGATGACGCAGGTTTTGCATTGAGTAAAAAACAACATGAAGCGTTCATTTCTGTAAAAGGAAATCTTGAGAAACATCCTGTTACGCTATTGCACGGCATTACATCAAGCGGCAAGACAGAGATTTACATCAAACTTATTGAAGAATACCTGGCGTCAGACAAACAGGTTTTATATCTCCTTCCTGAAATTGCCCTGACTACCCAGCTCGTGGTACGCCTTACTGCCTACTTCGGAAATAAAGTTGCGGTATTTCATTCTAAGTATTCCAATAATGAACGTATTGAGGTCTGGCAACAGGTGTTGTCGGGTTCAGGTAAAGCCCAGGTGGTGATAGGGGCGAGGTCGGCTTTATTCTTACCTTTCCAAAATCTCGGACTGATTGTGATAGACGAAGAACACGAGCAAACTTTTAAGCAGCAGGACCCTGCACCGCGTTATCATGCCCGTGATGCAGCTATTGTGCTGGCAAATTTCCATCAGGCAAAAGTACTGCTCGGTTCGGCCACGCCATCAATAGAAACATACTTTAATGTTAATAGCGGAAAGTATGGCTATACGGAACTTAAGCAGCGCTTTGGTAATGTTGTCCCGCCCGAGATCGTGCTTATCGACCTGAAAGAGAAGTACAAGCGCAGGCAGATGAACGGCCACTTTAGTGATACCATGATTGAGGCTATCGGCGAAACACTGTCTGCAGGCAAGCAGGTAATCTTATTCCAGAACCGGCGGGGCTATTCGCCGTGGGTAGAGTGCATGACGTGCGGACACGTGCCGCAATGCCCGCAGTGCGATGTGAGCCTTACGTATTATAAATATAAAAACCAGCTGCGGTGCCATTACTGCGGCTATAACATTGCCAACCCAACCCATTGTCATAAATGCCATTCGGCCGACCTGAGCACCAAAGGTTTCGGCACCGAGCAGATTGAAATGGAACTGAAAGCGCTGTTCCCGGAGAAGAACTCATGGCGGATGGACCCAGGATACTACCCGCGGGAAGTTCGGGTATGAAAAGATAATTGATTCTTTCAAAAACCATGAGATAGACATACTGGTAGGCACACAGATGCTCGCCAAAGGACTGCATTTTGACAATGTGAACTTAGTAGGGATTCTCAATGCCGATAATATGCTATACCAGCCCGATTTCCGTGCGTTTGAGCGCGCTTACCAAATGATGGTACAGGTAGCGGGCAGGGCGGGGCGGAAAGATGTTCGTGGGCGTGTGCTCATCCAGACATACAATCCGCTGCATAATATTATCCGTCAGGTTACTGAAAATGACTATGATGGTATGTTCCGCGAGCAATTATACGAAAGGCATAATTTTAAATATCCGCCTTACTACCGTTTGGTGCGCATAACATTAAAACATAAAGATTATGAGAAGCTGCGCGATGGCGCCATGTGGCTTTACAACGTGCTCTCACAAAATCTGGGTGTGCCGGTTTTGGGTCCTGAAGAGCCTGCCATAAGCCGCATTCGCAATGAATTCATTCGTACCATAATGGTGAAGATTCCGCAGGGCGGCCAGTTAGGTCAGGTAAAAAATTCAATTGTAAAAATACTAAGCAGTTTTGATGCTGTTCCTCAGTATAAATCAGTAAAAGTTTCTGTAAATGCCGACCCTTATTAGTCTTCAACCTCCATACCGGGTTTGTTCAGCATTTTAGCCAGTTCTTCTTTTTAGTGCGGCTCAGCGGTATTTTAGTCGTGCCAATTTCGGCAACTTTACTGTTGTAGCGCTGCACTTTATCAAGGTTTACTATGTAAGATTTGTGTACTCGAAGGAATTTTTCTTTAGGAAGCTGTGTCTCAAAATCTTTCATGGTTGAAAGTACAAGATGGCTGCTGCTGTCGGTAATAATCTTTATATAATCGCCAAATGCTTCTACCCATCGTATCTTATTAATGTAAACTTTCAGGTTTTTCAGGTTGCTTTTCACAAAGATGAAATCACCTTCTTCTTCAGTGCCGTCTTTTTTAAGCGTATAAAAGTCTATTGCTTTTTGTACGGCTTTATTAAAGCGGTCGCGAGTTAGCGGTTTCTGCAGATAATCGATTGCATCATAGTCAAATGCTCTTAAGGCATAGTTAGCCTTAGCCGATACAAAAACGATCTGTGGGCGGGTCTTAAGCCCGTCAAGAAGGTCAAAACCTGTCTGTACCGGCATTTCTATATCAAGAAAAAGCAGGTGTACGGTTTTGTTGAGTATGCAGTTGCGTGTTTCAGATGCATTCGAAAAATCACCTATAAGGTTCAGTTCCGGATGATCATTCACAAGTTTAGACAAAGTTATTCTTTGTATAGTGCTATCGTCAACAACAACACAGTTCAGTTTCATTATAGTAAAGGTTTGTAATATTTGGCTCGGTTTGATACGGACGTTTACAAATATAAAAAAATGTTTCACTTTTGCGGTGAGTAAAAATGTAATTATTAGGGGTTGCATAATAAATATAAATCACTATTTTTGCACCCACTTTTATAACAATAAATTTTTTTATTATGAATCACTATGAAACTGTTTTCATCTTGAATCCCGTTTTATCTGAAGCCCAGGTAAAGGAAACAGTAAGTAAGTTTGAAGATTATCTTACTTCAAAGGGTGCAAAGATGGTAGCTAAAGAAGACTGGGGCCTTAAGAAAATGGCTTACGAAATCCAGAACAAGAAGAGCGGCTTTTACACGCTTTTCCAGTTTGAAGCACCGGGCGATGTACTTATCGGTTTTGAAACTGAATTCCGCCGCGATGAGCGCGTAATGCGTTTCCTTACTGTAGCCCTTGACAAGCACGCTGTGGCTTGGGCAGAAAGAAGAAGAGAAAAACTAAAAACTAAAGCAAACTAATTATGTCAACTATAGAGCAGTCAGCTAAAGGAAAAAAAGACGGGGATATCAGGTATCTTACGCCTTTGAACATAGAGACAAACAAGCAGAAGAAATATTGCCGTTTCAAGAAGTCAGGCATCAAGTATGTAGATTACAAAGACCCTGATTTCCTTTTGAAATTTGTTAACGAGCAAGGTAAGATCCTTCCTCGTCGCCTTACCGGTACATCTTTGAAATACCAAAGGAAAGTATCTGTAGCAGTTAAAAGGGCTCGTCACTTAGCGTTAATGCCATATGTGGCGGATTTACTAAAATAATAAGGAGGCAATAATTATGGAACTTATACTAAAACAAGACGTACAGGATTTAGGGTTTAAAGACGATATCGTAACGGTGAAAGCCGGATATGGCCGTAACTACCTAATACCACAAGGTTTTGCAATGATTGCAACTCCTTCAGCTAAAAAAGTTTTGGCTGAAAACCTTAAGCAAAGGGCTTTTAAAGAGCAGAAGATTGTTGACGATGCTAAGAAAATTGCTGAAGCGCTTAAGGCACTAGACATTAAAATCACTTCAAAAGCAGGTGGCGACAAACTTTTCGGTTCTGTTACCAATGCTGATATTGCTGAAGCTCTTGAAAAAGCAGGCCAGCCGATTGAGAAGAAGTTCATCAACAGCGGTATCGTTAAGCGTACAGGTAAATATACTGCAAACGTAAGGCTACACCGCGATGTTATTGTTGAGCTTCCTTACGAGATTGTAGCTGAAGCACAGCCACAGGCAGCTAAGCCGCAGGCAGAAAAGCCACAAGCTGAAGCAGCACCTGCACAGGAAGAGACGACTCAGGAAAACTAATTTTTGAGAGATATTATATAGAAGCCCTTCAGTAATGGAGGGCTTTTTTTTATGTCTCGCTAAGCCGTAAAACAGATCGAATCGAAGAGATTTACTTAGCAACTTATATATTGCTTAGCTATCTTTGCGTCTCTGCGCCTTTGCGAGAATATTTACTATGAAATACACAAGACTTACCAAAGAACAGCTTGAAGAACTGCACCCGGAATTCATACGCTTCCTGGCATCACAGCAGATAGATAAAGCAGAATGGGATACTATTAAAGCTGAAAAGCCTGAAGTAGCAGAGCAGGAGCTGGATATATTCAGTGACCTGATATGGGAAGGCGTTTTAGATAAAGCTGAATACATGGAGCATTATTCTACCAACCATATCTTCCTGTTTAAGCTTGGCAAAGAAACTATGGAGAGCATCATTATTCATGCCCATGGCCCGCACATTGACCTGCTTACCGAAAGCGGCCTTCAATGGCTTAATGAGAATATTTTTGAAGATGCCGTACAGGTGAAACGCGGTAAGAAAGATTTCGGCACCAACCGTAATGCAGAGGCTTTCAGCCTGCTTCAACAGGGGGCAATATTGAGTGATGGCACACTTTATAACCAGCTTGAAGATATGTTTTAGGAAGCTGCTCAGCTACTGGTCAATCAGCCATTGAGCTTCGTAGCTCAGCAGCTAAGAAGCCCCTTCAAAGAACTCAAACGCATCAATGATATCAAGGTATACCCCATCAAACCCCGTGGTTATAATCCTGTCAAGGTAACTGTCATTGTTTTTGTAGATGATGCCCTGCCAATCTGCATTCCAGTAACGAACTTTGTAATTGCCGGGCCAATCCGGGTTTTCTGCAGCCAACCATGACGGGGGTGAAGTTGTCCATGAACTTTCCCAGTAATAACGATAGTTTTCAGCCTCGCCAATACTCATGTAACAGATAACCATTCGAGTGCCACCGTTAGCCTTTTGTTTCAGTTGCTGTATTTCGTCTGGAGTAAATTGCTGACCTTCGAAAAATAAATCCATTATCAAAGCATCATAGTTTGTAGCTGCCACCGCAGAAATGAACGCCTGCTTTGATGCAAAATTCTCAGGATTGATAAGGTAGAGAAAATTCTTTGCCTGGCTAAGTGATGTGATGTTACTGGTATTTACATTGTGCGGCTGCCCTGCCGGGATTGTATTCAGTGCCCGCTCCGTAGCCGCAAAAGACACATAGCCTGCTGATTGGTTCTGTTGGTATGATGACGTAATTTTATATGGTGTGCTTACATAGTCCGTTACCAGTATTGTCTTGCCTGCATTTTTGCTAATATTAAGCAATCCGCGCAGGTAGGCATTGTCTTCAGCAGGAGTAGGCTCGTCGTCGCTGACATATCCAAAAAATAGGTCTTCCTGCCCGTTACCGTCTACCGCGTTAAGATAGGTCGTAACCGGCATTCCATCTTCATCACCATTACTGCTTACCAGCTCAATCCCATTCTGAGGAATAACAGCAAACCCCGACCTCACACTTTTAGCTTTTTGGCTTATGCCAATGACAAATTCGCGCATGTCATCTCTGTAATTGCCAACAATGCCGTTGTTGCTGTTATCATCTTCATCATTATTGTTGCAGGCAGTAAGCATTACTATGCAAGCCATTGCCAAAAACTTTTTCATGGTGATCGTTTTTATTAGTAACTCTAAGTTTTACCTAAAATTATCTTTGGTCAAAAATATAGTAGTTTTAGCAACTTTGGCTAAATTAGCACGGCTAACAAATTACCAATGGATACCCTTCAAAAGATAACTTCCCTTCGCGAAGAACTCAATCAACATAACTATAATTATTACGTACTTGACAATCCCACTATAAGTGATCTTGAGTTTGATATGAAGCTGCGCGAATTGCAGGAACTCGAGGCAAAGCACCCCGAATATTTTGACGCTGACTCACCAACACAGCGTGTGGGCGGGGCCATTACCAAGAATTTCAATACCATACAACATGAGTTCAGGATGTATTCGCTTGATAATGCCTATTCAAAAGAAGAGGTGTTGGAGTGGGAAAAGCGCGTGCACCGTGGCCTTGGGACAGATAAGGTTTCATACACCTGTGAACTTAAGTATGATGGCGCGTCAATAAGCATTACATACGAAAACGGTAGGTTGGCTAAAGCCGTAACCCGCGGAGACGGTTTCCAGGGAGATGAAGTAACAACCAATATAAAGACGATACGCTCGGTACCGTTAAAGCTTAAAGGTGACTATCCTGAAAAATTTGAGATACGAGGTGAAATCATCCTCCCGCTGGAAGGTTTTGCCAAAATGAATCAGGAAATTATAGAAGCGGGTGGTACAGCTTACGCCAATCCGCGCAATACGGCATCGGGCAGCCTGAAACTTCAGGATAGTGGTGAGGTAGCTAAGCGTCCGCTGGACTGCTTGCTGTACTCTCTCGTAGGCAATAACCTCCCGGTGAAAGACCAGTTTGAGGGCCTTGAAAAAGCACGCCAATGGGGCTTTAAAGTACCGAAAGAGGCGAAGCTTGCAAATTCTATTGAAGAAGTTTTCGCATTCATTGACCATTGGGATACCCATCGCCACGACCTGCCATATGAGACAGATGGTGTAGTTATCAAGGTAAACGACCTTCACCAACAGGAAGAACTGGGCTACACTGCCAAATCACCACGATGGGCTGTAGCGTATAAATTTAAAGCCGAGCGTGTTTCTACCCGACTGCATAAGATAACCTACCAGGTGGGCCGTACTGGAGCCATAACACCTGTTGCCAACCTTGAGCCGGTGCAGCTTGGTGGTACTATCGTGAAGCGTGCATCACTACACAACGCCGACCAGATAGAGAAACTTGACGTGCGTGAAGGTGATGAGGTTTTTGTAGAAAAGGGAGGGGAGATCATCCCGAAAATCATTGCAGTTGACTTTACCAAACGTGATCCTGAGAGCATGCCAACAGTTTATATTGAGAAATGTCCGGAATGTTTCCATGACCTAGAACGCAAAGAGGGCGAGGCACAACATTATTGCCCTAATTATTATGAGTGTCCGCCACAGGTTATAGGCCGTATACAGCACTTTATCTCACGCAAGGCAATGGATATTGAAGGCTTGGGCGGTGAGACGGTTACACTATTGTATAATGCAGGATTGATTCAAAATTATGCTGATTTGTACGAACTCAAAAAAGAGCAGGTAACACCGCTGGAACGCATGGCAGATAAATCAGCCGAAAATCTGATAAACGGTATTGAGGCATCAAAGAACATTCCGTTTGAGCGGGTATTGTATGCGCTGGGAATACGTTATGTAGGGGAGACTGTTGCCAAGAAACTCGCCAAGCATTACAAGACGATTGATAACCTTGCGAATGCTACGTTAATGGAATTGATAATGGTTGACGAGATAGGGGAGCGTATCGCGCAAAGCGTAGTTGATTTCTTTGCCAATGACGACAACCGTAAACTCGTTGACAGGCTGAAAGGCTATGGTGTGCAGTTGGAAACATCTGCGGAGGCAAATACCAGCGTAAGCGATAAGCTTGCCGGGAAGACATTTGTTGTATCGGGTGTGTTTGAGAAATTCTCGCGTGATGATCTTAAGAAAGCTATTGAAGACAACGGCGGCAAGGTTGGGAGTTCCATTTCATCAAAGACAGATTATGTTGTAGCCGGAGACAATATGGGCCCTGCTAAATTGGAAAAGGCCAAACAGCTGGGTGTAAAGATAATTAGTGAGGATGAGTTTATACAGTTGTTAGATGGGAATCTTTAGTGTCTTAAAAAGAAAGCCTAATGCTAAGCTTATTCTTTCTAAAAATGAGAAGATTCAGGAATGTTTGATTGCTGTCAAGGAAATTTTAGTTACAAATGACCATCCTGCACAAGCAGAAGTTGTTCAGGGTCTAATTGAAGCCTTGTCGGAAAAAGATGTAAAGAAGTTTTTGGCAAATTTTCACACGGTAGATATGTGGGGTGGCTCTGGCTCGGTCTGGGAAGTTGGATTTAATGATAATGAGACAGATTATAAATATATGAAGGCAATGATTTGGCTCATTTATGCTTTGGAAGAAGCGAAGATTACAAACTGTAAAATGCGTAGTGTAAAAAAATATTTTCTTAAGCAGCTACCATTAAAGTAATCTTCAAATCTAAGTGTTTTAGCGCTAAACCACTATTGTCCGTCCTTTACCAAACCAACCACCATTTTCAAAATAAAAATCAATCTGGCCGAGGTTCAGGCCATAGCAGCCCACCTGGTTTACCAGTACTTCTTTATCGTCAAGGTTTTTGGCGATATATGGCTTGGTTAAGAAAGTGTGCGTGTGTCCGCCGATAATTAAATCGATATTCTTGGTAGTGCGCGCGAGGGTGAGGTCGCTTATCTTTTGCTTATCATTATCATAGATGAAGCCAAGGTGAGAGAGGCATATCACAAGGTCGCACTTTTCGTTCTGCTTTAAGATGCGGCTCATGTCTTGTGCAATCTCTATCGGGTTGAGGTAAACAGTTTCCTTATATAGTTTTTTATCGACCAAGCCCTGTAGTTCAATTCCCAAGCCGAACACGCCGATCTTAATCCCGTCTTTCACAAAAATCTTATAGGGCTTTACAACACCGTTCAGCACCGTGTTTTTAAAATCATAATTGGCAGAAACAAAATCAAACTTAGCGTTTGGCAGCTGTGCATAAAAACCGTCAATGCCATTGTCAAAATCATGGTTACCCATAGTTGCCAGGTCATACTGCATCATACTCATGAGCTTAAACTCCAGCTCCCCACCATAGTAATTAAAGTACGGCGTCCCCTGGAAAACATCACCTGCATCAAACAATAGTACATTTGGGTTTTCTTTACGGATGCTGTCAATTAGCGCCGCTCTTCTTGCTGCGCCGCCCAGGTTGGCATACTTCGGGTCATTGGCAGGAAAAGGGTCAATATGGCTGTGCACATCATTGGTGTGCAGTATAGTGATTTTCTTTTTTACTTCAGGCTCAAGGTCAAAGCTGCTTAGCGACAATCCCCCTAAAACCAATGCCGAACCCGCTGCACTTTTCTGTATAAACTCTCTTCTTTTCATGGCTATTCGGTAATTATGCGTAAGGTTTTAGAGGCGTTTATGGTGTCAACCGCTTTAAAATAATCAATGATGATGTTGCGCAGCTTATAGTCCATATCATAGCTTGCCACACCTTTTTTAAAGAACTCCATATTGTCGCCACCGTTTGAAAGATAATCTGACGTCGCAACATTGTAAATATTATCATCACCCACTTTCCGGCCTTGTACTTTTATGTCTTTCACCGTACCGTTTGCATTCATTACTATGCTCATGCCTGCCAGCGGATGAGGTTTCTTTTCTTTTGCAAAATATTCAGCAATTTCCTTTATCTGATGGCCCTTCAGCGAAATAATAATCAGGCTGTTTTCAAATGGCATAACTTCAAAGGCTGTCCTCGTTGTCACATCACCCTGTGGAATAGTGGCACGGATACCGCCATGGTTCAGCAGGCATACATCTACGTGTTTCTGGTGGCGCTGCATAAACAATTTATCTGCAGCCTCAAAAGTAATATCGGCCATAAGGTTGCCAATAGCGGTTTGCCATTTCTGGATTGGCTTACTTTTGTCGAGCGCTTCTGGGCTGTAAGCCAGCACCGCCGAAAGGTCTTTATCTACATGTTCACGATAGGGCTTAATAACGTTTTCAATTTCCTGCTTTGCTGGTAATTCCTGCGTTATGGGAAGCTTCTTACCCTCAATCCTGCTGTTTTTAAGGCCGGTGCTGCATGACATAGCAGAAAATAGCATGGCAGATAAAACTAAAGTGCGCAATGCGGCGTTACAGTTTTTTAAGATTATCATTTGTGAAGCCACTTATTTAAAGTAAATTTGTAATTCCACAGTAAAGGTACTATGTTTTTAAAGTTTATTAAAGATTTCAGCCTTAAAAAGATTATCCGTAAGAACCTGGCTTCTTATAAACCCGTTGCTAACCAGGACGTTATTTCTACTATCGGAATCTTGATCGACGAAACTTATTTTTCTGATAAAGATGCCTTAATAAACGACCTCATTGCAAACGGCTTCCGCGCAGAAAACATTCAGACGCTTAGTTTTAAAGACAGGATAAAGAAAAAGGAAGTGATGGATTGCTGCCATTTTACCCGTAAGGATATAGCTCCTGACGGTTCTTTCGCTAAAGAAGATGTTGCAGCCTTCATAAATTCACCTTTTGACATGCTAATAAGCTATTATGATGTAGAGAAGGCGCCGCTGGTTTGGGCTACATTGCAAAGCAAGGCAAAATTTAAGGCAGGGTTTGCTACAGTAGGCAAAAGGCTGAACCACTTTACGATAAACACTGTGGCTGAGAAGCACGAAGAATTCATTTCAGAACTTATTAAATATTTAGGAATACTAAACAAGATATAACCATGCAGTCACTTATTGGTACAGGCGTTGCGCTGATAACCCCATTTAAAAAAGATTTTTCGGTAGATGTTGATGCCCTTAAAAAAATTGTCGACTTCCAAGTTCAGGGAGGTATAGACTATCTTGTTGTATTGGGTACAACAGCTGAATCTGCTACGCTTACCAAACAAGAAAAGCAACTGGTTATTGATACTGTGATTGAAGCCAATGCAGGCCGCCTGCCGCTCGTCTTAGGTGTGGGTGGTAACAACACTGCTGAGGTGGCAGCTGAGCTTAAAGAACGGGACCTAAGCGCTTTTACAGCCATACTTTCGGTTTCACCATATTACAACAAGCCAACACAAGAGGGTATTTACCAACATTTTAAAATGGTTGCTGAAGCATCTCCGCTGCCAATAATACTTTATAATGTACCGGGACGTACTGCCAGCAACATGCTTCCTGCAACAGTTATTAGACTTGCAAAAGATTTTAAAAATATCATTGGTATAAAAGAAGCTGCGGGTGACATTGTCCAGGCCATGAAGCTCATTCAGCATAAGCCGGAAGGTTTCCTTGTGATTTCGGGGGATGATATGATCACACTGCCGATGGTGCTTGCCGGCGGGGCAGGGGTTATTTCGGTGATTGCCGAAGGTTTTCCTCGCCAGTTTAGTGACATGGTACGCCTTGGCCTTCAGCGTAAGGTTGATGAAGCTTACAAATTACATTACCAGATTGCCGATGCCATTGACATGATTTTTGAGCAGGGTAACCCGGGCGGTATCAAAGTGGTTTTCCGTGAGCTTGGCCTTTGTGAAGATACATTGAGGCTGCCACTGGTAAATGTAAATGAAGATCTTGATAACCGGCTTACATCTTTTACCAGGCAAATTGGTAAGTAATTGCAATATTTTTACGGATACGAAGTTTATAGAAAGATGCTTTCGGGCATCTTTTTTTGTGAAGTGTGCATCACGAAAAAAAGATTTTGTATTCTCTTATTAATAACTAAATTTGCAGTTGCTTTTAAAACAGCGCTGCTGTAACGGCATAACTTCTTAAAATGAGCATGGCTAAATATTTTTATATCCTTTTTATTGCAGTACTATTCGCTTCTTGCAGCCCTTACCAGAAGGCGCTTAAATCTGAAGAAGTGAAGTTCAAATATGAAGTTGCTGAGCAAATGTATAACAAAGGCAAATATGAAAAGGCCATTCGCCTGTTTGAGCAGATACAAAGTTCGTATCGTGGCAAGCCTCAGGCAGAGAAACTGTTTTATATGTTTGCAATGTCTTACTATAAAACAAAGCAATATTATCTGGCAGGATATGAGATGGAAAAATTTTCATCGCAGTATCCGCGGAGTGAGAAGAGTGAAGAGGCTGCTTTTCTTGGGGCTAAGTCATTTTACTACCTGTCTCCTGTATACTCACTTGACCAGGCAGATACTTACAAAGCTATAGACAAGCTGCAGAATTTCATAAACGAATACCCAAATTCACAATATATGGGTGAGGCTAACCTGGTGATGAAAGAACTGCGTGAAAAGCTTGAGAAAAAGGCCTATGAAATTGCTAAGCAGTATAACACTATTATGGATTACAAGGCAGCCATAAAGTCGCTTGATAATTTTATAATAGACTTCCCGGGAACCAAGTACAAGGAAGATGCCTTGTACTATAAATATGATTCATCATATCATTTGGCTATAAACAGTGTGCAGGCAAGAATGGAAGAGAGGCTTCAGCAGGCAAAAAGCAATTACGCTGCACTGATGAAGTTTAACAGCGAAACAAAATATAAAAAAGACGCCGACGAAAAGCTGGCAAGGATTGAAACTGAATTAAAAAATTTTTCTAAATAATACGTCATGGATTTAAAAAAGACTACTGCTCCGGTAAATACTATAACTTATAACAAGAGCAAAATTGAAGAGCCTACAGGTAACATTTATGAGGCTATCACTATCATGGCAAAAAGGGCTAACCAGATAAATGGTGAAATAAAAAAAGAGCTTATAGAAAAGCTTGAAGAATTCGCTACTTACAATGACAGCCTTGAAGAAATCTTTGAAAACAAAGAACAGATAGAGGTTTCTAAATTCTACGAAAAACTGCCTAAGCCACACGCCCTTGCAGTGCAGGAGTGGCTTGAGGAAAAGATTTCTTACAGAGACTCTAAATAATTCGCCGCTATGTCTGTTTTGCGCGGTAAAAATATTTTGCTCGGTGTGTCTGGCGGTATTGCCGCATACAAAACAGCGTCGCTTGTGCGGCTATTCATAAAGGCGGGCGCTCATGTACAGGTAGTCATGACGCCCGCCTCTAAAGATTTTATTACACCCCTTACGCTTTCCACCCTTTCTAAAAATCCTGTGCATTCATCATTTTATAATGAAGATGATGAAAATGCCGTTTGGAACAACCATGTGGAGCTTGGCCTTTGGGCCGATTTTATGGTTATTGCCCCTGCCACAGCCAACACTATGGCAAAGATGGTTTCGGGCAATGCCGATAACCTGCTTGTAGCTACCTATCTTTCCGCCAAATGCCCTGTTTACTTTGCTCCTGCGATGGATTTGGATATGTACAAACATCCATCAACTTTAGAGAGCTTTAATAAGCTTACATCTTTCGGAAACATAATGATACCTGCTGAAAGTGGTGAGCTGGCCAGTGGCTTGTCAGGTGAAGGCCGCATGGCAGAACCTGAGAATATAGTTGCTTTTATTGAGCATGATATTGCAGGCAAACTCCCCCTTCGCGGAAAAAAAGTGCTTATTACTGCAGGCCCAACATACGAAGCTATAGATCCCGTACGTTTTATAGGCAACCACTCCAGTGGTAAAATGGGGTATGACATTGCTCTTAATGCAGCAAATGCCGGCGCTGAGGTGGTCTTAGTGAGCGGGCCGACACACTTACAGTTGTCACACCCGCAAATAGAAGTTGTGCGTGTAGTCAGCTCGGCTGAAATGTATGATGCATGCCATCGGTATTTTAATAATGTTGATGTTGCAATTGCCGCTGCTGCCGTAGCAGATTATAAGCCGAAGAATGTAGCACCGCAGAAAATAAAAAAGGCGGAGGCAACACTGACGATTGAACTGGAAAAGACAAAAGATATACTTGCATCGCTTGGCGAAGTAAAGAAAAGCCAATATCTAATAGGCTTTGCACTGGAAACGGAGAATGAAATTGAGAATGCCAAAGCCAAGATAACCAAAAAGAACCTTGACCTTATCGTGCTTAATTCGCTTAATGATGAAGGTGGTGGTTTTGGAAAAGACACAAATAAGGTTACCTTTATAGACAGGAATTTTACCATTGAGCCGCATGAATTGAAGAGTAAAGAGCAGGTGGCGGCCGATATTATTAATAAAATAAAGAAGGTTTACAATGTATAAGTGGATTGTTGCAATATTATTGTTTACAGGTTTTGCTGTAAATGCCCAGGAGCTTAACTGCAATGTGAAAATAAATTATGAACGTATTACCGATGCCAACACACAGGTGTTTAAAGCATTGGAGCGCTCATTAACAGATTTTGTAAACAACACCCGCTGGACAAACCGTAACTTCGCGAGAAGTGAAAAAATAGATTGTTCAATGTTTTTCAATGTATCGGCTTTTGATGGGCAGGCGATTACAGCTGCATTGCAAATACAGTCGTCAAGGCCTGTGTATAATAGTACTTATTCAACACCTATCTTTAATTACAATGATAAGGAAGTTGTTTTTACATATACAGAAGGGCAGATATTAAATTACAATCCTAACTCTTTCGATTCAAACCTTGTATCGCTCATTGCATATTATGCTAACATGATCATTGGTTTTGATGCTGATACATTTGCCAGCAACGGAGGTACAGAGTATTATGTTGCTGCACAGAATATTGTAAACCTTGCACAAAGCAGTGGCTATAAAGGGTGGGGCCAGAACGAAGGTGGCCTGCAAAACAGGTATTTTATGGTATATGACGTGCTTTCAAATGCTTATTCTCCATTCAGGGAAACATTATATGCTTATCATATAAATGGACTTGATAGGATGAATGAAAATACAAAGGCAGGTAAAGAAGGCCTTATATCGGCAGTAAAAACGCTTACCGGTGTGCATAAGGTAAGGCCCAATGCTTTTCTTACCCGTATATTTTTTGATGCAAAATCAGATGAATTAGTAGCGGCCTTTTCAGGTGGACCTATGATGGCGGTAACAGAACTTGTTGATAACCTGAACCGTATTTCGCCGCTTAATTCTACTAAGTGGAGCAATATTAAATAGTATATTTGTGTTTTAAAACACCGTATGCTCCAAACGCTGCACATCAAAAATTTTGCACTGATAGAGCACCTGCACATAGACTTTTCGGCAGGCCTTTCAACTATAACCGGCGAAACTGGTGCCGGAAAATCAATATTACTTGGCGCGCTTGGGCTTGTACTTGGCCGCCGTGCCGACCTTACCTCACTTAAAGACAAAGGGCAGAAGTGTATTGTGGAGGCCCATTTTAATATTACCCAATACAATCTTAAGGATTTCTTTATTGAAAATGACCTGGATTATGAAGATGCTACCATCATCAGAAGGGAAATACTACCATCAGGTAAATCACGCGCTTTTGTAAATGACAGTCCGGTAAACCTTCAGGAACTGCAGCAACTAGGTGATTTCTTAATTGACATCCATTCGCAGCAGCAAACCCGTGAACTTACTGAAGAGCAATATCAGATAGAGTTGCTTGATGCTATAGCAGCGAATAACGCTTTGCTCGCAGAATATAAAAGTCAACTTTCAGCTTATAAAAAACTACAATCAGAATATAAAGCGCTTCAGTTACAGAAAGAGTCTTTAGTAAAAGAGCAGGACTATAATAATTATATTCTTCAGGAATTGCTTACAGCTAATCTTAAAGCCGGTGAGCAGGAAGAAATGGAGCAGCAACTTGAGGTGCTAAATAATACAGGAGCCATTAAAGAGGCTTTGGCTAGGGCTGCTGCATTGGCATCTGACGAAAATGTAGGTGTGCTTAATAACCTGAAAGAGATAAGGCAATCGATACATAAAATTAGTGGCATGTCGGTTGAGTATAACGAACTTTATGAACGCCTCTCAAGCCTTATTATTGAGTTTGATGATATAAAAGATGGTATAGAAGAAAGCCTGGAAACTTTGAGTGAAGACCCTGAAAAGCTTGAACTGATTAATAATAAGTTACAGGTAATTTACCAGCTGCAAAAAAAACATTCAGTACAGACGATTGAAGAGTTGCTTGAAATACAGGAATCGCTAGATAGTAAAGTAATGCTTGCCGATGAGATTGATTCGCAACTCTCAAAACTCGAAAAAGCATTTGCGGAGGCGGAATTGGCCGCAACAAAAACCGCACTTGCATTGCACAATAAACGGCAAAAAGCAATACCTATACTTACAGATAGTATTACAGCAATACTCTCGCAGCTTGGTATGCCTGATGCGAGATTTGATTTTAAGCTGGCCGGGGCAGACACATTCTACGGGAACGGGAAAGACATTCTTGAGCTACTCTTTGCTGCCAACAAAGGAACCGGATTTGGCCTACTGAAGAAAGTAGCATCGGGTGGTGAAATGTCGCGCATAATGCTGGCTGTAAAAGCAGTACTTGCCCAATACAGTAACCTGCCAACCATAATATTTGATGAGATTGACACAGGTGTATCTGGCGAAATTGCAAATAAGATGGCCGGTATAATGAAAGAAATGTCAGCCAAAATGCAGGTATTTGCCATTACACACCTACCCCAGATTGCGGCCAAAGGCGACCAGCATTATAAAGTTGAAAAAACATCAAATGCTGAAACGACAGTGTCTGAACTTAAATTGCTGACACCCAATGAACGTGTGCACGAAATAGCCCAAATGCTGTCAGGCAAAGATTTTGGTGATTCTGCGCTTAATCATGCAAGGGCGTTGCTCAACTGAAAAAATGATATATATTTGTTTCACTAACGTATTGACAAACTAACACTAGCCGGATATGTATAATTTATTGAAAGGAAAGCGCGGAATAATTACAGGCGCTCTTGACCAGAATTCAATTGCCTGGAAAGTAGCTGAAAAGGCTCACGAGGAAGGCGCAACATTTGTGCTTACCAATGCCCCGATAGCCATGAGGATGGGTGAGATAAAAGCGCTTGCTGAAAAAACCAATTCACAGATTATTCCTGCTGATGCCACTAATACTGAAGACCTTGAAAAACTTTTCACAGAAGCTCAGGAAGTGCTTGGCGGTAAGATAGATTTTTTACTTCATTCGATAGGAATGAGTGTAAACATCAGGAAAAATATACCTTATGCAGAGAGCAACTATGACTATTTTATGAAAGGTATAGATGTATCTGCTATGTCGCTGCATAAAATGCTTAGTGTAGCAAAAAGGCTGGATGCTATTGCCGAAGGCGGCAGTGTTGTAGCGCTTACCTATATGGCAGCTCAAAGAACATATCCATTTTATACCGATATGGCAGATATCAAAGCAATGCTTGAATCAATTGCGCGTAGTTTTGGTTATCACTATGGGGTAGAGAAGAAGGTGCGCATAAATACAGTATCACAGTCACCTACAAAAACAACTGCCGGTACAGGCATAAAAGGCTTTGGCGATTTTTATGATTATGCCGATGCTATAGCGCCTCTTGGCAATGCCGATGCAGAATCATGTGCTGACTATTGCATTACATTATTTAGCGACCTTACCAGGATGGTGACCATGCAAAATCTTTTCCATGATGGCGGATACTCTTCAACAGGTGTAAGCTCTGTTGTGATGGAAAAGCTTGCATTGGAATAGATTAATAATAGCATTTATATGATTCAAACTCCCATTAATGGGAGTTTTTTATTTTCTATCAGTCTCATATTTATGCAAAAAGCAATAAAACATAACAAATTGATAATAATATATATTTAAAATTAACTTTTAGTATCCAAAATATAATTAATACCACAAAAAATTTTCATAAAAACTGAATTTTATGAAAAAATTAATATACTTCTCATAAAAAACTTGCCATAAAATCTAAAGTGCGTAATTTTAGCGGATTGTTAAAAAACTATTTTTATGAGAAAAATTACATTTTTGATTGCTTTAATGCTATCAGCTATGTTGTCGGCTTATGCTCAGCCAGTTTCGGGTTACACCCGCACTGTGCTTACTGGCCAGACATATACGCCGATAGCAGATGGTACAGTCATTAATACTGTTGCAGGGCTTACTGCCGGTTATATGTCTGTATCACAGGATGACGGAGCAGTACTAGTTACATTGCCTTTCACGTTTAATTACGGTGGCAATAGCTTTACACAGGTAACATTTTGTACCAATGGCTGGATTGGCATGGGTGCACAATCTGCTGTTACGGCTGCTCAGAGTCGTGCCCCAGGAAATTTGTGGACTACTACCGCACCAAACAACGTTATCGCGCCATGGTTTGGTGATTTAGGTGCGAACTTCCCAACGGGAGGTGGCAGCATGGTGCACGGCACAGTAGGTACAGATGTTTATGCCTTTGAATGGCAAAACGCTGTAGCAAATGGTTTTACTGAAACTACTGCAAACCGTCTTAACTTTATGGTTAAAATTTATGGACCGGCATCTTCTAACCCGGGAAGGATTGAGTTTTTATATGGCTCAACCATCGGTACTGTAAACACTGGAAGAGCTATAGGTTTAGAAGATGCAACCGGAGGTGCAGGCAATTTTATCAATGCACTTAATGGTTCAAGTGTTTCAACTATAACTTCATCCGCCTGGCCGGGCAATGGTAATGGTTACAGGTTTGACCCGGGTTCTACTACATGTACAACTTTATCAGGGGGTACTATCCCTGCTGTACTTTCCGCTTGTAGTGGAAGCGCACCTGCCTTGATAGATCCTATTGGCGTTACAGCCCCTGTTACGGGTATTACCTATGCATGGGAGCAGTCAACAGACGGAGGTAATGTATGGGTTGCTGCAGTTGGTGGTACAGGTGCCGCAACGCGTTATTACACGCCACCGGCATATGCAGGAACACCTATTAAGTATAGGCTTAAGGTTTCATGCGGTAGCGAAGTAGCATACTCAAGTATAGCTGATTTCTCAGGTCCTGCAGCACCTTTCACACAAGCTTCTAATGTTAGCTTTACACCGGGCCTTGGACAATTTGTTGTTAATTTTACTGCCGGCAGCGGTACACGCCGTATAGTGGTTGTAAGCGATTCTCCAATTAACGATCCTGTTAATGTTGAAAGTGGGGGGTGCTGCTATTACAGCGGCAGCAGCCTATGCAGGTGGCGAACAGATTGTGTATGATGGTACAGGATCAAGTGTGACTGTTACAGCAATACCATGTTCTGGAGGTACTTATTATGTAAAAGTATTTGAATACACAAGGTGTGGTACAGCCGGTAACTATACAATGTTGTTTAATACAACTACTGGTACTAACGCATCAACAATAGTTATAAATCCACTGGCTGCGCCAACAACTCAGGCATCAAACGCTGTGATTGTGCCAGGTACAGGCCAATTTACTGTAAACTGGACAAGCGGTAACGGAAATTACAGGTTTGTATATATAGATACTAATCCTATACCCGAACCTTTTGATGAGGTAGGTATTCCTGCGCCAACAGCAAATACTGTTTTCCAAAATAATGGCCTTCAGCTTGTATATAACGGTACAGGTTCATCAGTAACTGTAACATCACTTCCGTGTTCACCAGGTGATACTTTTTACGTTAAAGTATTTGAAGTAAACCGATGCGGTGTTACAGGAGCATTTGATTATGTGTTTAATACAACCACAACTACAAACGGAGCTAGTTATACACTTGGCGCCCCTACTACACAGGTGTCTGGGCTTACAGTAACACCAGATCTTAATAGTGCCACCGTTACATGGGTGAATGGTAATGGTGTACGCAGAAGGGTTATTGTTAGTGATGTACCAATTGCAGATCCGGTAGATGAAATCGGTGCAGCTGAAATTACAGGCGCTACATTCTACCAGGGAGGCCAGCAAAATGTTTATGATGGCACAGGTACAACATTTAATTTAACAGGACTGTCATGCAACACAACATATTATATAAGAGTATATGAATATTTCAGATGTGGTACTACCGGTGACTATTCATATTTGTATAATACAACAGTTACTGCTGCAAACGGCACCACATTTACTACTACAGGGCCAATGACTGCTGTTGCTTTGCCACAGGCTACAACCTTTACAGGATTTACAGGAGCTAACCTTAGCACAGTTTCGCCAAGTTGGAAAGAATCTGCAATACCTACGCCTGCATTAACTAACCCATTAGATGTAAACCCTTCAGGTACAACATCGGCATGGACAAACAGTAGTGTATTAAGTTCGCCTACAGCCAGGGTTAACCTGTATGGTAGTATAAGAAATGAATGGATTATAAGCCCAAGAGTGAATATCACCGCAGCGGCAAGGCTTAAATTTAAGGCTGCGATGACAAACTGGAATTCAGCCGCTGTAGATAATGATGGTGGGATGGCTAATGCTACAGATGACAAAGTAACTGTATTGATTTCTAATGACCCTTGTGGTGTAAACTGGCAGGCTATTTATGAGTTTAACAACTCTAATGCTTTAACAAACCAGCTTACTCAGTTTGAATTTGCTATTGACCCATCTTACATTGGCCAGCAGGTTTACATTGCATTCCATGCGACAGATGGCCCTACTGATGATACTCCGGATTACGATTTCCATATTGGTGATGTAGTAATTGAGCTTGTGCCACAATGTGACGTGCCTACTCTATTAACAGATGCTGTTAGTTTAATCACTGAAAACGGCGCAACTGTTGCTTGGAGCGGACCATCAACAGGCAATCCAACAGGTTACCAGTATGTTTTCTCGACATCTAATACTGCTCCTGCAGGTGCGGGCACAGAAATTTCAACTACAGGTATAACTGTAAACAACCTTTCTTCTTCAACAGAATACTTTACGTGGGTGCGCACGGTGTGCGGATCACTATATAGTAACTGGGTAATGGTAGGAAAGTTTACAACCTTATGTGATGCTCCTGAAATACTTACTACTACACCTGCAACAAGATGTGGTATAGGTACAGCTACCCTTGCGGCAACATCTGATGCGGGTACTATTTCTTGGTATGCTGCACAAACCGGTGGTGTAGCTATTGGTACGGGACCCAAGCTTTACAACTCCTACTATCAATACAACTACAACATATTATGTTGAAGCAAGTTCAGGTGCGCCTGCTGCTACATTAGGGCCTGTAAACTATCTTTATGGTGGTACTGTGAGTACTGTAGCAAGCCCTTCTACTTCTTATTATGCAATTTTCGACTCAACAGTGCAAACAAAAATTCAGTCTGTTACAGTATATGCTACTGCAGCCGGACAATTGAATTTACAGTTGGCAAATTCTGCAGGTACAGTGCTGCAAACATTTAACTATACAATTACCGCAGCACAGGCCAATTCTACAACTACAGTTGCAGGAACACCAATTGTGGTTCCGGTAAATTTTGATGTACCAGTTGGTACAGGCCTAAGGCTTGGTATGGCAACCGGAACTACTGCAACTTTACTAAGGAATACAAGCGGAGCAACACCATATTATAATGTTGTAGGGGGTGGTGTTTCATTTACAGGAAACTGGTTTGCTGACAATACATACTGGTATTTCTTCTATGATATCAAAATTAATGCAGGATGCAGTTCAGCACGCGTACCGGTAACAGCAACTGTTACTACAGCGCCTGAAATTACAGCTACTGCAAATAATGCAGCTATTTGTGCAGGCCAGTCGGCTACTCTTTCAGTAACAAGTTCTAATAGTAACTATACTTATGTGTGGATGCCAGGCAATCTTACAGGAGCACAACAAACTGTAACCCCTGCAGCTACAACTACATATACTGTTACAGCTACAGATAATGGTACAGGGTGTGTAAATACAGCAACTGTTACAGTAACTGTTAATTCATTACCAAATGCTATTAGTGTAACGCCTTCTGCATCGCAAGTGTGTGGCTCAACTCCAGTTGCACTTACAGTTACAGGTTCATCTGTATCTGGTAATGCAGTATTGGGTTCAGGCACTATTACACCAGCAGCTACTGGTGTTCCAAATCCTCTTACAGGATATTACGGAGGGCAGTGGACTCAAATGTTATACAAAAAGTCTGAACTTGTAGCCCAAGGTATGGTTGCAGGCTCTGTAATTAGCACTCTTGCGTTTGACCTTTCTGCGGCAGAAGCTGATTTGGTTGAGAACTTCACCATAAGAATTGGTCATTCAAATGTTGAAGATATGTCTGCAGGTTTTGTTCCTGTGGAACCTCTTACAACAGTTTATTATGAAGCTGCAATGACGCCTGTAGCAGGAGTAACAGGACTTAAGGTATTCACACTTGCAACACCGTTTACTTGGGATGGTAACAGCAATTTGATAGTTGAGGTTGTTCATAACCAAGGAACAAGCGGAACATCTTCAGGTACTGTAACAAGAGCAACTACAACTCCTTTCGTAAGCGTTTATTACTTAAGGGTAGACAACGTAGCTGGTGGTGTAGCAGGGTTCCAATCTCAAAATTACGCTGCCATTACAACAAAAGGGGCGCTTAGCAACAGGCCGAACATTGTTCTTAACTATAACTATAGCACTAATGTAACATGGTCTCCTGTTACTGGACTTTATACAGATTCAGCAGCAACTACACCATACACAGGGCAAGCAGCTACGACAGTTTATGCGCTTCCAACAGTTAATACTACCTATGTAGCTACTGTGACAAATGTATCTAACTGTTCTGCTACTGATGATGCCATTGTAACAATAGGTGCTGCAAACACACCAACAGGTGAAACATCGCAGGTTATATCTGTAAACTCTCCTGCAGAAGCTACAATTGAAGATATCGTTGTTGCTGAAACAGGTGTACTATGGTACTATAGCCTTGCTGATGCGGTTGCAGGTGTAAATGCAATACCAGCAGGTACACAGCTTCAGGCAGGTACAGTATATTATGGTACTCTTCCCGGAGGTTCATGTGCGCCTCTTGCTGTAACAATTACTGAAATATTAGGTTCTAAAGGATTTAATAAAGCACAATTCAGCTATTATCCTAACCCTGTTAAAGATATGCTTAACCTTAAATACTCTAATGAAATATCAGGAGTAGAGGTTTACAATCTTCTTGGGCAAAGAGTTTTAGCTAAGCAGGTTAATGCAACTGAAGCAACTGTAGATATGTCGGGTATTGCCGAAGGAAACTACATTGTAAGAGTTACATCTGGCAATAGTGTAGAAACTATTAAAATTGTGAAGAAGCAGTAATAAATTATATGCTCATATTTAAAAGCCGCCAATTATGGCGGCTTTTTTTATGAATAAGGTTAACTTTGCATGAAACCCGCTACAAATGTATTTTTCGCTGATAATACCTATATACAATCGCCCTGAAGAGATAGACGAGCTTCTTGTAAGCCTTTCAAAACAAGATTACACAAAGGCATTTGAAGTTGTAATAATTGAAGATGGCTCGTCAATAACATGTAAGCATATATGTAGTAAATATGCTGAGCATCTCACAATATCATATTATTATAAGCCAAATTCGGGCCCGGGCGATTCACGCAATTACGGCATGAAAAAAGCACAGGGAGACTATTTTATAATCTTAGATTCAGATTGTATAATTCCGCCAGGATATCTTTCCTCTGTATCCCGAAGGCTCAGCACACAGTATACTGATTGTTTTGGCGGGCCTGATGCCGCGCTAGATTCTTTCAGCGATGTTCAAAAAGCTATCAATTTTACCATGACGTCTTTTTGACTACCGGTGGCGTTAGGGGTAAATCAGAAAATATCGGTAAGTTTCAGCCGCGGAGTTTTAATATGGGCTTATCTAAAAAGGCGTTTGAAGCAACAGGCGGTTTTGGTGATATACATCCCGGAGAAGACCCTGATCTTACCTTACGGCTTTGGGATATGGGCTATACTACAAAGTTGTTCCCTGAATGCTATGTATACCATAAACGCCGTATAGACTGGCAAAAATTTTATAAGCAGGTAAATAAATTTGGCAAAGCAAGGCCAATATTAGATTACTGGCATCCTAAATATAAGAAGGCAACCTTTCTGTTCCCATCATTGTTTATCTTAGGCTTTGTGTTTTCTCTTCTACTGTTTCTGTTTGGTGTAAGCATATTTTTGTGTCTTTACATAGTGTATTTGCTTGCTATCTTTATGGTAGCTGCCGTAACAAACAAAAGCATTAAAATAGGGTTATTATCTGTAATTGCTATAACTATACAGTTTTACGGCTATGGTACAGGTTATATAGAGTCTTTTATTAAGGTGCATTTAATGCGAAGCAAACCTGAATTAGCTTTCCCTGAATTATTTTTTAAGCAATGACAAATATAATAGGCCTTACAGGCGGCATAGGAAGCGGAAAAAGCACAATTGCTGAATACTTTGCATCATTGGGTGTACCTGTTTACATTGCTGATGATGAAGCAAAAAAAATACTCTATACACCTGAAGTTTCGTCAGAAATAAAAAAGGCATTTGGGGATGCTGCTTTAACTAATGGAATACCTGACAGAAAGAAGATTGCGCAAATTGTATTTAATGATCCTGAAAAATTAAAAATATTAAATAGCATTATTCACCCAAAAGTTAGTATGCACTTTAAGGATTGGGTACACAATAATTCATCGGCAAAGTTTGTTATAAAAGAAGCGGCCATACTTTTTGAAAGCGGCAGCTATAAGGATTGTGATGAAATTATCCTTGTGACAGCGCCGGTGGAAGAGAGGATATTACGTGTAATGAAGCGGGATAACATCACCCGTCACCAGGTTTTTGAAAGGATGAAAAACCAATGGAGTGATGACCAGAAAGCTGTTTTAAGCAATTATATAATTGATAATACGGAACTAGACTCTGCTAAGGCTCAGGCATACAGTATATTCAAACATTTAACGAGTAAAGATTTACAAGGCTGTTAATATTTGGTTAATACGTGAAGTCGTTAAATGTTAAAATGTTAAATTTGGAACGATGAATAAAACAAAGTTCCGATTGCTGGTGTTTTTTATGAGTTTGTCCCTGATTGGGATAATCCTTGTACAATTATACTGGGTAAATTCATCTTTAAAAAATAGTGATGAGCAGCTTAGATTTCACATCAGCCATATACTAAGTAATGTGAATGAAAGGCTGAATAATGAAGAAGCACAGGAATTCATCAGCCGGTACAACACTTTTAAAGATAGTGTAGGTGAGGGGCCTATAAGTGATTTTCTGGACTATTATAAAAAGCAAAACCGACAGCCTACACATATAATTTATTCTGATAATGTGCTTCAGGAGGATTATAGTGAACCGTTCTTTGAAAATGACATTGAAGGTGTCAGAAAAAAGGGTAGTGCCTATAAAAGCAAAAGTATTCCGAATGAAACAGCGATTAACAGGTATAAAGACCGTTTACAGCGTTTTGAATTTGAAACATATCTTGAAGAATACAGGTTGCTACTGCCAATAGAAAAACGTATAAGTGAAGAGAAGCTCAAGGCAATATTGAAGGACGAGCTGGAACAAAACGACGTGTTCACACCTTTTGAATTTGCGGTGTACAATAACGAGCTGCCTACCAAGATTAAGTCTGATAAATTTAAGCTTGACAAGGCGACAACTTATGATCAGGCTATTTTCAGCAATGGAGAAAAGGATTACCGATACCATTTAATGGTGAGTTTTCCTGAAAAGCAAACATTTCTGTTTTCGTCAATTGTACCAATAACATCGCTGTCACTGGTATTTACGCTGATAATAATAATAGCCTATCTCAGCGCTATAAGCCAGTTGGTGAAACAAAAGCAGATATCTGAGATTAAGACAGACTTTATCAATAATATGACGCACGAGTTCAAAACGCCTATTGCAACAATTAACCTGGCGCTTGACTCAATAAGAAACCCGAAAATATTTGAAGATAAAGAAAAAGTGCAGCGCTACCTGCAGATGATAAGGGATGAAAATAAGCGGATGCATGCTCAGGTAGAAAATGTATTGCAAATATCAAAACTAGATAAGAAGGAACTTGATATACCTAAAGAGCAGGCAGATATACATAAGATAATTGAAGATGCCGTTGAACATGTAAGACTAATAATTGAGGCAAGAGGTGGGACGCTTACAAGGCATTTTGAAGCCAGGCGGACAACAACGCTGCTTAATGATATGCACTTTACCAATGTGTTTGTAAACATACTGGACAATGCTATAAAATACTCACCTGATGAGCCGGTGATAGATATATATACTGAAAATGTGAAGGATTTTATCCTGATAAAAATAAAAGACCACGGAATGGGTATGAGTAAAGTTACCCTGAAGCGAATTTTTGAGAAATTTTACAGGGAGCATACAGGCGACCTGCATAACGTGAAAGGGCACGGCCTTGGCCTTGCATATGTAAAGAGGATTATTGATGACCACAATTGCAACATTTATGTTGAAAGCGAAAAAGGAAAAGGAAGTACATTCATAATTAAAATGCCACTAATAAATTAACTCAATATGGAAGAAACACACAAAAAGATTCTTTTGGTGGAAGACGACCCAAATTTTGGTGCCGTACTGAAAGATTACCTGCTAATTAATGATTTTGATGTAACGCTGGCCAAAAACGGGATGGAAGGTTTCGAAAAATTCAAGAAAGACAATTTTGATTTGTGCATTCTTGATGTAATGATGCCTTACAAAGACGGTTATACGCTTGCAAGGGAAATAAGGGAGAAAAATAAAGAAGTGCCTATTATCTTCCTTACTGCAAAATCTATGAAAGAAGATGTTTTGAAAGGTTATAAAGTTGGTGCAGACGACTATCTTAACAAGCCTTTTGACAGTGAGGTGCTATTGATGAAAATCAAGGCTATCATTCAGCGTAAGGCATCTGAGACAAAAACAGATAACTCTAAATTTGAATTTGAGATCGGGAAATTCCATCTTAATTCTAAGCTTAGGTTCCTGACATTTGAAAATGAAGAGCCTATAAAGCTTTCTCCGAAAGAGAATGAGCTTTTAAAAATGCTTGCGCTTCATGAAAACGACCTGATGCCAAGGGAGCTTGCCCTTACCAAAATATGGAGGGACGACAACTACTTCACATCACGAAGCATGGACGTTTATATTGCGAAACTAAGAAAATACCTAAAGCAGGATGAAGATGTAGAGATACTGAACATCCATGGTGAAGGCTTCAGGCTTGTTATCAAAAACAAGGTAACTGAAGAAAAGCAATAACAGGGGTGTTATTATAGATTTCTTTATCCGGGATTCTCCTTTACAGCCGTAAGGGAGAATCTTTTTTATTGCCATTCCAGTTGCAGGGCAAAGCAGGGCTTTTCACCCTGGCTTATTGTGTAGTATGAAGTATTGCTATTATTCCCACCTGTAATTACAACTTCATCACCAAGCTTAAGCTCTTTCATAAAATTCATATCAAAAGCTTTCAGCCCGCCTTTAAGCAATTTTTTTACATCTGTATGGTCAAGGCACCATTCAAGGTATTTTACATTGTTTGCATGGTTTACAATATCAAGATCGCTTAGCCTCACTATGCGTTCTTCAATAACCCTTGCATCACGGCCCAGCTGTACTTTTGCAAAAGGCTGCACGGTTGAGTGCATATCAGGATACTTTTCAAAATGCTCATGCGGCAACGCTAATCCTTCAGGCCGGCGGGTTTTTGTATTAAATACCGCCCAATAGGTAGATGATCCTGCAACTTTCCTGTCGCCAACATACATTTCAAGCGCACGGACAGAGCGCGAACCTTCAAGATCGTGAATCCAGGTTTTTACAGTTACAATATCACGCCATTTAGGTAAATCAATAACTTCTACGCGCATACGGCTTAGTACCCAAGCCTGGTCATAAAGCTGCATATCAGTAAAGCTAAGGCCGCCTAGTTCTGCATGGTAGCCAGCTGTTAACTGCAGTAGGTTACAAAGCTCAGTATGCTTCAGTAAACCATTCGGGGTGCATTGCAAAAAATTGATTTCCCAATCGCGGGTATAAATAGAGGTAAAATCTTTAGATATTGGCATTACAGCTTGCTTTCAATATAATTGATAATTTGAGATGGATGCATGGTGTAATCAAACCACATAGCACCTTCTGTTCGCTTAAACCAGGTCATCTGCCTTTTGGCAAAACGCCGTGTGTTCATTTTTATCGTTTCAATGGCTTCCGGTAACGAGATTTTTCCATCAAAATGATCAAATAGTTCCCTGTAGCCAACCGTTTGCAGTGCGTTAAGGTTTTTATGCGGATATAATGTTTTTGCTTCTTCAACCAGTCCTTCTTCTATCATTAGATCAACACGACGGTTGATGCGTTCATACATCATTTCCCTTCCAGCATCAAGGCCAATAATGATAGGAGTGAATTCCCGGCTTTGCTGCTTCTTCCCAAGAAATGAGGAGTAGGGCAGGCCGGTACCGATAGATACCTCAAGTGCTCGCATCAGGCGCTGCGGGTTCTCTTTTGCAACCTTTGCGTAATGTACAGGGTCAAGCCGCTCAAGTTCTTTCTGAAGATAGGTTATTCCTTCTGACTCATATCTTTCAATGATTTGTTCACGAATTTTAAGGTCAATATCAGGAAAATCATCAAAACCTTTCAGCACAGCATCTATATAAAGTCCTGATCCGCCTACCATAACCGCAAAATCATTTGCCTGAAAAAGCTTGGCGAGTTTAGCTAACGCTTCGCGTTCAAAATCACCAACGGTGTAGTTTTCAAATATACTCTTGTTTTGTATGAAATGATGGGGTGCTGCGGCCAGTTCTTCGTCGGAAGGTACCGCGGTTCCAATTTTCATCTCCTTAAAAAACTGCCTGCTGTCAGCCGATATGATTTCACATCCAAAATGTTTGGCAAGGGCAATTGCCATGGCAGTTTTGCCAATTGCAGTAGGGCCTATAACAGTTATAAGATATTTATTTTTACTCATTACTTCTTAAGCCGTGCTCCGCAATTATAGCAAAATTCGGCATCATCCCTATGATGTGCTGCTCCGCAGTTGCGGCACGCCTGTGTGTTGAGATGTACCTGTTTATCTTTCATAAATTCAGCTGTTACAAGTCCTGTCGGTACAGCAATGATGCCATAACCCAAAACCATAATTACAACTGAAACAAACTGACCTAACGGGGTTGCAGGGGTAATATCACCAAAGCCCACTGTTGTAAGCGTAACTATTGTCCAGTAAACACTTGTGGGGATGCTTGTAAAACCGTTTGACGGCCCTTCAATTATGTACATTATCGTTCCTAAAATGATGCACAATACTATAACGCTGAATAAAAAAACAGCAATTTTCACGCGGCTTCGGCGTAATGCAATCATCAGTTGGTTTGATGCCCCGACAAAATTTACAAGCTTCAATATCCTGAATATCCGGAGGAGGCGTATAGCCCGGACTGCAAGGAAAACACCTGAACCGGGGAAAAGCAGGCCAACATATTTTGGTATTGTGGCAAGAAAATCAATAATACCATAAAAGCTGAATATGTATGCCCAGGGTTTACGTACAGCAATAATACGGCCTATGTATTCCAGCGTAAAAAATATGGTTATAACCCACTCTACAACTTGTAGTTCATAGCCGTAAACTCTCCTCACCGACTCCACGCTTTCAAGCATCACGGCTAAAACGCTGATGAGAATAATTACCAGTAATGCCACATCAAACAGTTTACCGGCAGGTGTATCAGCCTCATAAATAATAGTATGGAGCCTTGCCCTGAAGGATTGCGGATTTTCAGGCTTAATTCTGGTCATACCTCAAAGTTACAAAATCTCTCAGAAGCGCAGTATCTTCAGGCCTTTCTTTTTAGCCATGTAAGCTTGTATTATCTTTCTGGCATCTTTGCTGTCATCCATCGGGGTGATGATGTTCTTCAGGATATCAAGTTTATGTACCTGGTAATTAAGGTTAAAAAAGGCGTAACCCTTGTAAATTCCGTTTTCAATTAGTACCGCACTGCGTTCATCAATTGTCCTGCCCCGGTCAATTATTACAATGCTGTTGCCGTAAAAGCTATTATTGGCAATGAAATCATTTACGCGGTTGTTGTATTCCTCAATTTCTTCACTACCGCCGCAGGCGCCATTGCAATTTCCCAGGCTGTAGCCAAAACAAAGGCCTTCGCCTGAAGCTTCCAGCCCGTTCAGTTTATTGCAGAGATTATACTTTTCAGTAATTTTTAAAAGTGAATTACGCGCCTCTGCAGGGCCTGCAAATACAGTGATTTCCTTTTTTCGGGCATCAGTTTTTTGTATTGACAGGCATAAATATCCGTCAGCATTTTTTGTGCAGTACAAAGCGTAAGGATAAATTGTTTTCTTTTGCGCGCGGTTATAAACAGGTTTGTTAGCTTTTATTTCCTGGCATTCTTTTAGTAAAGCAATGAGTTCGCTGCCGGTTTCTTCATATTGCACAGAAAATGCCTGTCGCTGAATCTTCTTTGATTTTGAGGATGCACCTGTAAAATGCTGGTTGAGCCGTTTTTTGATGTTCCTGCTTTTGCCCAGGTAGATAAGGCTGCCATCTTCTTTATAGATATAATAAAGCCCGGTAACCGATGGTACGCTGTTAAGCATATCGGTAAGTTTTAAGGCCAGGCCTTTTTTACCTTCGGTTTTTATAAGTTGTTTCAGAATTTCCTTCTCAACATCTTTGGCAAGCAGCAATTTAAATAACTGCACTGTTGCCAGTGCATCGCCTGTAGCACGGTGCCTGTCGCTCATGGGTATCCCTAACGCACGCACGAGTTTGCCAAGGCTATGCGAAGGCTGTTCCGGTAAAAGTTTCTGTGAAAGTTCTACAGTGCAAAGAGATTGTCGTTCAAATGTGTAGCCAAGCCGTTCAAACTCTGTACGCAGCACACGGTAATCAAATCCGGCGTTATGAGCTACAAGCACGCAACCTTCGGTAATCTCGACAATACGCTTTGCAACTTCGTAAAACTTAGGCGCGCTGCGCAGCATGGCATTATTAATGCCTGTAAGTTTCACTACAAAAGGCTGTATGGGCTTTTCAGGATTTATCAGGCTAATGAACTGGTCAACCACCTCATGCCCGTCATATTTATAGATTGCAATCTCGGTAATCCCCTCTTCATTATACTGCCCTCCCGTAGTCTCTATATCAAGTATTGCGTACAAAAAACAATTTTAAAGTTTAAAGTTGTAAAGTTAAGCGTTTAGCATGCAGCTTACAAATTGAAGAATGAACAAATCAACAAATTAACGTGTCCCGAAAATACTGCTGCCGATGCGTACCATAGTACTGCCGCATTCAATAGCCAGCCGGTAATCGCCGCTCATGCCCATACTTAACGTTTTAGGTTTTAGGTTTAAAGTTTGAGGTTGCTGCCTGACTTCTTCAAATATAGATTTTAAGTGCATAAACTCCCGCTTAACCTGCTGCATATCTTCAGTAAATGTTGCCATTCCCATAAGCCCGGTAACATTTATGTTTTCCATAGCATTAAATTCTTCCGAGGCCAACAGTGCATACAGCTCATTTTCATCAAGTCCAAATTTAGTGTCTTCTTCCGCTATGTGCACCTGCAGTAAACAATTGATTATCTTACGATAACGCTGCCCCTGCCGGTTTATTTCAGTAAGGAGCTTCAGGCTGTCAACACTATGTATAAGAGAAACATAAGGGGCGATGTACTTTACTTTGTTAGTCTGCAAATGCCCGATCATGTGCCATTCAGTATCTTTTGGCATCTGTTCCCATTTTTGGGTCATTTCCTGTACTTTGTTCTCACCGAAAAAACGTTGGCCGGCATTGTAGGCTTCCATCAGGTCATCTACAGGCCAGGTTTTGCTCACCGCCACAAGTGTTACATTTGATGGGAGTGAGGCTTTTATTTCGAGTAGGTTATTTTGTATTGACATAATTTGAGTCTATAAAGTCATAAAGTCGAAAGTTCTATAACCGATGCTCGAGCAGTCGAAAAGTCGAGTGGTCGGAATCAAATCTCATACACTACCAATCCGCTCCTGAATTTCGGTTCTATGTATGTACTTTTTGGAGGCATAATGAGTTTATTTTCTGCCAGTTCTATAATTTCATTTATAGCGACAGGGTAAAGCATAAAACCTACTTTAAATTCGCCGTTATCTATAGCTTCCTTAATTTCGGTAACGGGTTTTGTACCAGGTATGTATTCAATGCGCTCATCGGTGCGGAGGTCTCCAATGCCAAGCAACGGGTGCAACACCTTCTCATAAAGTATCTGTGCATCAAGCCTGTCAAGCACCGAACCTTCAGGCTTTTGCTTGAGTTGTAGCGAGTAGAAATCGTCATCAAGGTACATCCCGAACGATCCTTTCTTTTCAGGCTTCCATAAATGGAGGCCTTTGTTTTCAACGATAAAATCTTTATCGAGAACTTTCAGGAACACTTGTTTAGACAAACCATTGAGGTCATGCACCACACGATTATACTCGTAAATATGAAGGTCGTTTTCTGAAATCAGAAAGCTCATAAAGTAGCTAAGATGCTCATTTCCCGTGGCTTTATCTTCTTCATACAGCATATCTGCTGAAGCCGACCTGTGATGACCATCTGCAATGTAAAGGCTGGGCATTGCCGCAAATTCCTGCTGAAGCCACTCAATATCTTCATCGCTACTAATACGCCAAAATGAGTGCCTGTCTTTATTTGTTGTCGCAAAAAGAACAGGGGAGGGTTTGCTTTATAGGCGGACTTCCAGTCTTCAAGGGCTTTGTTTTCAGGGTATGTAATCAACACAGGCTCAGTGTTAAAGCCAGTCTGGTGCAGGTAATCCTTAAAAAGCTCTACGCGGTATTGCAGCGTGTCTTCGTGTTTTTTGATGACGTCGTTGCGGTAATCTTCAATAGATGTTGCCGCAATTAATCCGGTAAAAGTCTGATTACCACGTTTTATTTCATAAAGGTAGAAGGCGGGTTTCTCATCCTGCTCCAATATTTGCTGTTCCCTGAATTCGAGGTATTTTGATTTTACAAGCCTGAACCTTTTTTCGTTCGTCGATTTCTGTAAATTCATGTACAGCGGATTCAGCACGTGCAGAAACGCATATGGGTTATAATCAAGCTGTGCCGCCAGTTCGGCAGCGCTGTATTCTTCATACGGGCGCGAAGTAACAAGGCTAACCTTATCGGCACCCGGCAGCACAGCTTTAAATGGAATTATGTTAGCCAAAGAAAATTTGTTTTAAGGTTTAAAGTTTAAAGTTATGCTGCACGCAGTAAAAGAGCAGCGTGCAGTGTTTAACATTTACTTAACAAACATCTTTGCTACTTTCTCAGCTTTCTTACTTTCGGTATAATCATAAAAACCTTCACCAGATTTCACACCCAATTTTCCGGCCTGAACCATATTTACCAAAAGCGGGCAAGGAGCATATTTCGGGTTTTTGAATCCGTCATACATCACATGCAAAATCGAAAGGCAAACATCAAGCCCGATGAAGTCGGCAAGCTGTAGTGGACCCATTGGGTGTGCCATGCCCAGTTTCATTACAGTGTCAATTTCATAAACGCCGGCAACACCGTTATAAAGTGTTTCAATGGCTTCGTTTATCATCGGCATCAATATGCGGTTGGCCACAAAACCGGGATAATCATTCACCTCAACCGGTACTTTGCCCAGTTGTTCGCTCAGCTTCATAATGGTTTCGGTAACGGCATCAGTTGTATTATACCCGCGAATGATCTCAACCAATTTCATAATCGGCACCGGGTTCATAAAATGCATCCCGATAACGTTGTCCTGGCGTTTAGTAACCGCAGCAATCTGAGTGATTGAAATTGATGAAGTATTTGTTGCCAAAATCGTCTTCTCATCGCAAACTTCATCCAGTTGGCGGAATATCTTCAATTTCAGGTCAACGTTTTCAGTCGCGGCTTCTACTACCAGGTCAACATTTACCACGCCATCGGCAATGTCTGTATAAGTAATGATGTTGCCAATTGTTTTGGCCTTGTCATCTTCGGTGATAGTACCCTTCGCTACCATCCTGTCAAGGTTTCCGGCAATGGTAGCCATTCCTTTGTCCAATGATTTTTCTGAAATGTCAATCATCCTTACGCTGAAACCGCTTTGCGCAAAGGTGTGGGCAATTCCGTTACCCATTGTGCCTGCCCCAATTACTGCAATGTTCTTCATTTTATGTCTGTTAGTTTGTTTTTATTTCGCTTTGAGTTTCAATCTCTTTCACAATCGTCTCTTCTTCAGGCGTAAGCTGTATAGAATTATTGGTAAGCCAGAATTTATCTTTGTAGTTAGTCCCTGCCTCATAAAGCGATTTGTAGCCGAACTTTTTTTCATGGTAAAATTTGAAGGATCGGGTGTAAAATTTGTCACAATCATATCGCTTTTTACCCTGTAAACATTATTAACGCTGCCATTATCGGTCCAGATATGCATATTGCCGAATAAGGCAGAATGTGAGAGCATATAATGCCCGTCAACCACTTTAAAGGCCTGCTGGTAAGTGTAGCTCTCAAGGCGACCTCTCGCAAAAATGAAATTTCTTATCCGCGCAAATTTCCGCAACGGAGCAGCCATGGTAGCTTCAATGTTCAGGATACGTTTTTTGGCAGGGTCATAAACAATTATGCCTTCATAAAGGGCCTTTTCTACATTTGGTTTGGGGCTGAAAAAAATGGTTTCGGTAACTTCGCCGCTTTTTGTTTTTTGCGATTTTACAAGAAATTCATAATGCTTGTAGTTTTTATTACCGTCGAAAATACGATCGATTACATCAAAATTACAAGCCATGTTTACCGCCTCCCGAACATCTGCCGGTACAATGCGTACAGCAGCCTCTTCTTCAGATTCAGGGAAACTCACGGCACGGCTTTGTGTTACTACCATGTCTGATGTAATTGAAGATTTACCCTTTGAAAGATGAAAATCAATCAACGCATCAGAGAACTTTATATACTTTTTGTTCATGTTTATGAACTCCCGGTAATAGGCCGTCAGCAGAAGGGGTGATTTCATCTGTGCTATAGAGCTCTTCATCAAAGCTTCAATATGGTTTTTCATTGGCGTATTCATCACAATCACCTCATCAAGAATGAAGTCTTCCTGCTCCATGTAAAAAACTCCATCTTTTGGCAATTGTGTTACCGAGATGAACAGCGGTGAATAACCTATATGTTCCAATACAATCTGCCTGGTATCTGAAGGATAAGTCAGCGTAAAAGCACCTGCGTCATTAGTGAGCGTTACGTGCCTGCCGTCTTCGGTGCTGACAGTAACATGCGATACAGGCTTATCCGACTTATCTTTAATTATGCCTTTCAGTAAAGATTGCGCGGTTGCAAAATTTATACTGAAAATCACAAATAAGCAGGCAAAGAGTTGTTTCATGCTTTTGTACTAGTTTGGTTATAGCTTGCAATAATATCATAAGCAATACGCAATGCTTCCGTACCGTCTTCAAGGGTCACAATCGGGGTGGTGTTGTTATTGATGGCATCGGCAAAGGTTTCTAACTCGTCAAGTATAGCGTTATTAAGATGCACATCAGGATTGTCAAAGTATATCTGCTTTTTCACGCCCTCGGCATTTTGCAGGATCATATCAAAGTCCCCGGGTACTTCCGGCGCATCCTTCATCTTTACCACTTCACATATTTTGTCAAGGAAGTCGACGGAGATATAGGCATCCTTCTGGAAGAATCGCGACTTGCGCATGTTCTTCATCGATATCCGGCTCGAAGTAAGGTTGGCAACGCAGCCGTTTTCAAACTCAATGCGGGCATTGGCAATATCCGGTGTTTCGCTTATTACCGATACCCCGCTTGCATTGATGCTCTTCACGGGCGACTTCACCACGCTGCATATCACGTCAATATCGTGTATCATCAGGTCAAGCACCACAGGCACATCAGTCCCGCGCGGATTGAATTCCGCCAGCCTGTGCGTCTCTATGAACATTGGGTTCACAATCATGTCTTTGGTGGCAATGAAAGCGGGGTTAAAGCGCTCTACGTGGCCTACCTGTCCTTTTACATTATATTCTTTGGCAAGGCGTATAATCTCTTCAGCTTCTTCAACGGTATTGGCAATCGGCTTCTCCAGGAAAACATGCTTACCGGCCTGTATAGCTTCTTTAGCGCAGTCAAAATGGCTTAGGGTAGGTGTTACTATATCTACAACATCAACGGCTGCTATAAGCTCACTAATGGTGTCAAATTTTCTGTAGCCGAACTCTGCAGCAACCTTATCGGCATTATCGCTGTTAGGGTCATAAAATCCGGTAAGTTCGTATTTGTCAGACTGGTTTAGTAACCTTAAATGTATCTTGCCAAGGTGGCCTGCACCCAAAACTCCTACTTTGAGCATAAAGTTTATATTTTGATAACAAAAATAGCATTATTTGTACTTAATCCGCAAAATGCTGAAAGTAAAATGCTAACAATGAATACGAATTTTTTCTTAGGATTTATATAGGAAAACACCTGCCGTTTTATAAATTTGCGTTGATACAACAAGCAGAATTTGTTTTGAAAGATACCGCCAAACACCAGGGATTACGCAACCAGCTCGCATCTGTACTGGAACAGAAGGGCATAACCGATAAAAATGTGCTTGAAGCCATTAAGAAGGTGCCTCGCCATTTGTTTCTGAACTCATCTTTTGAAGATTATGCCTATCAGGATAAAGCTTTCCCTATAGGTGCTGGGCAAACCATCTCACAGCCCTACACAGTAGCCTTTCAGAGCCAATTGCTCGAAGTGCAAAAAGACCATAAAGTCTTGGAAATTGGTACAGGCTCGGGTTACCAGACTGCGGTTTTATGCGCGATGGGTGCGAAAGTATATAGCATTGAAAGGCAGAATGAACTTTTTAAAACAACATCATTGTTACTGCCAAAACTTGGCATCAGGCCGAAGCATCTCTCTTTTGGTGATGGTTATAAGGGCTTACCGAATTATGGCCCGTTTGACAGCATTATTGTAACTGCAGGTGCGCCGCTCATTCCCAAACCATTGATGTCGCAATTGAAAGTAGGAGGCAGGCTTGTGATTCCCGTGGGCGAAGACCCGCAAATCATGACGCTGCTTATTCGTAAGAACGAAACCCAGTTTGAAAAGCATGAGTTTGGCGAATTCCGCTTTGTGCCGTTGCTGGAGGATAAAAACTAGTACTTAATATAACACGCGCCAATTCAGAGCGGATTGAAGCTCTCACACTGGGCTTTTCGAGGTGCAATATTGAGTTTGCATTTTGATTATAAAGGGCTTTGATAAGCTCAGCCTGACTGGACGTTATAAACTATACTGAAATTTTGTTTTTCGCCACCTCCGCATCAATATCACTATGCGATGCGCTGTAAACGGGCTGTCCGTCTACTAATATAATTAGCTGAGGCGACTGGTGCATTACACCAAAGCGTGAAGCAATTTCATTGGAGATATCCCTGTGTTCCAATAAGTCTAAGTAATAAGGTTTTGCTTCAGCTATATCAATTGAGTAATCTTTTTCAAAATTTTTCAACGCCATACGGCTTATTGCGCAGCGCGTGCTGTGCTTAAAGATAAGCACCGGCTGCACTGCCGACTCTTCTTTTATCTCGTCAAGCTGCTTCATATGGGTTAAGTCATTCCACTTAATCATACTTTCTGCAGCATTATCACTGTCATTATTTCCGAAAATATCTTTAAAAAAGCCCATATTTTATATGATTTAAGACATTTTGTCCGTAACTTAGGTCAAAACGTCTGATTAATTTTATTGGAATATAAATTGAACGTTGGTCTTCAAATTTAAAAAATTACTACTATGAACTTTGCCAATTTTACCATAAAATCACAGGAAGCCATACAGAGGGCGCAGCAGATTGCGCAGAACTTCCAGAACCAGCAGATAGAGAACGAGCACATCATGAAAGCCATCCTTGAGGTGGATGAGAATGTGACGCCTTTTATCCTGAAGAAACTGAATGTAAACATAGGCCTGTACCAACAGGTTCTTGACAGTACCATTCAAAGCTTCCCGAAAGTTTCGGGTGGCGAAATGGGTATATCCCGCGATGCCTCAACAGCGCTCAATGAAGCCGGCAACATTGCCCGTAAGATGAACGATGAGTTCGTTTCGATTGAACATTTATTGCTGGCCATCTTCGGCACAAAGAGCAAGGCCGCCCAGATACTCAAAGACCAGGGCGTGACCGAAAAGGCCCTTAAGGCAGCAATTGACGAACTGCGCAAAGGCGAAAGGGTAACCTCTGCCAGCGCCGAAGAAACGTATAACTCTCTAAACAAATATGCCAAAAACCTAAACCAGCTGGCCAATGATGGCAAGCTTGACCCGGTTATAGGCCGAGATGAAGAAATACGCCGCGTGCTGCAGATACTATCGCGCCGCACCAAAAACAACCCTATGCTTATTGGTGAGCCGGGTGTGGGTAAAACCGCTATTGCGGAAGGGCTGGCACACAGGATAATCCAGGGAGACGTGCCGGAGAATCTTAAAGACAAAGTCGTGTACTCGCTAGATATGGGCGCGCTTATTGCCGGTGCAAAATACAAAGGTGAGTTTGAGGAAAGGCTGAAATCGGTTGTGAAGGAAGTGACTTCTGCCGAGGGTGATATCGTACTTTTCATTGATGAGATACATACACTTGTAGGCGCTGGCGGCGGAGATGGAGCTATGGATGCTGCCAACATCCTGAAACCTGCACTGGCAAGAGGCGAACTGCGTGCCATAGGCGCGACAACGCTTGATGAGTATCAAAAATATTTTGAGAAGGATAAAGCGCTGGAACGCCGTTTCCAAAAAGTGAATGTAGACGAGCCTGATACGGAGAGTGCGATTTCCATTCTTCGTGGTATTAAGGAAAAATATGAGACCCACCACCAGGTACGTATAAAAGACGATGCCATCATTGCGGCAGTAGAGCTTTCACAGCGCTACATTACCAACCGTTTCCTTCCGGATAAGGCAATAGACTTAATGGACGAGGCGGCTTCTAAACTGCGTATGGAAATCAACTCCAAACCGGAAGAGCTTGACGTTCTTGACCGTAAAATCATGCAGCTGGAGATTGAAATCGAAGCTATTAAGCGCGAAAATGATGAGGTAAAGCTTAAGTCGCTCGGGCTGGAGCTGGCCAACCTGAAAGAAGAGCGCAACGAAATATTCGCCCGCTGGAAAAGCGAAAAAGATGTGGTAGATAACATTCAGGCTACAAAAACGGAAATTGAGAATTATAAGCTTGAAGCTGAACGTGCCGAGCGCGACGGCGACTATGGCAAGGTAGCCGAACTCCGTTACGGGAAAATAAAAGAAGCCCAGGAAAAGCTTGATAATATGCAAAAACAATTGCATGAGAATCAGCAGGGGCACAGTCTAATAAAAGAAGAGGTGACCCATGAAGATATTGCGGAAGTTGTTGCCAAATGGACAGGCATACCGGTAACCAAAATGCTGCAGGGTGAGCGTGAAAAGCTGCTCCGCCTTGAAGATGAACTTCATAAGCGAGTTGTAGGCCAGGAAGAAGCTATACAAGCCGTTAGCGACGCCGTTCGCCGCAGCCGTGCCGGCCTTCAGGACAGGAAGAAGCCTATTGGGTCGTTCCTGTTCCTCGGTACAACCGGTGTGGGTAAGACAGAGCTTGCAAAAGCTTTGGCGTCCTACCTGTTTGATGATGAAAATGCCATGACCCGTATAGATATGAGTGAATACCAGGAGCGCCATAGCGTTAGCCGTCTCGTAGGTGCGCCTCCGGGATATGTAGGTTATGATGAAGGCGGCCAGCTTACCGAGGCCGTTCGTAGGAAACCTTATAGTGTAGTGCTGCTTGATGAGATTGAAAAAGCCCATCCGGACACCTTCAATATTTTGCTACAGGTGCTTGATGAAGGCCGATTAACTGATAATAAGGGCCGCCTGGCTGACTTCAAGAATACCATTATCATCATGACATCAAACATGGGCAGCAGTGTAATACAGGAGAAATTTGTGACCTATAAAGGCGATATGGAAAGGGCGATTGAATCTGCCAAGAATGATGTGCTTGGATTACTGAAGCAAACTGTGAGGCCGGAGTTCATCAACAGGATTGATGATATTGTGATGTTTACGCCGTTGAGCAATGAAAATATCAGGGAGATTGTTGGCCTGCAGCTTAAATCGGTTACAAAATTACTTGCACAGCAAAATATAACGCTTGACGCCACACCTGAGGCGCTGGATTACCTTTCTAAAAAAGGTTACGATGCAGACTTTGGTGCGCGTCCGGTAAAGCGTGTTATACAGAAAGAAGTGATGAACGAGCTTTCTAAAAAGATACTTTCAGGTGAAGTAACAACTGACAGCATCATTCTGCTCGACAGCTTTGACGGCCACCTGGTTTTCCGCAACCAGACAGATCTGGTGCAGAATTAAGAATTCAGATTACTATAAACAGAAAGAGTCCGCACATCGCGGACTCTTTCATTACAAGCGCTTGTACTTAACGGGCGCTTTTGTATTGGTAGTATTGCCTTATCGTCATTACATCTTTATAAACGCTTTTACGTTTCAGGTTAATAAAATAAACTATACCTGCAACCGCAAGGCACGATAATACGAAGATAAACAATGTGTTGATGAGGTAAGCGCTGAATGATATATTGTCAAAAATAAAATCATTAAACAATAGGTAGCCGCCCAGCATCAGCGCAAATGCGAACAAGAAGAGGTATATAAGTTTCATACGCATAATTTTTTGGTTGGACTTTAGCCTGAGATTCATGTTGCTAATTTCAGCAGAAAAAAGTTTTTGTAAATGCACTTTGTGAAAGAATAACTTTTGATTAGCATTTCATTTGTAGGGAATTTTTTGCAGGCTGTTTTGACTCGCCTGCAAATACTGATAGTTGCAAAACAGGTCATTTTTAAATCACAGGTAATTATACTATTTAATCTGTCCCTCTGTTAAATATTTTTAAAACATGCAGGCTTTTCCTTCAATTAGGCAGAAATTTGTGGTAATCTTACTAAAATCATAACCTATGAACTTAAAACGTACCTTCGGAGCCATCCTTACAATTTTAGGAATAATCGGCCTTATCTATGCCGCCTTCATCTTTGCAGGCTCAACAGCAAACCAGTCTATGAGGACAGCGATAATTTATGGGGTGCTCGGCATCATTTTCTTTATCTCGGGGATAGGCCTTGTTAAACGTACAAAGGATGAAGCGTAACGCATTACATTCAGCAGGGATATTTTTTGCGTTGTTTACTTTTATCCTGTTTGCTTCATGCTCTTCAGGCAAGCCTGCCCATGCCATATTTAACAGTAAAAAAGGTGAACAGCGTTACCTTGCGGCTTATAATAATACGCTTAAAAAATGGCCTGTTCCCTTTGAAGAACGAGATATACAAGCCAAATATGGTACAGCCCATGTAATCATCTCGGGGCCAAAAGACGGACAGCCGTTAGTGCTTATGCACGGCATGGATGCCAGCAGCACCATGTGGTATCCCAACATAAAATCATATACCGGGCAGTACAGGGTATATGCCATTGATTACCTGCTTGAACCGGGCAAATCTGTATTGAAAGACAAACGCCCTAACACTGATGAGATAGTAGAATGGTATGCGGAGGTGATGGATAAATTAGGCCTTGGAGATATCTATCTTTTAGGGACATCCCGTGGCGGATGGACAGCCACAAATTTTGCCACACACAAGCCCGAGCGCGTAAAAAAACTGGCATTGCTGAGTCCGGTACAGGTTTTTGGGTTGATGGAGATGAATACGAAAATGCGTAAAGCGGTAAGCTTTAAATTCTTCCCGAACAGGAGGCGGATGCGCAAAGCAGTAGATGCTATGTCGCACAGGCCTGAAAGGGTTGATGAGGTATTTAAAGAACAGCTTTATCTGGCAACAGAATATTCAAAAACCACGTTTGACATGCTCGAAATGGCGCCATTTAAAGATGATGTAAAACTTCTGACTATGCCAACACTGGTTTTAGTTGGTGACCATGATGTATTGTGCAGCCCTGATATACTGAAAGAGGCTACCGAAAAAGTACCGAATATTACTGCGGGTACGGTAGAGGAAGCAGGGCACTTTCTGACTATTGACCAGCAGGAGGAAGTAGACAAAAGAGTAATGGAATTCTTCGCCGGAAACAAATAATTGAATATCATGAGCAAATCACTTATTGTAAAACACAGTACCAGGATTGATGCACCACTTAACCGTGTGTGGGAAGTGCTTACCAAACCACAATACATTAGGCAATGGGACGAACTGCCTGAAGATTTCGGCGATTATGAAATAAGTCCGGCCACGATTATAGAATGGCCAGGATATTCAAAACTTTCGGTGGTGGAATTTGAGCTGAATAAAAAGCTGCGGTATTCACTATATGTACCTGCATGGAATGATGAAAGCATCACAAATATAGGCTATACGTATACATTATCTGTTGATGATAACGGCTATACCTGGCTTACGGTTGAAATTGGCGACTTTGCCATACTAAATGAAGGTGATAAATATTATGATGAAAGTTTTACCTTTGGGCAAACGGCGTCTCAAAAAATAAAAGAGCTGGCAGAAAGCCACGGCTTACCAGACCACACAGGGGCAGTACTTTAATCAATAAGACATTGGAAATCACAATTGCAAACGGCCAATTATCGGCGACTATCCGCGATATGGGCGCAGAGCTGGTCTCTCTTAAAAAAGACGGAAAAGAATATATGTGGAATGGCGATCCTGCCTTTTGGGGCAAGCATTCACCGGTGTTGTTCCCGGTAGTGGGGACACTTAAAAATAACACTTATATTCACAACGATAAAGAATATTCGCTTAGCAGGCATGGCTTTGCACGTGAGCGAAATTTTGAAATTATAAGTCAGGAAGATAATAAAGCTGTTTTTTCGCTCAAATCAGATAGTGACAGCCACAAAGTTTATCCGTTTGACTTTGAGCTTACGCTAACCTACATTATTAACGACAACTCATTATCAATTGAATATTTAGTTAGGAATTTGTCGGGAGATGTTATGCCGTTTTCATTAGGGGCACATCCTGCATTTGCGCTAAACGGTAATTTTGAAGATTACAGCCTGTATTTCAATGCTGATGAAAGCCTTACAAGGTACAAGCTTCAAAATGACCTGGTTTCTGATACTACCGAAGTTATACAACTCAAGAACGATAATCTGCAATTACATTATAGCTTATTTAAAGATGATGCGCTGGTGATAAAGCAATTATCATCAAGGGAAATAACCATACAAAAAAATGACCGTGCATACCTTACAGTAAGATACCACAATTTTCCGCATATGGGATTATGGACAAAGGCCGAAGCACCATTCATTTGCATAGAACCATGGCAGGGTTATGCTGATACACCTTCAAATAATGGCAACCTTTCTGATAAAGAAGGGGTTATAAACTTGTCGGCAGAGAGCATAGCAAATTTTAGAATTGAAATAGAAATTCCGGAGTAATAAAATATACCTTTACACGCAACCATAAATGATTTTGTGCATCTATAGCATAAAACTATTTGTCATGAAATCATTAATCAAAATTTTCGGAATCGCACTTTTAGGTGCAGCAACATTTACGTCATGTTTAGGTGATGATGTAACTTCAGAGTCGTGCAACTATTCCATTCAAAATCCCGTGATCGAAGTAACAGGGCCTGAGACCGCTACAGTTGGGCAGCAGGTTACGTTTAATATAAAGTTCAATTCAGGTAACGGGTGTTATACCAGTTCAGAGTTTTCTGAAACCGGTACAAACCCAAAAACAATAACTGTTAATTCAACATATATTGGCTGTGTATGTACGGAAGCGACACAGGTGATAACCAAAGAATACAAATTTACACCTACTGCTTCAGGTGAGTATCAGTTCAAGTTCCTGAGTAATAATAACACCTTCATAACTAAGACTATTACAGTAACGCAATAGATTGTTTTGGATTTTAAATTTGGTAATGGCCTTTCAATTTTGAAAGGCTTTTATTTTGGCTGGAATAAGACATATTTCTTATTGCTGATTGTAACAATGCTGTTTTTACGCTACATATAGTTTCAGCCAAAATGATTAACTTTATGAAAACAGCAGTTACCGTATTTATGATTTTACTTACGAGCATTATCTATAGCCAAACTAAGCCAACAACAATCTATCTTATCCGCCACGCAGAAAAGGCTGATGCAACCGCAAATACAGAATTGAGTAATGCCGGAAAGCTTCGCGCCGAAAACTGGGCAAAACACTATGAAGGTAAAAAGATTGCAGCAGTTTATTCAACAGATTATAACCGTACTTTACAGACCGCTGCATCTTTAGCTAAACAAGCCGGAGTAGAAGTGCAAAAATACAGCCATCGCGAATTTGACCTGAAGAAGCTGGCAGAACAGCATCCAGGCCAAATAATTGTTGTAGTGGGCCACAGTAACACAATTCCGGGTTATGTAAATGCGGCAATTGGTGCAAAAACCTATGAGGATATTGCCGAAACAGAATTTGGGACAATCTTTGAAGTGATTTTTGAAAATAATACTGCAAAAGCAAAAAAAACCATAGTACCTTTTCAGGTTACCGAGTAGTGCGGTCTTCTGCAAATAACAAAATCAACACATTAACAAATAAACAAAAAGCTGTACCTTCGCATTCCTTATGCAAAAAACGGTTAACATACTAAACAGAAAAGCGAAATTCGAATATGAGATTATCGACAGGTATACCGCAGGCATTGTTTTGGCCGGGAGTGAGATAAAATCTATCCGCCTGGGCAAAGCATCTATCGCCGAAAGCTTTTGCGAGTTCCAGAATGGTGAGCTTTTCGTTATTAATTCTAACATTGAAGAATATGCTTTTAGCAGAAGTTTCAGTCACTTCCCTAAAAGTGAACGCAAATTGCTTTTGAACAAAAAAGAACTGAAAGCGCTCGAGAAAAACGTACAGGCAAAAGGACTTTCAATTATTCCGTTACGACTTTTTACTAATGAAAAAGGCATTGCCAAGCTTGACATTGCCCTGTGCCGCGGTAAGAAAAACTACGATAAGCGTGAAACCATGAAAGAGCGCGACACAAAACGCGACCTCGACAGGATCAAGAAAGAGTTTAAGTAGTTTATGGACAAGCAACACTGATTTAACCTATTAAACTAATTATCACAATTTTCCGACTGAGTGAAGCTTAAGCCGCCCTACCGAATTTTACGTAAAAATCAAGGAAAGGCCTTGCGTTGGGAGGAGGAAAGCGATCCGCGGAGTGAGCGGCGCAGCAAGCGAACGGCTCGGGTCGCGACGGAAAAGAGCCTGACGTAGATTTTAAGTGAAATCCGGTCAGGCTTGAATTTTTGTTTCTTTTGTTTCAAGACAAAAGAAAATAACCTTATTTCTTATACGGCGGTAAAAGTTTACTGCTCACTTCGCCAAAACCGATACGCACTTCATCGTTCTGGCAGTAACCTCGCATTATCACCGTATCGCCGTCATTTATGAACTTGCGCTCAGTTCCATCGTTAAGTTTCAGAGGATTTTTGCCACCCCATGTAAGCTCAAGCATAGAGCCAAAGCTGTCAGGTGTCGGTCCGCTTATAGTTCCGCTACCCATAAGGTCACCACTGTTTACACGGCATCCATTAACGGTATGGTGCGCCAGCTGTTGTGCCATGCTCCAGTACATATATTTAAAGTTACTGTTTGATATAACTGTTTCATCGCCATCTTCGGGGCAAAGCGCCACTTGCAAATTGATGTCAAACGCATGCTCGCCAGTTTGCTGAAGGTATTCCAGCGGTGTAGGATCTTGTGCAGGTCGGCTGTACGGAATGGCTCTAGCGCATCAAGTGTTACAATCCATGGTGACATTGATGATGCAAAGTTCTTCGCGAGGAATGGCCCAAGCGGCACATATTCCCATTTCTGTATATCGCGGGCACTCCAGTCATTAAACAGCACCATCCCGAAGATATGCTCTTCAGCCTCTTCAACCGGGATAGACTCGCCCATAACATTAGCATCAGTAGTGATGAATGCCATCTCAAGCTCAAAGTCTACGAGGCGCGATGGCCCGAAAACAGGCTGAGTCTCGCCATTTGGCAGTGTTTGCCCCATTGGCCTGTGTACCGGTATGCCTGACGGTACTATAGTTGAAGATCTACCATGGTAACCTACAGGCAGGTGCAACCAGTTGGGCAGCAGCGCATTGTCAGGGTCGCGGAACATCATGCCAACATTGGTAGCATGCTCGCGGCTGCTGTAAAAATCGGTATAGTCGCCAATAAGTACCGGCAGCTGCATCTCTACATCGTCAATGTTAAAGATTACAACATCCTTGTGTTCGCTGTTGTCACGCAGTTCGCCGTTATTCTCGTCAAATAATTCTGCAATACGGTTACGAACCAGTCGCCATGTCTTACGCCCGTCAGATATAAAATCATTAAGCGTATCCTGCATGAACATATCATCGGTAAGCTCAATGCCTTCAAAATAATTCAGTTGCTGCAGCGCGCCAAGGTCTATGGCATAATCGCCTATACGTGTACCTATTGTTACAACGTCATCTTTTGTAATGAACACGCCAAAAGGTATGTTTTGTATAGGGAAATCACTGTTGGCAGGCACGCTGAGCCATGATTTTCTTGAAGGGTCGTTTGCTGTAAGTGGCATATTATGTGGTGTATGTTTTGTTGAATTTATGGGTTGTCAAATATACTTTTACCCGTCGTTTTACCAAACGTTTTTCGTACTTTTGACAGCAAATTAACGAAAAAATATACAATGCAGCGCGATACACAAATATTCGACCTTATACTTGAAGAGCAGGAGAGGCAGATACAGGGCCTTGAGCTGATTGCATCAGAAAACTTTGTAAGCGACCAGGTGATGGAAGCCGCAGGAAGCGTACTTACTAATAAATATGCCGAAGGCTACCCGGGCAAACGCTATTATGGCGGCTGCGAAGTGGTAGATGTAATTGAGCAGATAGCCATAGACAGGGCTAAAGAACTTTTTGGCGCAGCCTATGTAAACGTGCAGCCGCATTCGGGTTCACAGGCAAACAGCAGCGTATACCATGCCTGCCTTAAGCCTGGTGATAAGATACTAGGCTTTGACCTTTCACATGGCGGGCATCTTACGCATGGCTCACCGGTAAATTTTTCAGGCAGGCTGTATAATCCTGTTTTTTATGGAGTAGAGAAGGAGACAGGGCTTTTAAATTATGATAAGATACAGGAAGTAGCTGAGCGTGAAAAGCCGCAGATGATTATTGCAGGTGCTTCAGCCTATTCGCGTGATATGGATTTTAAACGTTTCCGCGAAATTGCCGACAGCGTTGGCGCATTGCTTCTTGCTGATATATCACACCCTGCCGGGCTTATCGCAAAAGGCCTCATGAACGACCCTATACCACATTGCCATATTGTTACAACCACTACCCATAAAACCCTTCGTGGGCCACGTGGTGGTATGATCATGATGGGTAAAGACTTTGAAAACCCATGGGGACACAAAACGCCTAAGGGTGAAATAAAGATGATGTCGGCTTTGCTTGATGGCGCTGTATTCCCGGGGAACCAGGGCGGGCCGCTTGAGCATATCATTGCTGCAAAAGCTGTGGCATTTGGAGAAGCGCTGAAAGATGAATTCTTCCGCTATGCTATGCAGGTGCAAAAGAATGCCAAAGCCATGGCAGAAGCGTTTGTAAAGCGGGGTTATGATATTATCTCCGGCGGAACAGATAACCACATGATGCTTATTGACCTGCGTAATAAAGGAATATCAGGTAAAGAAGCTGAAAATGCATTGGTAAAAGCTGAAATTACGGTAAACAAAAACATGGTGCCGTTTGATGATAAATCACCATTTGTAACATCAGGCATACGTGTGGGTACAGCCGCAATCACTACCCGCGGACTTGTTGAGGCTGATATGGAAACTATCGTCGCCTTAATTGACCGTGTGATTAATGATCATACAAATGAAGACCTTCTTGAAGAAATAGCTGATGAAGTAAACGACATGATGGGCGAAAGGCCGATATTTGTTTTCTAAAAATTTTATATCAATTTTAAAATCCCTCCGTCAGGAGGGATTTTTTGTTTTTCTTAAGTTAATTTAAACAGATGTAAAATTCTTGTTATTTTGGCGTTAAGCATTTCATAAGCCATAATTTGCATGCCTAACAGTTTTGTAATTTTATAATATAAATCTGTAAAAATTATATGAAAGAAAAATTACATACTTTACACACCTTTCTTATGAAAACTTACTTTATTGTTCTGAGGTTGCCAGGCGACGAAGAACTAAAATTCAGTGAAGGCCATATGCGTCCTGTAAATTTTTGGGAGAAAGCCAGAATAGATGTTAATGCAGGCAAAAGCGAGATTGTTTCTATCCGTCATGATACAGGGATATCCGAAGAATTAAGGGCACATCTTGCCGGGCTAAGCGGATTTACAACATATATCATATTTAATGCATGCTTAACGGAAGCTCAGGTTCAGGATGAATCTATCCTGATGTCACTTGCCAAACAAGTAATTGATAAGGCCGAGAACGAGATTATGGTTGATTTTGATGAGCATTTTCAACTTGTGTCTGTTAACCAGGAAGATAAAGCAGCATAATTATTCCAGTTTAATCTTAAATGACTCTTTAAATCCAAGATGTTTTTCACTCATTAATTTGCGCAAGACATTTATTTCATTGCATTTCCATTGGGCTGAGTAAGTCATATTTTCAAGGTAAGGCTTAAGCTTTTCAAAGGTTTCATATGAAATTTTTTTTGCAAGGCTTATGTGTGGCGATTTGTTTTTGCTTTTCAAAACTTCCATAAGTTGAAGTATAGGCTCGGGATTTTCTATCTCTAATATAACGGTTACGCTATGCCCATGGTCATAGTAATTCCATTTGCCGGTTTTAATCCAAAACGAATGCCGGCCACTGGCAAGATCTTGCGTTGTATCTTTTAAATTCTTGTCATCAGTAAGTTTGTCAAACAGCGTTATATGCGCAATAGACTGTACGTTTCGCTCGCCAATGTCAGCAATGGCATTAAGTTCTTTCTTTATTTTTGCAATGGCATCTTTTACCTCCGGCGGAGGAGACAACACAATCAGGTAAGCATATAGCGGCCCAAAAAGTGATGTCTGGTTATAAATACGCCTGGCCATTGCCCTGAAGGTGTTTCAGTTTCTCCATATCGGCAACATCACCAAAACGTTCCAGTATCACCTTTAGCTTAGGGTCTATATATGTCTTGCAGAAGGGGCGGTTCACATCAGTGTAATAGTAATCTTTTTGCTCATCAATATTCTCCCTGAAACCCCAATAGGGCAGTACCTGCGTAACAATAGGCATTTCAAACTCTGCCTGCAATACAAATAGTGCTGCTTTTATTTCGTGTATATCATTCTCATCAAAATAGTAAACAGCTGACCGGTACTTGCTGCGCATACTGTGCTGTGTAGTTGAGCTATGCGTATAAACATGTACTGCTATAAGGGTTTCAGTTGGTATAACAGATGGATCATATTCCACAATTACAGCTTCAGAATAAGCATCGTTGTCGCCTGTTGATGCTATCCAGCCCTGTTGTACAGATAACACGCCCTTGAGCGATGAAAACACCGCCTCAGTACACCAGTGGCATCCGCCGCCAAAGCCTATTTTTCTTACCATAGAGATAAAATTAATAAATTGTGTATAAATCCAAAATCAGGTTTAACATTTTTATAATCAAGAAAATTTAAGAATATTAACTTATGATGTATTATTTTCATATATTTGACGCGTAGCTGTTTCAAAATGAAAAGGAGAGAATATGCCATAGTTGATATTGAGACTACCGGGGGTAATGCCGGTGGCAGCCGCATTACCGAAATTGCCGTGATTATACATGATGGCTTGGCAGTTATTGACAGGTGGGAAACGCTTGTCAACCCTCAAAAAAATATACCACTGCCTATTTTTGCCTTGACAGGAATCAATAACGAAATCGTCAGTGATGCACCAATATTTGATGACATAGCCGAAAAGTTATTTGATATGCTTGACGGTCGCATATTTGTGGCACATAACGTAAACTTTGATTATTCTTTCATACGCCACCAGTTACATGAGTCAGGATTTAAATGGACTGCAAGAAAGCTGTGTACAGTGCGTGCCACGAGAAAGATAAGGCCGGGACTTTATTCTTACAGCCTTGGTAACCTGTGCCGCTCACTTGACATACCGCTTAATAACAGGCACAGGGCAGGAGGTGATGCCGATGCTACTGCCATATTATTTTCGCGCCTGCTGCAGTGGGATATAGATGGGGAAATAGAAAAGATGATCAAAAAAGCATCGTATGACCAACGCCTGCCACCCAACCTGCCGCCTGATGATTTTGAGCAGCTGCCTGAAAAGCCCGGAGTATATTATTTTTATAACCAGGCTAAAAAGGTAGTATATGTTGGCAAAGCGGTTAACCTGAAAAAGCGTGTGGCATCTCATTTTAGCGGGAATAACATAAGTCCCCAGCGGCAGCATTTCTTGCGTGATATCCACAGCATTACTTTTGAAGTTTGTGCCAATGAGCTTATGGCGCTGCTGCTTGAATGTACCGAAATCAAAAAACTGTGGCCTGCCTACAATAAAGCTTTAAAAAGGTTTGAACCTAAGTTTGGATTGTATGAATATGAGGCCCGCAATGGCTACCGGTATCTGGCTGTAGGCAAAGTAAGCAAAAGCCAGCCGTGTATAGAAATGTTCCATTCGTTGTATGATGCTACTGTGCTGTTACGCAGGCTTGCGGAAGAATTTGATATTGACTACAGATTTTGCAAATACGGCACCACATCAGATGAAGCCTTACCAAGACCAATAATTACAGATTTACCTACTGTAAATGAGCACAATAATAAAGTTGAAAACGCTCTTGATCATTACTTAAGCAACAGGCCAAGTTTTGCCATAATCGATAAAGGCAGAGCCGCCGACGAGAAAAGCTGTATCTGGGTTGAGAACGGGCATTTTTACGGTATGGGCTATGTATCTGCAGATATGGGATTTAGCCAGCCTGCAGAGGTTCGGGAGTATGTAACACCGTATAAAAGCAACCAGTATATTATGCAGCTTATCAACTCTTATGCGCAAAAATATCCAGGTAAAGTCTTGATGCAGAATACGCTATCTGAAGCGGTGTAACTTTACACTTAACAACCTCGCACACATAAACTAGTGCGATTAACATGTTGGGCGTAATTGGTTTCGCGGCAAATTATCCTAACTTCTCCAGCACCTTCTCCAAATCCACGGCATCATCGAAGAAATTCGCCCACAGGTCGCCCAATTTTTTAACGCGTTCGGGCAGGGTTTTAATGTTGTAGTCTTTCAGGTTGAACTTAGGGTTGTCAAGCTCTTCCCAGGCTAGCGGAGTACTGGCAGTGGCGCCTTCGCGCGGGCGGAGGGAGTAGGCGCAGCTCATGGTCTTGCCCTTGCCGTTCTGTAAAAAATCGAGGTACACCTTGCCCTTGCGCTTGTTGGGCATGCGCTCAAGGCTCGTGATATCGGGTAGCGCCGAGAGCACAAACTGACTTATGATGTGCGAGAAATCGCGGGTTTGGTCATACGTGTACTTGGGCAGCACCGGGATAAAGATATGCAGCCCCTTGCCGCCACTGGTTTTAAGGTAACCTTTAATGCCCAGGCTGTCCAGTATTTCCTTCACCTTTTTGGCTACGGTAACCAGTTCGGGTATGCCAATTTCATTCGGGTCGAGGTCAAAAATGATATAGTCGGGATTGTTGATGCTGCCCAGGCGGCTGCTCCACGGGTTGATCTCGATGCAGCCCAGGTTGGCCATATACATCAGCGTTTCCTTATCGTTGCAGATAAGGTACTCAATGCTCTCCTGCGTGCTCTTACTCTTTATCTTCTTGGTCTTGGACCACTTAGGCGCGTTACCCTGCATATCTTTCTGGAAGAAACCCTCACCCTGAATACCGTTTGGCGTGCGGCGCATACTCTGCGGACGCTCCTGTATGTAGGGCAGGAGGTACTCGGCCATCATATCGTAATATTCTATGACGTCGCCCTTGGTATAGCCCTCATCCGGCCAAAATATCTTATCCGGATTAGTAATCTCTACCTTGTCTTTATCATAGCCTTTCTTCATGGAGTATTTAGGCGAAATGTTCTTTTTAGTCGTTATTTTCTTTTTAGTCTCAGTCGCAGTCACAGTCACAGTCTCAGTTGTCTTATTCGCAGCTTTTGACTTGTCGCTCTTGGCTTCCGATTTCGGACTTTGGTCTTTTGACTTACTCGTGGCTTTTGGCTTGTCGCTAGTGGCTTTCTTTGAAACTTTCTTCTCAATAGCTTTTTCTGCTGTCGTCTCGTCAAGTTTTTGGCTGCTTGCTTGTGGCTTTTCCCTAACTACATCTTTCGGGTCTTTATCATTCCGCAGCGCAATAAACACCGGGTGGCGAAGCGAGTTGGTTTCGGTCCACTCCGTGTATTTTATCTGGGCAACGAGCTCGGGGTTAATGAAGTGGATACCGCGTTCCCGCGGTTTTACGGCGAAAGGCGAGTCCTTGATTTCCAGCTTCTTCAGTTTGGTGGCCATGTCTTTAAGCGACTCGTCATTAAAGCCTGTACCGCACTTACCGGCATAGATGAACTTATCACCTTCATAATACCCAAGCAGCAGCGAACCGAAGCCTGAGCGGCCGCCTTTTGGGTCGGTAAATCCGCCGATGACCATTTCCTGTTCTTTAGTGATCTTGATTTTGAGCCACTCTTTCGAGCGCTTATTTATGAGGTATTTGGAGTCTACCTTCTTCGCGATGAGGCCTTCGCCTTCCAGTTTTTCAGCTTCTTTCAGTGCCTTTGCACCTTTGCCAACGATATGTTTGCTGTAGATGATCTCGTCCGATTGGGGGAGAAGTGCTTCAAGTATCCGCTTGCGCTGGAGGAGTTTGAGTCCGGTCAGGTCAAACCCGTTGAAGTACAATATATCAAACACATAGCACTTAAGCTGGCCTCGGTCGGGGTTCTCGGCAAAGTACTGCAACCACTGGAAATGGCTCTTGCCTTTACTGTCTTCCACCACAATCTCACCGTCAAGGATAACATCGTCTTTAATCGCCTCAAAAGCTTTTACAAGCGGTTTGTATTTATCGTTGAAAGAAAGATTGTTACGCGAAACCAGGTCGACCTTGCCTTTATTGATGCGGATAAGCGACCGGTAACCGTCATACTTCGTTTCGAAAATCCAGTCGTCATTGTCGAATACTTCATCCGTAAGCGTGGCTAGCATCGGAAGCCAGGTACTAGGGAAGTTCTTCAACGGCTTGGCATCGGCAACGTCCTCGGCAGTAAATTTAGGTGTTTCGGTCTCAGTCTCAGTTGGCGCATCAGGCTCTAAAGTTTCTTCCTCATCAGCCAGGATGTTTTTATCATAGTCGGAATTTTTCTCTGCGCGGTTGCTTTTCCATACATTACTCTTCTTATCATTAGCAATTTCGTCAAGCGTACGGCCTGTAACCACTGACGTCTGGTCAAAATCCTTGCCATCGGCATATTCATCCTTGCCTTTCATCAGCAGCCAGGGGTCGCTGTCGTCTTTGCTTTTTATACGCACAATGTGATAGGAGCCCTTTAATTTTTTGCCGTTAAGCACAGCCTTGATGTTGCCTTCTTTCAGCATTTTTTTAGTATTTTCTCGCTTTCCACGGGGTCATCGCTGCCCTCGGCGAGAAAGGTTCCCGTATCCCAAACCATCACCGTACCACCGCCGTACTGCCCTTTTGGGATAGTCCCTTCAAAGTCAATATAATCCATAGGGTGATCCTCAACATGCATGGCAAGGCGTTTTACTTTTGTATCTGCCGACGGGCCTTTTGGCACTGCCCAGCTTACCAGCACGCCATCAATCTCCAGGCGATAGTCATAGTGCAGGCGGGAGGCATCGTGTTTCTGTACTACAAAATGCAGCTCTTTCCCTGGTTTTTTAACCTTACCCTTAGGCTCTGCAGTTTTCTTGAAGTCACGCTTACGGTTATATTCACTCAGCTTCATGGCGGTTAATTTTTAATAGTGGCAAGGCTGGCGCGCAGTTGTTCAAGCAGGTCATCTTTAGGTTCTGAGGCTTTTTTGCGGCGTGTTTTTGGTTCCGGAGCTTTAGCGCCCGGTTTTTCGGCTGCTTTTTTCTTAATCATCTTGATAAGGTCTTCCTTATAAGTATCCTTGTATTTCTTGGGGTCGAACTTATCTGTTAGCGAATTGATGATGCTCATCGCCAAATCAAGCTCCTTTTTGTTGATGGTAATGTCTCTGGGGATGAGCTCTACTTCTTTTGGGTCGCGCAGCTCGTCATTAAAGCGTATCTGTATGAGCAGTATGGCGTCATCCTCAACTTTTAAAATTCCCATGTGCTGGGCCGTACGCATTACAAATTTGCACAGGCCGACTTTACCCGACTTTTTCATCGCTTCCCTCAGCAGTGCATATACTTTTTTTGCTTCTTTAGCCGGCTCGCAGATGTATGGCTTCTCTAAATATTTACTCGGAATTTCTTCTTCTTTGATGAACTCGAAAATATCCAGCGTGCTGCTTTTCTCGGGTTGGACCTTAGCAAAGTCATCTTTGTCAAGCACTACATAGTCACCATTTTCCTTTTTGTAGCCTTTGGCAATATCATCCCACGATACTTCCTTACCATCTTTTTGCAGACACGCACATATTGTATTGCACATTTGTCTTTCGCGCGTATCATATCGAGATTAAGATTATGTGCCTGCGTGCCGCTGTATAGTTTTATGGGGATGTTTACCAGCCCGAAGCTGATACTCCCTTTCCATAATGCTTTCATGATGTTTTGTTTAAGGTTAATAACCGAAAAGGCAGCAACTATAACAGCTACTGCCTTTTAAAATTAAACACTATAGAATATAATACCTATGGTTTTAATACTACTTTCACACAGTTTTCTTCTTTATTGTTGAAAATGTCATACATCTTCGCGGCATCGGCCATTGGTACGTTGTGTGTGATAATGTCATTAAGCGTAACCTTGCCTGTCTGCACAAGATCAATCAGGTGGTCTATGTAGTTGTGTACCGGCGCCTGCCCTCCACGCATCTTGATTCCCTTATCAAACCACTGGTGCAGCGGGAAATTGTCAAACGGTGTACCGTACACGCCCACTACAGTTACCGTACCGCCTCTGCGAACGGCATCAAAACAGCGCTCTAATGTTTTCATTGTTCCCATTTCACCCTGGATGATGTTCTTGGCACTTGTCCATATAGAGTGGTCAGCTTCCATACCCACGGCGTCCACACATACGTCAGCACCGTAACCTCCGGTCATGTTGCGTATGGCTTCAACCGCATCAACATCTTTACCGTTGATAGTTTCCACATTGGCAGCAAGTCGCGCTTTTTCGAGACGATAGTCAAGTATATCTACGCCTATTACACGGCCTGCACCGCGCAGCCATGCCGATTTCATTGCCATGATACCCACAGGGCCGCAACCCCAAACCACAACCGTTTCACCACCCTTTAGCTCAGCCCAGTCAATGGCGCTCCATCCGGTGGGGAATATATCTGTCAAAAATAGCACTTGCTCATCAGTAAGGCCACTGCTTATTTTACGCGGGCCGTAATCAGCATAAGGTACGCGAACATATTCTGCCTGGCCGCCGCTGTAGCCGCCATACAAATCAGTATAGCCAAACAGCGCAGCACCTTTACCGGTTAGCAGCGCACCTTCAGGGCCATAATTGTCGTTTGAATTTTCACAATGCGTCGGCAAATCCATGTTACAAAAATGGCATGAACCGCACGAGATAGGGAAGGGCACTACCACGCGGTCGCCTTTAACCAGGTTGCGCACATTACTGCCTACTTCTTCGACAATGCCCATGAACTCGTGGCCCATAATCATATTTTTTGCCTGTGGCAGGTAGCCGTTATAAATATGCAGGTCACTACCGCATATGGCAGTTGATGTAACCTTAAGTATTACATCTCTCTGGTCTTCAATAATAGGGTCGTCAACAGTTTCAACCCTCATGTCTTTTGGTTTGTGGAAAACTACTGCTTTCATAAGTTGGATGGTTTTTTATTAGTAATTATTATTCTCCGGTTTCGTCATGCGGTGCATCTACCGGCTTTGATTGCGGTGAGCCCTGCTGGCGCAGGTAAATTGATAGTGTAATTATTGCAAACACCGATAAAAATTCGCTTTGCCAGTTCTGGAATGATTCAAACCAAAAACGTGAGTCAGCTATATATTCTCCCGCTGTTTCCAGTGGTTTTCCCTTTAAAGCATTTTGCTCATTTTCATCGGCTAAACTTCCGTAGAAATGTATAATGAATGATACAATGAACAGTAACAGCAATGACAGCGTTAGTGAGTGCTTATACACAGCCAGCAGCCATCCGCCTTTTTTAACCGGCCACGGGGCATCTTCCACAGTAGGGTCGGGCTCACGGTCAGATTCGTCTGTCCCGTCAAATCTTTTCGACTCAGAAGAGCCTTTCTGCATCAGGAAGATGGTAAACCAGACAAACAATGCCATCTGGAAAAATTCGCTTTCCCAGTTTTCAAATGTTGCCTGTATGAAATGGCCCGTGGTTAAATAGTCAGTTAAAGACACGGCAGCGCCGCCATCTTCAACCTGTTCTTTATTATGCTCCTGAAGGCCAAAAGCTACCTGCCCGATAATTGATGCCAAAAACAATAACAGGAAAGTAATGGAAAGCCCATTATTCCGAAAAAATGCTTTCATGTGGTTAAGTTGTGTAAAATAAAACGGGGCGTTAAAGCCCCGTCTTCATTGATGCTGCCAATTACATCATCTCTTCTTCCGCATCTTCGTCAGCAGCATCAAAATTGATGGTGTTGTAAGCGGCGTCTGTAAGTGTAGTGTCAGCTTCTTTTTCTTCAGCAAGAGTCATTTCAAGAAGTTGTGCAGCTTCTTCTTCGCCAAGTGTTTTGGCAAAAGCTACCAATGTTCCGTATGTTGCAATCTCGTAGTGTTCAATTTTTTGTGAAGCGGCAATGATGCCTGCATCACGCACAGGGCCCGGCTCAGTACTTTCCATAATGTCCTGGCCTTCTTTAATAAGCCCGTCCATAGCCTCGCATTTTTTTGCAGTAGCTTTTTTGCCCGCAAGTTCAAATACTTTTTCGAGGCGTGCTACCTGCTCTTCAGTTACTGCAGTGTGCTCATCAATAGCCATTACAAGGCTTTCAGTTTCAGCATTCTTAGCCATTTTAGGTAAAGCTTTTAAAAGTGCTTTCTCTGCCCAGTAAATATCCTTAAGGCTGTCAATATAAAGTTCCCTTAGTCCTTCAGCTGCGGTAGATTTTGCTTTTACCTTTCCGCGGCTGTCAGTTTTTGATGCCGTAGATTTTGATGCTGTTGCCTTTTTTGCAGTGGTTTTTGATGCTGTAGATTTTGATGCTGCTGTAGATTTAGTTCCGGTACTTTTCTTAGCAGTTGATTTTGTTGCTGTTTTCATGATAATGTTGGATGTTTGTAATTATTATTTTGTAATGCTCTCTAACAAATTTAGAAGTAACTTAGAGCGAGAAATCCTAATAATATATTAAAAATCAGCCGATAACAAATGTTTAACGCTGATTGTAGGAAAACCTTTCGCAGGTATTTGCAAGATTTTACATTTTTGTTGCATAATTATGAAACAGGCTTTTAAACCAGTAGCTGATAACGACTCAAAAATCATTATTTTAGGCACAATGCCGGGAGAAAAATCTCTTGAGCTGCAACAATACTATGGCAATCGCGGCAATCATTTCTGGAAAATTATTTTTGAAGTATTAGGAGAAAGTTTTTCGGCTGATTATGCTGAACGTATAAACCTTTTGCATAAGTACAAAATAGCATTATGGGATGTATTGAAATATTGTGAACGGGAGGGAAGCCTTGACAGCAACATCAAAAATGAAGTGCCGAATGATTTTGAAGCTTTTTACGCAATGCATCCGCAGATTAAGCATGTGTTTTTTTCCAGTAAAAATGCCGCAGCTTACTATGATAGATATGTTGGAAGGAGGGACGGTATTATTTATGATGTACTTCCATCGCCAAGCGGCGCAAATGCATCTATGCGGTTTCAGGAAAAGCTTGTGGTCTGGAGGGAAAAAATTTTGCCGCTGGTAGATAGCAGCGGCAAAAAATCTTTAAATCCGTAATGGTTGGTTACGAAATAAAATAACGCTGCAACCTTTTCTGCCTGTAGCTCCTAAGGCGCGACTGCACCATTGTCCTGACCATTTTTTTCAAAACTGCTAAATTCATAGTGGCTGTATTTATTTACAAAGCAAAATTCAGTATAATAAAATTGAATTGTTTTAAAACTATATTAAAATTTCATAAATAGCGTTATCATGTAACTCAAGGATATATTCTGCTGTAAAATTTTATAATCTTTTTCACACTAAAATATAAATCGATACATTTACTGCATTTGATACATTGTTTACATTTGTAGGATGAAACATTTTCTTCTGCTTTTATTCTTTACACTGCCTGTTTGCTCACAGACAAAGACTTTTGTTGTAAGAGATAATGCTGTAATTTGGGAAAATGTTTTTGTTACCAGCGAAACTAACATTGCATCAATATTAGAAAAGCATCCGAGCCTTACTATTATATCAGATAAGAATAATATTTATAAAGGTATCGCCAGGAATGTAAAAAATTCATGTCCCGGTACATCTGAAGCATTTGTGGATGCCCGGTATGATTTTAATTTTGAAATAGAAAGGAGCGCGGGCATGTATCGCGTTACTATCTCCAATCTAAAAATCCTCCCTGCGTCAAAAAAACAATCTGTTACAGCAGAGAGTTTCTTTCTTGAGAAATGCGAGATTAAAAACACGTCACAAGGCCAAACTGACCTCCAGTGCCTTGATGCACTTTTCAACCGGATTTTTACAGCAACCAGCCTGCTAAAAAATAAGCCTTAACTTACGTAAGCTGAATAATTTCATAACAATTTACTTAACAATTGTTTAAGAAGTTTTAGTATCTTTACCTTAATGATCCCGGGATTATATCCTGTCAGTTTTATTAATGTCTGCATACTATTGGTAAAACTTGGTTTAACGTACTCAAGATACTAGCGGTAAACTTAAAAATTATAGGATATGAGAAATTTCAGTTTTATTTTTTCACTCTCAGCTTTTATAGTTACAATGTATTTCCTGATAACAGATTTCCCTACATTAGATAGTAGTGAAGGCATTATTTACCTGAGCATGGTTATTGTACTGTTATTAATATGCATTACAGGCGTAATCATAAACAGGCCTGCCCTGCCACGCAGGCCATACAGTATGCGCTAAACATTAACTGTATTTTATAATATAGCTGTTTTATTGTTGGCTAACTTTGGTTAATAACCAAAAAATTAAACGCTATGAGTAATAGAGATGATGCTAATAAGCCTCATGATAGTGAGGAGGCAAATAAAGAAGCGACAGAAAAAATGGCCCAAAATCATGATGAGCAGTATGCTAAATTCCAGCAGTCGCAAAACAAAAAAACAAAAAGTGAACAGCCGGATAACCAACACATGCTGGAAAACCAAAACAACATTCCAGATGATGCCCTGCCGGTAGAACAACAAAACCGCAACAGGTTTAAAGATGAGAAGGATGACGACTTTGGTGTAGAGCAATTATAAAAACAAAAAAATCCGCCCTTTCAGGCGGATTTTTTATTTATAAGTCAGGCTTTTATTTACCTGACATATTTTTCATTTCTTTTTCTACCATGTCATAGAACTGGTCAATCTTAGGCAGTACAAGTATCCTTGTCCTCCTGTTTGTTGAACGGCCTTCTGCAGTATCATTACCGGTAAGCGGCACATACTCACCACGGCCCGATGCTACAAGGCGGCTAGGCTCAATACCGAAATCATTTTGAAGTATGCGCACAATAGATGTAGCACGTTTCACGCTCAAATCCCAGTTGTCCTGAAGCACAGGGTTTTTGATAGGCACATTATCAGTATGTCCTTCAACCATACATTCAAACGTTGGTTTATCTTTTACAATTAGTGCTACTTTACCAAGTATTTCTTTAGCTCTGTCAGTCACCTGGTAGCTTCCGCTCTTAAACAGTAACTTATCGGCAAGCGATATATAAACCACACCTTTTTCAACACTTACATTGATGTCAGGGTCATTTACACCAACAGCTCTCTTAATACTGGTAACAAGTGCCAGTGTAACACTGTCTTTACGTGTAAGGGCATCCTGCAGCCTGTTTATCTTCAGGTCTTTTTCACGTAGGCTCTCAAGTGATTTTTCGATGTTCTCTGCACCTTTTGTAGAAAGCGTTGCAAAATTGTCTTTTGAAACTTTAAGGTCCTGGTTGGCAGTCCTTAGGTCTTCAATGCGCGAAGCCATAACTTCTTTTTCAGCAAGGCAGGTATTAAGCTTAATAGTTGCCGTGTTCAGCAAATCCTGGATTTCCTTGTTTTTGGCTTCAAGCTCTGCAATCTTCTTTTTGTGCCGCAAGACGTTAGCGTAAGCACCGCTAATGAAAGTGTTAAGATGGCTCTCTTCATAAGAATAACATTTTGAATTTTAACAAAATTAGTAATTAAAGTATATATAGTAACGCAATAGTCTTATAAACTATTGTTAAAACCGGAATCAAAAATCCTGCCACCTTTCAGAAAATACTTATAAACGATGCTGTTAGTCTTGTAGTAATTTTTGTATTTTTTTGATTTTCTTTTGTTTAGGAATTTGAACTGTAGCGAATAAAATGAAAAATGTGCTTTTAAAATTGCAAAGCAATGCGCAAATTTCCCTTGGAATATAAAGTGTATACCTGCAACACCATCTAAACACAGGCGCGCGAAGATGATTGGGAAGACCATTTCGCGGGGCAGGTTTTTAAGCATTGAAAGCAGCGAATTCCTGAAATTAAGGAATGTTTTTCTTGGATTTGTATTTTGCAGCGTAGCCCCGCCCACATGATAGATTACGGATTTGTAGCAGTACTTCGCCTTATAATTAAGGTTGAAAGCCCTCCAGCAAAGGTCTATCTCTTCCTGGTGGGCAAAAAAATCTTCATCAAAGCCGCCAAGTTCGCGGTACACATCTTTCCTTATGAATAAACATGCTCCGGACGCCCAGAAAATCTCGCTGTTGTCATCATACTGCCCGCGGTCTTCTTCCAGCGTGTTGAAAATGCGGCCCCGGCAAAACGGGTATCCAAGCCTGTCTATAAACCCGCCCGCAGCACCGGCATATTCAAAATAAGATTTGTTTTTGTAATCAAGTATCTTAGGCTGAATAATAGCCGTTTCAGTATCAGATTCAAATAGTTCTAAAACAGGGTTAAGCCAGCCTTCGGTAACTTCAACATCGCTGTTTACAAGCGCGTAAATATCTTCTTCAACTTCACGCAGGGCATCGTTATATCCTTTGGCATAACCGTAATTGCCTGTGTTTTGAATGATCTTTACCTGTGGGTAAGCGTCCCTGACAAATGCCATAGAGTCATCGGTTGAGGCATTATCTGCCACATATATTGTTGCTTCCTGTGAGTAGGCCGTAACCGATGGTAAAAACTTTTCCAGCAATCCCTTCCCGTTCCAGTTTAATATTACAACCGCTATGCTCATTTTGTGTATTCAGGTATATCGGGCAAAAACTGATATTGTTCCTGCTCATTGTCAATGCGGCAAAAGTAGTGATTAATGCCGTTGGTCACCATCATGTTCTGTGCCTTCAGCTGCATATTGTAGCGCGCAATCTGGTCAAAAGTATTTTGTGAAATTGTAACCTCCGGCGCCTTGCACTCTACAAGTAAAAAGATGCCTCCATCAGGCTGATATACAACCACATCATAGCGCTTAACTAAACCGTTCATCCTAATGATTTTTTCAACATTTACATGGCTTACAGGGTACTTTTTGTCAACGGTAAGAAAACGTACCACATGCTGTCGCACCCATTCTTCAGGCGTAAGGATGATAAACTTTTTACGCGTCTCACAAAAAATAGCAATTTTGTTTTCACTATTTTTGAAACGGAAAGTATAGTCAGGGAAGTTAAGCTTCTGCATCGGCGCAAATGTACTGCTTTTCGCTAACAGCACAAATCACGATAACAGGGTGGACGAGGTTATAAAGATTGTAAACGATATAAAAGCGGGCAATATAAAGCCCATTTATTTCCTGATGGGGGAAGAGCCCTATTATATTGATAAGCTCACGGAATATATTGAAGAAAATATACTTTCTGAAGATGAGAAAGGCTTCAACCAGATGGTGCTTTATGGTAAAGATGTATCTATAGAAGATGTCATCTCAAACGCTAAGCGCTACCCCATGATGGCCGATAAGCAAGTGGTAATCGTGAAGGAAGCACAGGAACTGTCGCGCACTATTGACAAACTGGAATATTACGCCGAAAACCCACAGCCTACCACAGTTTTGGTTTTTGCTTATAAATACAAAACCCTTGATAAACGTAAAAAAGTAACCAAAGTGCTTGAAAAGGCTGGAGTAGTGTTTGAAAGCAAAAAGCTGTATGAGAATCAGGTAGCCGACTGGATTAAGCGCATACTTGCCGGTAAGAAATATGGCATTGAACCAAAGGCCGCTGCTATGCTGGTGGAGTTTTTGGGTAACGACCTGAGTAAAGTGAATAATGAGCTTGAAAAGCTTACAATTATACTACCAGAAGGCAGCACCATCACACCAAAAGACATCGAGGAAAATATCGGTATCAGTAAAGATTACAATGTGTTTGAATTCCGGAAAGCCATAGGGGAGCGCGACCAGCTGAAGGCTTATCGTATAGCTGACTATTTTGCACAGAACCCCAAAGACAATCCGCTGGTTATGACAACAGGGCTTGTGTTTGGCTTTTTCTCACAGCTGCTGCAATACCACGGACTTAAAGATAAATCGCAGGCGAATGTGGGTAAAGCGTTGCGTATCAATCCCTATTTCGTGAAAGATTATGATATTGCCGCGCGAAATTACCCAATGAAAAAAGTGAGCGCCATTGTAGCTGCCCTGCGTGATGTTGACGTGAAAAGTAAAGGCGTTGGCGCCAACAATATACCTACGGCAGATTTGCTTAAAGAGATGCTGGTAAAGATTTTTAATTAAGCGGTATTATCACGATATTTGCAGCCTTCTTAAACAGACATGAACTAATGGGGATGAATAAAAACACAATACTTGGCTGGGCTACTTTTATAATGATAATAATGGGGCTGCTGCTGATAGGCCTGGGCGTTTACCGCTATGCCGATGTTGCCGGATGGGGATTTTCAGCCGTGGGCGTTGGCTTTTTTGCCATAGCATGGGTATTTAGCTCGCTTAAAGGGCGGGTTTAATTATATATGTTACTATTTTGCAGGCTTAGAAACCTGAAACTTTAAACTTGAAACAAAAACTACAAACTTATTAAGTATGTCAGACGATAAGAAAGTTATATTTTCAATGTCGCGGGTAAACAAAACTTACCAGGGCGGCAACAAACAGGTACTTAAAGACATCTACCTTAGTTTCTTTTACGGAGCAAAAATCGGTATACTCGGTTTAAATGGCTCGGGTAAATCTACACTATTAAAAATTATCGCAGGCGTAGATAAAAGCTACCAGGGTGATGTGGTTTTCTCGCCGGGCTATACCGTAGGTTACCTTGAGCAGGAGCCTCAGCTTGACGAAAACAAAACTGTTATTGAAATTGTTCGTGAAGGTGTGGCGGAAACAGTAGCGCTTCTTGAAGAATTCAATAAGATAAATGACAGTTTTGGTGACCCTGAAGTATATGAAGATGCCGATAAGATGCAGAAGCTGATGGACCGCCAGGGCGAGCTACAGGATAAAATTGACGCAGCGGGCGCATGGGAGCTTGACACTAAGCTTGAAATTGCGATGGATGCACTGCGCACTCCGGATGCCGACACACCTATTAAAGTACTTTCGGGTGGTGAGAAAAGGCGTGTGGCGCTTTGCCGATTACTACTGCAACAGCCAGACGTGTTACTTCTTGATGAACCTACCAACCACCTTGATGCAGAAAGCGTGCTTTGGCTCGAGCAGCACCTTGCGCAATATGCAGGTACGGTGATTGCCGTAACGCACGACCGCTATTTCCTTGACAATGTAGCCGGCTGGATACTGGAACTTGACAGGGGAGAGGGTATCCCATGGAAAGGGAACTACTCATCATGGCTTGACCAGAAATCTAAGCGTATGGAGCAGGAAGAGAAAGTGGCAAGCAAGCGCAGGAAAACCCTTGAGCGTGAGCTTGACTGGGTACGCCAGGGAGCGAAAGGCCGCCAGACTAAGCAGAAAGCGCGTTTACAAAACTACGACAGGTTATTGAACGAGGACCAGAAAGAGCTTGAAGAAAAACTGGAACTGTACATCCCGAACGGGCCGAGGCTTGGTACAAACGTAATTGAAGCACAGGGTGTAGCTAAAGCCTTTGGTGATAAATTATTATATGAAAACCTGAACTTTACACTGCCACAGGCGGGTATTGTAGGGATTATTGGGCCTAACGGTGCAGGTAAAACTACCATCTTCCGTATGATAATGGGCGAGGAACAGCCAGATAAGGGTGAGTTTAAAGTGGGTGAGACCGTGAAGATTGCATACGTTGACCAATCTCATGCCAATATTGACCCTGAGAAAACGATATGGGAAAACTTTGCTGACGGGCAGGAACTTATAATGATGGGTGGCCGCCAGGTAAATTCACGCGCTTACCTTAGCCGTTTCAATTTCAGCGGAAGTGACCAGAATAAAAAAGTAGGCACGCTCTCAGGCGGGGAGCGCAACAGGCTGCACCTTGCCATAACGTTGAAAGAAGAAGGTAACGTACTGCTTCTGGATGAGCCTACCAACGACCTTGATATTAACACGTTGCGTGCGCTTGAAGAAGGGTTGGAAAACTTTGCAGGCTGTGCGGTAATAATATCACACGACAGGTGGTTCCTTGACAGGGTTTGTACACACATCCTTGCCTTTGAAGGAAACTCTGAAGTGTATGCATTTGAAGGCAGTTTCTCTGAATACGAGGAAAACCGCCGTAAGCGCCTTGGCGGAGACCTTACACCGAAGCGTATCAAATACAAAAAGTTAGTTCGCAACTAAGAATAAAAAGCCCTTCAGAAATGAAGGGCTTTTTATTCTTAGTTTAATCTTATTTATTGTAGAATGTTAATTTTTATCATAAACTTGCAAAAAAAGCTCATGACGAAATTCTACACTTTCCTTTCACTTTTTTTTTATCACTTATGTTTGCGTTGCGCAACAACCATTTATAACTACATGGGAAGTGCAGGGGAATAGCCTCAACATTGATTTTCCAGTTGGTAATTGGACTGCGCCGCTTACAACTTATACGATAGATTTTGGTGACGGAACTGTAATTCCCAATCAAATAGGTACTGCCTTTCACACTTATAGCTCACCTGGTATATATACTGTTACCGTTTCAGGCAATATTGATTATGTCTCAATTGGAGTTTCCAGCACCAGCGAAAAATTCAGAACTGTAGAGCAGTGGGGCAGTGCACAATGGGTACACTTTAGTTACGGGTTTGCTAATTGTCCACACGTTGTGTTTAATGCTACAGACGTACCCAATTTATTGAATACAGTGAGTATGGATAATATGTTCAGAGGATCTACGAACTTTAACAGCCCAATCGGACACTGGGATGTTTCGGCAATTACAAATATGAGTTATATGTTCTTTGGAGCAAATTCATTTGATCAACCCTTAAACAATTGGGCGACGGAAAATGTAACAGATATGAGGGCTATGTTTTATGCCGCAACTTCATTCAATCAACCTATTGACACATGGGACACATCTTCTGTAACAAACATATCAAATATGTTTCATGGTTGCGCCTACAATCATCCCCTGCCGTGGGACGTTTCTCAGGTTACAGATATGAACAGCATGTTTGAATACAGCGCATTTAATCAACCGATTGACAATTGGGACGTGTCTTCGGTAACCACTATGGAGGAAATGTTTTATGGAGCTGATTATAATCAACCTTTAAATAATTGGGATGTAAGTTCCGTAACAAATTTTAAAGCGATGTTTCGCTTCTCAGAGTTTAATTTCTTCATACATGAATGGGATGTATCGTCGGTAACCACTATGGAGGAGATGTTTGTCGGAAGTGAGTTTAATCAGCCGTTAAACAGTTGGGATGTATCTTCCGTGACCAATATGAGGTATATGTTTAGTGATTCAAAGTTCAATCAGCCAATTTCTGACTGGGATGTTTCAGCGGTTACAAATATGATAAGAATGTTTATGAATAGCAAATTTAATCAGCCGCTTGACGAATGGGATGTGTCTAATGTTCAAAGTATGGCAGGAATGTTTGAAAGATCGATATATAATCAACCGCTTAACAACTGGGACGTATCGTCAGTGCAATCAATGTGGTATATGTTTCATGCGGCAGAATTTAATCAGCCTATAAACCAATGGGATGTAACCAGTGTAACAACAATGGAAAATATGTTTAAATATAATGTTGTATTTAACCAACCGCTCAATGATTGGAACATTTCCGGAGTTTTAGATATGCAGGGAATGTTTTTAGGGGCAACCCTGTTTAACCAGGGACCTGTCATCGTGGAACTATAATCCTTCAGTCAAGCTTAGTCTCTTTTCTTTAGAAAATACTGGTTTTTTAAGCCACAGTGGTATGAATGTTTCAAATTATGATTCACTTTTGTCTAAGTTTGTACAATTGGGCCTTCAAAGTAAGAGGTTTACAGCTACTACCCTAAAGTACTGTAATGTTGCAGCAAGAGCGGCGTTGGTACAGGCAGGATGGATAATTGCAGGCGATAGCCTCTCAGCTAACTGCGTAGCAGGCACTGATAGTTTTGAGAATACTACTTTATCATTATACCCTAACCCTGTAAAAGATATACTAAATGTAAAGTTAAAAGATAACGTAGTGGTAAAAGGAGGCAAAATTCTTGATACTAATGGAAGGAATGTTTTGTCTTTCGAGGGTTTGCCTGACAATTTAGATTTATCAGGTCTTTTGTCAGGATTTTATTTTATCTCACTTGAAACTACAAACGGAAATCAATTTGCCAAGTTTATAAAAGAATAAATATAAAAAAACCCGCCACGGCGGGTTTTTTTATATTTATCTTGTTAGAATCTGAACCTCACACCAAGCGCAATGTCCGGGCCAAAGTTTTCATCACGGAAATCATCTCCAAAATAAAGTTCCGGCCTGAAGTCAAGCGATAACTGAAGCGGGAAAGGGAAGTTGTACTCAATACCTATATCACCCGCTACAAAAGCAAATGTACCGCTGTCGTCATGACGATCATCCCAAACAGGGTGGTCGCGGTGGTCATACTCCCATGTGCCCAATCCGCCGCCTACACCGGCATACCAGTTAAATCCGCCATCAATATTCCATACCCATTGGTAAAGTGCCGCCAGTTTCACAGCATCATAATGACGTGAATCTCTCCATCCAAGGTCAAATTCAAGCCTGTTATTTGTATCAAGCCATCTCTGGTAAGAAACCTCACCGCCAAAACCATCGTTATCGCCAAGACGAAGTCCTATGGCATTTTTCTTGTCCTGTGCTTCTGCGCTGAATGCCACTGCAACGAGCATAAAAGCTGATAAAAGTAGTCTCTTCATAATTGTTTTGTTAGATATTTCATACAAATATAAATCCCCGCTTTGAGCGGGGATAGTACATTATGCAATCTTTAACACCAACAAAAATTAATGTTAATTTACATTATAGCTACTCAATATCTCTTCCTGATGGTCATTAAATGATGTGGGAACAGGTAGTGGCAAGTTCTGTGCAAATGGTGATAAATTATAATTGATATCTGTCTCTACATGCACCACGCCAATTTCCTTTGCATAATATTGTGTAGATACCACAGCATTTTGAGCCGGCATTATTGTAACACTAGACTGAACTCCACCTATTGTCACCGGAGACGATATAGTAAGATTTAGTACAGTCTCAACCTTCTTTACATCATTATAGGTATGTGTGCCGGCAGTATGCGTAGCAAGGCTGCCTTTTGCAGTTGTTGTCAGCACATAATTTATCTGCAAGTCATAGCCTTCAATAGTCTGGTTTATGGTGCCGCTTGTAGTGCCGAGCATTTGCCCGCTCACAGCATTTTCTTTAAAAATTACAAAGTCCGTTACGTTTATATTAAGAGGCACACCTTCGGCAAAAGCAAATTGTGTTTGCCCGGTTACTAAAAGCTTATCGCCTTCCTGCCTTACACCGCTGTTGTAAAGGCTGCTTGAATAAAACCCCATTGGGGCTTCCTGAGTGAGGAATTTATCATATACCTTCCCGTTGATTGTTTCTGTACCGGAAATATATAAATGATCCTGGCCGGCCGGCGCTGTCTCGCTTTCAACATTATAAACCCAGTAGTTGCCTTCCTGCAAGGGCAGAAAGTCAGCCGTAGGTGTATTGTTTTCATTAGGATTTGCAGCGCTGTCGTCGCTTGAACATGACATGAAGAATAAAGCTACTGCCGCAAACGGAATGATAATCTTTTTCATTTTGGTTTAGTTTAGCAGGCTAATATACTTATTTTTAGAGAATACGATTATTTATTGAATAAGAATACTGCTATTAAAATTAATATACAGAACATGTATCTTTGTTTAAAACAATAAATATGTCGGGTAATACTTTCGGAACCATTTACAAGCTTACAACTTTTGGGGAATCACACGGCGAAGCCATCGGTGGAGTGATAGACGGCTGCCCTGCCGGCCTTGAAGTTGATTTTGAGGCAATACAGCATGAGCTCGACAGGCGCAGGCCGGGACAATCAGCCATTGTCACGCAGCGGAAAGAAAGTGATACGGTACAGTTTCTTTCAGGGATTTTTGAAGCAAAGACTACAGGCACACCAATTGGGTTTATAATACCAAATGAAGACCATAAATCTGCAGATTATAACCATATTAAAGATGTGTACCGCCCCAGCCATGCCGACTATACTTACGATAAAAAGTATGGCATACGCGATTACCGCGGAGGTGGGCGCAGCTCTGCCCGCGAAACGGCCTGCAGGGTTGTAGCGGGGGCAATTGCAAAGCAGCTGTTGCCTGATATTAGCATCAATGCTTTTGTGTCTTCTGTAGGAGATATATTTATTGATAAACCCTATCAGGCTCTTGACTTAAGTGTTACTGACAGTAATGATGTACGATGCCCTGACAGCGCAACCGCAGAAAAAATGGAAACATATATTAAGGAGATACGTAAGGCGGGAGATACTGTAGGCGGTACGATTACCTGTGTTATAAAAGGTGTACCGGCAGGATGGGGCGAGCCTGTATTTGATAAGCTGCATGCGGAACTTGGTAAAGCCATGCTATCAATTAATGCTGTAAAAGGCTTTGAATTTGGAAGCGGATTTTGCGGCTCAAGGATGAAAGGCAGTGAGCACAATGATCTTTTTAATTCAGACGGCACTACAAAATCAAACCTTTCGGGTGGTATACAGGGCGGCATAAGCAACGGAATGGATATTTATTTCAGGGTGGCGTTTAAGCCGGTTGCAACTATTATACAGCAACAGAAAACAATTAATAATGCTGCTGAAGAAGTAATAATGAAGGGCAGGGGCAGGCATGATGCTTGCGTTGTGCCTCGTGCAGTACCAATTGTTGAAGCTATGGCGGCAATAGTTTTGGCTGATTTTCAGCTTCGTAACAAGAGCGCTAAATATATTTGATTTAAAATATTGATATTTTTTGTAACATATTTAATTTTCTGATTACTATTATAGAAACAATTCATCATTCTGCTTTAAAAAATAAACGATTTTGCAGGTTATGTGATTGTTATCATTTATTTTTTTATTACATTTGGCAATCAATTAAAAAAAACTTTCATTATGAAAAAACTTTTACTCTTAGGGGCCATGGTGTTAGGGTCTCTTTTTACAGCACATGCACAGGTAGGTTCTACATGTGCAACGCCGGCTACTGTTACTAACACTACAAGTAATCCTATTACGGCACCAAATATGACCGGTACATACGTTCCTTATTGCCTTGCCAGTAATACCAATATTAAAGCGAGGTGGTACAAATATGACGCTACTGCAAATGGTGAAGTAACGATCTCAAGTGACCTGGCTGCCAATAACGGTACAACTTACACAAATGATACCAGGGTTTCTGTTATTGAAACAAATAACTGCAGTACTACTACATTTACATGTATCGCTACCGCTGACGACGTATCGGCAACAAACTTCAAAACTACTTTAACATTCCCTGTACAAGCTGGTAAAACCTACCATATTCAGTGGGATAGCTACTGGAATGGTACCAGTACACTGGGATTCCAATGGACATTTGCATTTAACGCAGTATCTTGTGTAAGGCCTGGCCAAAATAGTGTTTACCTTCCTGGTGATTATACAACGACCAGCGCTGTACTTGCATGGAATAATGCTATTGGCAGCCCTTCAAGCTATGATATAGACTGGAGTACAAATATTACTGCTGCTGCCGGCACTGGTACAATAGTGCCTATAACTGCTGCTACTGCTACACCATATACTCTTGGAGAAATTACAGGTTTACCGGCTTCAGCAAACTTCAGGTATTACATCAGGTCTAACTGCGGCTTTACTCAAAGTGGCTGGCAGGGCCCATATTATGGTTATCTTCCTAAAGTTGGAAGCTTTAATCATAACTTCAACACTGCAGCAGACCCTGAAGACGGATTTATCGGAGATTTCGCTTTATTCTACCCACCTTCAACCAGTACACTTCTTAGCTATACTGACGGAAGTACAGGTGGATCAGTTTATAGCTTCAATGACGACACTGCTTCAGATGAGTGGAGCTTCTCAAGAGGTATTTATTTAAGCGAAGGGCAAGTTGTAAGCATTAAGTATAAAACTCGTTTATATGTTTCACCTCCGCAAAGTGGTCCTACACCGGCTCCAGCTCCAATGTCTTTAAGGGTTACTGCAGGTTTAGATCAAATTGCTGCATCTCAAACTCAGGTGCTTCAGGCTATTAACCCAACAGGTACTGCGGATTTCACACAAAACACTACTCCAAACTGGACAGTTCCTGCCAGTGGCGTATATTACTTTGGTTTCCACAATAACTCTGCTGCAAATGCTACAGCTACAGCTATCTTCCTTGATACTATTGAGATTACGGTAACCGGTACTGCCGGTACTAATGATGTACTTGCTTCTACATTTGCTGTATTCCCTAACCCTGCTTCAAACGTTATAACTGTATCTGGTAAAGATGCACTTGTAAATGGCGTTGAGCTTATAGATCTTAACGGCCGTACTGTTAAAGCTCTAAAAGTTAACAATGTATCTGAAGCTCAGATTAACATTTCTGACCTTTCTGCTGGTGTTTACATGATGAACATATCTTCAGATAAAGGAATGACAACAAAGAAAATTGTTAAGCAATAATATAATTGTCTTGATATAAAAAAGCCCTTGCATTTGCAAGGGCTTTTTGTTTTTATATATTACAGAAATTTAGCTTTCAATTCCGGTGTAGGTATCATGCACTCATTTTTCTTACCATACCATTTATACCTGTTGCGGGCAACGTAATCATACATTCCGTTGGAAATCCATTCAGGTAAAAAACTGAACCAGCCCACAATACTATACCAACCACCCATTTGTTTGGCTATCTTCATTGCGGCTTCTGCTTTATAATAGTAGGCATGGCCTGGTTCATATAATATTATTGAGTCTGTTTTAGCTGTATCTATACCGATATGATTTATTATTTGCCGGCCAATTTCAGACTGTATGGCGGCAAAACGGAAAACGTCTTTTTTATCATGTTCAATCACACGCTGCACAGTAGCATCACACAGGTTGCATACGCCGTCAAACAGTATTATCTTTTTATCTTTAGGAAGGTTGTCCATAATTATTTCTTTTTAGCCTCTACTAGTTCCAGGGTATCAAGGCTTACTTTAGATGTAAAGATCCCATAATTTACCGTAGCCTTATTTTTCTCAACAGCATCAAGCGTACCTACTGCCTTACCATCAATAAGCCGAACACGGTCACCTACTTTAAGAGGTACTTTCGGTTTGTTCGCTTCTTCTTTTATATCTTTTATTTTCTTCTCTTTCTTTTCCTGGCGAATTTCCTCTACCTTAACTTTAACTTCAGCCATGACTTCTTTTTGAACGGCTTCTTTCTGCTTTTTCTCTTTCGGGGTAGCCTTTTTGCGCTTTGAGTTTTCTATCTCTACCATCTTCAGGAATTCACCGATAAGCTCTTTCTTGTTTTTATTATTAAAGTACTTATCACTCATTTCATCAAGCCGCTGGCCAAGATAAATCAGTTTTTGGTTGGCATCATACAATTCCTGGTAACTTTCCAGTTTCTGTTGTATTTTGCTGTTGATGCTCTCCATCTTTTTACTTTCTTCGCGGGCTTTTACTTCTTCCTCCTTAAGCACCTGCGATGTTTTTTCAAGCTTAGACCGTTCTTTTTGCAAGTTGGCAATAGTCTTATCAAACCGCACTTTACTGCCTTCAATTTTCTTCTTTGCACGGTTTATCAACCCATACGGAATCCCGTTTTTCTGGGCCACTTCAAAGGTAAAAGAGCTACCTGCCTGCCCAAGTATCAATTTATACATCGGCTCAAGCGAACGCTCATCAAATAGCATGTTGGCGTTGGTGGCATGCGGCAGTTCATCAGCCAGTATTTTTAGGTTGGTGTAGTGGGTTGTGATGATACCGAAAGCCTCACGATGGTAAAATTCTTCAAGAAATGTTTCTGCCAGGGCTCCGCCGAGTTCAGGGTCAGACCCCGTACCGAACTCATCTATCAAAAACAAGGTTTTGTCATTACATTTCCGCAAGAAATAGTTCATGTTCTTCAGCCTGTAGCTATAAGTGCTCAGGTGATTTTCTATAGACTGGTTATCGCCAATATCCGTCAGTATCCTGTCAAATAAAAATGTCTCGCTGCGTTCGTGTACGGGTATCAGCAGCCCGCTCTGGAGCATCAGCTGTAATAACCCTATGGTTTTAAGCGTGATACTCTTACCCCCGGCATTAGGCCCTGAAATTACGATGATGCGGTTATCATTCGTCAGTTCAATTGTCTGCGGGTACGTTACTTCGTTCTTGCGCTTGTTGTTCAGGTACAGGATAGGGTGAAATGCTTCACGGAAAAACATTTTTTTCTCTTCAGTAATTGCAGGCAGCAGCCCGTTTATCCTTCGTGCATACTTTGCTTTTGCAGCAACTACATCTATATCCGTTAAAAAATCCTGGTACTGGTAAAGCACAGGAACAAATGGGCGTATGATGTCACTAAGGAGCAGTAATATCTTCTTTATCTCTTCCTTTTCCTCGTACTCGTAATTGTTCAGCTCACGCGAATAACGAAGGGTTGCTTCCGGCTCAATATAAGCGATGCTCCCGGTTTTTGAACTTCCAAGTATTGAGCCCTTTACTTTACGGCGATACATGGCAAGTACAGCCAATACACGGCGGTTCTCCACCACGCTTTCACGGATGTCATCAAGATAGCCCAGGCTTGCATACTGGCTTAGCGCTGATGCAAAGCTTTGGTTTATTTTGCCCTTTACGGCTGCCATCTCGCGGCGTATCTCGCTAAGCTTTAACGAGGCATCATCTTTTACTTCACCATACTTATCAATAACCTTGTCTATATTCTTAATAATTTCCTTACTATACTCTACCTGTTGTGCACGCTGGTTCAGCATAGGGTAGTAGTCATCAAACTTCTCAAGGAATTTGATAAGCGTGTTGGCTGTTTCAGACAATGCGGCCAGTTTCCTGAAGGCAGCAGCGTCAAGGTGGCTGTCTTCAATAGCAAGGAATTTCAGCTCATTGGTTATCGGCTCAAACCCGTGGTTAGGCAGCGCATTATTATTGTCGAAAGACGACACGTATTCTGATGTCTGGCGGAGGGCCTGCATCAGTTCGTCTTTATTTTTAAAAGGTTGTATAGCAAGTGCCTTGTCATGCCCCGGTTCTGTTACGCAGCCTGCGGCAACAGTTTCAAGAACGGTATGGAATTCAAGGTCTTTTAGTGTCTTTTCTGTTATGCTTATCATGCTTAATCTTAGAGCAAATAGTATGCAAATTTACTACATAAAGGTACAGCCTGTAAGTTTGGCAGAAAGTTTACCATTTGTTTGGATGTGAAAAAATTTCCTGATGGTTATATTTGCTTAAAATTATATAATGAAAGTTGATATTGAGGCATCGTGGCAAAACGTTTTGCAGGATGAGTTTGACAAACCTTACTTTGAGTCGCTTATAGAATTTGTGAGGTCTGAATATAAAAAAGGTGAGGTTTATCCTCCGGGAAGAAAGATTTTTTCGGCATTTGACAACTGCCCGTTTGATAAGGTTGAAGTTGTGATACTTGGGCAGGACCCATACCACGGGCCGGGACAGGCACACGGACTGTCATTCTCTGTAAATGATGGGGTACCGCTGCCGCCGTCACTGCAGAATATCTTCAGGGAAATCCAAACAGATTTAGGGAACCCATTCCCGCCTACAGGTAATCTTGAGCGCTGGGCCAAACAGGGCGTGCTGCTGCTGAATGCGGTGCTTACCGTGCGGCGTGGTGAAGCCAACAGCCACCAGGGTAAAGGCTGGGAAACGTTTACTGATGCCGTTATCCAAAAAATATCCGACCAAAAGAAAGACGTAGTGTTTATGCTATGGGGCGGCCCTGCCAAAAAGAAGGGAGGCCGTGTTGATAAGTCTAAGCACCTGGTGCTGGAATCAGGCCACCCGTCTCCATTAAGTGCAAATAAAGGCCATTGGTTCGGCAACAGGCATTTCAGTAAGGCAAATGCTTTTTTAAAGGAAAAAGGGAAAAGGGAGATTGAGTGGTGATTTAGATACAAGCCACAAGCCAAAAGGCATTAGCCAAAAGCCACAAGCCAAAAGTCACAAGCGAAAAGCCAAAAGTTGTAATTGAAATTCCAAAAGACAAATATGAAGTAACAAACTTGAAGCTTAAAATCAACGAATCACCAAATCAACAAATCAACATCAGTTAAATGTCAGCGCACCAAGTATCTCTTCACTCATGAATGGCCCTCCGGGGAAGCTTGCGGTGTAGTCAAGGTTCATCCATACCTGGCCGCGTTCATCTACATGGTAATGCACTTCTTTGCCACGGCTTTCTTCCACAAACAAGACTTCTTTTATTAGGTAGTTGGCTGTTTCAAGGTCGGCCTTAGTACCAATGAGCATTTCAGGGTAAAGATGTCCGCCGGTGTGAATGATTCGGGGTGTCCCGCCCACGGCACGTATGGCAGCTGACATTAATATCGCATGGTCATCGCAGTCGCCCGAAAAGTGCTGTAATGATTCGCTGGCCGATGCTATATATTCCCTGCCTTTTGGGTCATCAACATAGTTCCACCTATTGCGTATTTCCTTAAAAACCGCGAAACACTGTATCATGCGGCGCTGCTCACGGTAGCCCTTTACCTCTTTAAAGTATTTTGTAGTGGCCATTAGCGCAAAATTCCTGACACGCGGGTTGTCATAATTTACGGCATCAATAATTTTACCTTTATTAGGGAAGGGCAGCAGTTTCGACAGGATAATATCCTGCGGGTTTGGGTCATCAGCCATGGTGTATATCATAGAACGGTAATCTTCATACACAGCATTAAACCCATATTTACCCGATAAAGAACCTATCATCAGCACAACAAAGTAGAGCGCCAGGCAAATTATCAATACCGTTTTAAGCATACGCAGAATGAGCTGAATTGCAGCCACCAGAGTAATCAAGATCAGTATCCTGTCAATATGGAAAGGCCATTCCGGGTCAATGATATTTTGGTGGATGATGATAAAGACCGGGACGGCGATAAGGATATTCAGTGCAAAAATGATAACAGAATCCCACGGCTTCTTTACCTGAAGCTTTTCTTTCAGCTTTTTAAGGGTTTCCGTATTCAGTTTTGCCATTATGATGAAGCTACATTTTATCCCGCAGCATTTTCATAGGTTGTTTTTTCGGTGATTATGCCAAGCTCTGCCAGTTGGTCCTGTACTTCATTAAACGTTTGCCTGTCGAGTTTGTTTTGCGACCATTCTGTAATATCCAGCCAGTCGTTTACATCTTCAACATCCAGGTTATAGCGTTGCGCTATGCTGCGGTGAATGCTTGGTATATCCTGGAACTCTTCCGTAGTACGGTTTATGATATCCAAAACCGTTCCAATGGCTTCACTTTCATTTGCTAAAACTTCCTTGCGAACGGCAATCACAAAACATGGCCATGGGGTAGGGCAGTCACCCAACCTGCGGAAGACACCTTTATCAACCACCGGCTTGGTCATGAAATGCTCCCACATAAAATAATCGGCCTCGCCATTGGTCAATGCTTCAATGGCACCATCCATGGTATTTACGATAACGAACTTCATTTTAGACGTATCCCAACCTTGTGCTTTAGCATTAACGATAGCCATAAGGTGTGAACCCGACCCGTACCTGCTTATCGCCACGCGGGCATTTTTAAGGTCATCTAACTTTTTAAACGATGAGCCCGCAGCTACGTGTATGCCCCACAGCAGCGGGGTTTCCACATACACCTGAACTATTTTACTTTCATTCCCGGCAGCGATGTCTTTTACAATGCCTTCTGTTAAAATCACAGCAATGTCCGTTTCACCCTCGCGCAGCATCTGGCACAGCTTGCCCGTCCCCTCCGGAACATCTGTCCATTGCAGGTCAATGCTTTCGTCTTCAAACTCGCCATTTTCAATGCACATCTGCCACGGCATATTGAAATGCTCCGGTACACCGGCTATCTTTATTGTCTTCATATTAGCTGTTTGCTATTTTATCAAGGGTATATTCAATCAGTTTGTTTACAGCTGCATACGGGTCGGAGCTGAAAGTACCACTTGCCCTGTTGGCAATAATAGCGTTCATAGAAAGCGCGTTATGACCAAGCAAAGCCGACAGGCCGTAAATCGCTGCTGTCTCCATCTCAAGGTTGGTAATGCGGTTGCCGTTGTAGCTGAAGTTATCCATCTTGCTGTTCAGTTCCGCATCCTGTAGCGGCAGCCTCAGCACACGCCCCTGCGGGCCGTAAAAGCCTCCTGCCGTGGCTGTGATGCCTTTATGGATGTCTGTACTCTCAATCATCTTTTCCAGCATCTCACTACATTGTACTGCGTAGGGCTGGCCCTTGCGGCTATCCCAATTGGTATGGCTTACAAAGGCTTCCTCCAAAGATGCATCAGTAATATTATCTACCTGATAGGAGCGGAGCATATTGTCAACACCAAGCGCGTATTTGCTCATTACGATGCTGTCTACCGGGATATCTGCCTGCAACGAACCCGATGTACCAATACGGATGATATTAAGCGCTGTGAGGCTTGTTTTGGGTTGACGCGTTTCAAGGTCGATGTTTACCAAGGCATCAAGCTCGTTTATTACTATATCGATATTATCCGGGCCAATGCCTGTTGACAGTACCGTCATACGCTTGCCTTTGTAAATTCCGGTCTGTGTTTTGAATTCCCGCTTTTGGGTAGTGAACTCAATCGAGTCAAAGTGCGCCGTAATCTTTTCCACACGGTCCTGGTCTCCTACGAAAATAATGTCGTGTGCAATGTTTTCAGGCCGTAAGTTTAGGTGGTATATGCTCCCGTCAGGGTTAAGTATAAGTTCAGATGATTGGATCATTATTGGTTAATTCGTTGATTTGTTAATTCGGTATTAGGTCTTGGGCGTTGGGTTTTGAGTTACGTGTGAATGAAGCTTAATTTAAAATTTATAATTCAAAATTTAAAACAGTTATCCTCCAACCCTTTTCACTTTATATCCTTCTTTTGCCAGGTAATCCATGATCTTGTCACGGAAATTTCCCTGTATTATTATCTCGCCATCTTTTGCCGAACCACCCACGCCGCAAAGGGTCTTGAGTGATTTCGCCAGCGCTTTTAGGTCTTCATCGGTACCCTCAAAGCCTTTTATTATGGTTGCGACTTTTCCACCGCGGTTTTTCTTGTCGAGGTGCGCTTCAAGGCGCTGTTCGTTGTTGGGCAGCGTTGCCTGTTGCTCGTCGTTATTGTCAAACTCGAAGTCTTTGTTAGTGGAGAATACAAAGCCGCCGAGGGCGCTTAAGTCGTTTATCTTTTTGCTCATAGTTTTTTGGAACGCGGATGACGCGGATTTAGCAGATTCCGCTGATTTCTTTTAATTTCTATTTACTAATTTGTAATCTTTTCAATGGAGCTCGCCTGCCCAACGGTACAGGTGGGGATGACGCTGATTTTATTTATTTTCATTTTGAAATACCTTCCTGATAAATTCTGCTTTTTTGCCGAAATTAAGTAACAGACCTACTTCACATTCTGTACCTTTTAAATAATTCATTAATTGATGATGGAAATCTTCCGTCAGGTGTTCACAAGCTTTTAGTTCAAGTATGACGGTATCGTTTATAACCATGTCTGCTGTATAATTTCCAACAGGTTGATTCTTATAATAAACCCTTATCTTTTTCTGTGGCTCAACTTTATAACCTAATTCGGTTAATTCCAGAAACAAAGCGTTTTGATAAACACTTTCCAGAAAACCATATCCGAGCTCGTTGTACACATCGTAAAACGCTCTAATAATCTCGCTCGTTAATTCTTTATGCAGTAATTCCATTATATAAAAAAATCCGCGCTATCCCCCAAATCCGCGCCATCCGCGTTCCCTAAAACACCCTGACAACAGAAAACAGAAAAGCATCAGGCTAAAAAACCCAATGCTTTTTCAGGTATAAAATTAAGAATTATTTTTTGATTAGCCCCAAGTCAACCAGCCTCTCATGCAGGAATTCGCCCGCCGTGATATCATCATACAGCTTAGGGTGCTGCTCATCGATGCAGTTCTCAAGGCAGTCCAGCTTCATTTCGCTTACCGGGTGCATAAAGAACGGGATAGAGTAGCGCGATGTGCCCCACAAATCGCGCGGAGGGTTCACCACCTGGTGTATGGTGCTCTTCAGTTTGTTGTTAGTGTGGCGTGAAAGCATGTCGCCCACGTTTATCACAAGCTCGTCCGGTTCGGCTATAGCGTCAATCCATTCGCCGTTGTGGTTCTGCACCTGGAGGCCTTTGCCCTGTGCGCCCATAAGCAGCGTGATCAGGTTGATGTCGCCATGCGCGGCGGCACGTACGGCATCTTTAGGCTCTTCAGTAATAGGCGGGTAGTGGATAGGTCGCAAAATGCTGTTGCCCTCTTTGGCGTACTGGTCAAAATAAAACTCGTCAAGGCCAAGATATAATGCAAGCGCACGAAGCACGTAAATACCTGTTTTCTCAAGCATCTGGTAGGCTTCTTTGCCCACTTTGTTGAACTTCGGCAGCTCTTCAACCTTTACGTTGTCAGGGTATTCGCCTTTGCGTTGTGAACCTTCGTCAAGGTACTGGCCAAAATGCCAGAACTCCTTAAGGTCGCCTGCCTTACGGCCTTTGGCGTGTTCTTTACCAAACGAAACATAGCCACGCTGACCGCCGATGCCGGGTATCTCGTACTTTTCTTTGGTCTCCACCGGCAGGCTGAAGAAGTTTTTCACCTCTCCGTACAGCTCCTCTACCAGGCGGTCATCAAGAAAATGGCCTTTTAATGCTACAAACCCTATATCTTCATAGGCTTTACCGATTTCATTTACAAATTTTTGTTTGCGTTCCGGGTCATCCGAAAGGAAATCACGCAGGTCAACACTTGGAATGTTTTGCATAAAAACGTTGTTTGTTAATAACTTTTACAGGCGCAATGCCTTGTAAATACAAACATAAGGATATTTTTTGAGTGGGCGAGGGGAAAGTTATTCACAGGGGGGGTAATCGTTATCAAACATACCTCGATTACGTCGTGATGTTTCAAAATTATCAGAATGTGATTATCTGATCTAAACTGAAGGAATTACAAATTTATTATCGAAATGCAAATCAATATAAAATACGTCATTAGCTCTAACATAGGAAGTAAACCCATAACCAAACATAAATTGTTGAATCCGCCCGAGTCCAAGTTGTCGTGATGTATTTTGTATCTGAGGTAAATTCATATCAATCGCGTTTTCAAATCTTACTACAGTAAAATCACCTTCATGTCGTAAGTTTACATTCAGTGTAAGGTCAGCAGAAAATCTATCAGCATTATTAAGAATTTCTGTAAGGCAAGAAATGAATTGTGACTGCGGAATTTCAAAGTTATAGTAACGTAACTTTTTATCCATTCGTAAAATCAGTAGATAACGACTAGATAATTCAGTTAATAGGTTTTCCAGATTTACTGATTTGAAAGGTTCAACACGATGTTCTACTGATTCAATGATGTCCTTAGCTTCTGCAATAGATTCATCTCTAATATCAATCTCTAAATTTTCTTTAGAATATTTCATGAAATTATGGCTGTCATACATATGAAAAAGTTTTAAGTCTTCAGCCTCAAAATAAATCTCGTTCAAAAGTTCATATCTTGGCCCTAAAGTTTTACCTCTCCTAATTGTCCACCAGTCTTTTTTATTGTCATCAGTAACAAAAATTACATATTTCAGATTCTCAGCTTTCGTTTTTTGTATAATTTCTTTCCATATTACCAAATCACCATACTGTCTAAGATAGCGTTTATCTTCAAATAAGTAAAAGTTTGGTTTTTCGTTTTCTTTGCTTGCATCCTTATAACCTGGCGGAATTTCATCTTTATATCTTTTTTCACCATCAGAGTAAATGGCTTCTAATTGACTTTTATCGAATGATGTTCCAATTTTTCCGGCGAAAATTTCTAAAATTCTCTGTTGTATGCTGTCATTTTCATTTACATCTAATTGGTTTTCATTAAGCTCCTCCAGTTCACGTAGGAAGGACTTAAGATTGTCCTTTACTGACTTTGTTAAGTCGTCATTTAAAATGCTTTCAGGATTAATTACAGAATGTCTTTTTGAAAGATTTAATTCTTTTATTTTGGATAATAGATTATTATATGCGTGATCAAACTCTTTGATACTATTTTCAACAATATCTTTGACCGAAGAAAAAGTTTTTTTTGCTCACTGATTACACTTAGTCTGTTTTGCGAGAATTCCAAAAAAGATTGGAATGGAAGCCAAATTCGATTATTTATTTTCTCATCACTAAGAATGTTCAGAAAGTCATCTTTTGCAAACTCAGGTAAGCGATAAATGTTCAATAGAGCATTCGTATCAAAAATAATCAAAGCATCACGCCACAAATATTTAAAATCTTCACTTGAGATATTTTGAAATGTTTTAAACGCACGACTCATAAAATAAATTTCCACTAACCTACAAAAAATCTTCTTACAAAAATTATCTTAATTAAAATTTAAATAAAAAAAGCCGCGACTCTCATCACGGCTTGTTCAAAATTATTTACTGCACTTAAAATTAGTGATAATAGTAATACCAGGTACTTTGAAAATTGTTGTCAAAATTCTCTTTGCTGTCTATGTTAATTTCAAATGTATCCCGGCTTAGATAACCAAACTCATTATATGGATCGAGCAAATCGAAATATTTATTTTTCCATTCTTTCCTAACGGTGGACTTTTCATATTGCTTTACCTGCTCTTCAGTATATAAAAAAAAGGTCACTTGTGCGCCCATTCTGGAAATCTCCCAAAGATTATTATCTCGTAAACTTTGTTTTAAATTATCTATTTCTTGTTTAGTGACTTTATTACCAGCTTCTGTCATTGCAACCCGCTTAAATGAACTGTAACAAATAAAAACTGATTTGTTCTTAGATTTAAAAAGTGAAGCTATAAAGCTTGGTTTTGGCTCTCTCTTTTAATCTGCTTGTACTTTTCAGCAATTAGTCTTTGTTTTTCCGGATCATAATTTGTAAACAACCCGTCTACGTGAAAGATTTTTTCCTCATCTTCAGTTTCAAGGCATATTCTCAACCTTTCTGTCTGCCCGTAATTAATTGTATCTTTTATAATGTTTAAGGTTTTTACTTTGAATGTACTATCAATGTAATTTGCCAGCGGGATAAATTCTTCAGGCATAGATGCCTTACCCTGAACTATTTTTTTTGTTGCAATATATTCTTTGCCAGGAGGAATTATCATGGTTGTTGATTATAAAGCAAACATATGAAATCTTTGTAAACATATATTGTTTTCACAAATACCTTACATCAACATCCCGCCCGAGGCTTCAATGCGCTGGCCGTTTATCCAGCGGGCCTCTTCGGTGCAGAGGAACGCCATTATGCCGCCAATATCATCGGGCAGGCCTACGCGGCCCAGGGCTGTCATGCCGGCTACCAAGTCGTTGTACTCTTTGTTGTCACGCACGCGCCCGCCGCCGAAGTCGGTTTCTATCGCGCCGGGAGCCACCACGTTTGCCGCAATGCCACGCCCGCCAAGTTCTTTCGCCAGGTAGCGGGTGAGCACCTCGATGGCACCCTTCATGCTGCCGTATGCCGCCGACCCCGGGAACGAGAACCGCGCCAGCCCCGACGATATGTTGATGATGCGCCCGCCGTCATTGAGGTACGGCAGCGATTTCTGCGTGAGGAAGAACACGCCTTTGTAATGGATGTTCACCATGTCATCAAGCTCTTCCTCGGTGGTTTCGGCAAAAGGTTTGTACAGCGCCGTACCCGCATTATTTACCAGGAAGTCGAAGTTTGTGCTGCCGTTTTCCTTTTGTAGATTCTTCGTCACTTCCGCGATGAAACCGTCAAACTCCTTTATGTTGGCCGTATTCAGCTGAAACGCATAAGCTTTTTGCCCAAGCGATTCAATTTCGGCAACCACTTCGTCAGCGGCTTGTTTGTTGCTGTTGTAGGTCAGCACCACATCAATACCTTTTTGGCGAGGGCTATGCTCATGTTCCTGCCCAGTCCGCGGCTGCCGCCGGTAACCAAAGCTATTTTTGATCTTGTCATGTTGATTGAATTTATTTTCAATCAAAATTACAAGAAGTGACACTTTGGATAATTGCGAACATCAAAGTAAAAGTTGCAAAAATCAAACGGTGATTTCATGCAATTAATCATTTTGAAATTTGACTTTAAAACGCCTTAAATTTCTGTACGCAAATACCTCCTAAAATAATGTTAATAAAATCAAGTTGCCTGCTCTGAATATAATGCAATCTGCACACAAAATATTGATAAATATGTTGCTGACTGTAAGAATTTAAATTCCAATTTGTAAGGCAAACCCAATGATGTTAAAATTTTAACAGCAGAAGATTTAGATAGGTTTTCCATTTACGATTACGGTGTCAATCAGGTTGCTCCCGAACGCGTATGGCAGTTGATAGTATGAAGTTAATGGCTTAGTAATTATAAAATTAGCGGCTTTACCTCGAGTAATACTTCCATGCGTTTCTGATATCCCCATAGCATACGCACCGTTAATTGTAGCGGCGTTTATGGCTTCTTCCGGAGTCATTTTCATTTTGATGCAGGCGGTTGCCACAACCAGGTTCATATTGCCCGACGGGGTTGTTCCCGGATTGAAATCTGTCGCCAGGGCGAGGGGCAGTCCCGCCTCGATCATCTTACGCGCCGGAGTATATGGAATACTGAGGAAAAATGAGCACGTAGGCAGGGCCACAGGCATCGTTTCAGACCCTCTGAGCGCTTCAATGTCGCCATCCGTCACAATCTCCAGGTGATCCACAGATAACGCGTTGTGGCACACGCAGGCCGCGATTCCGTCAATCGCCGTGAACTGGTTTACGTGTATTTTTGCAGAGAGCCTGTAGCGTTTCCCTGCCTCCATAATTCGCTCTGTTTCCTCCACCGAAAAGTACCCGGTCTCTAAAAATGCATCGATATAATCAGCTAAACCTTCACTTGCAATTGCAGGTAGCATTTCATTGATAATTAAATCGATATATCCTGAGTGATTTTCTTTATATTCTTTCGGGAAAGCATGTGCCCCAAGGAAGGTCGCTTTGATTGCGATAGGATAATTTTCACGCAAACGCCTAATCACGCGCAGCATTTTCAGCTCGCCTTCCACAGTGAGTCCGTAACCGGATTTAATCTCCACAGCTCCTGTGCCTTGCTGCATTACTTCTTCCAGACGCTGCGCCGATTGCAGGTAAATTTCATCCTCACTGGTCTCGTTCAGCCTTGCCGCAGAATTGAGAATTCCCCCGCCACGATTGGCGATTTCCTCATAACTCAGGCCGTTTATCCTGTCAACGAATTCCTGTACACGATTGCCGGCATAGACGATGTGAGTATGGCTGTCACACCAGCTTGGCAATACGGTTTTTCCGGTGGCGTCAATTATCTGTGCGTCAGGTAGGTTAGGGCATGTATCCATCGTGCCGAAGTCTTTGATAATGCCGTGTTCAGCCATTAGCCAGGCGTTGTTGAGAAGCGGGAGATCAGCCATTTCTTTGCCTGAAACCTTGTTTACATTTGGTTCGCGGACTTGTAAGAGTTGTTTTATGTTGGTGATGAGTAGCTGCATGATTAAACTTTTGGTAAAAATAGCATTGATTTTAAAAAACACCTATATTTAATGAATCAAATCAACACTTTGTGAAAAGAATTGAATACCGAAAGGTGCGCCGCGTGCAGCCAAATTACTACGAATATACCGGCGAACATACCACTGAACCTGTTAGCATGCAGTTGTTTATATTTAATGAAGAAGGCTATGAAGAGTATAAAAATGTATCGCTGGAAAGGATTACGAAAGAATGTACCGATGAGCGCCAGGAAGGTGATGTAAAATGGCTTAATATACACGGACTGCATGATGTAGAGCTGATTAAGAATATCGGGACTTTCTTTAGTATTGAGCCTGTGGTTATTGGCGATATACTCAATGTTTCCCGACGTACCCGCATTGAAGAATTTGGCGATGTGCTTTTCTTCAGCGTGAAGTCGGTTTTGCCGGAAGAGTTTGAAGGCGAATTACGAACTGAACAGGTCAGTTTCCTGCTGAAGGGTGACGTGATTGTATCTTTCCAGGAAAAGAAAAGCGATTATTTCGGGCATATCCGCGAAAGGATAAGGACAGGAAACGGCATTGTACGAAAACGTAAGAATGATTACCTGCTTTACCTGATGCTTGATGCCATCATGGAAAATTTCTTCATTACGACTGAGAAATACGAAACGCAGATTGACAAATTGAGTAAAGATACCAAGGTTGCGAGACAGACCGACTTTATTAAATCAGTAGAGCAGACTAAAGAAAATCTGTATTTTCTAAAACGTTCGGTTACTCCGCTGCGTGACGCGCTTTATAACTTAAAAACACATAGGGAAGATGATGATGAATTTGTTACAATACGCAAACCAACACTATCATTTTTCGCGCGCCTTCACCAAAAATGCCTTGAGCTGCTTGACCAGGCGGAATACGACCTGCATTCGGTTGACAGTGCTAGCAATTTTCACTTTTCAGCGCAGAGCCAGCGTATGAACCAGATTATGAAAACGCTTACCATTTTCTCGGTGATTTTCATGCCATTGACCTTTATTGTTGGCGTTTACGGAATGAATTTTGACAATATGCCGGAACTCCGCACTGAAAATGGCTATTTTGTGGTGTTGGGTGTCATGGCTGTAATCATCATAGCTATGGTTATATATTTTAAAAAAGAAAGACTGGTTTTAAATACATACAATGAAATTTAAAAGTGATATCTCCGGTAAGGAATTCCTACAGGATGAAAAAGTTTCGGCAGCGTCATTGCGAAAGCCGCTACTTGAAATGATAAAAGCAGAAAATTCGGATTTTGATGAATCGTGCTCGCTGGCTTTAAGTGAACTGAATATCTATCGTGAAAAATATATCTCGGATTTTCTTTCAAAAGAGTTGGGCGAACTGGATGAGATGGAGAAGAAGGTCGTACAGTCACTCAAAGACAACTCACTTGTTGCAGATAATCCTGATGATGAGGACAATACACTTACTGTAGGGCAAAGGGTTGCAGACAAGGTAGCGAGCTTTGGCGGAAGCTGGACGTTCATATTGTCATTCCTTTGTTTCCTATTGGGATGGATAGGCATCAACGTGTTTTTACTCATGAACAAAGGCTTTGATCCGTATCCGTTTATATTGCTTAACCTGATACTTTCATGCGTAGCGGCATTGCAGGCACCGGTTATCATGATGAGCCAGAACCGTCAGGGTGAGAAAGACCGTGAGAAGGCACAAAATGATTATATGGTTAACCTGAAGTCAGAACTGGAAATACGGATGCTGCACGAAAAAATTGACCATATCATTTTGCATCAGGAACAAGCGCTTTTAGAAATACAGCGTGTTCAGATTGATATGATGAATGATATACTTGCGAAAATGAAGAAGAAGTAATTAGTCGCAGTAATTCAGTCTCAGTCTCAGTCTTCGGTCTTGGGTTCAATTATCTATTTTACTATACTGTGAACTGCAACTGCGACTGTTAACTCTTAAAGCATTTTCTGCATAAAAAGTAAATCAAGCCAACGGCCAAATTTAAAACCTGTTTCTTTTAATAATCCGGCTTCAGTAAATCCATATTTTTTGTGGAAGGCAATGCTGCCTGCATTTCCGGCGTCTATTCCGCCAATTATGGTGTGGTAGCCGCCAACTTTAGCAAGATGAATTAGCTCTTTAAGCAACTGCCCGCCCATACCTTTACCGGAATAGCCGTCAGCAACGTACACTGAATGTTCCACCGTAAATTTATAGCCGTCTTTATAGCGGAAAGGACCATATGTGCCGTAACCCACAACTTTGTTATCGTCAACTGCAACAATAACCGGCCATCCTGCTGATTGTTTGTCGGCAAACCAAGTATCTATGTATTCCTGCGGCTTTATATGATAATCATACAGCGCTGTAGAATGCAGGATGTTATGATTGACAATGTCAAGGATTTCGGGCAGGTGAGATGGCAGTGCCGGGATTATTTCAATCATGATGTAGCGCTATAAGAATCATTGCGAGCGAAGCGCGGCAATCTTTAACAGATTACTTCGTCGTGCCTCCTCGCAATGACAGTATGTATAGTTGATATTATTTAAGCGAGCCTACCATGTCTTCAGCTTTAACCCACTGGTCAAAATCGTCAGCAGATACATAGCCTAAACGTACTGCTTCTTCTTTAAGCGTAGTGCCATTCTTGTGGGCAGTCTGTGCAATCTCAGCAGATTTGTAGTAACCTATTTTTGTATTAAGCGCCGTTACAAGCATCAATGAATTGTCAACCAACTCTTTAATACGAGTATGGTTTGGTTCGATACCCTGTGCGCAATGCTCGTCAAAAGACATACAGGCATCACCTATAAGCCTTGCTGACTGAAGGAAGTTGGCAGCCATGAGCGGTTTAAACACGTTTAGCTCATAGTGGCCCTGAGTGCCGCCAATTGTTATCGCCACATCATTACCCATAACCTGTGCGCACACCATAGTCATGGCCTCACACTGCGTTGGATTTACCTTGCCTGGCATGATTGAAGAACCCGGTTCATTTTCAGGGATGAATATCTCACCAATACCTGAGCGAGGGCCTGAAGCCATCATCCTGATATCATTTGCGATTTTGTTAAGCGACACGGCAAGTTGTTTCAGTGCACCGTGTGTTTCAACAATTGCATCATGTGCAGCAAGGGCTTCAAATTTGTTCTCTGCGGTTACAAATGGGTGGCCGGTGAATTTAGCGATATACTCAGCAACCTTTACATCATATCCATCAGGAGTGTTTAGCCCTGTACCAACCGCAGTTCCGCCCAGCGCAAGCTCACTAAGGTGGGCGAGCGTATTTCTAAGTGCTTTAAGGCCGTAGTTTAGCTGAGCAACATAGCCCGAAAGTTCCTGCCCAAGGGTTAGGGGAGTGGCATCCATTAAGTGCGTACGACCAATCTTCACTACATTCATAAACTCCTTTGACTTTGCCTGAAGCGTATCGCGAAGTTTCTCTACACCGGGTATAGTTACTTCAACAACAGCTTTATAAGCTGCTATGTGCATGCCTGTAGGGTAGGTGTCGTTTGATGATTGTGACTTGTTTACATCGTCATTAGCTTTTAGCACCGGTTCGCCTTCACCTATTTTACCGCCGGCAAGAACCTGAGCACGGTTAGCAATCACTTCGTTTACATTCATGTTGCTTTGAGTTCCCGAGCCCGTTTGCCATATTACAAGAGGGAATTCGTTCCACAGCTTTCCGGCAAGTATTTCATCACACACCTGGCCAATAGCGTCACGTTTTTCTGCGCTTAGTACACCAAGGTCGTGGTTAGCATAAGCTGCTGCTTTTTTAAGGTAAGCGAAGCCTTCCACTATTTCTTTCGGCATAGAGCCCGGCTCACCAATTTTAAAGTTGTTGCGTGAGCGTTCGGTTTGTGCGCCCCAATATTTGTCGGCAGGTACTTTTACCTCGCCCATGGTGTCTTTTTCTATCCTGTATTCCATTATGTTATGTTTGATTGTTGTTTAGGTTTTATTTAAATCCTGCCAAATTTAAGGATTATGCACAGGTATTTAAAAGCTTTTCGCTAAAAATATGTTGTGCATTTACTGCCGTATTAGTTGGCTGTAAAAAATACTATTGCTATATTTGAAGCTGAATTCGAAAATTCCGGAAAACATGTTTGAATTTCAACAGTATTTAGGCTTTTTAGCGTTTCTTACCATCTTTACAATTGGCTTCTGGCTTATGCTTTTCCTTGTAAACTTTGTGTTTTACTGGTTGGGCGGCGCAACAGTTGAGCTTATTAAAGAGAAAAAGGCTGAAAGAAAGCTTAAGGGTAAAGAGTAAATTTTACCTCAAATCGCAAAAGGGCAGGCATCAATTGAGTCGGCCCTTTTTTATTTTAAAATTGTTGATTTGGGATTGATTCCCTATTATTTTACGGGGAAATATAAGCTGAATACTGCGCCTACACCGGCCTCACCGCTTGCCGAAATATAGCCGTGATGCGTTTGCATTATCTTTTTACAGAGAGCGAGCCCGACACCTGAACCCTTATAATCTGATGAGGCATGAAGCTTGGTGAATATGTTGAAGATAGATTCTGCGTACTGCTGTTCAAAACCGATGCCGTTATCAGCGACATGAATAACATGATACAAAGTACTTTCGCCATTGGTATAAGGCAGAGGATTGTGTTCTGCAGTTATCTTAATCTTTGTTTGCCGCTCGGGTGATGAGTATTTAAGTGAGTTGGTAACAAGGTTTGAAAACAGCTGCTTGATTAGGAAAGGGACACCCTGCACAACCGGCAGCGGGTCAATAATTACCTCAGGCCTGTCAGCGCTTTCTGAAAGTTCAGTGCGAATTTCCTCCAGTACTTCATTAAGGTTTACATCAATAAACGCATCATCGCTTTGTTTCAGTTTAGTGTACTTTAATATATCAACAAGCAATGTCTGCATACGGTTAGCCGAAGCATTCATGCGCTGGATGGAGTCCTGCACAGTTTCCGAAAGTTCGGGCTCTTTAAACAGGATACGCGATGATATGAGCTGTATTTTACGAAGCGGTTCCTGCAGGTCATGCGTACTTATCCAGTTTATGTTTTCAAGTTCCGCATTTGTTTCTTTCAGTATTTCGCTCAGCTTGCGGTATTTTTCTTCTTCGCGTGATATTACAAGCAGGTTTATCTGTCGCTGAAGGCTGTTGGCGTAAGCAGCGGCAGTATCAAGTTCGGGCTGCAGCCAGGGTTTGCTCTGGCAGCTTACTATTTCTTTCCAAAGCTTGAATGAGTTTCGGGGTGATAATCCTTTTTCGTCTTTTATAATAGCCTTTTCAGGATCGCCGCCCCAGTTAACTTCTGTTTTTGTTTCGGGCCTGTACCAGATAATGCAGTTGCTGTTTTCAGCATCAAGCGAATGATAAATGATGCCCGAAGTTATAGAGCACATATTTTCATTTTCAGGCAGGTAATCAATAAGTTTATCGGTGCTAAGCTTACCGTTATTCGTGTATAATGCTAGCCATCCGGCCATTTGCCTAATCTGGTCATCACCCGGCGTAAGCCCGTTTTTATAAACCTTATTATCAAAAACTACAGAAACCCCAGCCGCGTTGCAAAGGGCTGTAAGCTCGGGCATGGCAACAAGCTCGGCAATATTACGGCTTTGCTGGCTGGCCGCGTTCATAGCATCAAGCGCCATGGTTGCCTTGCGCACCGTTTCATATTCTTCATTGCGCTGGCGCAGCTCTATCTGCGAAGTTATAAAATGTCCCTGAAGCTGCGCCGCAAGGCGTATTTCAGGTGTAATATTCTTTGGCGAATAGTGGTGGCATGCTATAAGGCCCCACAATCTCTTTTGGTGTATAAGCGAAATCGTCAGCGTGGCGCCAACGCCCATATTGTGCAGGTACTGCACGTGTATTGGCGAGGTGCTGCGCAATATAGATAAGCTCAGGTCAAGGTTTTTACCGGGTGCATCATCTATAGTGTATATTGGTACGGGTGTGTAATCTATATCTGTTATAAGGCGCAACAGGTTTGTCATGTACAACTGCCTTGCCTGCGGCGGAATATCTGTATGCGGGTAGTGCAGCCCAAAAAATGGCTCAAGGTCGTCGCGTACGCTTTCGGCAAAAACCTCACCGTTGTAGTCTTTATCAAAACGGTAAATCATTACTCTGTCATACCCCGTAATTTCTCTGGTGCCTTTAGCTACAAGCGCGCAAAGCTCTTTTAGGGTATGGGTATCGTGCATGTAATTAAGAAACTGCGATGTCTGGTCATACACCTGGCTTGCAGCGCGGCCTGTATCCGCTACTGGTTCTGCTTCAAGCACATAAACACCGTTGCTATTGTGCAGGGTACAGACAAAATCAACGCCGTTCAGCGTAAGCTTCAGCAGGCTTGATGAAAGCATGTTTCCCTGCTCTACATACTGCCTTAAAGTGTTTTCGGCATCTTTGCCAAAAATATTGCCAAACGTTTTGCCCAGCAATTCACCATACAGCATTGTAATATATTCAGCCGTATTGGCGCTGCAATAATCTATTTTAAGCCCGTTTTCGGTAAGGCCAAGCAAAAAACCGTGTGGCTGTATACTTCCGGGTATATGTATAGGCTCCTGCTCACAGTTTTCCAGGTTTACAATTTCGTTATTTACAATACTCTTAATTTCCATGAACTACTGCACCGAATTTTCTTCTAAATGTTTTTTAATCGCCCCAAAAGCATAATTTGCGCCTGCTACTATTTCTTCGGCACTATTTGTTTCAGAGGCATAAGCCTCCATCATCATGATAAAATTTCGCCATGTGCTGCCTGTAGTGGCGCCATAGCCTGCAAAATACCTGGCACCCCCGTTTTCATCAAGCTTAAGCGCCGGCTTTATATTTTTCAGTATAACCCTTCCGCCCAAAGACGAACCCTCCACTACATAATAAATACCAAGTGCAAAAGCAGGCGTAAATGTCTCGCCTGTACTTATTGGATATTTAGCGTCATTAGCAGGCCTGTTTAAATATTTCAGGTCATCCTGTATCAAATGTGTCTTTTTACGAATGCCAAGGTCGGCGATAATATCACTTATAACAGGCATTATATTATCTTCTGTGTCTTTCACAACATCATGCATCAGCGAAAGATAAGTACCGTACCGGCCTATCGAAATATCAGGGCTGATGATGGCTTTTGAAATAGGCAGCTCTTCGAGTTGTGTGTGTAGCGTAGCTGTTTCGGTGCGTAACTTATCCGCAACAGTTTGTATTGCTGTATGGTTTTCCATGAAAGGTTTTATGCAGTGTATAAAAAGTTTTGATCGGTTGCCCTGAAGGTAGCCCAGTTTATGCTCAGTGCATGTTCAATAGAACGTTTAAGCTGGTCAAACATACCTGATTTTTGTACATACAGGCTTGCACCAAGTTCACGGCTTCGTTCAATAGTGCTGTCATCTCCCGATGTTGAAAACATAACAACAGGCAGTTCTTTATGGGCTGACAGGGCGCGTACTTGTTTCAGTGCTTCAAGGCCATTCATGCCCGGCATGTTTATATCTAGAAATATGCAGTAGGGCGTTGGTGGTGGGTTGTTAAGCGCGTGTATAAGATCATGGCCGTTACGAAGTGTGACAACCTCAACGGTTTCATCAATCATATCAACGATTTCCTTGAAAAACTCAAGATCGTCTCGGTCATCATCGATGTAAAATATGGTTAATCCTGAGTTCATGGTAACATTTTTAGAAGTTGGAATTTGTGTTGCCGCAAGGCTATATTATTGGTATTGGCTGAATCATGCTTTGTAAACAAAGTTAGTATCGGTAGGCTCAAAGGTTGCCCAGTTTATATTAAGCGCATGCCTTATAGACTGCCTTAGGTTTTCAAGAAGTGCAGATTTCTGTACAAAAAGGTTCGCTCCCAGTTCTTTGCTTTTTTCAATTGTAACTGCATCACCTGATGTAGAGAACATAATTACGGGAAGGTCTCTGTGGGCGTCTGATTCGCGTAGCTTAGCCAATACCTCAAACCCATTCATGCCGGGCATATTGATGTCAAGAAAAAGGCAGGCGTGCTCCTGGGAACCTACCTGCAGGGCATCTAACAGTTCCTGACCATTCCGGAAGGTGACAACCCGCGCGTTTTCATCAACAAGGTCAACTATCTCGCTGAAGAACTCGCGGTCATCCTGGTCATCGTCAATATAATATACTGTTAATCCCGAATTCATATTTGAAGTATTGATACATTCTTACAAATATAAATAATACAGGAAGAATATGAAAATGTATATAACTATTTAACTAAGATTTTGCTTATAAGATTATACGATAATCTTACGTTTTAAGTAACATTCATTATGAAACTGTCTTTATTCAGCCCATCAGTAATATACTGCCAGTTTACAAGCATAATGTCATTCAAAATTTTAACGAGGTAGTCAAAGTTATTAGGCTTCTTAATGTAAACATTGGCTCCTGCAACAAATGTATTTTCAATGTCATCGTCAGATGACGAGGTGGAATATATTGCGATAGTAATGTCTTTGAGACGTTCATCTTCCCTGATTTCACGGAGGCATTCCATACCCGACTTCCGGGGCATATTTAAATCCAGGAAAATTATATCCGGCAACGGATTGGCTTTATCAGCAAGGTGCTTTGTAAGCTTTTCACCATCAGTAAACTCAATAATCTGGTGTTTAATTTTTACTTCTTCAAAAGCTTCCTTAAAAAAAGGCGATCATCGGCATCATCATCAGCCAGCATTATGTTAAGGGCGGTCAGGCGCATTCAGTACAACTTATTCAGTATAGCGTTTTTGCCGCATAATCTTCTGGAAAGAAGTAGGGGTTACGCCGGTTATGTTTTTAAATTGCTGTGAAAGGTAGGCAACACTGCTGTAATTCATCATGAATGATATCTCGGTAAGCGAGAGGTTTTCTGTAAGCAGTAATTGCTTTACTCTTTCAATCTTATGCAAGATTATGAAATTCTCAATCGAAATAAAAGTGACTTCAGAAAAAATCTGTGACAATGTGCGGTAATTTTCATTGAGCTTTTCAGCAAGATAGGTTGATATTTTTACTGAAGGGATGCCTTTCTCAGAATATATCATTTCAATAATGGCATTCTTTACTTTTTGCACCAGTATGCTTTTCTGGTTGTCAACTATCTCAATGCCGTACTCTTTTAGTGAAGCTATGAGCCGTTCATACTTCTCCATCGGGATGTTTTCCCTGAATCTTACATACCCGGGTTCAGTAACTTTACAGTCAATTTCAAATTTGTCAAGCTGCTGCTGTAAAATCACTTTGCACAGTGTATCAATGTTATATTTAATGTATAGCTCCACTAACTATTTTTTTGGTTGGATGTGTTTGAAGGTTGGCAATGTAATAAAAAGTAAGAAATTTAGTATTATATATTCATAGCCCAATTTTATGTTTTAAGACAAAGCTAATTTCATAAAAAAATATTAATTCTTCCCGAAGGATAGATGCATGTATACTAAATTTATGCCAAACATTTTAATGATGCAGATTAATACTATGCCGCCTGATGGCGGAATGCTTTATACCGAAACAAACCTTGACAGGTTTTTTCCTGAACCACTGAACGCCATAACATCATTGCTATTTTTGCTTCTGGCCGGCTACTGGACGTATAGACTGGCCGGTAAAGGCAAAACGCACAAATTTCTGTCTTTTGCAGTGGCGCTTTTATACATTGGCGGTATAGGAGGCACAATTTACCATGGTTTAAGGCAGTGGAGTATTTTTATAATGATGGACTGGCTGCCTATTATGCTGCTCTGTGTTGCGGCAGGGGTTTACTTCTTGTCAAAAATTGTAAGGTGGTATTTTGCTGTAAGTGTTGTTTTGCTTTATGCGGCATTTCAGTTTTTCCTGCGCCAAAAATTTGCACAGGGAAATGATATACAGTTATTCATAAACATAAATTATGCTGTGCTTGCATCTATTGTTTTATTTCCTGTTTTAGGATTTCTGGTCAAAACAAAGTTCAGGCACGCGCGTTGGGTTGGCTTTGCCTTAGTAGCGTTTGTATTTGCGCTTACCTTCAGGGTGACAGACGGCTGGGGATGGGTATCGTTCGGTACACACTTTTTGTGGCATGTGTTTGGCGCTGTGGCAGCATTTTGTATGTTCAACTACATTTATCTTATTAATGAAGATAAGCAGGCTGTGGCGGCATTGGAAGAATGATTACCGCTTTACATCAATTGACTTTACCAGCTTATCAAACTCAGCGCTACAGTCTTCGTTTATAAGACCGTCAGTAAAATTTATCTGGAAGTAATAATCTTTTTTCGGGATGATGTACATCCGGTTCCTTACACGGTATTGTTGGCCGTTATCAGTTTTCATTGTGAACTTGGTACGGAAGTAAATGCATTTAATCCCGTCAATTTTCACATCAGCAGGCTCTTCCATAAACTCGTAGTCTTCAAGCAGCTTACCCATGTCGCGTGCGCTTTTTACAAGGGTTGACTTAAAAGTGTCCCAGTCTTTATTTCGCCTCTCCCGTAAGTTTATCTGGATGGCAGGTATAAGGCCGGGATGCGTTTGCGGATCATATTTGTAAAATGATACCAGGTGCAGCGAACCTTTGCGATCTTCCAGTATCTTCATCACCTTGGCATCATCAAGGTCAAGCTTTTCAAGGTTTTCCAGAACATCCTGATTATTGGCAACAATCCAACCTTCAGGTTCGTTCATGCTAAAGCCATGCGCTTTGCTTTCATATTTTGCCTGCGCAAACGAGGCTAAAGAAAATAGAGTTATGAAACAGGTGATTATAACTTTCATGTGATAATGTAAAGCAACAAAATTATATAAAAATCTGTAAATCTTAATATTATGTTAAAGTAAACGTTGTGCTTGCGTCGGTTTATAATGTTAGCAGAGAAATCGATTTCGTAAAATGTAATAGTTTTTTATCTTTGGGCATCTATGAGTAAAGTAAAAATCATCGAATGCCCCCGTGATGCCATGCAGGGCATTAAGGCGTTTATACCGACGGAGAAAAAGGTTACCTACCTGCAATCTTTGCTGCGTGTTGGCTTTGATACACTTGACTTTGGAAGCTTTGTCTCGCCAAAGGCTATCCCGCAAATGCAGGACACGGCTGAGGTATTGGCACAGCTTGACCTTTCGCGTACGCAGACTAAACTCCTGGCTATCATAGCAAATGTTCAGGGTGCTCAGTCGGCAGCCCAGCATAGTGAAATACAATATTTAGGGTATCCTTTTTCGATTTCTGAAAACTTCCAGATGCGAAATACCCACAAAACAATTGCCGACTCGCTTATCACACTCCAAGAGATACTCAACATTGCCGATGCTTCTAATAAGGAGGTTGTGGCGTACTTATCAATGGGTTTTGGAAACCCTTATGGCGACCCTTGGAGCGTAGAAATTGTAGGGGAGTGGACAGAGAAATTGTCATCAATGGGTGTAAAGATATTGTCTTTAAGCGATACTGTTGGCAGCTCAACGCCCGACGTGATTGATTATCTTTTTGCAAACCTTATCCCTAAATACCCTCATATAGAATTCGGTGCCCACCTGCATACTACTCCGGATAAATGGCACGAAAAGGTTGATGCTGCCTACAAAGCCGGCTGCCGCCGTTTTGATGGCGCTATACAAGGCTTTGGCGGATGCCCCATGGCAAAAGATGACCTCACCGGTAACATGCCAACTGAACGTATGCTATCATATTTTACAACGGTTAAAGAAGATACCGGCACCAGCCCTATGAGTTTTGAAAGCGCCTACAATGAGGCTACCAAAATATTTGGCGAGTATCATTGATGCCAGGATTTAGCCAAAAGCCACGAGGCACAAGCTTTTTTAGCTTCATGATTATCTTTTGGCTGATGCCTTGTGGCTAGTCACTAAAAAAACACTACATTTGCATGCAATTTAACTACAAATTGCAACGATGAAAGCACACACAACTAAGATCATCGGCGAGGGTTTAACCTATGATGATGTTTTGCTCGTCCCCAACTATTCTGAAGTACTTCCGCGCGAAGTAAGCATTAAGACAAAATTTTCACGAAACATAACACTTAACGTTCCTGTGGTTTCAGCTGCGATGGATACCGTTACCGAAAGCGCTATGGCTATCGCTATGGCTCGTGAGGGTGGTATTGGCGTACTTCACAAAAACATGACTATAGCCCAGCAGGCTGCTGAAGTCCGCAAAGTAAAGAGGGCTGAATCAGGCATGATCATAGACCCGGTTACTTTACCTCTTACAGCCAATGTGGGCGATGCCAAAGCTGCCATGCGAGAGTATGGCATAGGCGGAATACCAGTTGTAGATGAAAGCGGGAAATTGAAAGGCATCGTTACCAACCGCGACCTTCGCTTTGAGAAAGACAACAGCCGTTCAATACTTGAGGTGATGACATCTCAAAACCTTGTAACAGCAGGCGAGGGCACCACCCTTGAAGTTGCTGAGGGCATTCTTCAGGAAAACAAAATTGAGAAACTGCCGGTAGTTGATAAAGACAATAAACTGGTTGGACTGATAACTTTCCGTGATATTACAAAGCTTACGCAGAAACCTATGGCCAATAAAGACCGCTTTGGGCGCCTTCGCGTAGCTGCTGCACTTGGTGTTACTACAGATGCGGTTGACAGGGCGGAAGCGCTTGTAAATGCAGGTGTTGATGCCGTGATTATTGATACAGCCCACGGCCATACAGCCGGCGTAGTAAAAGTATTGAAAGAGGTAAAAGCTAAATTCCCGCAGCTTGATGTTGTGGTGGGCAATATTGCAACCCCTGAAGCTGCATTATACCTTGCACAAAACGGCGCTGATGCCGTAAAGGTGGGTATTGGCCCGGGATCTATATGCACTACACGTGTTGTGGCAGGTGTGGGCTTCCCGCAATTCTCTGCGGTGCTTGAGGTTGCTGCTGCACTCAAGGGTTCAGGTGTACCTGTTATTGCTGATGGCGGCATCCGTTATACCGGTGATATCCCAAAAGCCATAGCCGCAGGTGCGGATTGCGTAATGCTTGGCTCGTTGCTTGCAGGCACAAAGGAATCTCCGGGTGAAACGATTATATTTGAAGGGCGTAAGTTCAAATCATACAGAGGTATGGGTTCAGTTGAAGCCATGAAAGAAGGCAGTAAAGACCGCTATTTCCAGGATGTGGAAGATGATGTAAAGAAACTTGTTCCCGAAGGTATCGTGGGCCGTGTGCCTTACAAAGGCGAACTTTTTGAAAGCATGCTGCAGTTTGTAGGCGGGCTACGTGCAGGTATGGGTTACTGCGGTGCAAAAGACATCCCTACACTACAGGAAACAGGCCGTTTTGTACGCATCACTTCAAGCGGAATATCTGAAAGCCATCCGCATAATGTAACGATTACTAAGGAAGCTCCTAATTATTCGCGCTAACCGCGCTAAAAGAAGTTAGCCACAAGGCACAAGCCACTAGTTCTCACTCATATGCTGAGCAACTAGTGGCTTGTGGCTTTTTAACTCTTGGCTTATCCAGTGGCTTGTGGCTCATCACTCTCACCGGCTTCTTTCTTAAGCGAAGTATTTTCCCATGCATGGTCATTAGCGCCAAGCTGGGCATACAGGTCGTTTTTAAGTAGTTGTTCCTGCAATTCAATCTCTTCCATTGTAGTCATAAGGAAGGCTTTTTTATCGTGCCTTTTCTCCGCAAGCTTAAATATCGACAGTTCATCATATTTAATAAAACGCTGTCCCTGGCGTGTGGCAGTGTAGCGCCTCTGCCCAAGCTCTACCAGTGCATCAACACCTAAATGCACGGCACTGTATAAATTTTCACGGTAAAAATTGCTTACACCCATGTCTACCAACTCAAAAGCGTCGCTGCGGTTACGGGCACGGGCCAGTACCTTCAGGTTAGGGAAGTGCTTCTTAATCATCTCAACAACCGCAAAATTTACACGAGGGTTGTCAATCGCGGCAATGAATAATTTTGCGTCATCACAACCGGCAGCCTTCAATAGCTCAAGCCGTGAGGCATCTCCGTAATATACCTTAAAGCCCATTTTACGCAGTGAATCCACACGATCGCTGTCCATGTCTAATACTGTTGCAGATATACCGTTGGTTTTCAGCAGGCGAACAATTGTGCTTCCGAAATTTCCGAACCCTGCTATTATAACATCATTCTTTTCGTCAATGCTGTCATATTTATTTTTCGGCTGTTTTTCTTTAACGCCAAAGAAAGGGTCAATCCATTTTTCATTTATAAGCAGTAAAAATGGCGTACCTATCATACTCGTAGCAATTACGGCCATCATTTGGTTGGCAAGGGCTGTAGGCATAAGATTCAGCTGAGTAGCAAAGCCCAATATTACAAAACCGAATTCACCTGCCTGGCTGAGTGCAAAACCAAACAGGATGTTCTGGTCAGCGCTCTTTTTATACAATTTCCCGACTGCAATTAGTACGAGGAATTTAATGATATTGAATATGGTGCAGAAAATTATGATGAATGCCGGGTCGGCTAGTATAAGCCCAAAATCTATAGATGCGCCTACGCCTATAAAAAACAGTCCCAACAACAATCCCTTGAAAGGAGCTATATCACCCTCCAGCTCATGGCGAAACTCACTGTTTGCCAATACAAGCCCAGCCATAAATGCCCCAAGTGCCGGGCTTAGCCCAACCATTTGCATAGCAAAAGATACAGCCAGGACCAGCAATAGGGCTGAAGCAGTAAAGAGCTCCTGCAGCCTTGTACGGGCCACCATGTGCAGTATCGGGACAAAAAGGTAGCGTCCTGCCAAATATACCCCGCCAATTGTGCCGAATACTAACAGCGTTTGCAGCCAGGGTGAGAAATCTGCAATAAGCGAATCACCAACGTCGGTATTTTCAATATTCCCGGTGGCTATAAGCGGAAGTATGGCGAGTATAGGGATTACCGCTATATCCTGGAAAAGCAAAACGGCGAAAGATGACCTGCCCATTGATGTGTTAGACAAGCCTTTTTCTTTCATTGTCTGCAGCACAATTGCTGTGGATGATAGTGTAAGCGCCAGCGCAATTGTAATGGTGGATTGCCATTGCCACGGCAGTACGGCTGATATTGCAATGAACAGTACGGCAGTAGTACCAACCACCTGCAAGCCACCCATGCCTACAATAAAGCGGCGCATCTTCCAGAATTTATGCGGGTCTAGCTCAAGCCCGATAAGGAAAAGCATCATTACCACGCCGAACTCGGCAAAGTGCATAATATCTTCACCTTCCTGACCGATAAGGCCAAGCACGTGCGGGCCAATAATTATCCCGGCAAAAAGATAACCCAGTATAGAGCTAAGCCCTGCTTTCTTTGCTATAGGTACACATATAACAGCAGCAGCCAGGTAAATAATGGCTTCAAACAATATACTATTTTCCATAAGCTGCAGTTTTAGTTTGTAACCAGTCGTTGAAGTAATTGTATTTATTCAATTCAGCAGGGTCAATCTCATTGTTGGCGAGATACTCCAGTACTTTACAATACAGCTCGCCGTTTTCAGCATAGCCATTATCATCCATAGAATGTGTTCCGTGTACAACAAACGGCGGAAGATATTCCATCCGGCATACGCGGGCGGTCTGGTTGAATGGCTCTAAAAGTTGGGGTATAGTATATAAGTCACGGCCCGTAGCACAATAGTTTTCCTTTTTGCCTCCTGTAGTTATTGCCTGAAGCAATAGTTTACCTTTAAGCGCGTAACCATCATGGCCATAGGCCCATCCATGCTCCAGGACTATATCAATCCATTGTTTCAGCAGAGGTGGGCAGCTGTACCAGTACATGGGGTGCTGCCAGATTATTATGTTGTGGTTGTAGAGCAATTCCTGCTCACGTTTCATGTTGATGTCAAAGTCCGGATATTCCTGGTACAGGTCATGAAAAGTAATGTTTGGCAAGTTCGGGATGCAGCTTACCAACGCCTTATGGGCATTAGATTTTTCATATAATGGGTGAGCAAAAAGTATCAGGATTTTGTTTGGCATAAAATGATGATTTTGGTTTATGGTGAAATACCCAGGTAATTTGATGGGGTAATCTTCAGCAATTCCTTTTTGATTTCATCGCTAACATTTAATGTACCGATGAAGGTATGTATTGCATCCCTGTCAATCGCTTTATTTGTACGTGTAAGCTCTTTTAAAGCTTCGTATGGGTTTGGGTATGCCTCGCGGCGTAAAATTGTTTGTATGGCCTCTGCTACAACCGCCCAGTTTTTTTCGAGGTCTTCAGCAAACTTTTCTTCGTTCAGCAAAAGCTTGTTAAGGCCTTTCAAAGTAGCTTCAAAAGCTATAAGCGTGTGTCCCATTGGCACGCCTATGTTGCGAAGTACGGTGCTGTCGGTAAGGTCGCGCTGCAACCTTGATATAGGCAGTTTTGCAGACAAATGTTCAAAAATCGCATTAGCAATACCAAGGTTACCTTCGCTATTTTCAAAGTCGATTGGATTCACTTTGTGCGGCATTGCCGATGAGCCAATTTCGCCTGCTTTTATTTTTTGCTTGAAGTAATCCATTGAAACATACGTCCAGATATCCCTGTCAAGGTCTATCAGGATTGTATTGATACGCTTTAGTCCATCAAAGAAAGCCGCAAAGTGGTCATAATGTTCAATTTGTGTAGTAGGGAAGGAGTGCTTGAGACCCAACGTGCCTTCCACAAAATCATTGCCGAATTTTCGCCAATCCTGTTGAGGATAAGCAATAGCATGCGCATTGAAGTTACCGGTAGCGCCGCCAAACTTTGCTGCAAACGGAATATTAAAAAGCAGGCGAAGCTGTTCTTCAAGCCTTTCTACAAACACACCAATTTCTTTGCCGAGGCGGGTAGGAGAGGCAGGCTGCCCGTGGGTACGAGCCAGCATTGGGATGTCCTTCCATTCAACGCTTAATTCTTTAAGTTTTGAGATAACAGCGATTAGCGATGGCATGTACACATCTTCAAACGCCTCTTTGGTTGAAAGAGGAATAGCAGTATTATTGATGTCCTGCGATGTCAGTCCGAAATGAATGAATTCTTTGTGTTGTGAAAGTCCCAGGGTCTCAAAAGCGTCTTTAATGAAGTATTCTACAGCCTTGACATCGTGATTGGTAACTTTTTCAGTTTCTTTTATTTTAAGGGCATCCTCAGAAGTGAAATTCTTATAAAGATTTCGCAATGAGTCAAAAGTAGATTTGTCAACGCCTGATAATTGTGGCAGCGGCAATTCGCAAAGCGCGATGAAATACTCCACTTCCACAAGTACGCGGTAGCGGATGAGCGCTTCTTCAGAAAAAAAGCGCGATAAAGAAATAGTTTTGTTTCTATACCTCCCGTCAATAGGTGATATAGCATTAAGTTCAGATAAGTTTTGCATTGTGTTGTTGTACTGTAGGTCTATTCGCAAATATAGGGTTTTACGGTATAAATAAAAAGGCGCAAACTTAAAAAGCCGCGCCCTTCATTATTTTATAAGAAATGTATGTTTTACAGATTTGTTCTCAATTTTTCAGCCACTATCGGCATACCCTCACTTGCTTTCATTGCCAAAACCTCAAAGGGGTTGCGCAGGTTGTGCAGCTTTGCAGGGTTGGGGTCAATGTAGTATACCGGAACATCATCGGCGGCATAGTCTACAAGCCCGGCGGCAGGGTATACCTGCATTGAAGTCCCTACAACAATAAGGTAGTCCGCTTTGGCAACAATATCCATAGCATCTTCAATGGCCGGCACAGGCTCACCAAACCACACGATGTCAGGCCGCAGTTGCGAACCGTCAGTATGCAGATCACCAATGTGCAGGTCTTTTTTCCATTCAATAGACTCGTAACCATGAACGCTGCGGACTTTCAGTAATTCGCCATGCAGGTGCAGCACATCGGTACTGCCGGCGCGCTCGTGCAGGTCGTCAACATTCTGGGTGATTACGTTTACATGAAAATCTTTTTCCAACTGCGCAATGGCAATGTGGGCTGCATTAGGTTGTACTTCAAACAGCTGGCGGCGGCGCAGGTTGTAAAATTCCATTACCAGTTCCGGATTTTTGGCAAAACCCTCAGGAGATGCCACTTCCATTACGTCATGGCCTTCCCACAGCCCGCCTGCATCACGGAAGGTTTTTATCCCGCTTTCAGCACTAACGCCGGCTCCTGTGAGTACTGCAATTCTTTTCATTATACTTTGCCCAGGGTATATAGCTGCTCCATGGTTGGTGTAGGGCTTCCGCCGGCAGGTTCAAGGGTAATACCAAAGGCTTGTGCACCTTCAAAAGTTTGTACGGTATGAATTCCGTTATTAGCCTTTGTGTCGTCTGCTATACCTATGCTTGTTGGGGTAAGCGGGTCAAGCTTTAGCGCCCAAATCTGGTATACATGGCCTTGTGGTGGTTCAGGTAATCCGGAGAGATCTACCGACGTCTGGTTAGTCAGCGTATTGACATAAACGCGTGCATAAGAGTCAGGCGCTGCCTGCTGCCCTTCAAGGTAAATGGCATTGGTGTTCTTATGTTTTACAAATTCCAGTACATCTTCCGTATTTTTTTGTTTCGCAGATGTCGCTGCCAAAAGTTCTTCAAATTGTGAACGTTCTTTAACAACCTTATCCCTTTCAGCAATTACTTCATTATACTTATAATATTGGAAACCAAGTCCAACCATCAGGATAACTGCTGCTGCCCAGCCTATAATTGCGGAAACATTAGCCCTGCGGCGCGGCATGGCTACAACACCTTCTTCGTGGCTGTATTTCTCAATCAGCTGTTGGCGTATCCTTTCAAAATTTTCAGATGAAAGGTGAGGGGCAATGCTGTAAGACAGATTTATCACTGCTTTTTCAATGGCTATTATCTCTGCCTGCACATCGGGATGTTCCGCCGCCATTTGCTGCACTTCGGCTGCTTCGCTTTCCGAAAGTGAACCGAAAACGTAAAGTTCTAAAATACCCGATTCTATATATTCCCTGTTACTCATTGTACCTGTAATATTGCACGCAAATCATTTATACACGTGCGATTTTGTGTTTTTACCGTGCCTAGCGGAATTTCAAGCTCTTCACTGGCTTCCTGTTGGGTATAGCCTTTAAAAAAGAGCAGGTCTATCAGCTTTATGCATTTGGGCTTGAGTTTTTTTACAAATTCCCTTATACCTATTGCGTCTATCCTGTTGATTGCCGTAGCGTTATTGTCGAGGATATGTACGAAGTTATCTGCGCTGAGGTTTTTAAGGCTGTTGTTGTGGCTTTTAGACCGTAGCCTGTCAATGCTGGAATTACGTGCAATATTAAGTATCCAGGTAAAGAAACGGCCTTTGGTTTCGTTATAGCTGTCTATATTTTTCCAGATTTTTACGAATACTTCCTGCAGCACATCTTCTGCTTCTTCTTTGTCTTTTATAAGATTGAAGATAACACCGTAAAGGCTTTTCGAGTACATGTCATAAAGCAGGGTAAAGGCTTTGCTGTCTTTTTTGTAGATTTGTTGAAGTAAGATTTCCTGTGTCATACCTTGTTTTTGGTTCGACTAATTTAGGAAAAGATTTGTTAAACGCTTCATAATGACTAAAAATACTGCTGACGAAAATTACCTGCAATACCTTGAAACTTTCATTACTGAAAACCGGAGGGATAAATTTGCCGAAATACTTAAACAGCGCACAAAGCATTTTACCATAGCAGTTGAAGATATTTTCCAGCTGCACAACACCAGCGCAGTAATGCGTACCTGCGAGGTTTTCGGTATACAGGAGCTTAATGTTATTGAAGAAAAATACGGCAAGACAATAGACAAGGAAATTGCTATGGGCGCCCAGAAATGGGTCGACATCAACCTCTACAACAATACCCAAAGCTGTATTGATGCACTGAAATCTAATGGGTATAATATTATCGCTACTTCACCACATGATGACTCCTGCCTGCTGGATGACTTTGATATTTCGGAACCTGCGGCGCTTTTCTTCGGCACAGAAAGACTCGGCCTAAGTGAAGAAGTATTGTCTCAGGCAGATGGTTTCATCAAGATACCCATGCACGGTTTTACCGAGAGCCTGAACATATCATCTTCAGCCGCAATTATCATTCAGAGTATAATGTCGCGTTTACGGAAATCAGATGTACAATGGTAATTATCAGAAGAAGAAATATTGGAAAAGCGTATTGACTGGGCCAGGAAATCGATTAAAGATATTGATTTTGTAACGGAACGTTATTTAGGCACAAGCCATTAGCCTAAAATAGTTTTCAGTCGCAGTCACAGTTTTCAGATTGATTCGTAACGCGAAACTCGCAACCTAAAACCTAAGACCTATTTGTTCAGCACCTTATACTCCTCATAGCATCCGCTTATGGCATCCATGATCTGGAGGTCGTTTGCGGTTTTTATGAAATCTTGTGAGTAGTTGCAGCGCTCCAGTATTTCGGGGATTTCGTCTTTGCTTACGCCGAGAAGGGCAGCAAGCGTTTCACGGTCAAACTTGGTTGCCAGGGCGTTGCGCACGGTATCATCTTTTTTCATTTCGCGAAGGCGGCGCATTTCAGATGATTTTTTACCGAAAACGTTGTGCAGGAAATCCGCGGGGTTAAAGATAGCGCTTACCACACGCCTGAAAGCTCCCGGGGAGCGATCTCCGCCCTCATACCCGGCGGGAAGGCCAGATATGCTGTACCTGTAGTTATCTTTTACAGGGGCCAGTTTTGCATCTATGGCAAGATAGCCCGTGAGGTTATATTTGTTTACCACCACCTCTTCAAGCGTGTAGGCCCTTTGCGTGAGCGGTATTTTAGTGTTGCCTTTGAGTTTTACCCAGTCGCTGGTAACACGCACTTTTACAGACGTATAGCCGATGATTGAAACGTGCAGAGTGTCGTTCACTTTTGCCAGGATTTCAAAATCACCCTGTGTATTGGTAACCGTACCCTTAACTGTGTTAATGTTGATGACATTAACGCCTGAGATAGGCAGTAACGTGGCATCATCAATGATCTTTGCTGAAATCTCGGTACGGCCGCCCTCCTGCGAGAATACCGGCAGTGAGAGAAGTATAAAAAATAAAACTACAAAATATCTCATTTGCATATATAGTACGGTAAAGGTACTAAACAAACGTGATATTTTGCAGTTAGTATACATTTATAAGAAATATTTAAGCCTGATTTTCAGGTTAGCTCCTGCGCGGCCTCTTTTCGCGAGAGCTGCTGCGTGATGCATTGCCACCCCCAAAACCGTCACTGCGCCTCGGGGCACGGCTTCCTCCGTCACGCGAGCCACCGTCTCTTGAACCGCTGCGCCCGAATGATTCACCACTGCCTCTGCGCTCAGAACGTGCATTCCTGTCGCTGCTTCGGTCTCCTCCGCCACGTGGTGAGAATCCTCCGCCGCGCCCGTTATGGTCACGGCGCCCGCTGTTTTTGTCGTAGCCGTCGTTCTTAGAAATTTCAACGTTTATCCTTCGGCCCTGCAGCGTAAAGCTGTTCAGTATATCCATAACCGTTTCAGCGTGTTCAGGCGCAGTGTTGAAGAACGAGAAGCCTTCCTTCACATCAACCTTAAACACATCGTCACGGCCCAGGCCAAGCGTATCGCGAAGGAAATCCTTAAGTGACATCCAGTCATAATTATCGCGTGAGCCTATATTGATGAAGTAACGTGTTGCGCCATTGTCACCCGGCCTTGGCGAGCTGCTGTCGCGCCTGTCATTACCGGCAGACTGTGCAGAAAGGTCACGGTTCTTTTTATAGTAGTTGATGAAACGGTTAAACTCAACCGACACCATCTTCTTGATAAGCTCTTCTTTGGTAAGGTCTTTCATCACCTCTTCAATAGCAGGAAGGTATGAGTCTATCTCATGGTCAACTTCTACATCCTTGATCCTGTTGGCAAGGTGGAACAGCTGAATCTCGCAAATCTCTATACCCGAAGGAATGGTTTTCTCTTCAAATTTCTGTTTGATAATGCGTTCAATAGCAGATATTTTGCGTAGTTCACTTTTAGTGATGATTACAATAGATGTACCCAGCTTACCGGCACGGCCTGTACGCCCGCTGCGGTGGTTGTAGGTCTCAATCTCGTCAGGGAGCTGGTAGTTGATTACGTGCGTTACGTTATCAACATCAATGCCCCTTGCAGCTACATCGGTAGCCACAAGCATTTGTATCTGGCGGTTACGGAATGATTTCATTACACCATCACGCTGCGCCTGAGAAAGGTCGCCGTGCAGTGCAGCAGCGTTGTACCCGTCTTCAATAAGCTTCTCTGCAACAGCCTGCGTGTCACGCTTTGTACGGCAGAAAACCACCGAGAAAATATCAGGGTTGGCATCAGCAAGGCGCTTAAGCGCTTCATAGCGGTCACGTGCGTTTACAAGGTAAAATTCGTGTGATACTGTAGATGAACCAGAGTTCTTTGTTCCTACAGTGATTTCAAGCGGCTTACGCATGAATTCTTTAGCTATGCGCGCAACTTCCTGCGGCATTGTAGCTGAGAAAAGCCATGTGCTCTTCTCATCCGGCGATGTTGAAAGTATCGAAACGATATCGTCATAAAAGCCCATGTTCAGCATTTCATCAGCTTCGTCAAGAATACAGAAGTCGATTTTAGAAATGTCAACAAGGCCACGGTTTATCATGTCCTGCATCCTTCCCGGCGTAGCCACGATAATCTGTGCGCCGCGCTTTACTTCGCGGGCCTGTTCTGTAATGCTTGCACCACCGTAAACAGCCACAGTGTGTAGGCCTTTTACGTATTTTGAGTATAGCTTTATCTCGTTGGTTATCTGTAAGCAAAGCTCACGAGTAGGCGATAAGATAAGCGCCTGAGTGTTCCTGTTTTCAGGATTGATTTTTTGTATCAGCGGGAAACCAAATGCAGCCGTTTTTCCTGTCCCTGTCTGGGCTAACGCTACAATGTCAGTGTCTTTCTCCAATAAGGTCGGAATCGCTTTTTCCTGTACTTCAGACGGATTTTCGAATCCAAGGTCGCCAATTGCCTTCAGTAACGATTCGTTTAATCCTAATTGTTCAAATTTATTCATATATATTTTTAAAATAGGTGCAAAGGTACTGTTTATTAGCGATATAAACTAATAAGAGCATGCCAATTAAAAATATATTTAAATTTGAAAATCAATAAGTTAGCTTTTCAGGAAAGCTATAAGCTGCGCCACAGCCCGCCCACGATGGCTTATCAGGGCTTTTTCGTCAAGAGAAAGTTGCGCAAAAGTCCGGCTTTCTCCTACAGGGATAAATATGGGGTCATACCCAAATCCGCCGGTTCCGTGGCATTCTGTAGTTATGCTTCCTTCAACGATTCCGGTAAATAAAAGCTGCTTACCATCAAGGTTAAGTGCAATTACAGTTTTAAAATTAGCCTGCCTGTTACTGTTACCTTCAAGTTCCTGTAAAAGTTTTGCCATATTATCCTCTGCACTTTTTTGTTCTCCTGCATATCTCGCAGAATATACTCCCGGCGCTCCGTTCAGGGCATCTACTTCAAGGCCTGTATCGTCAGCAAAGCAATTATAGCCGTATTTTTCGGCTACATAATTAGCTTTAAGGATAGCATTGCCTTCAATAGTATCAGCAGTTTCAGGAATATCTTCATAACACCCGATGTCTTCAAGGCTTAGCAGCTCAATTTTCGGCGGGAGCTGGTGCCTAATCTCAAGTATCTTGTTTTTATTGTTAGAGGCAAAGACGAGTTTCATGGTTAGGTGCGGTATGGGTCTCTATTTTCTTTAGAGCAAATGCTGTCGGTTATATTCGCAAGGATGAACCAGCGCACATTTTTTCCTTTGCGAACATTTATCGCTGCATACATAGTTACGAAAAATTCAATTACGTTGAGCAATAATACAAATGCGATGAACCCCCAATAAGCTGATGACGCGTCAAGAATATTATCCATAAAAAAGGATTCCTGGTGTTCCATTTCTTCAAACGGGAAACCGTTGAACAAGACACGGATTGTCCACGCAAAAGCAAATGAATTGAACGGAATAAGCACTGTCTGCCCCAAAGCAGATTGTATAGCATGCCATCTTACAAAATACGAACCTTTACGGCTGCCAAGGTAAAATATTACTGCTGCAATAAAATTAACGATGGGCAGGAAAGTACCAGCCATTACAGAAACGACTGACATAAGGTAGCTGTTTGATGCCTGCTCGTATTCCTGCGGATAAATATAGATATCCTGATCTTGTGTCATAAGCCTTTATAAATGTTCCAGGCCCAGTTTGCGGCAACAAGTACAATTAAACTTGCTGCAAGCCACCGGGTGCGGATTGTTTTTTCAAAAATAAGGAAAGCCTGGTAAAGCGAATCTTTTTTTAACGCTATGTCAGCCAATAGCCACAATGGTCCTGCAATAAGTATTGCAACGATGATAAACCCCAGCGGATTTGTTTGGAGCGCTTCAAAAAAATTACCGTCATAAATCGAAATCACAGACCGTGTGCTTCCGCAAGAAGGGCAGGCTATACCTGTTGCATGTTTAAATAAGCAGGGCGTGGGCGTATCATGGATATCATGAGTAAGCGCCAGCAACCCATATCCGGCAGTAATACCGCCGGCCAGTAGAAGGTATAGCCTGTTTCTTGTCATTATTATTACAGGAACTGCTGTAGTTTCTCCATGTTTTTTTGGCGTGTGGCGTCCATGATCAGGAACCAGTCTACCAAAGCCCATACGCCAAGTCCGCCGCAGGTTAGTAGTTTTCCAACACCAAGGCCTGTATCGCCAATCAGGAAACGGTCTATTCCCAATGAACCGGCAAGTATTGACACAATAAGTATGGTTGTAGGGTCTTTAAGGTCAACGCTCTGAATCATTCCCCATTTTGAGTCATCTGCCATCTGCAGCCTTTCACGGATATAGTTCAGGTGTTGCGGCTGAAAATATTTTGCATTGGTCATCAGGTACATGTCTACTCTTTGTGATTCCATTTTATGTTTTTGGTTAGGTTATTAATTATGTAAATCTAAAAAAATATTTTAAACGTTAAAATAATCTTAATTATTAAGCACAAACTTTCTTCTAAATTTGAGTTGAGAAAGCATAATTTTTTTATGACATAAGTTTTTTAATAATTACTTTTGGTGCGGTATTTTAACACGCCGGTAATATTTTAGAAATATGATAAAAGATCTATTCGAAAGGATTCAAAAAAATAAAGGCCCACTTGGTAAATGGGCTTCACAGGCAGAGGGTTACTATGTGTTCCCGAAGCTTGAAGGGCCGCTAGCCAACAGGATGCAGTTTCATGGCAAAGAAGTAATTAACTGGAGTATTAACGATTACCTTGGTCTTGCCAATCACCCGGAAATACGCAAGGTTGATGCTGAAGCTGCTGCTGAATATGGTTCGGCCTACCCAATGGGCGCCCGAATGATGAGTGGGCATACCACTTTCCATGAGCAATTAGAGCAAGAGCTTGCAGCATTTGTTGGCAAGGAGTCAGCCTATTTGCTGAACTTCGGATACCAGGGTATGGTTTCTACGATTGATGCATTGGTGTCGAAAAATGATGTGATCGTGTATGATGTTGATTCTCATGCTTGTATCATTGATGGTGTTCGCCTGCACATGGGCAAGCGATTTACTTATAAGCACAACGATGTGGAAAGCCTTGAGAAAAATCTTGAGCGTGCTACCAACATGGCTGAGACCACCGGCGGCGGAATTCTTGTAATTACAGAAGGTGTTTTCGGGATGCGCGGACAGCAGGGCAAGTTGAAAGAGATTGTTGCCCTGAAAGAAAAATATAACTTCAGGCTGCTTGTTGATGATGCTCATGGCTTTGGTACGCTGGGTAAAACAGGCGCCGGTGCAGGAGAGGAGCAGGGCTGCCAGGATGGTATTGATGTATACTTCTCAACCTTTGCAAAATCAATGGCGAGTATTGGCGCGTTTGTAGCAGCTGATAAAGATGTTATCGACTTTTTGAAGTATAATCTTCGTTCACAAATGTTTGCGAAGTCTTTGCCAATGCTTTTGGTAAAAGGTGCACTTAAACGCCTTGATATGCTTCGCACTATGCCTGAGCTTAAAGATAAGCTTTGGGAAAATGTGAACGCACTGCAGAACGGACTTAAGGAGCGTGGCTTTAATATTGGCGACACAAACACTTGTGTAACACCTGTTTATCTTGAAGGGAGTATTCCTGAAGCTATGGTAATGGTGAACGACCTTCGTGAAAATTACAGTATATTCCTTTCAATTGTAGTATATCCTGTTATCCCGAAAGGTATTATATTGCTTAGGATGATACCAACTGCAATGCATACGATGGAAGATATCAACGAGACGCTTAAGGCTTATGAGGCTATACGCGAAAAGCTTGAAAACGGTACTTATAAAAAGATTGCCGCTGAAACAACAGTTGATGTATCAGCTGAATAAAGATTGCAAATTATAATAAAAAAGCCCGTTCATTTCGAACGGGCTTTTTTATTATAATTTTTTACTAAATGTCTTTCTTCGTTTATTAATCCGGGGGTTGAAATTCTTCCACAGGTTGTGCATGGCGTAGTTATCAGCCAGTTCAGGTGTGCGAATACAGTTCCTGATTTTATTTTTATTGAATACTTTGTAGAATTCGTCAAAGATTATTGCAGTTACACCTTTGCTTTGATATTCAGGGTCTATGCCAATAAGATAGAACACTACATCCTTGCTATATTTCTTAGCTCTTAATAAGTGTATGAACCCAAACGGGAAAAGCCTGCCATTTGCTTTTATCAAAGCCTCGCTAAATGAAGGCATTACAATAGTAAAAGCTATCATGTTGTCATCTTTATCCATGACAAACTTGATGTAATCCGGATTAATAAGCCCGATATACTTTTTTTGAAGTAATCCCGCTGCACCTGGCTTATGGGTACAAATGAAGCAAGCTTTTCATAAGATTTGTTGAAAAGGTCAAACATCTTATCAACATAAGGCATGATATCTTTCGGTGAAGTGAAATTTACCGGCACAAGCCCATAACGTTGTTTTATGAGGCCGGCAGCCTTAATGAATGGTGCAGGATCAACATTATTAAAAGAAAAGATGCTCTCAATATATTCTTTTTCTGTTGTATAGCCCAGCTTTTCAAAATGTTGAGCATAGTAAGGATGGTTATACCAGGTAATCATATTGCCCATCTCTTCAAAGCCCTCGGTAAGGGCTCCTACTTTATCAAGATTGCTGAAACCCATTGGGCCTTCAATCATCTCGAGGCTGTGTTCCTTACCGAATGTGATTACTTTGTCAAGCAATGCTTTAGTTACTTCAACATCATCTATAACATCAAACCAGCCAAAGCGCACTTTCTTCCTTCCTTGCAGGTTTACTTCCTGCCAGTTGATTATTGCTGCAATACGCCCAACGGCTTTTCCGTCTTTATATGCTATGTAAAATTTAGCTTCGGCATGCTGAAATGCCGGGTTCTTATCTTTATCAAATCCTTCAAGTTCATCATTTATTAAAGGTGGTACCCAATACGGATTGCCTTTATATAATTCAAACTGAACTTTGATGAATTCTTTCAGTTGTTTTTTATTTACAGCCTCTCTTATCTCAATCATATTAATTTCCATCTGCCGGCGCTTCTTCCGTTGGTGCGGCTTCTTCCTGTGCTTTGCGACGATTTTTTCTGCGTTCAGCACGTTCTTTCTTTTTTAGCTTTTTCTCTTCACTTTCTTTTTTCTGCTGCTCCCTGTATTCCTTTTCACGGTTTCCTTCAGTCGGCATCCACATCTCATTGTAGTGGTCTGCAAATCGCCATGAAAAGCCTACCGCAGCATACATTATTGAAGGCGTATCTTTGTAGTTCATATTGAATGAAGCGTCAATCTGCATTTCGCTGGTAAGCAGGTGAGCTGCCCCGATACGGCCGATGCCATCACTATACCAGTCGCTCATGAAGCCTTGAAATTCTACAAACCCCGACCATCTTTCATTAAATCCGCGCGTTAGCGTTGAAACGATTCCTGCACTGGGATAATCAGTCCCGAATTTATCATAGATGAAGTTGTTTATCCATACCCACCTTCCAAAATAATTCTGCGTAATTGCCATTACTTTTGGGCTCATGCGGTCATTCCTGAAAGTATAAGTTTTATCGCCTAAAGGTATGTTGGTGCCTGCGTAAATAGCTACAGCCGGTAAAAGCCTTTTCCATTTAAAAGCATGCCTTTTTTTCCAGCTTATAACTTCTTTATCATCAATATCGGGATACTTGTCAGGGTCATAAATAAGATACTTAGCACCAAAGGTTAGCTGCTTAAAGTCGTTACGGTTTTGCGTTCCCAGCGCATCATAATAATTATCAAACTGGTATTGAACATCGGCAATAAATTCAAGATTTTCCATAAACGCGCCGTAGCGTAGTACAACATCCAGGCCCAGCCCTTTCAGGTCATAGTCAAGCACCTCATGTTTTTCTTTCAGGCCATATACTCCTGTTTCAACCTGGAATATTCTTTTGCCAACCGCAAATGCAGACTGTGATTCGCCTGGGCGGTTACTGTTTATCTCGTCTGTATATTGTGCAAAAGTGGCAGAACTGGCAAGCATTATTATGCCAAAGCAGGTTTTCTTAATGCGGTTTGTCATTTTGGCTCGTTTATTGGGGTTGTTTGTTTAGTTTCCCAAAAGTAGATAATTTATTATTATTTTATGACGGTGTAAACTAAAAACAGCCAGATATTGACTAATTTTGAGAAAATTTTATGACGATGGAAACAGCATCATTTAATGGAGTAGTAAGGGTTATCATAATAATGGTGCTGGGGTACTATGCGCTCAAATTCCTGTTACGCATTTTCGCCCCGATAATTGTACAAAAGGTTGTGCAAAAAGCAGGTGAGACAATGTATGAGCGCCAGCAGGAGTTTTATAATGCTGCAAATCAGCAGGCGCAGCAACAGCAGCAACCTGAAAAACCACGTGAAAAAAAGAAAATCGGCGAATATATAGATTTTGAAGAAATAGAGTAAAGCAAGCCCCCGCACAAGGGGCTTTTTTATTGCTGCCAGATACAGGCTTTGCAATAAATTAAGTATCTTCACGGCGTTTTTACCAAAGTAGCTTTATGAAGAATCTTAACAGGTTTTACCCGCATTTACTGGCGTTGCTTGGCTTTGTGCTTGTAGCCGTAATTTATTTTTACCCTGTGCTGCAGGGCAAAGAAATATACCAGAGTGATATTGCCCAATATACGGGTATGGCTAAAGAACAGAATGATTTCCGCAAGCAGACAGGTGAAGAGCCATACTGGACAAACAGCGCTTTTGGCGGTATGCCAACGTACCAGCTTGGCGCAAAGTATCCGCACAATTATATTAAGCAGCTTGACTCAGTTTTAAGATTCCTGCCACGCCCGGCAGATTATCTTTTCCTGTATTTCATTGGGTTTTATATACTTCTTAGGGTGCTCAGGGTCGACCCGTTAAAAGCTTTTCTGGGTTCACTTGCATTTGGTTTTTCTACCTATTTAGTTATAATCCTGGGGGTTGGGCATAATGCCAAAGCACACGCCATTGCTTACATGCCTATGGTTGTGGCAGGTGTGTTGCTCGTTTTCCAACGCAGGTACATTGCAGGCGGGCTGCTCACCATGCTTGCTGCAGCGTTAGAGATTAATGCGAACCATTTCCAGATGACGTATTACCTACTGATATTGCTATTGGTGCTGGGTGTCTACTTTACCATAAAGATGGTAAAAAATAAAGAATCTAAGCAGCTGGGCATAACAGCAGGTATTTTTGCCGGTGCTGCCATTCTCGCAATCGGAGCGAATGCCACAAGCCTGATGGCGACATCTGAATATGCCAAGATTAGCAACAGAGGGAAGAGCGAACTAAAATTCAATCCTGACGGTTCGGCCAATACTACCGATGCCTCTATGGAATATGACTATATCACTGAATACAGCTATGGTATTGCAGAAAGCCTTAACCTTATAGCCCCGCGACTATTTGGCGGCGGAAACCGTGAAAATGCAGGTGAAGGCAGCCATATGTATGATTTTATATTAGAACAAGGTGCAACGCCTGCTGAAGCTAAAGAATTTGCGGCAAACGTACCTACCTATTGGGGAGACCAGCCTATAGTTGAAGCTCCCGCTTATATTGGAGCCATTGTTTTCTTTCTTGCTGTGCTGGCATTATTTATTGATAAGCGTAAGTTTAAGTATGCGTTTTTGGCTGGTGCTATAATTTCACTTATGCTTTCATGGGGTAAAAATTTCGAACCACTTACCCGATTTTTCATTGACTATGTCCCTATGTATGATAAGTTCAGGGCTGTATCGTCAATACAGGTAATTCTTGAACTGTGCATGCCGGTACTGGCTATTATGGGGCTTCAAAGTTTCTACAAAGCTGCAAAGGAAGAACAGTGGAAGCCGCTTTGGCAGTCTTCAGCCGTTGCTTTGGGTATTATCGTGATTTTATTTGTCATGAAAGGTTCATTCAGTTTTGCCGGCCTTCGCGATGAGGATTATCGACAAGGATATGGCGAAATGGGTACTGCTTTTGTTGATGCGCTTAAAGAGCAGAGAATGCAGATGTATACTGCAGACCTACTGCGTTCAGGTGTATTGATTTTACTTACGGCAGGGCTTCTTTGGGCTTACATGAAAGATAAGCTGAAAGCTACTGCATCGGTTATAATTGTCGGGATATTAATGGTTGGCGACCTTTTCTTTGTTGACAAAAAATATGTAAACGCTGAAGATTTTGTAAGTGCAAGACAAGTAAACATACCATTTGAAGCAGATGAGGCCGACAATATGATTAAAGAAGACACTACGCATTTCAGGGTTTATGAAGCAATGGGCAGATTGCAGGGCAGGACGTCGTATTTCCACAATTCAGTTGGAGGATATAGCGCTGTACGCCCGCGCAGGATGGACCAGCTATTCACACACATGGTTGAGCCTAAGATGAGCGACATATTCCGTAATATTAATCAGCAATCTCTTTCCCTAACAAAGCCGAACCCGATACTTGACATGCTAAATGTGAAGTATGTATTGCTTCAGGCTAATGAAGGGCAGAATGTTCCGGTAACCAACCCTTTCGCAAATGGCCCTGCGTGGTTTGTGGGTAATATCAAGCTTGTAAAGACTGCTGATGAAGAAATTAAAGCGGTTGCAAGTATTAACACCAAACAAACCGCAGTAATTAATGCAGAAGATTTTGGCTCACATTTTAAAGATGGACAAAAAATGTTTGTAGTTGACAGCACAGCTACTATAAAACTTGATGAAGTAAAGCCCAACTACTTGAAGTACAATTCTAACAATACAAATGCCGGCCTCGCTGTGTTCTCAGAAATGTATTATGCCAGCGGATGGAATGCTTTTATAGATGGAAAGCCGGCTTCTCACTTTCAGGCAGATTATGTATTGAGGGCGATGAATGTTCCTGCCGGAAAACACACTATTGAATTTAAATTTGAACCCCAGGTTGTAAAAACAGGCAGCAGTATAGCTTTGGTTAGTTCAATTTTGATGTTATTGCTTATTGGAAGGGGAATATACGTTGAGACAAGAAAAGCCCACCAACCCCCAAAGGGGAAGAATCCTGCTAAAAATTAGTTTTATGGAAGGAGGGCAAATTCCCCCTTCGGGGGTTAGGGGGCTGAAAGTCCTCATCATAACCTACTACTGGCCGCCTGCGGGTGGGCCCGGTGTGCAGCGCTGGCTCAAGTTTGTGAAGTATCTGCCTGGTTATGGTATAACACCTATTGTATTTGTTCCGCAAAACCCCACATACCCTTTGATTGATGAAGGTCTAGCAAAAGATGTAAGCCCTAACCTTGAGATACACCAGCAGCCTATACTGGAACCTTATTCATGGGCAGCGACGTTCTCAAAAAGCAGTACACAAAAAATAAGTTCGGGTATCATTCCCGACAAAAAGAAACAATCAGCTCTCCAAAAACTAATGCTGTGGGTGAGGGGAAACCTGTTCATACCTGATGCCAGGGTGCTTTGGGTGAAGCCGTCGGTCAGGTTTTTGTCTTACTATATCCCGAAAAATAATATTGACGCCATCATCACAACAGGGCCGCCACACAGCCTTCACCTCATTGGTATGGAATTGCAGCAGAGGCTGGGGGTGAAGTGGGTAGCTGATTTTCGTGACCCATGGACAACAATAGGGTATCACAAAGAATTGAAATTATCCACATCAGCTGAAAAAAAGCATAAAGAACTTGAAACGAAGGTGTTGAATAGTGCCGATGTGATTATTGTCACCAGCCCAACGACTAAAGCAGAGTTTGAAACTATAACAAGCAAACCTATAGAAGTAATTACTAATGGCTACGATGTAGAGAATATTGGCAGGCAACAACTAGACGAGCATTTTACGCTTGCACATATAGGTTCATTTTTATCTGAGCGCAATCCTAAGATTTTGTGGGAGGCACTGGCTGAACTTGTTACTGAAAATGAACACTTCAGGCAGAAATTCAGGATGAAGCTTGCCGGCGCAGTAAGCCAGGAAATATTAGCATCAATTAAAAATGCAGGGCTTGAAAATCACATTGACCTGCTTGGCTACCTTTCTCATGAACAGGCTTTAATTGAGCAACGTAAGTCGCAGGTACTGCTTATGGTTGAGATTGATTCGCCTGATACACGTTGTATTATCCCTGGGAAACTATTTGAATATATGGCTGCTGAAAGGCCAATTTTAGCCATAGGCCCAGAAGGTGCCGACTTTGCAGGAATAGTAACGGCAACTAATACCGGAAAGTTTATTACTTATCAGGAAAAAGAAAAACTAAAAAACACCATACTGGCCTATTTTGAACAGTATCTTGCAAATGACCTTAAAGTCCACGCCATTGGCCTGCAGCAATACTCCCGTAAATCCCTTACCGGAAAACTGGCAGAGTTTTTAAGGAAATTATAATCAATTAGTTCCTGCAATCCACTTTCGGAATTACGTGCTCATAACGCTTTTCACTTTTCTTATAGCGCCATATACCGTCTTTGCCTTCCTCTGTCGGGCCAAAGTCAACAACAACATTATTACCATTCACCTTAAAATGAAGTTCCTCAACATAGGTCATACCTTCTCCGTTGTATGTGCCTAAAGCATTTCCTTCGTTACCTTTTAGAACCCCTTTAAAAGTGCTTATTCGTTTGTCTTTCTCAGCAGGTAGCACATTAAAGATACCATGTATGCTGTCGCCTTTGCGTTTCATCTCAAAAACAATACTGTCTTTGCCGGTAACCGATAAAAAGCATTGCTTATCTGCTACTGCAGTCTCCGGAATTTCAGTTTTTACAATAGTGTCGGTTTCGGTAATAGTTGTTTCCTCTGTTTTTGTTTTTTGGCAGGAAATTATTGCCAAAGCAAGTATTGCTGTTATAGTTATCGGCCTCATAATTAGCTTTATTTTTAATGCAAAGATAAATGCGATGTATAAAAAAAGAACCCTGTTAAGAGTTCTTTAGTATATTATTCTTCGTCGTCTTCGTCTTCATCCTCATCATCAAAGCTTGCGGATGCTGACCTTCTTCGCGGCATCCCATCTTCATCAAGGTCCTCGTCATCATCATCTTCATCTCCGTCCGCATCACCTGCATCAACGCTGTCAGAGTCATCCGCATCATCATCATCATCTTTCATTTCAAGGTCTTTTAGCGCATCAAGCTCATCACCTCCGGTAGTCTCATCAACATCATCATCATCAAAGTTTTCAATCCTGTCAGCCAGCTTGGTACTTACTTTTACAAGGTATATGGTATCTTCAGTGCGCACTTCAACAGCCTCAATAGTTTCGTTTTTGGCATTTTTAAAGCGCACAATATGAGAATCATCATAACCTTCAGGGAATTTTTCCACTAAAAGCGTCAGGATTTCGTTGGTTAATTTTGCGTAGTCAACTATAACTCTTTTCATCGCATTCATTGTATCTAATAATCTAATAGGTAGGCAAATATGAGCGGCGCAACAATTGTAGCGTCAGATTCTATTATAAATTTAGGTGTATTGATATCAAGTTTACCCCATGTGATTTTCTCATTAGGCACAGCGCCTGAATAAGAACCGTAACTGGTTGTAGAGTCTGATATCTGGCAGAAGTAGCTCCAGAACGGCACATCGTGCATCTCCATATCCTGGTAAAGCATTGGCACCACACAAATAGGGAAATCACCGGCTATACCGCCGCCAATCTGGAAGAAACCGATACCGCTGTCGCAGTTATCCCTGTACCAGTCGGCAAGCCACGCCATGTACTCAATACCTGATTTCATGGTTGAAGCTTTAAGTTCACCTTTAATTACATAAGATGCAAAAATATTACCCATAGTGCTGTCTTCCCAACCCGGCACAACTATTGGCAGGTTCTTTTCAGCAGCGGCATACATCCAGCTGTCTTTAAGATCGATCTCATAATATTCTTCAAGCACTCCCGAAAGCAGCATCTTGTACATAAACTCATGCGGGAAGTAGCGCTCGCCTGCATCATCAGCATCTTTCCAAATTTTATAGATATGCTTTTGCAGGCGGCGAAAAGCTTCATGCTCAGGTATACACGTGTCTGTAACGCGGTTTAGGCCACGCTCAAGCAAATCCCATTCCTGTTGTGGTGTAAGGTCACGGTAGTTTGGCACGCGCTCATAATGAGAGTGCGCCACAAGGTTCATTATATCCTCTTCAAGGTTTGCGCCGGTGCACGAAATTATCTGCACCTTATCCTGGCGTATCATTTCAGCGAAAATCTTACCCAGCTCAGCTGTACTCATGGCACCGGCAAGCGTCACCATCATTTTGGCGCCATCTTCAAGCTGCTTTTCATAAGCTTTTGCAGCATCAACAAGCGCAGCCGAATTGAAATGCAGGTAATACTTTTCAATAAACTGACTGATTGGTCCTTTACTCATTTTTTAGTTTGTTTGTGTGTATAAAAATATATTTATTTTTTGTCGTAACCCAGAATTTTAAGAACTTCTTCAGCTTTTTGCATTTCCGAGAAAACCTCTGTTGCCAATATTCCGTTTTCATCACGGTCAATCAATATATGCTTGGGCTGCGGTATAAGGCAGTGGTGAAGCCCGCCGTAACCGCCAATGGTTTCCTGGTACGCGCCTGTATTAAAGAAGCCTATATACAGCGGTTTTTCTTTGTTGTACTTTGGCAGGTATATTGCGTTCATATTCTGCTCTGAGTTGTAGTAGTCATCACTGTCACAAGTCAGTCCGCCCAGAAGTACCCGCTCGTAGGAATCATTCCACCGGTTAATAGCCAGCATGATAAAGCGCTTATTGATAGCCCATGTATCGGGCAGGGTTGTAATGAAAGACGAGTCAATCATGTTCCACTTTTCCCTGTCATTCTGCTGTTTCTGGTAAAGCACCTGGTAGATAGCCCCGCCGCTTTCGCCAACTGTAAACGACCCGAATTCAGTAAAGATGTTTGGCACATCAACTTCGGCTTCATCACAGGCAATTTTTATCTGGTTGATGATCTCATCGATCATGTATTGATAATCATACTCAAACGCAAGCGAGTTTTTGATAGGGAAACCACCGCCAATATTAAGGCTGTCAAGCGTAGGGCATTCTTTTTTAAGGCTCACATATACTTTAAGACACTTCAAAAGCTCATTCCAGTAGTATGACGTATCGCGGATACCAGTATTGATGAAGAAGTGAAGCATTTTCAGCTCCACATTCTTGTTCTCCTGAATCTGTTTCCTGTAAAAAGGCACTATGTTTTTATAACCTATGCCAAGCCTTGAAGTATAAAATTCAAACTTAGGCTCTTCTTCGGCAGCAATACGGATACCGATTTTAAACTTACCGTTTATCTGTTCCTGTAGCAGGTCAAGCTCTTCATAATTATCAATAATCGGCATTGTCCTGTTATACCCTTTGTTGATAAGGCGCGCAATGTTTTCAATATACTGTGCGCGCTTGAAACCGTTACATATTATGTAAGTGTTCTTGTTTATTTTGCCCGATTCCAAAAGCCTCTCAACAATGTCAATATCATAAGCTGCCGATGTCTCGATATGAATGTTGTTTTTGAATGCTTCATTCATAACATATTCAAAATGAGAGCTTTTTGTGCAATAGCAATAATAGTATTTGCCATCATACTTGTTTTTCTCCATCGCGTTCCTGAACCAGCTTTTGGCTTTACGGATGTTGTTGGAGATTTGGGGCAGGTATGTAAACTTAAGTGGCGTACCGTACTGTTCTACCAGCTTCATAAGGTCTATATTATGAAACTGAAGGTTATCTTTATTTAGCGTGAATTCTTCCTGAGGAAAATAAAAAGTCTGGTTTATTAAGTCGAAATATTTAGTATTCATTATAAGGTTTAGATAAAGTTTTAATAAATAAGAAAAATCCTAAATATCAGTCACTCTCAAACCCTAATGTTAGCATATACTATCTGCAGTTTTTCATGCGGTGCTGCATTGCCCGAAAATATATCTGAACCAACGAAAACGTTTGCACACAGGGCAATCAGCCGTCTCTGAGCCAAAGCCTTGTATTTGCTGATGTTTCCGCTTATAAAAGCCGTATCGGGATTTCTTTTCATCTGGGCAAATGTAAAAAAATATGTAACTTATATAAAAAGATTTATCTTAAAAAATTGTTACCCGCTGTAGTCTTCAAAAGCCCTGTAAATCAAAGCGTTTTCTGCCTGCTGTTTTATTTTGGCCGAACCTATGCTTTCCGGCAGCACAAAATTTATCCGTCCAAAAGCGTTTTTCTTATCGTGAACCAGCAGGGAAATGATGTTTTCTACATCAGATGGGCTGATTACAACCTTTGGAAAAATTGAAGAAACCACTTCTTTAATTTCGCGGTACTCTTCAATACCTAAAAGTCCTTTTTCATGCGCAATGCACGATTCAATTATTATGCCAACAGCCACAGCTTCACCATGTAAAAGCGTCTGTTTTTCAACGTTTCCTAAAAAGTAAGATTCTACTGCATGGCCAATAGTATGGCCGAAATTCAGCAGCATACGCTCATCCAGCTCTTTAGGGTCGGCAAGTACAATTTCGTTCTTAATTTCAACCGAACGATGTATAAAAGCTGCAAGGTCATCGGTCGTAAGGCCCGAAAGGTCTGTAAAATTATTCCAGTAACTTCTGTCAGCAATGATACCGTGTTTCAGCATTTCTGCCAGGCCAGATCGCATTTCTTCCTGTGCCAGCGTTTCAAGGAAACCTATATCAATAATGACAGCTTTGGGCGTGCTGAAAACCCCTATGTAATTTTTCAGGTTGTCAAGGTCGACTCCTGTTTTTCCGCCAACAGACGCATCAACCATAGCAAGGAGCGAAGTAGGTACATTAATATAATCAATCCCCCTCATAAAAGTAGAGGCTATAAAAGCGCCAAGGTCTGTAACCATCCCGCCGCCGAGGTTTATCATTATACTCTTACGGTCGGCTCCAAGTTCGGCGAGCGCACTCCAAACACCTGTGCAGGTTTCAATATTTTTATTGGCTTCTCCGGGCTCAATTTCTATAATCTCGATTCCTGTTTCTGTAGCCAGTTGTTGCAAAAACTGAGGCAGGCAATATTGTGCCGTATTAGTATCGGCTAGGATGAAGACTTTAGAGTAGGCGCCCGGTTGCAGCATTTCATGAAGATAGTTATACCCGTCTTCATTAAAAAAACACTGTATCCGGCTGATTGTAGGGGCTGCATCTGTATATTTAAATAATCAGCAAAATAAACCAATTTGTACCAGTATTTATTGTTCAGTCTTTATATTTGCACAAATTTTTTTATCAAATGGAGAAGATCTTCAACAACACCGCTGATGCTTTTGCGCTAAAGAGCGATACCGAGCTTGAAAGGGCATATTTTCTTTTCAAAATGATTGCCTCTCAGCCATTGGTAAGGATTGGTACGGCGGTTACGAATTTTGCGCTAAAGATGCACCTGCCTGTTGAAGGGCTTATCCGTGCCACGGTTTTTGACCATTTTTGCGGCGGGACTACTGAAGAAGACTGCCTGCCGGTTGTTGATAAGATGTATACTAAGGGCGTTTCATCCGTGCTTGACTATTCTGTTGAAGCAAAAGAGGAAGAGTCTGAATTTGACAAAGCCCTTGAAAAGACTTTAAAGACCATTGTGTTTGCTAAAGAGCGCGATGCTATACCTTTTGCAGTATTTAAGCCTACAGGTTTCGGAAGATTTGACCTTTGGGTGAAACTGGGTAAAGGCGAACCATTTACTGTTGAAGAAGCCAATGAATGGAAAAGGGTGGTAGAACGTTTTGAAACAGTTTGTAAAGAAGCCCACGCCAATGATGTAGCCTTGCTCATTGATGCTGAAGAAAGCTGGATGCAGGATGCTGCCGATGACCTGGTAGCCGAAATGATGCGGAAGTATAATAAAGAAAAGGCAATAGTTTTTAATACATTGCAGATGTATCGTTGGGACAGGCTGGATTACCTGAAGAAACTTCATAAACAGGCAAAAGAAGAAGGCTTTTTTATTGGAATGAAGGTTGTGCGGGGCGCTTATATGGAAAAGGAGAATAACAGGGCGGAAGAGATGGGTTACGTTTCGCCAATATGCATATCAAAAGAGGCTACAGATATAAACTATGATGACTGTATTGCTTATATGGTTGAAAATATTGATACTATGGCAATTTTTGCCGGCACACATAATGAAGAAAGCTCATATAAACTAATGCAGCTGATGCAACAAAAAGGTATAGCAAAAAATGATGAACGTGTTTGGTTTGGGCAGCTTTACGGCATGAGTGATAACATCAGCTTTAACCTTGCAGCTAATGGGTACAATGTAGCGAAATACCTGCCATTCGGCCCTGTGCGCGATGTGATGCCATACCTTATCCGCAGGGCTGAAGAAAATACATCTGTAGCTGGGCAGACAAGCCGTGAACTGAACCTGATTAGCGCTGAACGCAAACGCAGGAAATTAAATTAAGACATATGAAGTTTGTACATAGATTAGGATATTATCTCATAGGGCTGTTAGTAGGCATATTATTTTTGTTCTTTTTTTTCAAGAACAAACGCACAGAATTTTGCTATATGCCTAATTGCCGTGTGCTAAAAAACATTCGCAGTAAGCCTTTAACCTTTTCAAAAGAAGTAAAGGCTAAGTTTGATGCAAAAACTTATGTGCTTGATGATGTGAAACATTCAACCGAAAATGGTAATGTCGATTTCAGCAAAAGCAACAAAGTGTATGAAGGCGGAGGTAAAATTTATGTAATAGAAGGGCAAAGCGTTAAGGGTGAGGATATTGTTGTAGAAGTGGTCAACTTTGATGAAAAGGTATTATTGCTCGACATCAAAAAAGCCGAAAAATAATAAGTAAAACGCTTGCAATAATCGATAACAGGCGTATATTTGCACTCACAATTCGGGCGATTAGCTCAGCTGGTTCAGAGCACCTCGTTTACACCGAGGGGGTCGGGGGGTTCGAACCCCTCATCGCCCACCACAATTCAGCTTTATATCATTATAAAGTACATTAAAACAATGAAAACCTGCAAATTACGGTTTGCAGGTTTTTTATTTTCATCCCTGCACCATCAAAATTTTCAAAATCCACAAACTTTTTGTGGCAAATCTGTGGCAATTTCAAATTCAAAAAAAAATTGCCATAAAAATAGGTTTAAGTTTTTGATTATCAACCATTAAAGCTGCTTAACGACTTGATTTGAAAGCACTATAATTCGACATTTATTAATTTTTAAAACGTTGAATTTATGTTAGAGAACAGTTTCGGAATTACCTTCTTCTTGAAGAGTTCCACAAAAGCCACAAAAGAAAGGTATGTTTACCTGAGAATTACAGTAGATGGTATACCCAAAGAAACATCTACCAAGCGCAAATGGGAAGTTGACCGCTGGAGTCAAAGGACGGAACGCGCTACCGGAAGCAGAGAAGATGCGAAAGTTTTAAACTTTTTCCTTGATGCACTGCATATGAAAATCCAGCAGTTCAAAAGTGAACTTATGTTAGCCGGGCATCCAATTACAACTCAAAAGATCATGGATTTTGTAATGGGAAAGAATGTCTCAAAAGCAAAGGTTGTCCAGGAGTTACAAAAACATAATGATGAACTTTTAGCTTTAGTCGAAAAGGGCGAATACGCCATAGGTAGACACGTCCGTTTCGAGATAGCCAAAAAGCACCTTAAGGAATACCTCCGCTTTAAGTACAGTGTGGAGGATATGGATTTCCGTGAACTCAACTTTGAGTTTGTAAAGGATTATGAGTTTTACCTGAAGACAGTTAAGAACATCAGCCACAACACGGCGGTAAAGTACATTACTAACTTTAAGAAAATTGTACTGCTTGCCATTGACAAAGAAATCATAACCGCTGACCGTTTAAGCGTTTTAAGGCAAAGAAAGTCAAAGTTCCTAAAAAGCCATTAAGTTCCTATGAACTTGCCCAACTGGAAAACCATACCTTTTCCACTCCACGCCTTTCTACTGTGCGGGATATATTCGTCTTCAAATTCTACACCGGGCTGGCCTATATTGATGCTTTTAACTTGAAGAAGTCGGATATTAAGTTTGGCATTGACGGCGAAATGTGGATCATTACTGAACGGCAGAAAACAGGCAGTAATATTAATATTCCACTCTTACCGAAAGCCAAAGCGATTATGGAACGCTACAAAGACCATAAGCTTTGCCTGGAGCGTAATTCTGTATTGCCTGTTACCTCCAATCAAAAGATGAACGCCTACCTGAAGGAAATAGCTGACCTGTGCGGCATTGAAAGCACATTAAATACACATAAAGCCAGGCGTACTTTCGGAAGTACAGTGACGCTAAATAATGATGTACCAATCCATGTAGTTAAAGAAATGCTCGGCCATCAATCGGTAAAGCAGACCGAAGAGTATGCTATTACTGAGCAGAAGTCTATCGGAAAGGAAATGAAGCAATTGCAGGAGAGGCTGGGCAACGCTGAAAGTAATTTTTCGCTTGATGACACAAGAGCAATTATTTCAAAGATGGAAGAAGAAATTAGAGAGCTAAAAGCCAGGCTTGATATGACGGGGAAGGAAAAGCCTGAAGGCAATGGTGTTCTCCGAATATGCAGATAATTAATTGTCGCCCCAGTGCGGCTACAATTGCAACATAAGCAAAAAGAAATTTTCAAACATGTTACCAATTTGGTAACAATTTAATATATTTGCAATGAGAATAATTGCTGTAAAAACCTTAAAGGACTATTGGGAGCAATTTCCGGATTCAGAGAGACCACTTCAACACTGGTATAAAGAAGTCACTGCTGCCGAGTGGAGCAGTCCAAACAACTAAAAAGCCAGTTTGGTAATGCCTCAGTCGTGACAAGCAAGCGTGTTGTTTTTAATATTCATGGCAACACCTACCGGCTGATAGTGGATATCGAGTACCGACTGAAGATAGTATTTATAGTCTGGCTGGGGACACATAAGGAGTACGATAAGATTAACGCAAAAGAGATTAGCTATGTTAAGACTGATAAAAAATGATACGCAATATGGAGATACACTTGTGCGCATTTATGAACTGATGCAAATGGACTTACAGCCTGATACACCGGAGTCCGATGAACTGGAAATCCTCTCAATGCTAGTTAAGAAGTATGAAGATGAACATTATCCCGTTCCTGAGCCAACCCCACTGGAAGCTATTAAATATCGGATGGAACAACTAAATATTACGGACGCAGAACTTTCAGAAATATTAGGCGCTCGTTCACGTAAATCCGAAATCTTGTCCGGTAAAAGAAAGCTTAGCCTTTCCATGATACGTGCTTTAAAACAACGACTCAATATATCTGCGGATATATTGATACAATTATACTAGAGGTATCTTTAATTCGACTATAGTCCGAAGAGCACTATTTAAAGGTTCTTCCCTAAAAAGACGATGATATATACCTTATGCGTACATAAAACAATTTCAGTTAAAAGTTATTCTGTATTTTTAGAGAATAACAAAAGAAGTAAATAAAAATGACTACAACCGATATAGTAAATCCTAGATTAAAGTCTATCGCAGAATTTCTAGATGGCGAACACCATTTTATTATCCCATCATATCAACGGGGATACAGATGGGAAGAACGACAAATTGAAGATTTATTAAATGATATTTATGAGTTTCAAGAAGATATAAAGAAGAAAACGGATAATAAAATCGGAGAGTTTTATTGTTTGCAACCAATTGTAGTTTTAAAAAATGGAAATAATAAGTGGGAAGTTATTGACGGACAACAAAGATTAACCACCATTTATATTTTATTATCTTCAATAAAGGATGCATTAAAGCTTCTTAAATTACCATCGAATCTTTTTACGTTAGAATATGAAACGAGAGAAAAGAAGATTTTAGTAGTAAAGAGTTTCTCGAAAATATTACTTCTGTCACTGCTGTTGACAAAACAAATATAGATTTTTATCGCATGAGCGACGCTTTTATAATAATAAAAAAATGGTTGGAGAATGAAAATCTAAATCTTGGAGATTTTTGTAATACACTTTTAAAAACTGATTTTGATGACTTTTTCGACAGGGCAAATAATGTAAGGTTCATTTGGTACGAAATTGATCCAGATGGCGACGCACCAAATGTTGCTTTCGCTAAATATAATCAGGGTAAGATAGATTTGACCAATGGAGAGCTGATTAAAGCAATCTTTTATCTTTCAGACACTTCAATGAATGAACGGGAAAAGAAAAAATATCAGCTAAAAATAGGGTATGAATGGGATAGTATTGAAAGTACATTACAGAAAAAGATTTCTGGAAATTTATTAATCCAAATAAAACGTATGTAAATCACATAGAATTTATCTTCGAATTAGTTGCCGATAAATATGCTAATAATACAAGCTTAAAGTTGAATAAAAGTGTTGATACGTTGTGGTCTTTTTACGTTTTTAACGAGTTGATTACTAATGATACTAGAATTTTTAATGACAAATATGAAAACACAAGGGATTTTTTATGGGATCAGGTAAAAATATATTATAGAACCTTTGTAGAGTGGTATAATGATAATACTTATTATCACATTATAGGATTTTTGTTGCAAGTTGATAAAAATATTGAAAGTATTAAAAAGCTTACTGAAAATCATCCAAAAAACATATTGGAAAGAGAACTCCAAATACTCATTCAGAATCATTTCGGTGAAATAGATTTAGAGCAAATTGGTTACGACTTTGATTATAAAAAAGCAAAAGAATTACTCTTGCTATTCAATATCGTTACAACTATGAATAGTAGATATAACCGTTTTGCGTTTGATGTTTTTGCAAATCAAAACTGGAGTTTAGAACATATTCATGCACAACAATCAGAAGAATTGAAAACTGACAAACAAAAAAGACATTTACTTAATGAACAAAAAAAGTATTTCTCATATCATAATAAGAGCGAATTACTTGATGAAATTGAGCAGTTATTAGCTATGTCGAAAATCGAGCAGGATAGATTTGATATCGTTCAAAATAAAGTTTTTAATGAATATTCAGATTCCGCTACAACACATTCCATTAAGAATTTAGCATTATTAGCAGTTCCAGATAATTCATGCCTTAATAATAATATCTTCCCCATTAAGAGGGATTTAATTAAAAGTCTAGATGAAAAAGGATCGTTTATTCCAATATGTACTAAAAATGTATTTTTAAAATATTACTCGAAGGATGTTGAGCAAAATGTAAAGTGGGATAAGGATGATATGAAATCGTATCTTGAAGAAATAAAAATAGTATTAAAGAAGTACATAAAAATAAAAGAGAATGAGTACGAAGCAATATAGTTTTTGGAATTTAATATCAGAATACTGTATAGAAATACCCGCCATACAGCGTGATTACGCACAAGGAAGAAAATCCGAAAGCAGAATTGCAAACGCTCTTATAGATGATTTATTTAGAACCTTAATCAGTCTCGAAGCAAAAAAGATCAATCTTCATTTTGTGTATGGTAAAGTTGAAAATGGGCATTTAATTCCTCTTGACGGTCAGCAAAGATTAACGACATTGTTTTTATTGCATTGGTTTCTTTCTATTAATAATACAAATGAAATAACGAAAAAGACATTATCGAAATTTACTTATGAAACTAGACCCAGTACAGAAGATTTTTGTTTTAAGTTAATCAAAGAAGATTTCTTATTTGAAGAAAACATAAAAATCAGCGAACAAATTGAAAATTCGAAGTGGTTTTTCTTGTCTTGGAAAAATGATCCAACAATAACTTCAATGTTAAATATGTTAGATATTATTCAAAGTAAATTTGGGCATCCAAATAAAACCATGTTTACGAAGTTAACTAGTGAGGATTGTCCCATTCAATTTCATTTCTTACCATTAGAGAAGTTTAAATTAGATGATAAAATTTATGTAAAGATGAATTCTAGAGGAAAACCTCTAACTGATTTTGAAAACTTTAAAGCTAACTTTTCTGTTCTTTTCGATATCGATAATAAGTCAAAATTTGACAATGAATGGTTAGACATCTTTTGGAAATTTGAAAAAACAAAAAACCATATAAGTATAAAAGATGTGGACGCTAAATATTTAAATTTTATCAAGAATGCGACTTTAAGTTTTTATGTTGAAACTAATGATATTGATAAAAAAGCTAAAGATAACTTCAACATATTTGATGAATATAAAAATGTATATTTTCCAGGTTCACCATATTTATGGCAGATATCTAAAGTATTAGATGCTCTAACCTCATTTAAGGATGAAAAACAATATCTTGAACGTTTTTAGAAGACGATCCTGAATATTCGGAAAGGCTTAGATACTATGCCGTTATGCAGTTTTTTATAAAAAAGGTAACTTGAACGGGTCAAATAGTGAGTGCTTCGAGAAATGGATGAGGGTTAGCATAAATCTTATCAATAATACTTTAATTCAAAGCCCTGATACATTCTACAGAGCAGTTCGTTCTATCAAAAGGCTAAGCGACAACTTACATAACCTTTATGAATACCTTTCTAATGTAGAAACTAAAATCGAGGGCTTTTTGCAGAGGCAGATTGACGAAGAAAAATTAAAAGCAGCTCTGATATTAAAGGATGAAAATTGGAAAAATGAAATTTATAGTGCTGAACTACATAATTATTTTTCAGGACAAATTGGATTTATACTTGAGTTTTCGAAAAAGAAAATGATTACGATTTGGAATTATTTAAAAATTATTCGTCCAAATTAAAAACTCTTTTTAGTGCTGAATTTAAGGATAATCATAATTGTTTATTTCAAAGAGCATTATTGACTTTTGGGGACTACTTGGTTTCAATAAATTACTGTAAAACATTCTGTACATTTAATTCCAGTTTACGAGATAAAATGGATAATTGGCGTAAAGTTTTTGAAGATTCTAAAAGGAAATTTTTTTTAAAAGAGTTACTAGACTTCATAAGTATAGATACGATTAAGAGTGATTTGCAAAAGATAATCAGTAATTATATAGAGGATGATTGGAAGGGCATTTTCATTAAAAATAAAGGTATATTAGAATATTGCGATAAATACAGAATTAGTCATACTGGAAACAAAGTATTGTTATCAAGGAGTCCAGCTGACAACTGGCGGAGACACGCGGATTTGTATTCATTTGCGTTGTTCTTAGAACTAAAAAAGGAAAATAAAAATGTTGAATATCGCGATAGTTCAGATGAGACACCATGGATTTTTATTGATTGGAAAGGAAAATCTTATTACATACAGGAAGAAGGTAGCAATTATACCTTTGGTTATTGTATCGGAAATAATGATGCTAAAGGACTTACCGAAATGCAGCAGTTTGTTGAGGAAATAATTTCCAAAAAGAGTTTGAACAAACTATAATAGCAATTATTTAAACATTAGCTCAATCTCACTTCTGCACCCAGGATGGTAGCAGGGTGTATAACGGATATAACCCATAACCTGAAGCTCCTTAAAATATTTATGGTATGTTGGTAAAGTCTTGATATGTGAAAGTGCCATGATCTTACTACGGCTGACCTTGATAATTTTAGGTTGCCCCTGCTTGTAACCAAGGTACAAGATGGCACTAAGCAATGCAAAATGCCAAACGTTCAGGGAGTTATCACGTTCAAAAAGTTTCAGGTATTTTAATAAGCTTTGCAATTCCATAAGGTGGCTATTTGTCATTGAACAAATTCATGATGTCGGCCTTACTGTAGTAATAGGAACCCAGTACTTTTTTAAAGCGTATTTTACCGGTAACCCGGAGGTTCTGCAACGAACCGGCCGATATATCCAGTAGTTTACGTACCCCACGGCTTTTGAGCCAATCCAGTACGGGTTTATTTTGCTGCTCCTTTTTAGACTCTTCAATGATTTTACGGAAAGCATCCATCATGACAAGGCCGAACTGCCTTAAGTCATCTTTTGTAACATACTCGCTCATCATTATTACATTTTCAGTTCATAGCCCTAAAATAGTTTTACTAATGGCTGGCTGTGTATCTCTGCCACTTAGAGGCAGTACATGTCCTTAACTGGTATTGGAAACCAAAAAAGGCACTCCCTTCCTTTGTCGGGAAAGCCTTTTTTTAGCCCGGTATTGCCAATTTACAGCTATGCTCCTTCGTCGCTCCGCTGCAAAACGGCAGGCTGTTTTTAGTGAGATAGTCCGTCTATCTCCTAAATCCTTTTGATTTCTTTTTCATTTGCCTTGCAAATGCTTCTTCTTCTTCATAATCTTCGCCCTGTGTTTGCGGCAGCAAACCTCCAAATATGTCTGATAGCGCATTAGCAGCATCCGAGAGGTTTGGATTTGTTTTTTCAGATTGAGAAGATGTGTTATCTCCAACTGTTGGATTAGTAATAGCTGATTTCACATTGTTTGGATTTTGTAAATGAATCTTCGGTTTGTTACCATTATTCCACCACTCGTTGAAACCGCTAGCACTTAAATTTTTAGCAAGCTGCGATCCGTTCCATACGCTCCGGGATTTGTGGTCAATAAATGTTATACCATATATTCTTTTATCGGCTGTCCAGCGGACAACCGTATTAATACCTGCATCTCTCAAGCTCGCTTTAAACTCATTTTCATTTTTGGTTGCTAATATTGCCTTTTCAATGGTAGTTTTGAGTGCTGACCTCCTTGGGCTTTTTTGCAGTTGTGCTTTGGACGCAGCAAAGTGCGATAGTAGTTCAGTATAACCCGCACCTTTTCCGAATAATGAAGCCTTGAACGGATTACTTACTTTTTCTCCTTTTTCATTCAGCGCAAAATAGACCAGCCCCTGCCGGGCTTTCCCGTTGTACTGTCCTTTCACTTCTTCGGCGGTAATATTGAACAATGACAGCAGTGCGTTGTACGTGCCAAGCGTGGTATATTGGTAGTATTTCGGCAGGTAACGGATAACCGCAGCCATCTGGCTTTTGACATCGCCTGCTTTATAATTTACTGGTTTAAAAATAGGTTCGGTTCGGATTTGCTTTTTTTCAATAGCATTTTTCAGGTTGTACGTTTGTTCCAGTTCCCTACAGGCCGCCATCGATTTTCTCTTTTCGAAGGCATCGGATATTTTCCTTCCCTCTTCATCCACACAGACCGTTACAATATGGATATGGCTGCGCTCAATATCGTTATGCCTGAACACAATGAACGGTTGTTTGCCGTAGCCCATTTTGTCCATATAGTCTTTAGCAATGGCTTTATAGTCGTTATTGTTTACCCTGTCATCAGGATCCGGGTTGAGTGAGATGTGCACCACCGGCTTTTCTGTTTTTCTGTTGTCTGCAAGATATGCCTGGAATGAATTAGAGATTTGAGAAATGGTAAACGTACCATCCGGTGATTCGACAATTTTCTGTCCTGCTAATACCGTTGCGGTATTGTTCTTTACCTTATCCATATTGTAGGACAATGCCCCAAACAAACTTTTGCCCCTGCCAATCTTCGCTATCATGGCTTACTTATTCAGATGGTTCGCTTCAAATTCAATAGTCAGTTCAATGATCTTCTGGCCTAACCTAGCAAGTTCAATGGTTTGGTTTTCCAGTTTGTATAACGCTGCTGCCGCTTTTTTCTCTGTGAAATTATTGTAGAGCATTTTTACAACTTGGTTATAGTTGACTCTAATGGCACGGAACTGCGCAAACAACCCCGTCAGCTTTACATGATAGTCCATTGCAGCCTTATCGATTTTTACTGTAGTAATGGTCTTTTGAAAAATGCAGGCAGCGATAAAATGCGCCATCACGTTCATACCCGATTGCTCAAATAAGGTCAGGAACTTTGCATTTTCAACAGCCGTCAGGCTGATGGAATAACGGAACGAGGCAGGGTCGTCTTTTGGATGCCTACCACCTTTATGCTTTTTATGTGTACCGTTACTGTCCACTATTATTCCTTTTTAGTCTTTCTGCCAGTATTGGAATGAAGATAACTATTGATCTAATCAGTAAATCGCTTCTTGCGATTTATGGCATTGGTTGGCTTTTAATAGGTTTGGAAAAGAAACTTTTCCCAAGTAAACCGATAAAAGCAAGCGAAGGTATTGCTGTCAATCCAAAAAGACAAAAGACTACGGCATAATGGCTTTGCTCGCCCACTCACAAACCCACCCCCTTGGGACTTATTCCGTTTCCTTTTGCTTTTTCCGCATTGCCTGCACCTTGTTATTGCTTTCTTTTTTCGGTTTTCTTTTGGGAAAAAGTTATGCGGAGCGCAAGCGTAGCAGGACTGTATCAGATTAGAGAATTGGAAGGAGATACAAAACGATTGTATTATTATTAAATTCAAAAATTATGGACATAATTTAAATTTCAACACTGAGACAGGACAGCACGCTTTTATGAGCGTAAAGCAGACCACATGGCACGGACTTGGGCAGATAGTAGAAGACTACCCGAAAAGCCGTGAAGCAATAGCCTTTGCGGGCTTGGATTACGAGGTAGCCAAAGCACCGATTTTTGCAAGGGGTGCGGGCGATTTCGACAGTTACCCAGTACCCGACCAATACGCCACCTTGCGCACCGATACCAAAGCCGTGTTTGGAGTGGTCGGCAAAGACTATCAAATTGTACAAAACAGTGATGCGTTCGCCTTTTTCGATGCCATTGTAGGCGGTGGCGAAAGCATACTCTACGAAACCGCAGGCGCACTTGGCAACGGGGAACGCATCTTTATTACGGCAAAGCTGCCTGGCTATATCCGTGTGGGTAACGGGGACGATGTAACCAAAAAGTACATTTTCCTGACCACCTCCCACGATGGCAGCGGTTCAATTATCGCAGCCTTTACACCGTAAGGATTGTTTGCCAAAATACGCTTAACGCTACCCTGAAAACTGCTACCAACGTGGTACGCATACGCCACACCGCAGGGGCTAAAGAACGCCTGGAGCAAGCGCATAAAGTTATGGGCGTTGCCGATAACTTATCTGTACAATTAGAGGGCATTTTTAACCAATGGGCTAACGTGCGCATCGAAGATAAGCAGGTAAAATAGTTGATACAGTTGGCACTTTGCCTCAACAAAGAAACCTACAACCTTTTAAAGAAAGGGGCTACTGAGGAACTATCAACGATGTACAAAAATGCCTGTGATGCTGCCTTTGAATATGCTATGGCAGACTATACCCAACAAACCGAAACGACTAAGGGAACTTTGTTCGGGGCTTATAATTGTATTACTGGCTATTATCAAAATGTTCGCGGTTTTAAAACGGATGAGGATAAACTCAAAAGTATCTGTTTGGGCGGCACAGCACAGGCACAGGGGCAAAAAGCCTTCGACCTGTGCGGGGCTTTGCCAAAGATGAGGCGGTTGCCCTGCAATTCAACTGATAGTTAACCGCAGCCCGGAAAGCAGGGTTGCTTTTTTATACGTACCTGCATACGTATTCATATAAGTATGTGGGTATTTATGTATATACATACTTGTGTAATAGATATGTATTTAGATATGTACAACAATACACAGGTACATACGTATCTACGTAAATACGTATGTACGTACCAACACACATAGCTACGTACATATTTAGCTACGTAGCTAAATATTGTTGTACGGCTGCCAATACAGCGGTACAGCAATACGTCTGGCTGGCTGGCAGGCAGGCTCGGCAGCTACACAGCAAAAAAACGAGACAGCACAACATTGATACAATTGGTAACTTGACAGGCGGCATAATTTTATCTCTGATAAGCCAGCCAGTCGTGCAGCCAATATTATAGCATTGCTTTGATTCCCTGCAAGCTACAACAGATTTCAAATAGTTGCTTTACAAAGAATTTTTGCGGGTGGGCAGCCATCAGGGCTGCCGACGAATATTGGTTCCTTAATATATATCCTTGCTTTACCTTATTATCGCATTGTTTTATATTTTACTTATAATTAGTACTCTTTACTAAGAATCCTTTTAGTAAAATTGGAATCAAGCTATATACTGGCTTTGCCGCTTTTATACTTTTAAAACTTTATACTTTTATTACCTACCAACAAACAACCAGGTTTGTTATATAACCAGTAAGCTTACCTGCTTTATACCTGTAAGGGAAGGCAAATAAAGATTTACTGAATTACTGCCGGGCAGCCTACAGGGCTGCCATCAAGGGGTAAACTTGATTAGTTTATTGAATTTATTACTCCATTTTTCCTGGTGGAAAAATTATTTGTTCCGAACAAAAGAAAAAGGGCGTGAAGCCCTTTCCAATTTTAAAACCATTTCTAAAAATGTTGCCGCGTAGCAACAGCAAGTTGTGTTCTAAGCTGCTTGAAATCCTTCAGCAGCTTAAAACAACTTGCCCTTGCGCAGGGGGCTAAAAAATCTCCATAGTCGATTTTTGATGCGAGTCGCCAAACTTTTATTTTTATTGGTTTATTTTTTATTACAGAAACCGCCTTCTAGCTTTTGCTGCTTTTTAGTTCCTCCAGTTTCAAATAGAGTCGATGGCAGTTATCCAAAACCTCAGATTCATTCAGGGGTAATAGTTGGGATGCTATTCTCAAAACACTTATCACATGGTAACCTGGCTCTGCTATCTCGCCTGAATTTGTATCACCATCGTGATACATTGCATGCATCGAAATCTTTAGAAGGTCTGAAACGGTATACATCAAGTCACTATAACTATCAAAATGCAGCCGGGCTTCAAAACTATCATTACCTGTATCCTCCGCTAATGTGTTAAACATCCACATTCTGGTCTCTGCATTAACGAACTTTTTTATCGCTTTTTTTCTTTCTTTTTTCATGGTAACTTTCTTTTAAGATGTTCCTTTAATCATTAATTTGGACAGTAATTTGTTCCAGTCTTTCCAATTCTTTGTTACCTATCACCAGTATCTTGTCGTAAAAATCCCTGCACTTTTGAAACATTTTGCTGCTGTCCTCAATAGTTTCCTGTCCAATATTTTTATGTTTGAGCATATCAATGTTGGCAGAGAGAAGTTGACTAAGCCTTCGATCTTCTTCTGAATTGGTAAATAATTTTGGTAGTTTCGGTATGCAATCCAATAGCCTTATTAAGTAATTAGTGGAATATATATTGGGGTGGTAGCCCATAAAAAGGCCAATTAATCCCACAGCCATTTGCTGCACCGCCTGTTGCATTAGGATATTAAGAATAATCGGTTGTTCTGTATGAACCAGTGCAAGAAATCCCTCTGCCAAGCGCATGCGGTTATCCCAATAGTTTTTACTAAAGGTTAAATCCCTTTCAGCTGCCACAGGTATCTCATAGAATGGATGGTCGGGATTGTTGTACACTTCCAGTCCATTCCGTACTACAGCATTAACAAAGTGCTTTTGGTTTACAGTTTGGTTACGCAGGTATTGCGACCTGTGTTGCAGGATGGTTACCATATACTTTCCTGCGAACTTCTTTTTAATCAAAGCCTGCAATTCGGGTACAATATTTTGCCGGTGCTCACTATTTAAAACCAGCAGGTAAAAATGATAATTTGGTAGTTCTTTGCTGAATGCTTTTTGCTTTTTATAGGAACTGGTAACCGAATACCCTAAGCAGTAAATGGCCCGAACTTTTACAAAGCCTCTGATAATTTCTGAAATTTCGACAAGCGCGCTGTCTACAAAATAATTTGTAGACAGCTTCTCTTTAAGTATCGAAGCACCGCCATTTAGGGACTGATTAAACCCTTTAAATTTTGATTTCGTACCTGCCAAATACCGGTAATAATAGTTTTCGAGTTCTGCATATAGATGCTGGTATTTTGCTTCAGCTTGTTCAAGAACTGATTTTTCTACAGACTCGATGGGATGCTTTTTTATAGAACTATTGTAGGCTGCTTGTAGTGGAATCAATATTTCTTCTCCTTCCTTGGTTTGAATATCTAGTATGTCCCTTAGTTCAGGTGCATAATGATTGATTATGTCATACACATAATCAAACTCCGGATATTCATAATACTCTTCAAGGTAGCCGGTAAAGAAAGCAGCAAAGCACGTGTAGACACTCCAAATGGCACTATAAAGTGAGACCGTTGCATTCTCATTCTCGTTATTTGAGATATGTGTTTGGTAGGCTTCAAACTGCCTTGTCGCACTGTTAAGGTCATCGGTAGATTGTTTATTGAACCCTTTTAACAGTCTTTCAACATTAGTATATTGAGGGAGAAAGACTTTACCTTTGGGTTCATAGTATACCAATTCAGGCAATGTGCAGTGCATTAGAAGAAAAGGACTTCCTTTTTTAAATCCTAATGTGGCAATCTTTTCATCTGAAAACCTGAATATCGTATTGGGATTCTCTCTTGCCAGCTTCTCAGAAAACCGTTCCAACATTATACCGTGCTGCTTGCAGTCCTTTTTAGTATGGTTGTTACTATTGCTGGATGTTTGGTTTTACAACTTACATATATACTGCCTGCATCAATAAATGTGAGCAGGCCGTATAGCACCTCTTCCAACTGCTCCCGCATTGGAATACGATCCGGTATCCTTATTTGATACTCCATAAAACATAATTTTGCTGTGAAACATCAGTGAAAAAGCTTATTTTTGCTTATACACAGCAAGTAACGACCTCATGGTAGCGTACCGAACCAATGCGGTTTGTATATTACCAATTAGGGGTTGTGAAATACCAATCGAATATTTCTTACAGAATTTTGAATATCTTTGAGTTATGAGTACTGCAACTAAAAATCACATAGGAAGGAAAATAAGCCGTATTCGCGAACTGCGCGATATGAAACAGGAAGCATTAGCCCAGGCTTTTGGTATTAGTCAACAGGCAGTTTCTAATATTGAAAATAGTGAAACCGTTGAGGATGCTAAACTTGAAGAGATTGCTAAGGCTTTAGGTGTAACTGCTGAAGGTATTAAACAGTTTTCTGAAGAAGCCGTTTTAAATATTATTGGTAATACTTACCATGTAGATAATTCATCTGCTGTTAATTATGGTTGTACTTTCAATCCAATGGACAAACTTATTGAAGCCTATGAGGAAAATAAGAAACTGTATGAAAGATTAGTTCAAGCAGAAAAAGATAAGGTAGCTTACCTGGAGAAGCTTTTGAATAAATAGTAAACTCGTTTTACTGTTACTGATGGAGACCGCCGAAAGGTGGTCTTTTTTTATTATATGGATTATTTGCGTTGATTTAGTAAAATTTCAAATCTGTATTTAAGCTGCTTGCCACGTAAGCCTCTGTAAGCATCGCCAATCTTTAATTTTATTATTGGATTATTTCTTGGAATTGATAGGCACTTGAGCAATTAGCGTAAATAACTTATCGATTTCATCTTTATACAGTTCACTTTCTAGTTTAAACTCCTGCTGGAGGGCAGTAACTTTTTTTACCATTTTGCTTTTCCTGTCGGGCATTGGCCTGTTTTGCAATAGCTTGCGCACTTCCTGCATATAATCGTTGAGGTACGGTAGGAAGAACTGTTCCGAATAATACTGTTCATTAATTTTCTTGGTGTTCTCTAGCATTTCCAGTTTATCGTCAAATTCTTGAATGCCGATGTTGTGGAAGGGGCGAAGCTTTTTAGTATTGATGGTACGCAACTTTTGAAGATAGCTGCGGTCAATGACAGTAGGCGGGTTTTGGCACACGGCATTGAAGTCATCAACGGCCTTATTAATATATTTCAATCCGAAGGCCTTGAACACATCGTTGAACTGGACAACAAGCTCATCATCCCATCGCATCTTTGTCATTTTTTCCTGCCGTACATTCTTTTTATCTTTGCTGACGAAAAAGGAGAGGATATTGTAGCTCCCAGAATAATATGAGTTGCTTCCATTCTCTTTAACGAGCCATACATTCTTATAGTGGAATGCCGGCAACTCACAGTGATAGAAATTCAAGTTTTTATCAAGTTCGTCAATGATTTTTCTAGATTGGTCCTGTACCATCTGCTCGCCTCCAAATGATTCATTTTCAGAGTAGGCGATATATACACGTCCACCCTTTTTCAGGTAGCTTTTGATAAACGGTACACGATTCCTGAATGCATAGTCCCGAACCCAGGGACTTTGGATGATAATAGTATCGGAAGTATCATCAAAAAGCTTTTTCAGTTCAACCTCAAATTCTAGGCTGTTAAAATGACGCTTGCCCATTTCAATTTCCTGCCTTATCTGCAATACTGTCTCAGTATCGGATATATCAGCCGCCGCTTCGATTTGCGCCTGCTTGTATATTAAAAGTTGTTCCGCCTCAAGCTGCTCCGTATGTTTTTCCTGAGAGGTAAATTCTATGTCTTCATCGTAAGCTATCAACTTATCTAGCAGACCTGCCTTAAGGTATTCTTGTCGGTCAAGCGCATCTGACAGGGCATCAATGATAATATCTTGCTTTTGGTCATACACAATCGCACGCAAAGCATTGTCCCTAAAATCTTCAAGCAGCACTACCCATACCTTGGCAACAAAGCCCTCAATGCGTTCCAATTGGCAGCTTTGCAATAAAAAGTTTTTCTCAGGATAATGTATCTCAGGTGCTTGGGCTTCCGCAAGCAGCTTGACAGTTTCAATGTCTTGGCTAAAGGCAGTGTCAGGCATTCCGGGGAACCTTTCGCTTTTTAACCGACTTAGGATTGCCTTTGCCTTTTCTGGTGGAAGGCCATTTATATCTGTGTAAAGCGAAAACTTTCGGGTAAAAGTAGAATACTTTACGCCCTTCTTCGCGTATTCCACGCCTATATCCGTAAGGGATGCAATACCGCTATCATGTTCCAGCATTTTGCTTTGTACTAGATCACCAATTGCTATGTCAAGAAGATACCTCTCAGCCGGGTCACGTAGAGGATCCAACCCAAGGATTTCACCAATACTGCTAACGCGTAGCGGCCCGTCGAGAAGCAAGTCGCAAATGACTTCGTCTGACAGACTAAATTCAACCGGTTGGGAGCAGGTGCCTGTATATTCCGCTAAACTGTAATGCCAATCATATTCCGTAAATCCTATGATACGTTCAACGAGTTTCTTCTCTTGGCTTGCAGCGTCGATTATCTTGATCTCTAGGGGGGATTTCTTCCTTGCTATAAATTTTAGCACTCGTCTTCAATATACCGACCTTAGATCCAGGGTAGGATTTGCTGTCCTGAAGATACGCAGAATAGTTTTCGTCAATGAAAGCCACAATATCCTCTGCGATTAACTCATCTGGCTCCTCATTACAATCATAGCCGTTCGACTTAATGAACTCTGCCATAGCCGAGACGGTCGTTTTATGGTTGCGGGCAATTTTAGATAATCTTACGTTCATTAACTAATTAAATTTTGAAGTTGTGCAATATCAATCTTGTGCATTTTCTGTATTGCTTTCTGGTACTCTGGCTTGTGGGCAAAATGACGTTCATTACCCACTATTATCAGAAGTCTCTTCGCACGTGAAAACCCGACATTGATTCGTTGCAGCTCTCGTGCAAAGCCCAGCGCAAACGGGTATTTGTTATTTTCAAGTATAATTTTTTTCCCCCTCTCATCAATTTGCTGCCTATTGCTGCGTACCGTTGACACAAGCACAATGTTGCGCTCCATGCCTTGGAAGCGGTCAACTGTATTAATCCGTAAGGGTATACTGAACTCGTTGTCCAATTTATGCTGTTCAAAATTTCGCCACTCATTCCTTGAGAATGTAGGATATAAGGTGGTGCGTATCCGCTGCATCTGTGGCATATAATATGTTATAATCCCAATTTCCCTATCTTCATCTTTGCTAAAGCTGCTATTATAATCATTATAGCCTTTTGCTTTACCTAATGCTAGCAAGACGGTACGTATCGCTTCCGCCTCACCTGGGTTTTCATAAGAAGTACCAACCTTATGCTCAGGGGTCTCCACATTTACCCAAATGGCATGGGTTTTCGGCTCGAGGAAGGGCTCAAGTTGCAGCCCATGCCACCTGCTCGCTTTTACTTTGAGGTCTGGAATGTCCATCTCGGCTCTAATACCACAAACCAACCCGTTTTCCAGCTCAGTCTGGTCAGTATAGAACTGTGATATGCAATTCATGATATCTTCGTGCATACGGAATTGCGTGTCAAGGCTCGTGACAATAGATTTCGGAGAATTTTTGAAAAGCTTTTCAAACTGCGAAATCTTATAATCTTCCTTAGTCCAGTCCTCAATAAGCCTTTTGGCTCCCACTGCTTCCAAGGCCTCACCGAATTCCTTCTCGTCAATCATTGGCGGCAATTGCTTATGGTCTCCAATGATGACTACTTTTTTGCCGAGTGTCAGAGGCAAGACAAGCTCTGGTGGAGTTGCCTTACTGGCCTCATCCATAATAACCAGGTCAAATTCAGGCTCTCCTGGATTCTCGGAGCCTTGCTGAAACGCGGACTTATAGGCGTCTGCAAAATTCCTGCTCCCACACTCGCTACAGGTCGCCGCAAAAACATTCACATATTTATAGTACGCATCGGTAAACACCTTTTTTACTGATGCGCTCCGCGCTTCCAATCCCTGCTTCCACTTAGTTACGGCCTTTGAATACCGCGGTTCATCACTGCAACGCGAAACGATTCTCGATAACCATTCCGACACCGCGTTATCACTGTTTATCTTCTCTTCTTCTGAACCCTTTTTCGCCAACATCCATTTGGTAATGCGGTCATTGGAATAGGCTTTTCCTTCGTCCTCGAACTTATCAGTGTTACCAATGCGCAACGGCCTGACCGATTTCTTGCCCTTGATACGCTCGAGGGCATTATCAACTGCGAGGTTTGTCTGGGAAGTAATTAGCAGCCGGGAACCCGGGTCCTGTCGCAAAGATTGCCAGATTATTTCCGCGATAACAGTAGTTTTTCCGGTACCAGGTGGACCCTGTATCAATGCCATATCTGTAGCTGTCAGTGTTTTGGTAACCGCCTCAAGCTGCTTTGGCTGCGTGCCGAGCAGAGGTTCATTCAGGCTTTCAACCACCTTTTGCCTAACATTAGCGAAATCCTCAGCCGCTTGTCGTGCTTCGTTTGGATCAAATAAGAAATTGGCAAGGTTAAGATTTACCGGATATCCATTCTTGAAGCTGGGTTCCGTAACTTTTTTCATTGCCTTTATCATTCGGGTAATATTAGTCAGTTCTCCAGGAAAAATTGGCTTTATATACCCCTTCTCAAGCTCATCAAGATCAATCCTGTCCCCCCCTCTGCCATTGATGGCATTATCAAAAAGAGAAGTTATCTTGAACTTTAAGCGGTTCTTATCTTTCCTAACCAACTTGCCCATAATGATGCCCTCCTTAAAAATGGCATCATCTCCATACTTACTGATTTTCTCAGCCAGGCTATTCTTCTGTTCGGGTGTGAGGTATATGAAAGTAGCCTGGCTGATATTTCTCCGGACTAGCTTTTCCTTTTCCAGTTCGAGGGTCTCATTCTTAACAAGTTCCCATATTGTCCTGCCGTTCTTGGTATCAAAACTGATGTTAACAACATCCTCGAAGCCTTTGCACGCAGCAGCAAGCCGCTGCTTGAAAAGCTTACGCTCAGCCACATCTCTGAAATCACAGTTAAAAAGGAGTGTAGTGTTATCCTTTACCGGATCCAGTACAATTTTTTGCCCATCATCTTTTCTAAGTCTGTCTTGTATGGCAGCAATGACGTCGCCCCGTTCAGATGGGCTGTCAATAGTGAATGCTAGAAAATATTTCGCTTGGAATTCCTTACGCTCCACGAGCACTTCAGGAAATTTTGTCTCGATGTCTGCTACCAACGTATTGTATTGTTCGGCACTATCTGCAGTAATGTACAGGCGCTTGTTCTGCATTGAGAAGTTAATCTGGCCTTTTACATCCACCGCAGTTTTGAAATTCCGTAGAGTTTCCGACGTAGGTTGCTGTGATGGCCTAAAGTTATAAAGTGTTGGCAGGCGCCGCATCGTATTACTAGGATATAACGCAGAGAGTTTTTCGGCTGCTTCGTCGATCTGCATCTTACCTGCATTAATAAGTTGATAGGTACCCTCTTTGAGAAGAAGGCCTTCTACTTCTGCAAGCTTTACTTTTTTAAAAGGTGCAAATCTTGTAATTGCGCTGTGGAAAGATAGTCCTTTAGCGACCAACCTGTCGGGGCGCAGGTACGAGGATACAGCTATCTGAATTCCATTTTCCTGCTCATAAGTGACACAAGCCCGGTCAAGCCCTTCGGCTGAAAGCTGCTCCTTAACTGCGTTGCAAAGGCCCGGTATATCTTTGGGTATCTTGAATTCCACGGCCAGCGGTATCATATTGTCTTTTTTCAATGAAACGGCCTTGGGATAGTTATCTTCCAAAACCTTCAACAGGTGTATTACATCGTTTTCCATTATATCCAACTGTCCCTGGTCGCTGATGGCGATATCGAGGAGGTATTCTTCTCTAAGCCGTAACTCAATATCACGAAATACTTCTATCTTTTGAATGGGATTGGTAGATTGGAATAGGATTCTGCCAGAAAGATAATGGTTGGGTGATTCATTTAATTCATAAAACAGTTCTTCAGCAAGACTCTTCAGCTGCTTTAATTCCAAAGGTGCCAACTCTCTGTAATTTTTGAACTCCACAAACGCCTTTCTGTCACTAACACCATAGTCTTCCAGATCATTAGCCCCAAAAATGCTTAATATGTCCTTTTCCATCTGGGCGATAAGGTCCTTTTCATCAATAGTAATATCAACATAGTAGGATCGCTCGGTTTCACCCTCTCTTAATTCTGCGTACGGTAAGTTTATCTTTAAGATCTTCCACACCTGTTCTTTCCTTTTAATCAATGTCTTCAATGCAGAAACGTATTTTTCCCATATTTGGCGGTCTTTTTCCTTATTAATATCGATTAGAGGGATTTCGCCCGATTCCACCTCGCGGTATAGCTTTTGAAAGGCAATGGAGTCTGTGCCTCCTATTTGGCCTGCTTCAATGATATGAAACATACAACCTTGTCTGACAGTATACTTCGTTGGCTCTGTAAAGAAGCTAGCTTCATATAATTTGGAAACCTGATAGGAATATACGCTGGTAAACTCGTCCTTTTCATCCTTCGAAAGGCTTACGATGGCCACAAGCGACCGGTCATTCCCTAGTGGAATGATGATCTTATGCCGCGATCGATTGGCCGAAACATCAGGTTTATATTTTTGGAAAAAGCAAGTTATCTGATCTTTTAGCAGGATACTTCGGACATCGCTCCACCTTAATTTATTTTCCTGATTGGCATCGTAACGCGATCCAAATCCATTTTTAATCTTAAGATATAACGATACGGCAGCAATCGCTCCCTGTTCAGTTGGTGAGGCCATAGTCGGTTTTTTTATTTTTCACATTGACGGACAGCTATTGATTATCCTTTTATCTAAAGTAGCCTAGGCCTACGATAAAAAGGTGGGGAGCAACCATCTGAGTTGACGTTGAAATTATAATAAAAATTAGATTTAACAAATATTTTGCACGTTTTTGTTAAAATAGATCTGAAATGCAAACTCGTAGGCTTCCCTTTTTTAGTACGATTTGGACTATAAATATTGTTATTTCTAAATGAATAAAAAGAAGCCTTTTTCGTCAAATTAGGCTCTTTTTTATTCATTTCATTTTTTAATTGGTTTGATTATATAAACCATCCCACTTTTTCATCTCCTTTATCTTAACAGTATCAACAATTTTGGCGTAAACTTGCGTAGTTCGGATACTGGTATGTCCTAACAGTTTGCTTACTACCTCAATAGGAATTCCTAATGAAATTGATACGGTGGCAAACGTATGTCTAGCAACATGGCAAGTAAGTTTTTTATTCATTTTTAATTCTATTCCTATTTTCTTAAGTACTCTATTTGTTACTTTATTACAATATATCCTAAAAACACAAGTGTTATTGAAAGGAATAACTGGAATAAATTTCTTTGCCTTCTCAGTAAGGGGGATATTTACTAAGTATCCTGTTTTATGCATTCGAATATGTATAGAATTATCGAATATAGAATCGGCTGAAAATGTTTTCAAATCTGAATATCGAAGTCCAGTATAACAAGCGAAAAGAAAATAACCAAGGATATCTTTTTCTATTGATTTGGTAAAGTTATCCTTTAGATAATAATTACTGAGTTTATTTAACTCTTCAATCGAAAGGAAATCTCTTTTTCCTTCAACTTTTTTTATTGACGTATATTGAAATGGATTTATTTTGATATGACCAAAACGCATTGAAATATTGACAAATGTTCGAAGTACCCGTAGACTTTTGCTAGCGGTATTTTCATTATTTCGCAAGGTATTCAACATATATTGTCTATAATCATCTATGAATTTTTCATTGATATCTGAAAAGAGAATTTTTTTAATAAAATTTTAGAATTTTAGAAATCTGTGATTTGTAGCCAAACCAGGTTTCTGCCCTGAATTTTCCTCTGTTTTCTTCTAAATAATTAAGAATATATCCTGTGAAGCTTTGTTCTGTCGTATAGTAATTTAAAGCTAGTAATCGGTCTTTAAACTGTTCTAATGATAGGGGATATTCTTCATTTAAAAAATTTTCTACTAATAACTTGATGGATTTTTTATCTATTGCATCCAGTATCATATTATATCTTTCATAGTGATTATTTTGAGATTTCACTCGTTGATTTCTCAATGACCAGTCACGTAAAGGGATGGTTACTGGTGTAGCAGTTTCTATTTTCTTTCCTTTTAAAAATGCTCTTAAGTAAATTGGATATAATCCATGCTTGTTCTTTTCTTTTTTGATTACAAAACGATAGCTTATTTGTATGCTCATAGTTACTGAAGTATTTGTGAAGTGAATTTATTCATAATCTGCAAAGTGAAAGATTTTAAAGCAGTAAAAACCAGTAAGTATATTTGGAATTTGGAGAGATGGGAAAACCTATGCCTTTGTTGTCTAATAAAGAGAAAAGTTTTATAGGAAGTTATGTTTTAGGAATGGGGTTCGTTTTGTCCTCCGAACAAGCTGAAAAACTAATAAAAAAAGACCCGCGAAATAAGGATGTGCTTTTCCCGTATTTAAACGGTGATGATCTGAATAGTGATCCTGAGCAAAGACCATCTCGATGGGTCATTAATTTCTTTGACTGGGATGAAGAAAAAGCAAAAACTTATCCTGATTGTTACGAAATTATAGAAAAATTAGTTAAGCCAGAAAGACAGCGATGGAAAATAGACAGCGCTGGTAATGAGATTGTGGGCACATATGCCTTGCGAAAACCGTTACCTCAAAGGTGGTGGACATATGGTGAAAAACGCCCAGCTCTTTACAAGGCTATATCTGAGTTAGACCAGGTAATGGTCATTCCATTGGTTAGTAAATATTCTTCATTTGAGTTTTCAAATACAAATACTGTTTTCATGCATAAGTTAGGAGTCATTGTTTTAAATGATTTTCACAATTTTGCAATTCTTTCCAGCTCGATACATAACATCTGGTGCTGGAAATATTCATCAACTTTGGGATCAGGTACATTAAATTATTCAACCACTGATTGCTTTGAAAATTACCCTTTCCCTAAAAAAAAATACCTTAATAGAAAATGTTGGCAAAGAATATTATGAATATAGGAAGTATCTACTGAGTATAAGTAGCTTAGGCCTAACCAAAATCAGTAATCTGTTCCATACTAAGGGTATTCAAAAAGATATAGACCCGAAAAACAGTCATGTTTTGCATCTTAAAAAGCATTTACAAAAGCATTCAATAGATAGTTATAACGCAATAATAAAAGGTATTATTGAGCTAAGAAAATTATATATCCAGATGGATCAGGCTGTAGTAGATTTATACGAATGGCATGATATTCAACTCAATCATGGCTTTTATGAATTAGAATATCTTCCTGAAAATGATCGCGTGAGATTTTCAATAGATCCAGCCGCTAGAAAAGAAATTCTAAAACGATTGTTACAGTTGAATTTACTACAATATGGTCAAGAGTCAAGAGTTAGTGTTACAGTTAATAATAAAAAACGGCACCAATTAATCAAAGATGATGACACAGACCGTAATACTCTATTCCCCGAAATTTAAAACAATTTCGGGGAATCATCTTTTGCTATTTTTTTAATTACTTTTTTGGATTGAATCTCAGGTTTTAGTGCGCTGGAGATTTCTTGATTGTAATATTGATCGTTAAGTAATAGTAGACGTTTTAATATCTCTCTGCATGCATCCGGATGAATAAAAAAGCGAATTCTATCACTCTCAGGTAAATGTTCCAAAGGGTAAAAATCATGTTGCAATTGCATGTTTCCCCAATTATATGCTTCTATAATTAAATAGTCTATTTCTTGCTGAAGCTGTCTAATTATTATTATGTCATGGAAATAAGGACTGCTAGATTTCAAATCTTTGTTATGATAAATATTTTGCAACTCTGTCAAGCCTATTTTGTATTTAGACATCAGCTCTTTTCGGATTGTAAACAATCTAAGCCCACTGTCTTCTAGCTTGTTAGATAAATATTCCGTAGGAAAAGGAAAGGTTTCAAATGCTCTACTTGCAGAATATCTTAGGGTAGCTGCTCCCATTGTTGAACTATTTTTCCACGCCCATATATCATGAATAGAGGAGTTTAAAATAGCAAATTCCGAAAATTTATTAATTGCCAATACAACAGTAGCTTCAGAAAACACAATATTGTTCTTAATAATAGAAATTAATAAATGCTTTGCATGACGATTCAAAATCATTACCTGGTCTAACTCAGATATGGTAGCGTACAATTCTTTTCTAGGTCTTAAAAACTGCCACCATTTTTCTTTGCCTCCTTTATCTTTCTGAATAAAACGTTCCGGTCGAACTAAACGTTCAACTATATCAAAACAGTCTGGATAGGTTCGAGCTTTCTCTTCCGCCCAATCAAAAAAATTGATCACCCAACGAGAAGGTTCTTGATTAGGACTGTTATTAAGGTCATCTCCATTCAGGTAAGGAAATAATACTTGTTTGTTTCGAGGATCCTTATTAATCAAAGCTAAAGCTTCTTCTTGGAGTAATATAAATCCTTTTCCTAGAACAATGCTTCCTTGAAAACTTTTTCCCAAGTTGCTTTTTTAGCGGCATAGGTTTTCCCATCACTTCGGAATCATCCAAATAAGGAGTAATTCTATCAACCGATTTATTATCTAAAATGAACTTATTTTTCCATTCACCTTTATGGATCGTAATCAGAGAAACTTCAACGGCAGCTTGGCCTGGCCACTTCATAGAACGAATGGCGTGATTAATAACTCCATTGTTTGAAAATATTACATCTAAGCCTCCTTCGCGGGCAGAACCTTGAGCAATAGTATTTGTGGAAATCAAAGACTGAAATCCATTTAATTTAATTATATCAAAAATTCTTCTGAAGAAGTAGGTAACCAAATCTACTGCTCCAATCGGCTTATAAGTGTATTTTAAATACTCAAGAAAATTTGTACCATAATTACCACTCAACTTTTGCCCTCCTAAAAATGGAGGATTCCCCAACACACAATCAAAACCCCCCTTTTTGAAACACTTGTGGAAACTCTAAAAACCAATGGAAGAAACATTTATCTGCGCTTACGCTCATAGCTGCTCCACGATCTACAATCTGTGCTTCTGTTTTAAGGTAGCTCATGTATTGGCTGTGTGTCGTTAACTTTTCTTTATTATCTTCTGTTTTTGGTATAAAAAATTGTGCGACTTGTAAATCTGCAATTTGTTTTAGACGAAACCATTTTTTTCCTTTAGTTAAATCGTGATAAGCTTTTTCTTTGTGAATAATTTGATCTGCAGTGTTTTCGGGTAATTTTGTAAATGATTCGAAATCTTTCTGTAGATTTTCAAAATCTTGGTCTACATTAGAGACGTTAAAAGTAGCCAATTGACTCTTAGTTTTACTCTCTAAATCGTTACGTTTCTTAAAAGCAGCAGCTATAGTTTTGTCGTCTCCAAGCGTGGGCTTAAAAGCTTCGCTTGCAATTCCATTTTCAAGTTCTTCAAAATGCGCCAAACCAACTACAGCATTACCATTTTTAATATGGTGATCTAAAAAATTGAGCGGTTGGCCTGGTTCATGAGCTTCTAACCAAAGTGCAACCTTACACAATTCAACTGCCAGAGGATTTAAATCAACTCCATAAATACAATTTTTGATCACATCACGAACTGCATGGCGCAAGACTGAAGGCGTGGGTTGATCTTCATGAGAACGTATTCTTGCTAGCTCAAATCCTATACGACGCGCTGCGGATAATAAAATATGACCACTACCACAAGCAACATCGCAAACGGTAATACTTAACAAAGCTTGCTCAGGATCTGTCTCTTGTAGCTTATTAGCAATGATATAATCTAATGAATGTACAATTAATGGCTTTACTAATTCTTCTGGCGTGTAGTGGGAGCCTGAAGTAGAACGATCATCGCCTTGTTTAAACCGGAATTGGTTATTTTCTACCACTGGTTCAAATTCTAGTAATCCTTCGTAGACTGAACCAAATTCTTCTACATCCAAATCAGCATAGTTTACACGTATTGTTTGTTTGTTTTCGTTTTCGAAAGTTACCAAGTATTTGAAAACTTCTAAAACAATCTTATTACTTAAAGTAGTATCCTTAATGCTATTTATAGCATCTGGGCTAAAAATTCCAGAACCCAATGCGTCAAGTCCCAAAGCTTTCCCTGCTTGGAAATCTTCAAACAAACGGAAGGTCATTAATAATGATTGCCAAAGATCAGTTTTGTTTGGATCAATATATACAGCTTTATTGACTAAATAAGTTAATCGCTGGATGCTGTAATATTTATAATAAATATCCTTGAGTTTCTTTTCATCTTCACGGAGGTTTTCTTTGTAAATGAGGTTACGCTCTTCGATGACCAACAAAAACAGAATTCGATATACAGAACGGAGAATATTTAAATAATAGTCTTTTGCCGTTAATTTATCTATCTCAAACAGGTCTCTTAATTTATTGTTTTCATTTTGCACTAAAAGCCCATTTGCTAAGGTTACAATAGATTTTTCTACTGCTTCACTAAGACGCTCACGAATGCGTGAACCTGAAGCCAGCGCTTCGTTATGATAGAATTCTAAAATAGCATCTTTCGCTTCATCTTTAAGATTTTTTAAACGTGAAGAGTGTAGCAAACGATAAAAAACCGCAAACTCTGCATAATGGCCTTCTTCTACCATTTGCTCCAAGTTAAATTCCAAATAACTCAACCGCGATAACCGGGTTGCGTCGCGTAATATGCGAAAATGAATACCATTAGTTACATAACCATAAATATGCTCTGTAGAATTAATATATTCCTGCATTAACGCATGTGGTGACAAACGCGCATTTTCTGCTTTTTTTCTAATGATTGTTCTGACCCTATAATATGGATAGGAAATTCATCCTTATTACTTGCTCTATGCGAAATTGCGTAAGACCTCCCGTTAACTAGTTCTGCATTTGATAAAGTAACTTCATAACCTAATAAATTTAATAATGGCACAATCCAATGCCTACGTGTTTCAGTTACCCCGGTATCCGTTGGTTGAAATGCGCTTCTTTTTTGTTTGAAAATTTGCCAATGGGTATTAATTAAACTCCAAGCATTACTAATTTCGTCACGAACCAATTCGTTAGGTTTTAAACCAAAATCTTGTGGTTTTTGAAAACTGATATTATCCTGACGAATGCGATCTAAAATTTCGCTTGTAAAAATATTTCCCTGTATGTTGATGGTTGTAAATTTCATAATCTAAAATAATGCTTTAGGTTTTGGTAACAAGATGTAAACCCCCATAACATCAGGCGGTAAAACTGGTGTAGACTTTTCATAACTTCTACCGCCAATTAAGGTTTTAAATCTACTATGCGCTTCCACTAGCTTATCGGCTCTTTGTGTTGCAATTTCAATAAAAATTTCTTTCTTGTTTTCAAATGAATGCAGCTCTGTTTCAATTAATTGTTGTTGCCTTTCTACTGGAAAATTACTTAATGGAATAGCTTTAGCTAGTAAATCCTGAGCCTCTTTGAAATCTATGGACTGTAAATCAGCGTTGGCTTCAGTATAACCCCATAAATACATTTCCTCTGCCACAGATTCGTTTTTAGAACGAACTTCTTTAACCACGTTACGCACCCTGAACATAACCAGGGTTGTTTTATAAGCTACACTATCTGTTTGAATCACACTTGTACGCGCTAAATTATATCTATTACCTTCTTCCTCAAAAGCATTACTAATTACATAATGACATAGTTGTTCTATTAGACGATGATTTCGTCCAATATACTGATAACCTCTAGGTGTTGGAGATATAAATGCTATTTTAGTTTCGGTTTTACTTTTTGCTTGCTCTAATGCGGTTAGTAAGGCTACTTGTAAATGTTTTGGTAAGTTGGTCACTTGAATCTTGTAGCCATCAACATCTTGTATAACAGTGGCTCCTAATAACTGTAGAGCATAAGTTGCAAAGCTTTCCACGACGGATGGATCTCCTATGGCTTCATCTACTTCTTCTAAGTCTTTTTTTATAGCTTCAGCATCAACTGATTCTTGGGCAAAAATTGATCTCAAGTTTTCACCTTTTTACGTACATTCTCCAGTTCACTTTCAATCTTTATCTTTTCTTCTGCAAATAATGTCAATTGATCTGCTTCTGATGCTGTTTTTAAGATTTTTTGAGTAAGTTCAGTCATCAACGATTTGTTGTTTTCCCCAATTGGAATAGTCACACCAATGCTTCTTTGAATTTCACGTACTTTGCGGATTAATACTTCTAGGATAAACTTATCCATTGGATTATTCTCACCGTACAACATATAAGTTTTAATTTCAGGAGAATTTTGGCCAAAACGGTCAACACGTCCTTCACGTTGTTCTATACGATTGGGATTCCAAGGTAAATCGTAGTGCAAAACTGCATTGAACAAATCTTGTAGATTAATACCTTCAGATAAACAGTCGGTGGCGATTAACACTCGTTTTTCATGTCCCCCCATACGCTGAATCTCCTCTTTACGTTGTTCATCAGCCAATTCTGAAGTAATTGCTTGAACAAATATATTTTTAGGTAATATGGCTCTAAGTTTTTCTTCCACATATTTTGCAGTTGCTATATAATGACAAAAAATAATCGGTTGAAAACCTGTTTTTAACCATTTCTGAATAATATCAATGGTGTGCTTAATTTTTAAATCCGTATCAGAATTCTTTAAAAGATAGTCAGCTTTACTTACTAAATTTACTAAACCTCTTATTTCATTTTCTTTATAATCAACTGCATTTAAAAGATCGTTTCTTGAAAAATCTACACCAAACTCATTTTCCTCAAATAATGTGTTCTCTATGGCTTCGGTACCAATTTCCTGATTTTCCTCTTCGGAAATAATTTTAGCATGTCTTTTTCTAACATTTCCTTAGCCATTACAGGACTTGACATAGCGCCTTTAATTAAAGCAATAGCGGCCCATGAACGAAGAAGCTTGGTGTTTTCGCTGTCCGTTTCTACCTCAGAAATGCCTCTAGCAAATGAGACTAGATCATTATAAAATGATTTTGTGCTTTCAGACAACGTAAACGCTATTTCCTTAGAATCTCTTTCAGGAAACAGAGTATCTTCATTTAACCAACGGCGAATATTTTCTCTTTTACGTTGAATAAAATGTTTTGCTATATTTTTACGATCTGACTGTTCTAATTTTTCGAAATTTAATTCTTTGAAACTTGGTTTTATTAATCCTAATAGGGATAAAAATTCCTCGTCTTTACCACTGTGCGGAGTTGCTGTTAGCAATACTAAATGACGGTTTACATTTGATGCCACATCATGTACAAGATTATAACGTTGCTGTTGATTCTTTGAAGAAGAACCTTTTGGCAAAGTGCAGGTGTGCGCTTCATCAACAATTACCAACTCTGGACAATCATTCAAGAAAATACCTCTACGTTTATCAGTTTTAATATAATCTACCGATATTACTTGATAAGGAAGATGATGAAAAACTGAACGGTCATCTGGTACCATTCGATCTAAACGTGAAGCTGTACTGGAACGAATAATTTCGGCATCAATATCTAACTTATCTTTTAACTCCTGTTGCCATTGTTCACATAGATGTGGAGGTGATATAACGGCAAATCTTTTAATTTCACCCCTTTCCATCAACTCTTTTATGATCATTAAGGCCTCGATCGTTTTACCAATACCCACATCATCTGCTATCAAAAGCCTTGTAATGTCTTGTTTTAATGCCATTACTAATGGTACAACCTGATAAGATCTAGGGCGGAAGGATAGTTTTCCCATACTACGGAAAGGTCCGGCAGCATTGCGTAAAGAGAGCCGAGATGCATTATAGAGGAGCTTAGCTGTTTCAAAGTTTCCTATTTGGTTGGGGGTTGGGTCCTTGAAAGTTGCTTTTTCAATTTTTTCAAAATCTTTTGCTAATGGTAAAAAAATACCTGTAGTTTCTTCATCAGAACCGCCTAGAGGTTTTACTAAAACTATTTGATCATCATTTGAAGGCAAAACCATCCAGTCTCGATTTCTAAAACGTACTAAATTACCTGCTGTATATTTGTTACTCATTTACTTTGCTATTTCACTTTTCTAAAAATATCTTTTCTTCTTGACAACAAATCTTCTATTGGCTCTTTATAATGCCAACGTATAACGTCATGTGCTCCCTCATTAAGAATTTGATTGATCATCTGATCACGACTATTTACTTCTGCTAAATCATGAACAGTACCATCACAAAACACCAGTGTAAAACCAAAAGTAGTTTTATAAACAAAATCCGCACTAACGTAGTAGTCTTTTAAATTAACCTGCGCCTTATCAGGCAGCATGTAGCCATTTTCATAAAGATATTTAATGAATTTTAATTCAGTACCACTATTTTTATCATAAGTATCCAGAAGATATTTATACTGCTCATCTCTGTCATTGTCGAATCCTTGTACGATTTCAACCTTACAATCCATTAAACTTTCAAGTGTTTCCTGTATATCATATCGATTTAATTGTTGGTGGTAAATTTGATTGTAATAACTTAATAGATCACTATATGTTGCATGAGGTAACTTTTTACCTTCTTCAGTTTCCTGCCTTGTATCTGCATTGAAATGTAAAATTTCATAGCTAGCCCTGAACCATTCCTGCATTTTCATCGGGTCGGATATTAGTTGAGAAAGAATTCCCAAAGAACCCTCAGAAGCTTCATTAATTAGAATATTTGGTTTTTCAGAATCACCCATCAAGCTTACTGCAATTTCACTTTCTTCAACCAAGAACAGTTTCTCAATCCCCCTTTTTAGAGCGTAACTTAATGAGATAACTTGATTTGGACTAGTTCCTATATTTCCTAATGGCTGTATATATAAAACATCCGAAGTATCCTTAGTGTACAGCATTATTTCTTTAGTGTTTTGCTCCTAATTCTGGTTTCGTCTTTAAACTTTTTTCTTGAACCCAAACACCATTTCTTTGGTCAATTTTAAATCCCGCATTTTGAGATCTTCTAGCTTTTTTATTTACTTTAACTAGATTTGCAGTTTTACTGAAATACAACTGTAGCAGTTTTTTTTCTCCTTTCTTCAAAACTACAGATTGCGTATTTTCAATTCCTTCCGGAAAATTAAAAAAGAAACAACTTCATAGCCTGAACGACTACGTTCTTCTTCGATGCATGATATTTTTTGTAAGGGAATTCCCTCGCATTCTGAAAATTCGACAACTCTGGAAAATACTTCAATTTCGTTTCCTTTTAGTTGACTTTTGCTTATAGGGTCAATATTTGCTGTTTTAATTTCTTCATTAAAATAAACATAACCCGATTTGTTTGATACCATAATTTGTTCTGTGGCATTTTCTAAATCAGAAATCATCATACGATTAATTCGATATTTGCTGCCAGAATGATAAACGGTATTTGCCGGCCCAAACTCTGAAAGGGCCAGATTTCTGGGACGAGAAAGTACCTCAACATCATCACGATAACTTTTCCCCAAAACAGCACGTACTGGTAATCTGGTAAAATTATAACCTGGTAAAAAAACCTTCTGCTGCTAAATAACGGAAAACGTAAAATTCTGAATTACTAGAATGTTGTTGCTCTTCATTTTTTAACAAAGCGATCTGTTTGCGAGCAAAACGTTCTTGCTTAATAGCTTCCTTTCTTTCTTCACTCTCCACCTTATAAGTATGATTATCAATAATTGCTTGCGCATTATTTCTTAACAAACAGGCATTTTGAAACATTCTAATCCAACGAGTAAATGCATTTGCAAAATGTATTGGGAATTTTTTATTTTTATTTCAATCCATTGTTTAGTAAACCAAGTTGTATCGACAAGTTCTGAAACTATAGACAGCGTTATCTTTTCAAATTCATTAATAAAATATTCTTTATTTATTGTACATAAATGCTCAATCCTAGCATAAATGTCTTGATTTACGAATATTTTATTCTCATTTGAGAGGTCTAAAATGTCAGCGGCTGAACTCTTCAATTCTGATATTTCTAAATTCATTAATAGAAAAGCATTGAGATGAGAACCTATTAATTCTTCATTAATCAAATCTATACGAGGCGGCTGAACTGTTCCAGCTACCATGTCCGTTGCGTTCCTGAAATAATTGACATCATGTGGAGACATAGTTGAGCAGTAGGTAAATACTAAAGCTGTTTGACCGCTACGACCAGCACGACCACTCCTTTGTGCATAATTTGCTGCATTTGGTGGCACATTGCGCATGTGCACAATATTTAAATTGGCTATATCTATTCCTAACTCCATTGTAGGAGAACAAAACATGTTCGATATTTCACCTTTACGAAAAGCTTCTTCCCTTTCAATTCTTTGATCGGAAGATATTTGACCTGTATGTTCTTTTGCTACTAATTCTTTTTTGAAATGTGAAAAATCTGTCTTGTATAACTCTTGAAAATAATTATTTGGTTCTAAGCCTTTAAGACCCTCTTGAAAATTGAACCTTGTATGATCTAAAGGAATAGTTTTTTCATCCCCTTTAATCCACAACAATTGATCTACCCTTAACTTATAATATGAAATATTTGTATCCTTCCTATCTTTTTCAACTGTCAAAAAATTAGTATCACATAGCAATTTTAATATACTTTGTAAGGTTATTTCGTATTCTTCTTTTTTTAATTTTTCAAATCTTTCTTCCATTAAACATCTGTTGATGTACTTGCCTAAACTTGAACGTTGACCGATAGAAACAAAAAATTTCCCTTTAGGTTTTGGAGAGGGCATCGTTATAACCATTTCAGAAGGTTTATCTAATCTTTCGTTATAGTCTAAAGACCATACAGAATCTAAAGACAACCTGTCTCTCATCAATTCTTCGTTGTTTGCAATGTCTTTGAAGAATTTATGATCCAATGCAAAATTTGTTCTGAAATAATCTAATATATTTTTCAAAATATCTTTTCTTTTCTCTTTTGGCATATTTGCCATAAAACTTATATTTTGAAAACGATCGTCCAGGGCTGCTAATTTGTCCAGATTTTTATAGTCTAATTCTAAAAGTGCAACTTGTTCTAAGTTCGGCAACGTATATCGCCATCCTCTTTTTAAGTCCTGAAAAATTCTATATTTTAGATATTCTTTTAAAGCTTCTATGTTTCTTTCGTCTGGGAAATCTTCATCATTTGAAGGATATATTGCATACTGTTTTTCTTTCAGCCCCAAACTTCTGTATAAAGCTTCAGCTATTTCAAATATTTCTAAAGGTTTGTTAGACTTCTCCACAGCAGCACATAATGCAGCTCTCAATCTAATTGTCGCGTAAAAATCATTGAAGTGTCCTGCTTGTAACGAAGCATCTTGGCGATTATCAGTAAAACTTAATAGTTTTTGATCCTCAACGGTTTCACCTTGTTCTGCCAAACTTTTGACAACTGCATAAGAAATTACGGATGTAGCTGTACTTCTTCCTTCAGATCCTAATCTTGCTAATTTTGTTAAGTCATTAGTTCTACTGTCTTCATAAACGATATGGGCTGTAGGATCAATACGTAATTTCGCGGGCATATAGTACCCTTTAATAGGATACTTGGGTTCAAATGAAAAGTTACCATCACTATTGAAATAAATTTCGTGAGGCATTAGCATTTTATAGTATGGAAGCAGATCTGACCCTTGCTTGTTTAGCCATTCTGAAGGAACTAAATCTCTATAATCAGTGTTCCAAAATTCTTCTCCTTCATCTAAGACAATGTAACCGTATTTAAAATCTCTGATATCTGGATTTTTCTGATCAATATCCTCCTTCTTTTTGTTTACAAATTCTTTATTTGGAATTATTGGAATTAAAGTATTATCATCACAATTCAACTCTACACAGATAAAATCATGACCTGAATAGCGAGAAAAAAGAAGGGGGTATAATTTCTTTTCCTTGCCCTCACTTTTAAAAAAAGGGTTCATCAGAAGTAATAATCGTTCTATTAGCTCGAGGTTCTAGAGTCACAGAAACCGAACCTGTTTGCGATATAAATTGATGAAAACGAAATGGCAAAAATGATTTACGTGTTTTATTCTTCCTGTTATCCTCATTTATACGTTCGGCCCATTTTAATAGATCTATTACACTTTTTTAATATCTTCTTTTGCTAACGAAGTCTCTATGGATATTTTCTCTGTAATTTGATCAATATTAAGAGGTTTTCCTCTTTCTAAAATCCCATTGTTTAATTTTAATGCAATATTCAATTCAATCCAGTTCGCTAAATCATTCTCAATAAAATCATTATCGTTACCATTTTTGTCGATCCCTAATTTAATTGCATTTGCAAGCATAAATGGATTTACAACTTTAGCTTTCGTACAAGGTTCTAAATATTCATTTATAATAAATTCAGTCTTAAATGGCTTCCCAAATATTTGAGACGCTATCTCAGCTACTTTCAATTTCTTTTCTTCTGGTGACCCATGAGATGCCATAGTAGCCGATGTACCTATAAATACCAGCTCATTTTTAGCTAACGCTTGGACTCTACGATTTAAAAATACTAACATCAGCACCTTGACGTCCTCGATAGGTATGTAACTCATCATAAACAACATATTTAAGATTTTCTTTAATCGAATTTCTTAACCAATTTTCTGACTGACGTGTCATTATTAATTCCAACATCATATAATTAGTTAAAATTATATCTGGTTGATTCGTTTTTATTTTCTCTCGTAAATCTCCACTTTCTTGACCAGTATATTGGGCAAAAGTTATAGGGAAATCAGCGCCATAATTTTCAGCGTATTTTTTAATTTCTTCGTACTGCGAATTAATCAAAGCATTCATTGGATATACCAAAATAGCTTTAACACCTTTCTTTTTATTGTACCCTTGATTAAATAGGTCATTAAAAATAGTGGCTAAAAAAAGTTAAAGATTTACCGGAGCCTGTACCCGAAGTCACTATAAAACCTTGATTCTTTACACCTATTTTAATAGCCTCTACTTGATGCTTGTATAATCTATAAGAAACTAAAGCTTTGGAAAGATTAGGATGTACTATATTATCATTAATCAAATCCTCAAACGAATCACCCTTCTCAAAAGAAGGATTAAATTGTATAAGCGGTTCAGGTAGAATATTTTTAATTAAAGTAGAATTATTAACAAAGTCCAAAATTCTTTCATCACTTATATTAATGAAAGATTTTAAATATGATTTGTAATCAGATATTACATTTTCGTGAGTTTTAAAGGCATCCATTTAGCAAGGTTTGATGTAAAAATAACGAATAATAGAGAAACATTACAGTGTATATTAATCTTAATATAATTAGAATAAAATTTTATTCTTAATCTCCTTAATTATATTGAAACAGAACAGCTATAAACATCTTCACTTATTCAAGTTACAGATTAAAATCTGGAGATGAGTCTGTGAAGTTTGTAAAACTATGAATTAAACATGTGTTTTTTTGAATTCTGAGATTAAATACTAAATTAGCTGTCTATCTTACTCACAGATAAAATGTTGTAGATTTTGTTAGATAGAAAAACAAACCATAATCTTTTTGAGTTTAATGCTAACAGGTGAACAAAGCAATACCCGTTCAATCACATTTATAGATACCGAAATTGACCCAAGTAAAGGTAAAATCCTTGATATAGGTGCGATTAAGGAAGATAATAATTATTTCCACAAGCCATCATTAACGGATTTCTCCCAATTCCTGAAAGGAAGCGAATATGTTTGCGGGCACAACATTTTAAAACACGATATTAAATATGTAGGGAGCGCTGTATATAATGCAGGTATTGATGCTTCAAACATTATCGATACTTTATACCTGTCACCGTTATTATTCCCAACAAAGCCGTATCATGCACTATTAAAAGATGATAAACTACAAACTGATGACACAAACAACCCGTTAAACGATTCTATTAAGTCAATGGACTTGTTTAATGATGAGGTTGCTATTTTTTGGCAAACAGACGACCCCCTTAAAGATATATTTTACCTCTTATTGGGTCAAACAACAGAGTTCAGCGCTTTTTTTAGATATGTAAATTACAAGAGTAGAGCTACTACTGATGCCGAAGCTTTAATAATGTCAAAGTTTAGTGATGAAATTTGTAGCCATGTAGACATAACTAAAATTATAGCTGACCATCCCATTGAATTGGCCTATTGCCTTTCATTGATTAACTCATTCATAACCAACAAAAATGTTCATTCTATTACACCTCCATGGGTGCTCAAAAACTACCCTGAAGTAGAACGTATAATGCTATTGTTGCGCAGCAAACCTTGTGTAACAGGATGTACCTACTGTAATAAAGCACTTAACATTTATAAAGGATTAAAAACGTTCTTTAAATTTGATACTTACCGTACTTATGGTGGTGAACCGCTTCAGGAAAATGCTGTTAAAGCAGCCGTAAATAACAAATCGCTACTGGCTGTTTTTCCCAACAGGAGGAGGAAAATCAATCACCTTTCAGGTTCCGGCACTTATGAGTGCTGAAAATTCAAAGGGGTTAACTGTAGTGATTTCTCCGCTTCAATCGCTAATGAAAGACCAGGTGGATAACCTCGAAAAGATTGGAATAACCGAGGCAGTAACTATTAACGGATTATTGGATCCTATTGAAAGAGCCAAATCTTTTGAACGGATTGAAAACGGTTCCGCTTCTATCTTATATATTTCGCCCGAATCGTTACGTTCTAAAACTATAGAAAAACTTATACTTGGTCGTAAGGTTGCCCGTTTCGTAATTGATGAAGCCCACTGTTTCTCATCATGGGGGCAGGACTTCAGGGTAGACTATCTGTACATTGGCGATTTTATAAAATTGATTCAGGAAAAGAAAAATCTGGATGATGGTATTCCTGTATCGTGTTTTACCGCCACGGCAAAACAAAAGGTAATTGAAGATATCCGTGACTATTTCAGTGAAAAATTATCGTTGGATCTTGAAGTATTTACATCTAAAGCATCAAGGACTAACCTTCAGTACAAGGTTTTTGAAAAGCAGAATGAAGAAGAAAAATATCTGGCTGCGCGCGATTTAATCGAAGATAAAAACTGCCCTACAATTATCTATGTGTCACGAACCCGAAAAGCATATCTGCTTGCTGAAAGGTTAGAAAAAGACGGCTTTAGTGCCAAACCCTACCACGGCAAAATGGATAAGCAGGAAAAGACTGAGAACCAGGATGCCTTTTTAAATGGCGACACACAGATAATGGTGGCTACCTCCGCGTTTGGTATGGGCGTAGATAAGAAAGATGTAGGTTTGGTCATTCACTATGAAATCTCTGATTCGCTTGAAAATTATGTGCAGGAAGCAGGGCGCGCAGGCAGGGATGAAAACATCTCAGCGGATTGTTTTGTACTTTTTAATGAAGAAGACCTTAGCAAACACTTTATTCTGCTAAACCAAACAAAGCTTTCCATAAAGGAAATACAGCAGGTATGGAAAGCCATAAAGGATATTACAAGATTCCGTTCAAAAGTATCTAATTCAGCTTTAGAGATTGCACGCAAAGCAGGTTGGGACGAAGGTGTTAAAGAAATAGAAACACGTGTCACTACAGCCATTGCTGCCCTTGAAGATACGGGATATTTAAAACGCGGGCAGAATATGCCAAGGGTATTTGCCAATAGTATTTTATCTAAAAACGCGCAGGAAGCCATTGATAAAATAAACGCATCTGAGAAATTCGAAGAAAAGCAGAAAGAGCAGGGAGTACGCATAATAAGGAAGTTGTTTTCCAGTAAAAGCAGGAAAGAGAATAGTAGTGAAGCTGCTGAATCAAGGGTAGATTATATTAGTGAGCATTTAGGCATTGTAACAGGAGATGTTATTAATGTGGTAAACCTATTGCGCGAGGAAAATATATTGGCCGACACCAAAGACCTTACTGCATTTATAAAGAAAAACAGATAATAGGAAACCGTTCCCTTGCCATTGTAGAAGCTTACAGTAAAATTGAAAAATTCTTACTGCCGGTTTTTAGCGAAGAAGAGCATGTTTTTCATCTAAAAGAATTAAATGAGGAGGCAGAAAAAAATGGCTGTGATGGCGTAAACACCAACAGGCTTAAAACCATACTTAACTTTTGGTCTATTAAACACTGGATTAAAAGGAAAAGTGTAGATTATTCTAAAAACCATATAGCTGTTTTATGCCTTCAGAATAATGAGCTATTAAAAGAAAAGCTGGAAAAACGTCATGAACTTGCCTCGTTTATTGTTGAGTACTTTTATGATAAAACCCTCATCGAAACTTCTATAGGCAATACAGATAAAGATGAGGTTTTGGTGGAGTTTTCAGTACACGAACTAAAAGCTGCCTATTACAACAGCTTTAGCCTTTTCAAAAAGAAATAAGCATCGATGATGTTGAGGATACCTTGTTTTACCTGTCACGGATTGAAGCGATAAAGATAGAAGGTGGCTTTCTTGTGGTCTATAACCGCTTAACCATTGAACGTACCGAACAGGACAATAAAAAACGCTATACCAAAGACGATTATCAAAAGCTTAACCAGTTTTACGAAAGTAAGGTGCAGCAAATACATATTGTTGGAGAATATGCCCAACGTATGATTACCGATTACAGAAATGCGCTTCAGTTTGTAGAAGATTATTTCCAACTGAATTACAGTGTTTTCTTAAACAAGTATTTTAAGGGTAGCAGGCAAAATGATATTAAACGGAATATAACACCAGCTAAATTCAGGCAGTTGTTTGGTGAGCTATCGCCTACACAATTGAAAATTATCAACGATAACGAAACCCAGCATATAGTTGTGGCTGCCGGACCGGGAAGTGGAAAAACAAAAGTGCTAGTCCACAAACTGGCTTCCTTGTTGTTGATGGAAGATGTGAAGCACGAACAGTTACTAATGCTTACATTTTCGAGGGCTGCGGCTACCGAATTTAAAAAGCGCCTTTTAAAGCTGATTGGTAATGCAGCCAACTTCATTGAGATTAAAACATTCCATTCCTATTGTTTCGATTTGCTAGGGAAAGTTGGCACTTTAGAAAAATCAGCTAATATTTTAAATACTACAGTTGATAAGATTAAGAATGGTGATGTTGAACCCAGTAAAATTACTAAGACCGTTTTAGTAATTGACGAAGCCCAAGACATGAATGCAGAGGAGTTTGCTTTAATAAAAGCATTGATGGAGCAGAATGAAGAAATGCGTGTTATTGCAGTGGGAGACGATGACCAAAATATCTACGAATTTAGGGGTGCGAATGCTAAATATCTGGAGCAGTTTATTTATGATAACAAGGCACTAAAGTATGAGTTGGTTGAAAATTATCGAAGTAAAAACAATTTGGTAGCATTTTCAAATCAATTTGTACAGCAAATTCAGCACCGCCTTAAAGTAACACCAATCATTGCTAATCAATCTGATAATGGAAAAATAAAAGTAGTAAGGTATCAAAGCAATAATCTTATAACACCGCTTGTAGACGATATAGCTACTTCAGACCTTTCAGGAACTACTTGTATAATTACAAAAACGAATGAAGAAGCTGTAAAAATCAACGGGCTACTTTTGAAAAATGGGATTCAGGCGAAACTGATACAATCTAATGAAGGTTTTAGTTTATATAACCTTGCTGAAGTCCGATTTTTATTGAATAAGGTAAATGTAGGAGCTGATGTTTACACCATAAATGATGAAGTTTGGGATAATGCTAAACGGGAACTGACTACTGTATTTCGTAACAGCAATAAGTTAGAAATTTGCCTGAACATCATTAAAGATTTTGAAACCACAAATCCATATAAAAAGTATAAATCAGATTTAGAGGTCTTAATCCGGGAATCTAAACTTGATGATTTTTATAATCATAACGGCGAAACGATTTTTGTATCTACCATTCACAAAGCAAAGGGGAAAGAGTTTGACAATGTATTTCTTCTACTCGAAAATTTTATTCCGGCAACTGATGAAACCAAACGGCAATTGTATGTTGCAATGACCCGTGCGAAAGTCAATTTAAATATTCACTTAAATGGAAATTATCTTAATCATTTGTTTGCAGAAAAAATTGAACAGATAAACGACCCTGGACATTACTCTGCGCCGGATAAAATTTCTGTACATGCCACATTAAAAGATGTATGGCTGGATTATTTTAACAATAAACAGTACTTGATTTCTCAACTGGTAAGTGGCGATACGTTACGGATTAACGGAGATGAATGCCTGAATGGAAATGGGCAGTCTGTTTTGAAATTTTCAAAGGATTTTCTCAAAAAAATTGATGAAATGAAATCAAGACGTTATGAATTAAAAAGCGTGACAGTGAATTTCATTGTGTACTGGCTTAAAGAAGGAGCAGCTCAGGAAATTAAAATAATTCTGCCCGAGCTATATTTTGAAAAAAGTACTTAAAATCAATTCATTTTAATATCATTACATAGTTAGCCTGTCTAATATTTTTTTGTATCTTTGCATAAATTTTTAATTTAAATTTCTTGCATTGGTATGTGATTTTCAATATCTTTATTTAAAGAATAACACGATGAAAAAATCAACAGAACTCAAAAAACATCTTAGGCGAGGGAACGTATATAGACGAATAATCTTGAAAAATGGTCTAATTCGGTTGATAGACACCTCACTGAACTTGTAAGTGAAGGAACGTTACAAAAGCTTTCGCAAGGCCTATATTATTACCCAAAAGAAACAGCTTTTGGAATAGTCCCCCCTGATGAGAAAGTTTTGGTTCGTAGTTTTCTAAAGGACAGTAAATTTCTCCTCACATCGCCGAACGACTATAACAGGCTTGGAGTTGGTACAACTCAGCTTTACAACAAAAGGGTTGTTTATAACAAGAAACGACATGGCGAACTTGGAATTGGGAGGTCGAAAGTTTTTCTTTCATATAAAACCCCGTTTTCCGAAAGAAGTAACTCAGGAATTTTTACTTGTGGATTTGGTTAATAATCTTGATGCGCTTGCCGAAGACACTAACCTGGTTTTATCAAAAGTTCAAAGTAAGGTTAGGACATTGGATATGGAAAAACTTCGCCAAAACGTGAAAGCCTATGGTAGTGTGAAAGCGAAAAAGCTATTTCTACCGATGCTAAACACACAATGTAATCAAAACTATGCCTAAGAAGTATCTTCATGAACATCCGGATTTTGTAAGCCTACTGGAAATTATAGAAAAAGAAACAGGAATTCAGATTCAGCTAATCGAAAAAGATTACTGGATCATGCACGTGCTTTATGGGTTGCAAAAGCAAGGTTTAAATTTTGAATTAAAAGGAGGTACATCATTATCAAAAGCATATAAAATAATAGACAGGTTTTCGGAGGACATGATATACACATCAAACCGCCTGCGGATTTAGCAGTAGACGAAAATCCGAAGAAGATTAAAGATGAAAGTGTTCAGTCACGGAAAGAATATTACGATTGGCTTGCAAATAATATTAAAATCGATGGTATTATTTCGGTAGAGCGGGACTATGATTTTGATGACGAGTCTTATTATCGTAGCGGCGGCATCAGGTTATACTATGAGTCAAAAAAAGGTTATGTAAAAGGCCTAAAAGATGGTATTTTGCTTGAAGCTGGCTTTGATACGGTAACACCTAATTCAAAAATCTCAATAAGTTCTTGGGCATACGACAAGGCTGAAGCCAATGCAAAAGTTTCTGTTCTCGACAATAGAGCATTTGAGGTCGCCTCTTATCATCCTGGTTATACTTTTGTTGAAAAATTACAAACAATTGCGACAAAATACAGGCAGTAACAAAATGGTGCCGAAGTTCGCCCAAACTTGATGCGCCAATATTATGATGTATATTCTTTATTAGCGAATAAAGAGGTTCAGGAATTCATCGGTACAGTGGAATATTTTGAACATAAGAAGACCCGCTTTCCAAAAGCTGACCTTGAAATACCAATTGTAAAAAATGAGGCCTTTCTTTTAAATAATCCTGAAATCAGGGATGCATTTAGAAAACGCTATATAGCAACTGCTTCATTATATTATAACGGTCAACCTGAATTCAATGATTTATTGGAGCGCATAAAATCGAATATTGAAAAATTATAATGTCTTGGAAATAGATTCAATATGAAAGCATATAATAATCATTAAATTCAATGTATAAAATCAGTACCTTTGTGTATCGATTTAGTTCATTCAACATCAGATTTGCAGGCTTGCTTAAAAGATATTTAGTTGATTTGTGGCAATTTCATGGCAATAATGCTTTACGAAATTCAAAAAATACAGCATTGACGCGGGTTTAGAAAATAGGTTCTAATCCCTCATCGCCCACCATAAAGGACAAAGAAGTTTTTTTACTCTTTGTCCTTTTTTTATGCTTGTCTAACAGTATTACAATCTACAAACCCAATTCAGCTATCACTTTCTTCGGCAACTTAGCCTTAACTAGCTCATAAGATTGTTTTATAAGAAACTCCGTTTCAAATTGTTTTAGTCTTTCAATATCAATAACCGTGACCCATTTATTTTTGGCGAAGTAGGGGGCAGGCTTGAAGTTTTCGCGGGTGCTGATTCGTCATAGTCGTCAGCGTGGACCTTAAACGCGATAGATGTCGGCAGGGCTTCAAGGTCAATCACACAGAACATTTTGCGCGCAATCATAAAGACCAAGTCACTCTTCCATTTAATTTCGCTTTCCACATGTGGCAGGGCGTTGCAAATCTGCTGAATCTGATTGATGTCCATTACAGCATTTAAAACACAATCAGGTTAATATCAGCATACTTTAATCCAAACCAGTCGGCAATCGAGCGATTGGTAAGCAGCCCGTGGTAATTGTAAATGCCATGCTTTAATCCCGGGTTGCAGCGTATGGCACTTTCTATGCCGCCGTCTTCTGCAATTTGCAATAAAAACGGACTAATAATATTGCTGATAGAAATAGACGCTGTTTTACTGTAACGTGACGGAATATTAGGAACACAGTAGTGTATGACGTTATTTTTTACAAATGTCGGCTTTTCGTGGGTTGTAACCTCGCTGGTTTCAAAACAGCCACCGGTATCAATGCAAACATCTATGATGACCGACCCGCGTTTCATGTGTTCCACCATCGTTTCGCTTACTATTATCGGCGTACGGTTTTTGCCGCGCATGGCGCCAATGGCCACATCACAACGCATAAGGGCTTTAAGTAATGATTTTTCCTGGATGGTTGAAGTAAATATACGTTGGTTAAGGTTATTCTGCAGGCGGCGCAGTTTCGTAATGCTGTTATCAAACACCTTGACGCTGGCGCCAAGACCTAATGCAGTCTTTGCGGCAAATTCAGCAACAGTACCTGCGCCGATAATCACGACTTCGGTAGGTGGTACCCCCGTAATATTACCCAACAACAGGCCTTTACCTATTTTCTGGTTGATCATAAGCTCGGCAGCAATGAGTACAGAGGCCGTACCTGCAATCTCGCTAAGTGATTTTACGGCGGGGTAGGAGCCGTCTTCGTCTTTTATAAACTCGAAGGCCAGGGCGGTGATTTTCTTTGCTGCAAGGGCCTCAAAATACTCTTTTTTCTGTGTTTTTAATTGTATAGCGGATATGACAATTGTTTCCGGGTTCATCATCCCAATCTCTTCCAACGTAGGCGGTTCAACCTTTAATATCATAGGGCAGCCCAGTACTTTTTTTGTATCGTGTGTAATTTCTGCACCGGCGTCGCTGTAATCTTTATCACAGTAGCTTGATGTAAGGCCTGCACCTGCTTCAATCATCACCCTGTGTCCGTGTGATGTAAGTGAATTTACAGCATCTGGAGTGAGGCAAATGCGGCGTTCCTGGTATGATGTTTCTTTGGGTATGCCAATAAACAGGTCACTGCGCTGCCTGCCCACTTCAAGTTTCTCTTCCTGTGGCAGCAATTGTTGTTTTGTAAATGGTGTAAGCGACATGGTTGGTTTTGCTTTGGTGGCTTCTAATTTACAGAAAAAAAGTATAGGTTATGTAACTATTTTACAGTAAGATGCCTCTTGCCGTCGGGTAACTGTTTTATGGTTATAGAGGTATGGTCAAGCGGGATAAGGTTGGGCGTTTTCTCGGGCCATTCTATAAGGCATAAATTTCCGGAATAGAAGTATTCGTCAAGCCCCATATCATAAGCCTCTGTTTCACTGTTTAACCGATACAGATCAAAATGGTACAGCGTATCACCTGCCTCGGTTTCGTATTCGTTCACAAGCGAAAAAGTCGGGCTTGATGTCATTGAGGTAACGCCAAGCTGCCTTGCTATTGCCTTGATTAGCGTTGTTTTGCCAACACCCATGCCTGCATGAAAAAGCATGGTTTTCTTTACGTTATGTGACAGTATCTGTTTTGCTGCACTGTCTATCTCCTCTAGTGAGAATGTGATTTCCATATAATATCCCTGCTTATTTAGGGTTGAACACCAGGAACGGAATTATCATCTCCTCAAGCGAAATACCTCCGTGCTGGTAAGTATTACGATAATAGCTTACATAATGGTTAAAATTATTCACATAAGCCAGGAAGAGGTCCGTTTTTGCAAAGATATAAGAACTGCTCATGTTTATGGTAGGCAGCTGTATGGTTTTTGGGTCTTTTACATGATAAACATCACGGTCTTCAAACGTAAGGCTGCGGCCGGTTTTATAGCGCAGGTTCAGGCTGGTGTTACGGTCGCCGATAACCTTGCTTGGGTTCTTTACATTAATGGTGCCATGGTCGGTAGTCAGGATGAGCTTCATGCCAAGTTGCTGCGCCTGCTGAATCATTTCAAGCAGCGGCGAATTACGGAACCAGCTCAGCGTAAGCGAACGGTACGCTTTATCATTGCTGGCGAGTTCTTTCACCACATCCATTTCTGTCTTGGCGTGAGACAACATGTCAACAAAGTTGTAAACTATTGTAGTAAGGTCATTGTCCTTCAGCCCGCGGAAATTCTCTACAAGCTTTCTTCCATCGCGGAAGTTTGTAATTTTATAATACTCCTGCTTAAGGTTGCTAAGTCCCAGGCGGCGCAGCTGATCGGTCAGGAATTCAGCTTCATAGAGGTTCTTACCGCCTTCATCAACATCATTTTTCCAGTACTGTGGTAGTTTTTTCTCCATTTCAAGCGGAGTCAGGCCTGAAAATATAGCATTACGCGCATATTGTGTAGCTGTTGGAAGGATTGAGAAGTAGGCAGACTCTTTTTCTAATTTGTAATGGTTCGCTACAACACTTTCAAAAGCTTTCCACTGGTCATAGCGAAGGTTGTCAATAACCACAAATAGTATAGGCTCTTTCTTCTTCAGTTCCGGAACAACAAGCTCACGGAAAAGGTTGTGCGAGAGTACCGGTTTGTCGGCTTTCGGCTCAAACCAGTCTTCGTAATTGTTTTCGATGAATTTAAAAAACTGTGAGTTTGCCTCAAGCTTTTGTGATTCCAGTATCTCTACCATGCTTTGGTCTTCAATACCTTCCAGTTCCATTTCCCAGAATATCAGGCGGCGGTAAAATTCAACCCACTCTTCATAGGTGCGCACCATCGACATATCCATAGATATCTTCCGGAATTCCTTTTGGTAGTCAAGCGTAGTCTTTTCTGAAACAAGCCTTGAATTATCAAGGTTTTTCTTCAGAGAAAGCAATATCTGGTTAGGATTCACTGGCTTTATGAGGTAATCGGCAATTTTAGAGCCTATGGCTTCCTCCATAATGTATTCTTCTTCGCTTTTAGTGATCATCACCACCGGAACCGAAGCCTTTTTTTCTTTTATTTCGGCAAGAACTTCAAGCCCGCTAAGGCCCGGCATATTCTCATCAAGGAAGACGATGTCAAAGTTATCCTCATCAAACATATCTATGGCATCCTGGCCATTATTAGCTGTGGTGACCTTATAATTTTTCTTTTCAAGGAAAAGTATGTGGGGTTTCAGCATGTCTATTTCATCATCAACCCAAAGTATCTTTATCTCATTCATATTTATGAGGAATTTCTGTAATAAATAACTACGCTAAGGTAGATTTATTTTATGCTTTTTGTGCTAATTTTTTTATAAAAAGAGAAATAGCTTTTTAGCTGCTAAGCCACTAAGCTTTAACGAGAGGCTAAGGAGCTTAGAAGCTGAAAGCTTAGCAGCTTCCTCTCGAAAAAAAAGGCCTGCAAATATTTCTTTGCAGACCCTTCCTTCAATAACCTAAGTAACAAAAAATAACGTTATTATTGTTTTCCGGTAGTTGAAGTGTTTTTATTTGTAGTTGTGGCGGGCTCTGTTTTTGGCGGCCTTGCGGCATCACGCCTGTTAGCTTTCATATCCTCAGTCTGCTGTTTTTGCAGTTGCCGGGAGTTGTCTGGTAGCTTATCATTATCGGCCCGTACCTCTGCTGCAACTTTAGCGTCGCGCTGCACCTGCCTCTCTGTAACCACGGGTGGTTCCTGGTTTAGCCTTTCCTGTTCTTCATTTATCTGGGCTGCTGCTGCCAGTGAAAGTAATAACGCAGCTGTTACGAGTATATTTTTCATGTCGCGTGTGTTTACGTATATAAAATTAAGCAGAAGATTTTACAGCTTATACCTTGATATTCAACATTAACCAATCTTTAACGGTATCTATTAAATTAACTTAAAGCTTCTTACAGCCCACTGAACCAATATTATTATCTTTGTTTAAAATTGCCTGAAGTGAGCGAAATCAATAAGCTTAAGATACTCAATGACCCAATTTACGGGTTTATATCCATTACTAATCCTCTTGTTTACGACCTGATACAGCACCCGTATTTCCAGCGGCTGCGCAGGATATCCCAAATGGGTATGACTTATCTGGTATATCCCGGGGCGCACCACACGCGTTTCCATCATGCGCTGGGATGTATGCACATCATGCAGAAGACCGTTGCGGTGCTTCGCTTTAAAGGTGTTGATATATCAGATGAGGAAGAAAACGCGCTTTGCATTGCTATACTTTTGCACGATATAGGTCACGGGCCGTTCAGCCACGCCATGGAACACAGCATTGTAGAGAATGTAAGCCATGAAAGCATTTCGCTGCTGTTTATGGACAGGCTTAATGAAATATTTGACGGACAGCTATCTCTCGCGATAAAGATTTTCAGGGGGCAATACCACCGCAAATTCATGTTGCAGCTTATCTCCAGCCAGCTTGATATGGACCGTATGGACTATCTTAAACGCGACAGTTTTTATAGTGGTGTAGCTGAAGGCAATATAAACAGCGAGCGCCTTATCCAGATGCTGAATGTGCAGGACGATATGCTTGTGATAGAGGAGAAGGGAATCTATTCGGTTGAGAAATTCCTTGTGGCACGCAGGCTAATGTACTGGCAGGCTTACCTGCACAAAACCAGCGTAGCGGCAGAGCTTATGCTTACCAAAGTGTTGAAACGCGCTAAGCAGCTTACCCAGCAGGGCATATCGCTGGAGTGCAGCAGGCCGCTGAAGTTTTTCATGGAAAACCATATTTCCCTGGAAGATTTTGATAATACAATTCTCGATACTTTCTCACGCCTGGATGATTTTGACGTAATTTCAGCTATTAAAGAATGGCAATACCACGACGATTATGTACTGGCCGAACTTTGCCGGATGATTATAAACCGTGACTTGCCCAAAATCAAGCTCCATGCCCAAAAAGTTAGCAAAGAAGAGGTAGTGAGGTTAAGGTTGCAGCTAATGGAAAGAACCGGGCTTACAGAAAAAGATGCTGCTTATTTTGTTTACCGTGGCACTATTAAAAACCAGGCGTATAATAAAAAGGAAGAACCTATACACATCCTTAAAAAAGACGGCACTATTGAAGACGTAGCCGAAGCGAGCGACCAGCTGAATCTAAAGGCACTTTCTAAGCCGGTTACCAAATATTACCTGTGTTATCCAAAATCCCTTAACTTTTAATTAAATTTTATATTTTTGTCGGGATGAAATTTACAGCAGCGCAAATAGCAGGTATTTTGGAAGGCGACGTGGTGGGAAACCCTGGGGCTGAAGTATACAAGCTGGCTAAAATTGAAGAAGGCACTGACGGTTCGCTTACATTTCTGGCAAATCCAAAGTACCAATCCTATATATATTCTACAAAAGCAACTATTACAATAGTTAACCGCACTTTTGAGCCTGAAAGTGAAATAACTACTACACTTATAAAGGTTGACGACGCCTATAAAGCATTTTCTAAGCTGCTTGAATACTACAATCAGGTAAAGCTCATGAAATCAGGTATTGAGCAGCCTTCTGTAATTTCAGAAAATGTTACTTACGGTACAGATCTTTACCTGGGCAGTTTTTGTTACCTTGGCAAAAATGTAAAGATTGGCAACAACGTAAAAATATACCCCAACACTTTTGTTGGCGATAATGTAACCATTGGCGATAACTGCATATTATTTGCAGGTGTACGTGTTTACAGCGAGACCGAAATTGGCAATAACTGCACATTTCATTCAGGCGCCATCATAGGCTCAGACGGGTTTGGCTTTGCCCCTAACGAAAACGGGGAATACAACAAAGTGCCGCAAATAGGCAATGTGATCATAGAAGATAATGTTGACATAGGCGCATGCACTACTATTGACAGGGCAACGCTTGGCTCAACGATCATAAAAAGAGGCGTAAAGCTTGATAACCAGATACAGATAGCACACAATGTTGTTATTGGCGAGAATACCGTAATAGCATCGCAAACAGGTGTTGCCGGCTCTACGAAGATTGGCAAGAACTGCATTATCGGCGGGCAGGTAGGTATTGTAGGGCACATTACAATTGGCAATAATGTACGTATACAGGCGCAATCTGGTGTTGGTAAAAGCATTCCTGACGGTGAGGCTGTACAGGGAAGCCCGGCGCTCGGCTATTCAGATTTTAATAAATCATACGTACACTTCAGGAATCTTCCTAAAATAGTATCTGATATTGAAGACCTTAAAAAAGGAAATGAGTAATATAAAGTTCATATAATGGTTAAACAAACCACAATCCAAAACGAAGTTTCATTAAAGGGCGTAGGGCTGCACACCGGTAAAGAAGTAACAATCACCTTTAAGCCCGCACCGGTAAACAACGGTTATACTTTTGTACGTGTTGATCTTGAAGGACAGCCTGTTATAGAAGCCGATGCCAATTATGTAGTAAACACGCAGCGCGGCACCAACCTTGAAAAGAAAGGTGTAAAAATCCAGACATCAGAGCACGTGCTTGCAGCATTTGTAGGTTGTGATGTTGACAATGTGATAATAGAGCTTGATGCCAGCGAACCGCCTATTATGGACGGTTCTTCAAAATTCTTTGTGGAAGCCATTGAAAAAGCCGGGGTAGTTGAACAGGATGCCGAGCGTAATGTATATGTTGTAAAAGAAGTTATATCTTATATTGATGAGGCCACAGGCAGCGAGATCATCGTTATGCCGGCTGATGATTACCAGGTAACGGCGATGGTAGATTTTGGTACTAAAGTGCTTGGTACACAGAATGCTACAATGAAGAATATCAGCGAATTTAAGTCGCAGATTGCTGACTCGCGTACATTCAGCTTCCTGCATGAGTTGGAAACATTGCTGAACAACGGACTTATAAAAGGAGGAGATCTTAACAACGCCATTGTGTATGTTGATAAGGAAATTTCGCCTGAAACAATGGAAAGCCTGAAGGTGGCTTTTGGTAAGGATAATATATCGGTAAAACCAAACGGAATACTTGATAACCTTACGCTGCATTACCCTAATGAGGCTGCAAGGCACAAGCTGCTTGACGTAGTGGGCGACCTGGCGCTTATCGGCACAAGGATAAAAGGTAAGGTTATTGCCAACAAGCCCGGGCATTTTGTGAACACGCAGTTTGCCAAGAAATTAAATAAAATCATCAAGATAGAACAGCGCAACCAGGTACCGGTGTATGACCTGCACAAAGAGCCGCTAATGGACGTGAATAAGATCATGACCATGCTCCCGCACCGCCCGCCGTTCCTTCTTGTAGATAAGATACTGGAAATGAGCGACAGCCATGTAGTTGGGCTTAAGAACGTGACCATGAATGAGAGTTTCTTCGTGGGCCACTTCCCGGGTGCTCCGGTAATGCCGGGCGTACTTATTGTGGAAGCCATGGCACAAACGGGTGGAATCCTGATATTGAGCAGTGTGCCTGACCCGGAGAACTACCTGACATATTTTATGAAGATTGACGGTGTGAAGTTTAAGCACAAAGTATTGCCGGGCGATACCCTGGTTTTTAAGTGCGACCTGATATCACCTATACGCCGCGGAATATGCCACATGCAGGCCCATGCCTATGCCAACGGCAAGCTTGTAGCCGAAGCCGAACTAATGGCGCAAATTGTAAAAAACAGCTAACCTGAGAGTTTTATGAATCAACCTTTAGCATATGTACATCCCGGCGCCAAAATCGCTAAAAATGTAGTGATTGAGCCTTTTACAACTATACACAACAATGTGGAGATAGGCGAGGGCACCTGGATAGGCAGCAACGTAACTATTATGGAAGGTGCCCGTATAGGCAAAAACTGTAATATATTTCCCGGTGCGGTAATAAGCGCACCACCGCAAGACCTTAAATACCAGGGCGAAGAGACCACAGCAGAAATTGGCGACAACACTACAATAAGGGAGTGTGTAACTATAAACCGCGGTACAACCGACAGGATGAAAACCGTAATTGGCAAAAACTGCCTTATCATGGCCTACTCTCACGTAGCACATGACTGCCTTGTGGGTAATTACTGTATTTTCTCAAACAATACCAACCTTGCCGGCCATATCACTGTAGGAGATTATGTAGTGCTTGCAGGTATGGTGGCAGTACACCAGTTCTCAACAATTGGCAATCATGCTTTTGTAACAGGCGGCTCGCTTGTGCGTAAAGATGTTCCGCCGTATGTTAAGGCTGCACGTGAGCCGCTTAGCTATGTGGGTATCAACTCGGTAGGGCTTCGCAGGCGTGGCTTTACATCAGAGAAGATTACTGAAATTCAGAACATTTACCGTATTCTTTACCAAAAGAATTACAACGTAAGCCAGGCAGTTGAAATCATTGAAGCAGACATGGAGGCGACTCCCGAACGTGATGAGATTATCATGGCAATACGCAACTCGCCTCGCGGTGTAATGAAAGGTTATACAGGCGGTAACATATAAGTTGGCTGATGCTTTGAATTCAGCAATAAATTGAACGCAAACAAATTAAACATAAACTAAGAAATGGCAACTACAGCAGATATAAGGAACGGCCTGTGCATTAAATTCAACCACGATATTTACAAAATTATCGAATTCCTTCACGTAAAACCAGGTAAAGGCCCAGCTTTCGTAAGGACAAAACTTAAAAGCCTTACCAATGGCAAAGTGCTTGACAATACATTTTCAGCCGGCCATAAGATTGATACTGTGAGAGTTGAAACGCATAAGTTCCAGTTCTTATATGCTGAAGGCGACCAGTTCCACTTCATGCACGCTGAAACATACGAACAGATTTCACTGAGCAAAGATATTCTTGATGCACCGGATTTATTAAAAGAAGGTGAGCAGGTAATGGTAATCTGGAACACGGAGACTGACGCACCGTTATCTGTTGATATGCCTGCATCAGTAGTTCTTGAAGTGACTTATGCTGAGCCGGGAGTTAAAGGCAACACGGCTACCAACGCCACCAAGCCTGCAAAGGTAGAAACAGGAGCATCGGTAAACGTTCCGCTTTTTATCAATGAAGGCGACAAGATCAAGATAGATACTGCTACAGGACAGTACATGGAGCGTATTAAAGAATAAGTTAATTTGAAAATTTGGAAATTTGCTAATTTGAAGATTCAGAACCAGCATTTCCAAATTTTCAAATATTATAATTTTCAAATTAAAGAAAATGAAATTCCCAAAGACATATCCCCTTCATGAAATAGCCAAAATCATTAGCTGTGAATACGTTGGCGATGCTTCATTCCCTGTTGAAGGCATGAATGAAATTCATGTGGTTACGCCTGGTGATATTGTATTTGTGGATCATCCGAAATATTATGACAAAGCTTTGCAGTCGGCGGCTACCATCGTCCTCATCAATAAGGAGGTGGAGTGTCCTGAAGGAAAAGCATTGCTGATTTCAGACGATCCATTTCGGGATTTCAACAAACTGTCGAGGCATTTCAGGCCTTTTCAGGCGTCAAACGTATCGATAGCTGCTTCCGCAGAAATAGGCGAGGGTACTGTTATTCAGCCCAATACATTCGTAGGAAATAATGTAAAGATTGGCAGAAATTGCCTTATTCACAGCAATGTTGCGATTTATGACAATACTATAATTGGTAATAACGTAATTATACACGCGGGTACAGTACTTGGAGGCGATGCATTTTACTATAAAAAGCGACCTGAAGGATTTGACCAACTACTTTCAGGCGGGCGTGTAGTGATTGAAGATAATGTCGGGATTGGAGCACTATGTACTATAGATAAAGGGGTTACGGGTGACACAACCATAGGTGAAGGCACTAAACTGGATAATCAGGTACATGTAGGCCATGATACCATAATTGGTAAAAAATGCCTGATAGCAGCGCAAACAGGTATTGCAGGATGTGTGGTGATTGAAGACGAAGTAACGCTTTGGGGTCAGGTAGGTACAACCAGCGGCATAACCATTGGAAGTAAGGCAGTTGTACTGGCTCAAACCGGTGTAAGTAAGTCGCTTAAAGGAGAGAAAGTATATTTTGGGACACCTGTTGAGGAATCCCGGGAGAAGCTAAAACAGATGGCCAACGTAAAGCGTATACCCGAAATTTTAGAAAAGCTGAAGTGATATGAATGCAAAAGAACTTGTAACGGAATATTACAAACTTGAAGGTTTCAGGGATGTTGCCGCAAGTGAGCGGTTTATTCATGACGACCTTCAACTAAAATGGCACAGCTCTAAAGGTTACCTTGAGCTTGACAAAAATGACTTCATCGCCCTTGTTACCGAAATGGGCAAGTCATACTGTGGTTCAAGGCTGGATATCAGCCACATAGTTGCTGAGGGAGACACTGTTACTGTGCGATATACACACTATGTTTGTGCCATTGAAAACCCATCAGAAGAAATGACCCTGGCACACTTTGTAGTAATCTGGGAAGTGAGAGACAATAAACTGTACAAAGGCTACCTGATGAGCCAATTGGGTTAAAAAAATAACAATATAATCACCCAAAACCGGGCATTAATTGCTAAATTTGCAACAACCAAAAAATAACATAAAATATCATGAGTGTTTTAGTAAATAAAGATTCTAAAATAATTGTTCAGGGTTTTACCGGCAGCGAGGGAACATTCCACGCGTCGCAAATGATAGAGTACGGAACTAACGTAGTAGGTGGCGTAACGCCCGGAAAAGGCGGCACTACACACCTTGACCGTCCGGTTTTCAACACAGTGAAAGACGCTGTTGAAATTGCAGGGGCCGATACAACTATCATCTTCGTACCGCCCGCTTTTGCTGCAGATGCCATCATGGAAGCTGCCGAAGCCGGTATTAAAGTAATCATTACGATAACTGAAGGTATCCCTGTGGCAGACATGATAAAAGCATACGATTACATTAAAGGAAAAGACTGCCGTTTGGTTGGCCCGAACTGCCCCGGCGTAATTACTCCGGAAGAAGCTAAAGTAGGCATCATGCCTGGATTTGTATTCAAAAAAGGTACGGTAGGTATCGTTTCTAAGTCAGGAACGCTTACGTATGAAGCTGCAGACCAGGTAGTTAAGCAAGGCCTTGGTATAACAACTGCTATCGGTATCGGTGGTGACCCAATCATCGGGACTACAACTAAAGAGGCGGTTGAGCTTCTTATGAACGACCCTGAAACTGAGGCTATTATAATGATTGGCGAGATTGGCGGCCAACTTGAAGCTGATGCTGCAAAATGGATTAAAGCTGACGGTAACCGCAAACCTGTAATTGGCTTTATTGCAGGTGAAACCGCGCCAAAAGGCCGTACAATGGGCCATGCCGGAGCTATCGTGGGTGGGGCGGACGACACTGCCGAAGCCAAAAAACGCATCATGCGTGAGAATGGAATTCACGTGGTTGATTCGCCTGCCGAAATCGGTAAAAAAGTGAAGGAAATTTTAGGATAATCTTTACATGATATAAAGATTAAAGCCACTTGATCGAGTGGCTTTTTTTATTTAGAATCCTGTTAAAAACGGAGTGTTTTTGCTTTATACTTCTTTTTACGACCTCCAAACGCATTTTTTAACAAAACTTAATTTGTTGATTTTCAGCACAAGTATTTCTTTTATGCTGCTCTTTTCAAAGCCGTCAAGAGAAGCATTTAACAACCTGTTAACTTTTACCCTAAGAAAAATCTGCCTTTTAAAATAATCGATGAACGGCACAATTTTGAAAAGGTTTTGTAACTACCTTCTCAAAATGCCAGCGTACCTTTGCAGCAGGAAATAAAAAAGCCTCCCAGGACTGGAGAGGCATCTTCAATCATTCCCGGATATTCACCGGCAGCGGCACAGGGGGCTGGTGCGCTACAGGCTTAAAATCGTCCGGATGTTTCCAACTACACACGCGGCAGTCACAAACAGCATTCGTAAATTCTTCTTCAATTTTTCAGTGTTTTTTGGTTATCCAACACTGCAAATATATAGGCGTTTGTAATCCTTCATCATCTTCTTCTATATCTTCTCTCTAATCAGCTATAAGGTTTTCTTATAGTAGGTATTAGGTCTTAGGTCTTACGTATACAGACCGTTCTTTGACATACTGATTTAATCTTTCAGAACTGCTTAGGTGAACAGCTATGCCATCCCGATGAAGTTCCATGTCGAACGCAGCTTGCGGAGTTGAGACATCTAAAGCATGACTGTAGCAGTCACGCTGAGCCTGTCGAAGCGCCGCAAGAGTGAAGCTAGTTCCACTCTCGCGATGGTTTAGCGGTGTGTTTAGGGGAACGCGGATAACGCGCCTGCCCGAATGGTACAGGCGGGGATTTAGCAGATTCACGCAGATTTTCCAACAAGACTGTAGCAGTCACGCTGAGCCTGTCGAAGCGCCGCATAAGTGAAGCTAGTTCCACTCTTGAGAGAGTTAGCGGTGTGTTTAGGGAACGCGGTAACGCGCCTGCCCGAATGGTACAGGCGGGGATTTAGTAGATTCTCGCAGATTTTCCAACAAGAGTGAAGCAGTCACACTGAGCTTGTCGAAGTGCCACCCGAGTGAAGTAATTCCCCCTTTATAAGCAGGGGGCTAGTTCCCCTCTTGAGAGGGGTTAGGGGTGTGTTTATGGTTAGGTGTGCTATGGGCCAGAAGGCATAAAAAAAGCCGCACCGTAGTGCAGCCTCTGTATAATTCTTAGGGGAAAGAAAGCGTATTATAATTTCTGGTTGCTCTTTTTAACGATTTTTTCTATTCTTTTGTCAAGGTCACCCATCAGTTCCTCAAGCGCGCTCTCACACATCGGCAGCACTTTAGCAGGCTTCATGATAGGCACACCGCCGGCCATAACGCCCGTTTTCTTAGAGTTCTCGCCTTCAGTGATGTTAAACACCTTTTCGCCCTTCTTGTTGAAAAGCGCAATATTGGTAGTCGCCCTCATTTTTGTAGTGGCAGTACCGCCAATACCAAAGCCTTTCTGCATAGCGAAATCAATCCAGACAAACATCACGCCGTCGTACTCAGAGAACATTTTGGCCATAGCCGTTTCGTTCTTCTTGCCCCAGTTGTGGTTAATCGCCTTGTAGCCCTCAATTGTGGTATAATTGGTAGCATTGCGGTCACCCGGGTAGTCCGAAACCCATGCCTGGTACTCCGGCTTGCCTGTAACAAGCTTCTCGTCAACCAGCTCAAAAGGGAACTTCTTGGCATAATCATTAAAAAACGCCGTGTGGTAACGCTCCAATAGCGGCTGAAGGTTAAACGACGGGTCGTTGGCAAGGTCGGCAATAATTTCTGCGCCGCCCATACCCACATCGGTAAGGTCAACCGACTTATCGGCAAAAAACGTTACAACCGCAACCTTCTTCTTTTGTGCAAAGCCTGTAGTCACAACCAAAAGCATCGCTAGCACCAAAGTAATTTTCTTCATAAATAATTGTTTATTAAGATTTTAAATCGGGTGCAAAGAAAGCATAACCAAATGAATATACAATGACCTGTATGTTAAATTTTTAAGAAGCGAAAGGCATGGGCTTTACCGGCAGGCGTAATTCCCGCCCTCGCCTTTATCCCGCAAAAGTAAAGTCACACTGAGCTTGTCGAAGTGCGGCTTTACGGTAAGGTTAGTCTGAACTTGTCGAAGTATAGGCTTTGATTGCGGGGATACCGTGTCTGTCGGGGCTAGGAAGAAGCTGTTTGGTTTGCTTTTAATTTTTACTAAAACGATATTTTCGCTCTCGCTTTTGAAATGCTTCTTTGCCTCCTTCAACTATTTCAGCAATATGTTCCTTAACACCCATAGATTTTAAAATATCTTTTTTATTATTTTTTCAAATGAATTTTCTAAAGAACCATTAATGTAGTCAAATTGCAATTCACTATCATTTTCATCTTCATTTTGACCATATTGATGCGCAACTACTATATTTTCACTATCAGCATTAACAACAATATTTGGATTATGTGTCACAATAATTATCTGTCTTTGAACTTTTTTATCTTGTAAATAAGTTATTAAGTCTGTGGTAATGGAACGATTATCCAAATTATCTTCGGGTTGATCAATTAATAAAGGCCCTGGCGATTTACTTAGACCTACAATCAATTTTAAAATTACAAAGCTTGCTTTTCCGGTCGACATATTGTACAACGTGTCATTAAGTGAAGAAACTTCCCAATGATCAAAGAAGTAATCTTTCATTAAATCTTTAATTGCTGACTTGTAGTCAACATTCCTGACTAATACATATTTTTCATTATACATCAATTTAAAAATGCTCTGAAGTTGTGCTTTCACCTCTTCATAATTAAATTCAGTATTATTGTTTGTCCCAACAACAATTTCAAAATCTTTGTAAGATTTACTGATTCCATTACTAATACGAAACATATTTTCTCGAAACTTTTTTATGTTCAATCGAACACTGCCTGTAATAGTCAAACTCTTATCTTCCAGATGCTTAACACGCTCTCTGAAGTGCTCAATAAGATTCACATACTCCTGATAATTTTGGTCATATAAGTCAAAAATTTTACGGTAGTCATCTTTAACAGCTGCTCGTTTAAGTTCTATTTCTGCATTTTTTTGCTCTATCGCATTTAATCGTTCTTTGTCATCTAATATGTCTTTTTCTAACTTTAGAATTTTGTCTTTAATTTCGATACTTTTTAAATATTTTTTTAGTTCTTCATTAATATGAGATAGTTCAGTTTGTAAAGGATTTAATTGCTGTGTAATGATATTATCTTTAAAAAACGAATTGCTTTCGTCAACTCCTAGCTCAATAGATATATTTTCGATCAAAGATTTTAATTCTTCAATGGTGGAATATCGATCCTTGTAGAAATCTTTAATAGATTGTGTTGTTAAGGTACTCAGGAAAAATTCCTTTCTTGACACTTGATCATTAATCATTGATTTTAACTCATCATTATAATTCACAACTTTTTGGTAATCATTATAAATTTGAGTAATATCAAAATTTAACTTTTGCTGTCTAGCAACCAACTCGTTATAACGGGTCATCTCATCGTCAGATAGCCCTAACTCTGCTTTTAACTTTTCAATCAGCTCTTCATTAACCTTAATACTATCCTTTATAGCATCAATATTGCCCATTTTTCCTAGAGCTAATTTCAAATCTTTTAAATTAGCTTTAATATCGAAAAAGCTATTTATTAAATTTTCTCGCGCACTGTCATTGTTTTTAACCTTATGTAAAAAGCTATCGTAAATTGCTTCAAATTTTTTATCCTCTAATAATAACTCCCTTACAAGTTTATTCAATTCATTACCTTTTTTATATTTTTTTCGGCAAGTTCAGATAAATAATTTTGTGGGATATATTTGATTTCAGGCAGAATACTCGACTCATCATCTTTACGACTTACGGATTGCTCCGCGCCAGATTTAAGTGTGACTTTAAAATCAAAATTTTCAAAATTATATTTGTATTGATATGTATTGGTGTCTGGATTTTTATATTTTAAAACGCTTCTATCAGTTCGATCGGGTAGAAGAGTTTTAGCAATATTGTATAACAAAATAGATTTGCCTGAAGATTTTCCCCCAATAATTACATTTAAATTTTCATTTAGAAATATTTCTTTAGTTGTAAATCTGTTATCTTCAGTAACAAATTGAATCTTATCAATTATTAATCTTGCATCTTTCTCATCGGGCTTATCTGCTTGAATACGTACTCGATGTTCAGGCTCATAAATAATTTGTTTAAACCCCTCAAATGTGATATCAGCTTTAATCCATGTAAAGTTTTTTCCAATATCATTAATAGTATGAGCATCACTACAATAGATAACAGGTTTTGCAAGCAAATTATAAATATGGCGTTTACCAACTGTATTTAAAAAGAAGTCACTGTCTTCTTTTTTTGAAAAAATAATTGAACTCTTTTGGTCAAGTTTTGTAGCAAGATTTATATTTCTTTCTTTATTATCTGGGCAAAATCCTCCATAACCCTTAAATGGGCCAACAAGTACAAAATCATCACCCTCTTTAAAATCGTTATGAAGAATTTTATAAAGATCATCAAAGCTAACTGTTACGGAAGCATATCCATAAGTAGCTAAGTTTTCTGGGGTACAATAAATGTTATCAGCTCTAAGGTTATTCAATTTTAGCCTCGCTAAAGTTTGATGGACCTTGGTAATATCAATTTGCGGATTGAATAGAACATGATAGTTTATGAATTCATTATCTTTATTTTTATCATTTATTCTAAATTCTATATTTGGAATTACTAAGCATCTTCCTGCCAAAGCATTTTTTACGTCGTCAATTTCTTGTTTTGAAATAAAGAAATAGTTTGTTAGTCCAATTACGGCAATATTCTCAGCTAGTATTTTATTGGCGAAATCTTGGATTGTACAATTGTAGTTATTATTTAAATTGGAAAAGGGACTATGTACATGTAGATCCCATTTTCTCCATTCTGATCCTCTCATATCGGTAAGGTAATTTTGATTATTATGCCAAATTAAAATAAATTTAACATATTTACAAGTATCTTACAAAATATAAAGATTAACTAATCCACCCCCAAACTTCCTTCTTCCGTGTAATCTCCATATACGCATGGCGCATGGCGGCGTTTTCAGGCAGCACCATACGCGGGTCGGCATGTAAAACCTGCAGCGCCTTTTCGCGGGCAAGTGCAAGAATGTCACGGTCACGCACAATGTCGGCAATCTGCAGGTTCAGCACACCACTCTGCTGCTTGCCCATAATATCGCCGGGGCCGCGCAGCTTCAAGTCAACGTCGGCAATCTCAAAGCCGTCGTTGGTGCGGCACATGGTGTCAATGCGCGTAAGGGTATCGTTGCCCAGCTTGTGGCCCGTCATCAGTATACAGTAGCTCTGCTCGGCCCCGCGGCCCACGCGCCCCCGCAGCTGGTGCAGCTGGCTCAGCCCAAAACGCTCGGCGCTCTCAATCACCATCACGCTGGCGTTGGGCACATTCACGCCCACCTCAATCACGGTAGTCGCCACCATAATGTTAGTCTTCCCGGCGGCAAAGCGCGCCATCTCGCTGTCTTTTTCGGCAGGTTTCATCTTGCCGTGCACAATGCTCACGCTGTACTGCGGCAGCGGGAAATCGCGCGAAATGCTCTCATAGCCGTCCATCAGGTCTTTATAGTCCATCTTCTCGCTCTCCTGTATCAGCGGATACACAATATACACCTGGCGGCCCTTGGCAATCTCCTCCCGCAAAAAGGCCCACACCTTAAGGCGGTTGCTGTCATACCGGTGCACGGTTTTAATAGGCTTGCGGCCGGGCGGCAGCTCATCGATCACGCTGATGTCGAGGTCGCCATACAGGCTCATGGCCAGCGTACGCGGAATAGGGGTGGCGGTCATGACCAGCACATGCGGCGGAATGGTGTTTTTGCGCCACAGCTTGCTGCGCTGCTCAACGCCAAAGCGGTGCTGCTCATCAATCACGGCAAGCCCCAGGTTTTTGAACTGCACCTTGTCTTCAAGCAGGGCATGCGTACCAATGATAATGTGCAGGCTGCCGTCTTCCAGTTGTTCATGGATTATCTTGCGGTCGGCTTGCTTGGTGCTGCCGGTAAGCAGTTTTATGTTTATACCGAGAGGTTCGGCAAGTTCGGTGAGTCCATTATAATGCTGGTTGGCAAGTATCTCTGTCGGAGCCATAAGGCACGCCTGGAAACCGTTGTCCAGCGCCAGCAGCATGCTCATCAGCGCCACAATGGTTTTGCCTGAGCCTACGTCGCCTTGCAATAACCGGTTCATCTGCGCGGGCTGGCCAAGGTCATGGCGTATCTCTTTGATAACACGCTTTTGGGCCTCGGTAAGCGCAAACGGCAGGTGGTTCTGGTAAAACTCGTTAAACAGTGTACCGACCTGCGTAAACGGGTTGCCCTTTATCTTGTGCTTGCGTATCTGGTTCTTCATGATAAGCTGCAGCTGTATGAAAAACAGCTCTTCAAACTTAAGCCGGAACTGCGCCTTGTGCAGAATCTCCTGGCTCTTCGGGAAGTGTATGTTGAACAGCGCCGCGTTCTTCGGGATGAGTTTCAGGTCGGCGAGCAGGGAAGGAGGGAGCGTCTCGGCAAACTTCGCCTGCGTTTCGGTAAAAAGCTGCATCATCATCTTGTTGACAACCTTGTTGGTCACACCGCGCTGGGTGAGCTTTTCTGTCGAAGGATAAATAGGCTGCATGGCGCTGCGCAGGCTGGCCTCGTGTTCGGCCAGGGGTTCCATCTCGGGGTGCGCCATGTTGAATGTTGCCCCAAACTGCGTCACCTTCCCGAACACCACATACGGCAAGTTTACCTTCAGGTTCTCGCGAATCCATTTCTGCCCCTGAAACCATACCAGTTCCATTTCGCCGGTGCCATCGGTAAAGGTAGCCACAAGGCGCGCCTTTTGCTTTTCGCCTACGGTCTTCAGGTGGATGACTTTCCCTACCACCTGCACCTCACTGTTGCTTGCCACCAGCTCACTGATCTTGTAGTACCGCGTACGGTCAATATACCGGTTCGGGAACAGGTTCAGCAGGTCGGCATATTTATGAATGCCCAGCTCTTTCCGGAGCAGCTCACCGCGCGCCGGGCCCACACCTTTCAGGTATTCAATAGGAGTATCGAGAGGATTGTTCATCATCGCGAAGATAAGGAAAAAGTACCTGAGAGCCTTAGTGCCTGAGTACCTGAGATTCGAGCAAGAGTGAAGCTAAATTCCCCCTTCGGGGGTTAGGGGGCTGTCATTATTTCACTAAATTAGAGGCACTAAAACAACACAATGGAAATAGGAGTAGACAGTTTTGCATCAGCTATGTATGGCAGCAACAACCTCAACAGTGCAGATGCTATGGAGCAGCTGCTTGACCGTATAGTAAAGGCTGATGAAGCCGGGCTCGATGTCTTTGGCATAGGCGAACACCACAAAAAGGAATTTTTAGATTCGGCTCCTGATGTTATCCTGGCCGCCGCGGCGGCAAGAACCAAACGGATAAAACTTGGCAGCGCTGTAAAAGTACTTAGTACTGATGACCCTGTGCGGGTGTACCAGAGTTTTGCAACGCTCGACCTGATATCAAAAGGGCGCGCCGAAATTGTTGTTGGCCGTGGCTCAGCCATTGATGCCTATCCGCTTTTCGGATTTGACCTTAAAGATTATGACGCGCTTTTCGCAGAGAAGCTTGAACTCCTGCTGAAAATACGCGATAATGAGTACGTAACATGGTCAGGGCGTTTCCGCCCACCTATGGATAACCAGCCTGTTTACCCGCGGGCGTTACAGGAAAAATTGCCGGTGTGGCTTGGCGTGGGTGGTACTCCTGAATCTTTTGTGCGTGCGGGGTCTCTGGGCCTTCCGCTTATGGTGGCAGTTATAGGTGGCGAAACACATCGTTTCAGGCCACTAATTGATTTGTATCGTGAGGCAGGTGCAGCGGCAGGCTTCTCACCAAACGAGCTTAAGGTAGGGCTGCATTCGCCCGGCTATGTTGCCGAAACCAGTGAGAAGGCTGTTGAAGAATATTATCCCGGATATGCCGAACTATGGACAAAATTAGGCATGGAGCGAGGCTGGCCACCAGTTACACCAGATAAGTTTAATCACCTGATAGCGCCAAAAGGTGTACTGGTTGTTGGCGGGCCGGAAGAGGTTGCTGAAAAATTGATAAGGCACAGCGAAGCCCTCGGAGGTATTGACCGCTTTACCTTCCAGATGGATAACGCAGGACTATCACATCAACAGTTGTTACAATCTATTGAGCTGATAGGCACAAAAGTAATCCCATTGCTGAAACAATCGGTATAAATATTTGGATTTTTAGCAGGCTATTGAGCCGGCTATGTAGTCGGACAGTCGAAAATACTAATAATCTAAAATTCTAATTTTTCACAAACTTCCTACTCATCTCACCAATCTTCAGGATATATACACCAGCCGGTAATGCACTAACGTTTATAGTCTCGTTGAACTTCTCATTCAAAACCTGCCTTCCGGTGATGTCGTAAATAGTAGTAAAGTTTTCAGTAAGGTCGGCGGTAGTGGTGATGGTGAGCGTATTGCTGGCCGGGTTAGGATACAGCGACCATGTTTTTGCCGGAGCAGTAAACTCTTCACTATCCAAAGTTGAGAATTGTAACTGTGCGGTAACGGGGGGTATGGTTTGATGTGTTGCTGTAAAAACCCGGAATTGATGATGCAACGCTCGTTTCCATTGCGGCAGTATTGGTTATATAGTTACCTGTCAATTCATTTGAAATGATAAAGTTTTCAATAACGGGCCGGTTCCAGTGTTCATCAAAAAGGTTCTGCGTGATTGGGGTATATTTTGCTGTATCGTCCATAAAATTTTTGTAGGGAGATACATTGCAGTTGCAAGCCGTACTGCTGTTTGTCCCGATAAGGAAATCATTATAATCGCCTACCAGTATTACATTCTTTGTATTATATGCTGAACCGTCTAGTATGGTTTTCAATGCTTCAGAAGCGCCCTTACGGCGGGTATAGTCGTCCAGATCTGTCTGCGCTTTGGCATGTATGTTAACCAGCGTTACAGGGATAAGGTTTATACCTGCAATAAGGTTTACATTGTAAACAGCAGGAAAGCGCCCGCTGCTCCAGTTATAGCTGTATGAATTTCCCTGAGATTGGTTTCCGGTGCTTAACTGCGTTGAGCTTACAAACTGAACACGTGCTTTTTTATACACCAATGCCTGCCTTTGGCTGCATTCACCGGTATTTGCAGGTACCATTGTAGCAGCCCAGTCATTGCTACCCAATAAATTTACCAGTGATGTAAGGGTTGGGGTATTAGGCGTATTAGATACTTCCTGTATGCAATAAATATCACTGTTCATTGCCAGCATAGCAGCAGCTACGTTTGACAGTTGTTGCGCATCGTCTGTAGGTTCAAAGTCGGCGCATCCAAGCCACTCTGTATTCCAGTTGGTAATTTTAAAGGTTGCTGTACCAGCTTGCTGTCCCGTTACTTTTACGTTTTTTATCTCCCATGTTGCGCTTTGCGTGTCGGTGCTTTGGTAACGGAAAGCTATACGTGTAGTGGCTGACTTCGCTGATGCAGGTATCATAAGGTCGCCAGATGGTATATAGTTCCACGCGTTTGCCATGGTATTGTTCATACCTGTAAGCTCTACCCAGGTAGTTGTTGCAGGGTTGCCAGTATAGTTTGCCGTTGCATAAGCTTTGTACCAGCCAAGGTTAACCCCAACATTCATAGAGCCACCAGGGCCTCGTGTATGTTCAAATGTAAGTTTGGCATTGTCAATCTGGCTTAGGTTCATTGCCGGGCTTACAAGCCAGTCTTCATTAGCAAAGCTTTGCCCGCTAAAACCACTCATTACAGCGCCGTATTGCGTACTATGGCTCCACATTTGTACGCCAGTTACACTATACCCGGTAAACGTGTTGAAGCTTGCCTGGGTAAGCAATGATTCATTAAGTATTGTGGTCTGCGCCTGTAAGCCTAAGTTTATAAAGGCAAGCGCAATTATAAGATTTATTCTGTTACGTAATGTTATAAGCATGTAAGTATGCGTATTAATTTTAAGGCGCTAACTTACAATAAACCTATTAACACACCAAGTTATCTTATTGTAAAGATGTCCTCCCAGAATCTTCGTCCGCCCTTACAGCCACCTTCAGCGCTTCAAAAGCATCATCAGCTGTAATGGTAAGCTTGTGTGAAGGGTTTTCAATTTTAGTGATAATGTCGGTCATGATATCCTGCAGGCATTTGCCATATACTTCAGATTTTGTGTGCGGAATTTCAAAAATAGCTTCAACCATGTCATCTATAGTATATGCAATACCGCCGGCGTGTATGGTGTTGCCTTTTTCTTCTTCTTCCTGGGATTCTCCCCAGCCTTCAGGGCGTGATACATCTGTAACTGAGCCGACAGGAGTGGTTTTTTCAATTTTAAGGCCGGGAATAAGATTCAGTTTATCACGGTTATCTGTGTTTACCAATGCTTTGATAGTCCCTTTCATCGGCACCCAGCCTTCAACCTCAATCCGTGCCAGGTCATATGTGAGCCTTATGGTAGTCTGTTCAAAAAATCCCGGACCGGAGAATGAATGGTAGTGGTTGGCAATGAGCCCGCCGTCATACAGCACCGTTGCCGATACCTGGTCTTCCTGCTGCTCATTCCGTTTGTGGGTAACACCGCTTACATGTTTGATTTTTTGGGTGGTAAGTGAGTTTATAATATCAAAAAAATGTACACCGTGCTCTATGAATATTCCACCTGAAATTTCTTTAGCCCAAAACCAATGCTCTTTCGGCAGTCCCTCATCTTGCGCGTAATTGTTTACAGATACATGCCTTAGTTTGCCAAAAGTTTCGTTAAGACTCAGCTCTTTCAATGCTTTCACAATTGGGTTGTACCGAAGCATATGGTCAATAGTCATCACCATTCCCGTTTCCCGTTGAGTGCGCAAAATTTCTTCAGCGCCTTCATTTGTCACGGCAATGGGTTTCTCCAGCAGCACATGTTTACCATGGCGCATGGCGGCACAGGCAACATCAACATGCAATGATGGTGGCGTAGCAATGCTTATAATGTCTATCTCATCATCGGCAATTAAATCAGCATAGCTTTTGTAATGTTTCAGGCCGCTGCGGCCAACATAGTCGCGATTATCAGAGATCGCCAAGACATTTACGCCTTCCATCTTATCCCACCAATGGTGAAGAAACCTGCCAAATCCGCCGTAGCCTATAATCCCGATGTTGTACCTTTTATTCATGCTGGGTAGTATTAATCAGATAAAGTTACATGTTAAAAGCATCTTTTTAAATGCTTTAGTAAATGATTAACGCTGTGTAAAACAGCGGGTATAGTCTGAAAGCCGAAAAATCGAATAGTTCGAACAATCTATCTGCTAAATTATTCTAAACATATACGGCGGTCTGTAAATGATAAAGTAATTTAGTTATGCAAAAATCAGACTGATATGGATATAGGTACACAGCTTGCCTGGCTTTTTATACTTGCCGTGCCCATTGCCTGCGTTGCATGGACGGTTACGCACGAAGAAGTGTTCCGCGAACCGCGGGAATATTGCGTACGCCGCAGCAGGTATGCGGACAAACTGGCTACGCGCAAATTTTTCTATCTTTTTACCTGCGAGTATTGCTTTAGCCACTATGTCACTATATTATTCCTTATCATTACCGGTTACAAGCTGTTGCTTAATGACTGGCGCGGTTATCTCATAGCCGGTTTTGCCCTGGTGTTTGTAGCTAACGCCTACATGAGCCTGTTTGCACTTCTTCGCCAATCTATCAAAAAAGAAAAGACAGAAATTAAAGTGCTGGAGAAAGAAGTAAAGAAAGAGGGGAGTTAATCCTTTACTTTTTTACGATTTTTTTCACCGTAGCGCTACCGTTTATTCCTTTAATGCTTAGCAGGTAAATTCCAGGTTGTAAGTTGCCTAATTCAACTGTATCTGAGTTTTCTTTTTCGATAAGTTTTTGGCCGGTTAAGCTGTTTAGTATATAACTTTTTACGGGCGTATTGCCTTTGATATTTACAATATTGCTACTTGGATTAGGATAAACGTAGTATTCATTCTTCTCTGAAATACTTGCAATATCATCTAATCCTAAAGCTGCTTGTACGGCTTGTAATTCTACCGTAAAAATCTCCCTGCCGTTAATATCGGTCTGTCCATCCAAAAATATTTTTCCATTGGCATAGCCCAAGATTCCCAATGGCCCTCCGTATGTTACAGGCATAATGTCTTCAGGAAAATTTACATCTATTCCCACAGCGTTGCCCACTCCTGTCGCAACCCACAAATTTTGGGTTAATGCGGATTTAGTAAAATAAAAATTATTGGCTATGCAGCTGTAATTTGAAGAAGTGTACATATTCGTATATATAACTTCTGTTCCCGCAGCTGTACCATCGCTTCGCCACAAGTCACCTGAATTTCCTGTAGCCACATACAAGTGTCCACCACATTTTTCGATCATATTTATACTTTCAGGATGTGAGGGCTTTATGAAGACCGTGCCCTGTACGGTACCATCAGATTTTGCAAGTCCCATACCTATCTCATCTTCCCAAGCATTATAATATATTTCGTCATTCATAACCGCAGAGATGTCAAATTTATTCACATTGATAAGATATGTCTTTAATAAAGTCGTCCCTGCTTGTGTTCCGTCAGTCGACCATATAGTATCAGGCCCCTGTGAGTACTGCCCTACCTTAGATATAAAAAACATTTTAGTAGTTGTAGCGCCCATAATTATTGTACTAGATGTCACAGGCATTACCATTATTGTGCCATTAGCCGTTCCGTCAGTTCGCCAAATGGCGTCACCTGTACCGTCATTAGCAATGAAATATAGCATATTGTTATATACGGCATATTGTTTCATGGAAGAATATTCGTTTTGCCTCATAACACCTGACTGAGACCCAACCCGAATATCTTTAACCATGTATGTGCCATCGGGAGTGCCATCTGTGCGCCACAACTCTTTGCCATGTACCTGGTCATTGGCATTGAAATACAATATACCATTATATTCCATAAAGAGATTATTATCCTCCCCCAAAGAGTGTGCTGCCCCTGGAGCTATGTCTTTAATCAGGCTTGTGCCTGAAGGCGTGCCGTCTGTAGCATATAATTCCATACCGGTAGAGTTGTAAGCGATACCTTTATAGACTATTTTGTTCCCCACATTGTAAAATATCTTTTTAGGAGAATAATATTCATCATAATATACATTTGCAGCTGATGTTGAGGCATTATCAAGCAAAATGAAATCATTTGAGGCATTTTGAGTAATTATTGGCTTGTTGCTTGTACCGTCTGTAAAGCGAATTGTAACAATTTCATTGCCTAGAACCGAACTGTAAATATCCCCGTATGGGTGCAATCCGTGTCGACTTCTATTTATATCAGCAACCATTTTTGTGCCGTCTGAAGTTCCGTCTGTACTCCATAATTCCCTTCCATTCTTGGTTGTTGTTCCCAAAAATAAAACTACGTTTCCGGCAGTACAAAATTTAAATGGTGACGATGTATCGGTTGCAACATTTACATCAGATAATAAACCAGTAGTTGCTTCAGTGCCTAAGCTTATATAAGGGCGATATGTGCTTGTTGAGCCGTCATAAATCCTGAAGAGTAGATAGCCAGGGCCTGTTGTGAGGTATTCTAACCTTCTATATGTGTCCGACTGATAGTTTTTTACAACCGTTGTACCTGCAACAGTACCATCAGTTTTCCACAATTGATTTTCAGAGTTGAAATCGCCTCCAAGCATGTAAACTTCGTCATTGAAGACAGCAAAATTGGTAAAATTTTGCCCTGAAGTTGAAACAGTCTTAAGCGGGTATGTACCAGCCTCACTGCCGTCACACCTCCAAAATTTCCTTATACCGCCGGCCTCACCCACGGTAAATACAAAGTACGAAGCTGTAGCGGTCCCCGGCTGGTAATTTATTGCGCTTGCCATTCCAGGCACAAATTCTTTATATAGTACTGTTCCCTGTGTGGTGCCATCACTGCGCCATAGTTCAGAGCCATTTGTTCCATTATTTGCCAGAAAATAAAAGTGGCTGCCAAAAACAATAATTTTTGATGGGCTTGAAGACGATGTCCCAGGGTTTATATCTTTCAGTAACCAAGTGCCTGCTGATGTTCCGTCGCTAACCCAAATTTCATGTCCGTATGTTGCAGTATGTGCTATATAATATAACTTATTGCCAAATGTGAAAAGCTCAAGTGAGTTATTGAATCCATTCTGCCCGAAATCAGTCAATGTTTGGGTACCTGCATCGGTTCCGTCGGTCATCCATATTTTTGTGTTACTGTTGTAATCCCGGAAAACAAAATATAGCTTATTATTATACACTGAGATATTTCCAACCGTTCCGGAAAAAAATGAGGTTGTTGTATTGATTTGCTGTGTGCCTTGCTCTGTCCCGTCACTTCGCCAGATACCATTATTTCCGTCAAAAAGAAAAGAACATCATTAATTACTACAAATTTGCTAATGTTCGAGTTTGCAAACCCTTTTACAAAATTAACTTTAGAGGTTGTGTTATCATAGTAGTATAGTCCCCAATCGTTATGATTACGGTTATATTGTGCAGAAAAATAAACCCTACTATTTGCGGGAGTTAAGTTTTGCGCATTTCCGGAACTTTGCTGGTTTATTTCAATTACTTCGGCATTAACTTGTGCTTGCGCAATGAAAGAAATAAATAGGAGAGCGATAGTAAGGTATTTTTGCATAAAAAAAATTTATTGCAATGATACACAAAAAAACTTAATCCTCCGCCTTTACCGAGCCTTCAGGCGGATATTTGATAGAACCCTTTAGCTCGTCAATCTTCCGGGTATCAAAAGACGGCAGCTGCAGTTCATGGTTTTCTTTCCAGTTGTTTACCTTGTCAGCTGACTGCTGTGCCTTTTCTTCAGATACGCCTTTATCCCGGCCTATAAAAATGGTTTGTGCCGGCACTGTGAGGCTGGTGCCGCTTTGTTCAATCACATCCATCATGCGCAGCAGTATGTCTTCCTGTACTTCCTGAAACTGGTCAAATCCCGCCGCCTCAATATAGGCCCATACTTCAATCTTTACCGAGCTTTCACCAAAACCTGTAAAACGTATCTTGGCAGGGTCAGGGTTTACGCAGGGGTGTGCATACAAAATTGCCCTTAACTCAACAAGCAAAAAACGTATCTGGTCAGGCGTGGTGTCGAGCCTGAATTGGAATGTAGGGCTGAATAAAAACCTGTCGCGGTGCGCAAAGTTTTCAATGTTGGTAGCTGCCAGCGCGCCATTTGGAATTGTCACTACTGTGCGTGCTCCGGTTCGCAATCTGGTAGAGCGCATGCCGATTGCCTCAACGGTGCCCGAGACATCGCCAACTTTGCAAAAGTCGCCCACACGTATAGGTTGGTCGGTTACAAGCGTTACGCTGCCTACAAGGTTTTCCACTGTTTTTTGTGCACCCAGTGCCAGGGCAATACCACCAATACCAAGTGCGGCTATATAGGTCTGCACATCTACACCTATTACCCCGAGTATGGCTATAATACCAAACAGAACAATGGCAACCTTGGCCGACCTCCTCAGGAACAATATCACCGAGATGGCAGAAATACGCTTACGCACCGTCATCCGGTTTTTGGTGTAGGTGCTTATAACGTCGCTAAGCCTCCACAGCAGTATAAGAATGGCTATTATACCTATGGTTACTGTAATAGTACTGAAACGCTGTCTTATGATTATGGAAATGCCTGCCTGCTGCGATATGATTACAAACATCCATACTGCCATGTACAGCCTTACCGGCAGGTTAAATGCATTGATACCCTCTGCTATGTGGGGTTTGTTGGCAAGCCGCCACGCTTTCGCCATCATAAAAATAATCAATGATATTATACCCCATGATACAAGGTAAGATATCAGCATTATCACAATAGCCGCCAGCCAGTGGCCTACTGGTACACCTGCCAGCGTACGTACTTCAAGTACCCGTGGCAGCACTTTTTCAATAAGCAGGTTTTCGCTAATGGTAACGTTTGAAATACCGTCAACGGTCTCCCTGGAAAAGCGCCATATTGGCGGTGCTGCTGCTGCCTGAGTATTTTCCAGCATCAGGTTAAGTACCTGCCCGTCAGCCGTTACAGAGCCTACCGCATCAAGTCCTTCTTCAAGGTCATCATCGGTTTTGCCGCTATATTTATCGCTTATTAGCCCCGTTGGTAAAATACTCCCGCCACTGTCAAGCAAGTGCTGCAGTGTTTTTACAATACGTTCCCTTTCCTTTGGCTTGTTGCGCAAAGACCGTTTCAGGTCAAGGTACTGGCTGGCACGCTGGTAGTTCTGGTCGCTCATCGCTTTCAAAAAGCCATCAACAGTACCACGCGGGGTGCGGCGGCCCAGTGAGTCAGACGGCGTTTCGGGTTTAGCCGGCTGCGTATTTTCCGCTGGTGTAAGCTGGGCGCCGGCAGCAAAGCTCAATAATAAAAATATTAGGGAAAGATATCGTTTAAGGGAAACCATAAGGGTATTGTTTTATCAGGATATAAAAATAAGGATTCTATAATGTACAACCCTATATCTTTAACTTTGCGTTTAGGGCATTATTGTTGCTTTTGGTTAGCTTTGTAAAAATTGTATTCATACATGAGAATTTTAATCCTGTACATCTTCGTTTTTTCTTCAATTGTATCGTTTGCGCAGCAAACTAAAAACGTTGATTTTAAAACATGTCAGGCTAACCTGGCATTTGATGTTCCGCAAAAGAAGGTAATGGGTACCGTTGTATACACATTCGATGTAAAAAGCAAGCCAGATACCATTTACATTGATGCGAAGAACATGAAATTTACACACGTCGCGATAAATGGTAAGGAAAGAGGAGGATGGAATTCATCATCAACGGCGTTAAAACTTTTTAAAGGGTATAAAAAAGGTAAAAACACTGTTGAATTTGCTTACGAAGCCCAGCCGAAACAAACCATGTATTTTGTGAAGGATGGCAATGATGACCAGATATGGACACAGGGGCAGGGCAAGTATACCAGCCATTGGCTGCCCAGTTTTGATGATGTGAATGAGAAGGTGGTATTTAATTTATCTGTTGAATATTATGGATATGATTATGAAAATCTTGCAAATGGAACCCTTATAGATGTAGATAAAGCAGGCCTTTCAAAAAGATACAACTATAAAATGCATAAACCCATGAGCAGCTACCTCGTGATGGTTGCCATAGGTAAATTCCGCAAATCGCGAATGGACTCTGCTAACGGTACACCAATGGAATTTTACCTGCGCCATGAAGACAGCCTTAAACGTGAACCAACGTACCGTTACAGCTATGAGATGTTCAATTTTCTGGAGGAAGAAATCGGTGTGAAATATCCCTGGGGTGTATACCGCCAGGTGCCTGTCCTTGACTTCCTGTATGCAGGCATGGAGAATACCACATCAACCATTTTCTCGCAGGATTTTGTTGTGGATGATATTGGGTTTAACGACCGTAATTACATCAACGTAAATGCACACGAGCTGGCACACCAGTGGTTTGGAGATTTAGTAACTGCCGAAAGCGGTAAGCACCACTGGCTGCAGGAAGGTTTTGCAACGTATTATGCGCTGCTGGTTGAAAAGGAACTTTTCGGTGAAGACCATTTTAATTACGAAATGTATGAGATTGCAGAACGCATACAGCAGGCATCAAAAAATGACACAATCCCTATACTGAATGAGAAGGCAAGCTCACTGTCATTCTACCAGAAAGGCGCATGGGCCCTGCATGTGCTTCGCGATGGGATAGGAGATGCGGCTTTCCGGAAAGCCGTTAAGGCATATTTGGAAAAATACTCCTATAAAAATGTAAATACCGACCAGTTTCTTGCCGAAATAAATAAAGTAAGCAGCTATGACACCGCTGCCTTCAAAAAACGCTGGCTGGAATCGCCTAAGTTTGAAGTTGAGGAAGCACTTGCCATTCTCAGCAAAAATGATTTTATGAAAGAGTACCTGGCGTTGGGAGATTTACAAGGCAAGCCGTTTGCTGAAAATAAAGAAACTTTCAGGGAAATACTGCTGTCAGACAGTTTCAGCCCTATTAAAGAAGAAGTGATTTTCCAGATGGCACAGGTGCCTTTTGCAGAGAAAGCTGAGCTTATACGCATTGCCATGAAAAGTAAAAACCTTAAGCAACGGCAGGCAGTAGCGCGTACGGTTACTACCATTCCGCCGGAGTTTGTGAATGAATATATAACACTGCTTGATGATAACTCATACATTACCCGCGAAGTTGCCCTGAATGTGTTATGCAGCAAATTCCCGGAACGCCAGCCCGAATTTTTGGAGAAGTCGAAAACTTGGGTGGGGTTTAATGATAAAAACCTCCGTATATTGTGGCTTACGCTGGCTTATAGCGCTAAAGATTATAAACCTGAACAAAAGCCTGACTTCTATGCCGAGCTATTGCAATATGCCTCACCGCGATATGAGAGTACTATTCGCCAGAATGCCCTCAACAGCCTTCTTTATATTGGAAAGCAGGATCCTATTGTGATGGAAAACCTAGTAAACGCAACAACGCACCACAAATGGCAATTCTCTAAATACGGACGTGATAACATCCGAAAGCTGCTAAAGAAAGATGGGTACCGCGGATTGTTCATGTCCATAATTCCGAACCTTCCTGAAGCTGAAAGGAAAAAGCTGGAGCAGATTTTGGCGGAGTGATTTAATAAAGAGTATTCCATTTCGACGCAGGAGAAATCTCAAATTATGACTGTTTAAGATTTCTCCGCTCCGCTGCGCTTCGGTCGAAATGGAATGACGAATTGAATTTTACCTTATTCTTTCGGTATCGCGTTCATGTCCATGTAGAAAATTTGCCAGATGTGCCCATCCGGGTCTTCAAAATAGCGGCCATACATCCAGCCGTGGTCTTCAATTTTATCACCTGTTGCGCCTGCGGCTACGGCACTGTCAACCATCTTGTCAACTTCGTGGCGGCTACCTACAGCAAGCGCTGTTATCAATTCGCTGCTTTGCCGGGCATCAGCTATGCTTTTGGTAATAAATGTAGAATAGAATTCTTCTGTAAGCAGCATGGCATAGATATTTTCACCGATAATCATGCACGTTCCCTGCTCATTAGTGAAAGTCTGGTCGAAAGAAAAGCCAATCTTGGTAAAGAAGTCTATAGAAACCCGGAGGTCTTTCACCGGGAGATTTAAAAACATTTGTTTTACACTGCTCATATTTGTTGATGTTTAAGTTATACCCAAATTTACGCATTACACAACAGCACGGGCTTGGCAAAAGAGACAATTTTAGGGGCGTTTGAGACAGTTTTCAGTCGCAGTCACGGTAAACAGGCAACTACAAAACGTTCTCCCTAAACAGTTTCAATGCGGCAACTTCCGGGTCTGTACAAAGTCCGGGGTGGGGGCGTGAGGTTTGTATGACAGAACTGCGCACTGCGGTAAGCCACCTAAAACGTTCGTCTATCTCTAGCTTCGCTATGGGGCCACCATCCTTTGCGCCTGCTGCAATGCGTTCAAATGAATCGAGATTGAGCTTTATCTGTTCAACCTCCGCCAATGGATGCAATGCTAAGAGTTTTGCTTCATCAATACTAACTAATACCTTTATGTATTTCTTTCGCTTACAATAAATTACTATGCCGGCATTAATGAACTCCTCACGCTCAACGCGCGGCACAATGCGTATTACTGCATACTCATATATGTGCTTCTCTTGCATTGATGGCCTGTTTAGTGAATATATCTGAGTTTTGTAAACGTGTCATCAGGAACTGAACGTACACATCGCGAATGGCTTCAGGTGACTTATCAAGCTCTTCCCAATGGAGCCAATCATCCGGGATAAGGTTTACAATAGCGCGTATTTTTTCTTCGGTTAAAAGCGCCTTGTATTCTGCGTCGACTTCCTGCAGTTTTGCTGCGCGTGGCAGCAGCACATGGTCTTTAATCAGTGCGAATGGTGTCTTTGCATGGCCTATAGGGTCATCAAACGAGTGATGGAAGTAAAGGCACGCGCCATGGTCTATAAGCCAAAGCTCCTGGTGCCATAGCAGCATGTTTGTATTACGGAAGGTACGGTCAACATTTGTAATATATGAATCAAGCCACACAATTTGCGAAGCCAGTTTTTCGTCAACCTGTGTTACAACCGGGTCAAAGTTGATGCCCCCCTGCAGGTAATGCAGCGCAAGGTTGAGCCCCTGGCTATTTTGCAACAAATCCTGAATTTCTTCATCTGCCTCGGTCCGGCCAAAGGCTTCATCAAGTTTGGCATAAACTAATTCCGGTATCGGCAGGCCAAGTACGCGCGCAATCTCTCCGCCAATGAGTTCTGCTACAAGCGCTTTGGTGCCATGCCCTGCACCGCGAAACTTCAGTACATAGTTAAAGCCATCATCAGCCTCGGCAATGGCAGGCAGTGAGCCGCCTTCGCGAAGTGGAGTAACATAGCGCGTAACCTCGACGCTACGCAGGGTTGGTTTGTTTTCCATAGAGTAAAAATAGCGATTACAAATAACAGGCGCAACAAAAAGCCCTGCATTTAGCAAGGCTTTTTGTTAGTGTCCCGGTTCATAAATAAGCCGTAGAAATGAGCTAAAGCGTTCATTTTCGCGTTTTATTGGTACGCCCGTCACAATACCTATCAGCAGGTTATCGGCAATGCCTACGCGCATTTGCGGGCGGATGGTCATCTCGAAATCATGCTTTGTAACCTCTTTGTTGAATTCAATCCCGACAAAATTGCGCGTACCGGGAATCATGTAGTGCACGTTGCTGTTTATCTGCCAGACGGTATGCATGCTGTTGCCTTCAAAATGATGGAAGAACTGCGGACCGGTGTATAGCAGGGTGTGGAAATTTTGCCCCCAGCGCTTTGCGGCAATAAAGAACGGGTTATATACATTTCCGGTAAAGAGCCTGCCCTTACCATAGTGGCTGAAGTCGCTAAGTTCAAACTCATGTATATAGCCGATAGCCATTGACGTAGAAATTTTCTCGTTCACAAAAAAGGAATATTGGCCAGCTAATTTCAAACTATTAAGACGGTTTCCCGGCACGTTGGCTGCCCCTTCCATTGGGTAATGAAAAGAAAAAGGAAGTTCTACCTCAAGGCCCAGCCTGTCTATTGGCGCCCATTCATATTCAACAAGGGCAGTATATTGATCATAAGTGTTATTATCTGCAAGCCCAAGCCCAACGTTCCATTCTTTTTCCCCTTTTCGTGCGCCAAGGTCGCGGATGAGGTCTATAAACAACGGCTCGGCGTGCAGTACTTTGGGTGGGTCTTTACGTTCTTCAACTTCGTGTATATAGAGGCTGTCAATAACAGTATTATCTTGTGCCGAAACAATCTGCACGGCAAAAAGCACGGCCAATAGCGCCATGCGAAACATATTTTTCATTTTGATTGTAAGATTAAGTAATAGTAAATTCTTGTGCCAAAAGGCAATTGTAGATTATATATTACTTAAGCTTCGGGTGGGGGAGAGTGTATTTCTGTAAGGATGTCTCCGGCTGATGTTACATTGTGGAAAGTATCTTTCCTTACATCTCCTGAAAATGAAGGTATATTTTCAGTTATTGAAGGCAAAACGAAAAAGTCAATGCTAAAAGCAGTTTTTTTTGCAATTGAATCATCACTATCACATTCATCATATTCAGCAATGACATTCTCCTCAAAGAAAACTTTTTCGAGAAGGTATTCTACAATACTTTCCTGTTTATTATAGGTTAAGTCCTCGGCACTTCCCCGGATGGCAGTACTTGGCGTATCAATACTGATATTAAGCACGTGCAGCGCCAATAAGGCGCATAACAACCTGCCGGTAAATATCTGCCTGATGTACTTCATATGGCAAATATACGGCACAACCTTTTACAAATCAATAACAACCTGGTTTCTAACAATATCTTCAAATGTTTCCCGTTGGCGAATAAGGTGCCCTTTGCTGTTATGCCACAGCACCTCAGCAGGACGCGTTCGGGAGTTATAATTGCTTGCCATTGAGAAGCAATAGGCCCCGGCATTGCGGAAACACAGGATGTCACCTTCGGTTATTTCTGCTATGCGGCGGTTGCTGGCAAAAGTATCGGTTTCACAGATGTAGCCTACTACACTGTAAAAGCGCTCTTTACCTTTTGGGTTGCTTATGTTTTCTATATGGTGCTGCGAACCGTACAGCATAGGGCGGATGAGATGGTTAAACCCGCTGTCAACTCCTGCAAAAACGGTTGAAGTAGTCTGCTTCACCACATTTACCTTTGCCAGGAAGTAGCCAGCCTCGCTTACAAGAAACTTGCCGGGCTCAAAGGCCAGTGTGAGTTCGCAACCATACTTTTTACAGAACTCATTAAAGCGCCTGGTAAGCTTTTTGCCCAACTCTTCAACATCGGTCTCTATATCGTCTTTTTTATACGGAACTTTAAACCCGCTGCCAAAATCAAGAAACTCCAGTTCTTTAAAATGCGTTGCCGCTTCAAAAAGAATTTCGGCCGCGTAGAGAAATACTTCAATATCAAGTATATCGCTGCCGGTATGCATGTGTATGCCGTTAATGTGCATTTTGGTATTCTCAACAATGCGCAGCAGGTGCGGCATCTGGTGAATGGAGATACCAAATTTACTGTCAATATGCCCCACAGAAATGTTGCTGTTGCCTCCTGCCATAACGTGTGGATTGATACGTATGCAAACCGGTGTGTCAGGGTGTTTAGCGCCAAACTGCTCGAGTATGGAGAGATTATCAATATTTATCTGTACACCCATTGCCGCTACTTCTTCAATCTCTTCCATCGAAACGCCGTTTGGGGTATAAATTATATCATGCGGAGCAAAACCTGCTATCAGGCCCAGCTGTACTTCCTGGATGGAAACAGTATCCAGCCCGGAGTTCATTTGCCTGAGCAGCTTTAAAACTGAAATATTAGACAAAGCCTTTACAGCATAGTTTATGCGGAGGCTCTTTACTTTAGAGAAAGCATTTGTAAGCCGTGTATATTGTGATTGGATTTTTTCAGCGTCATAAACATATAGCGGACAGCCGAATTCAGTTGCAAGTGACAGCAGGTTTTTTGTTTCCATAATTACAAGTTTAGGCAAAGTTATGGTGCTATACTTCGCTAAAACAAATAATTACGGAAGAATAATAAAAATATAACAAAATGTTATAAAATTTATAATTATGAAAATTCTGATTTCAAACATCTAACCAGTAGTCGTAATTCATAATTCGTAATTATTAAGCTGCTACTTCTGCAATATCTTCTGTAGTAAGCAATTCTAATAAAGCTTTTTCCTGAGCGTTCATTTCCTGCCCCGCATCAAAGTTTTTAGGTACATACTTCCATAGCGTGCCTTTTTCGTAAGATGCAATTACCGTAGGATGCACGTAATATTTTTTACAAACTGTCCGGGTATTGCCAAGCTTTTGGGCAACTGAGTCAAGTACGTTCACAACTTTACGTTTACAATCTGTAATGCCGCCATGCTCGCCCAGTTCGTGGAAACTGCACAGTGCATTAAGGCTGCCAGCCCATGCCCGGAAATCTTTTGCTGTAAAGTCTTCACCCGTAATTCCCTTAATGTAGTTATTTACGTCAGCCGAGCCGATGGTGTGGTGCGTGCCGTCATCATCATAATACTGAAAAAGTTCATGCCCCGGGATTTCCTTACACTTCTTAACGAGGTTAGCCATCTTTCGGCTTTGCAGCTTTATTTTATGCTTTACGCCTTTTTTCCGGTAAAGTCAAATGTGACGGTTGAACCCTCAAACTTCACGTGCTTATCACGAAGAGTAGTAAGCCCAAACGAACCATACAGCTTTTTATAGGCATCATTCCCTATCCGAATGTTCGTCAGTTCTATAAGCCGTACTACCAGCGCCACAACTTTTTCATAAGGCAGGCCTTTACGGTTCAGGTCTTTATCTACCTGTTCGCGGATAGCTGGCAAAGCTAGTGCAAACCGCCTGAGCCTGAAAAATTTGCTTTGGTTGCGTATTTTGTTCCACTCGGGGTGGTAACGATATTGCTTACGCCCTTTGGCATCAATACCTGTAACCTGCAGGTGTCCGTTCTCAAAAGGTGAAATCCATACGTTTTCCCATGCCGGCGGTATTACAAGCATTTTTATACGTTCAAGCACAGCTTTGTCACGCACGGGTGTGCCAAGCTCATCCGCATAAGCAAAACCGCCGGACTTACGCTTTCTGTAAAAACCTTTATCTGTGTTAAGGTAATAGCGAAGGCCAACGGCTTTGGCGGTTATTTTAGGGTCTCGCCCTATCTTTTCAAGTTTCTTGTGAAGCCTTTTCATTATGATTCACATCCTGTGTCGCGGCCTTTAATGCTCAGGTTGTGCAGCATCATGGCAGCACTGCCTTCGCTATAGGCCATGTGCCCTGCTACAAATACTCCTTTTTCTCCGTCTTTAGATTTTATACCGTAAACGGTAGCCTCGTCACCCGGGTCGGTTTCACCTTCGTAGCGGTAAATTTCAACAATTTCAAATTCGTCGCAATGTTCTTTTATACGGTCCTCCTCAAGGTTAAAATCGGTTGTAAAGCCTTTATCGGCCAGGTCCTGCAAGGCCTTAGAAACCGTTGCGTAGTGATACATCTGTCTGTCCATGATTGTAAGTTTTATGGTTGTTTTGTTCCTGAATTAAAATTACGGCTTTACCGTTTTTACCGCTGCCAATGAAATGTTAAATGTAAAAGAGGAAAATTCTTATAGAATCGACTACTCGAATTTTAGATTTTTAGATTGCAAGACTGGACATAAATGAAACTGTCGAAATATCGAATGGTCGAAAAATCTAATAATCGAAATAAGTATCTTTGCCGGAAAGCAGGCCGCCTTATCGCTTCCGTTAATTCGGGGGAGGAAAGTCCGGGCACCGGAGGGCAGCATAGCGGGTAACGCCCGCCACCTTCGTTTAGGCGAGGGGAGGACAAGTGCAGCAGAAAGTATGTACAGGTAATGCTGTAGTGAAACCAGGTAAACTCTATGCGGTGAAATGCCATGTATACCGGCTATATGTAGGGCGGCCCGCCCGATGCCGGGGGTAGGCAGATAGACCACGGCAGCAATGCCGGGGCCAGATAAATGATAAGGCTTCTTTACAAACGAGAGGACAGAACCCGGCTTACAGGCCTGCTTTTTTTATTTCATCAGAACATTAACAACACCTTATGCCGTCTTTAAGATAAGCTAAACACTTGCAGTTGTACCTTTACAACATGAGCAGGATGGCATAGCCAGTCAAAAACGGTCAAACGAAGATGACGGGTAGTCAGTATTGCCGATGGAGGCTGTAAGGGGCGCTGCACTTTCCACCCGTTCGTGCAGGGCAAAAACCTACGCCGGCGCGCAAGCGGAAACCGGTCAGCAACACGGCATGTGATCACGGCATGCGGAATTCCTGAACTAAACTTTTTAAGACTGCCGGAGAGGTTTTGCTTCTCCGGCAGTTTTTGTGTATTTTGCTATCAAATAAAATTCGCATCTTTCGTTATATTTGATTTAAAAAGTCAAAATGGAGCCAATTTATTTAGATGAAGAGTTTAAAGCTATGTGGAGGTATGCATTAGATCAAGCTAAAACTGATAGAGAAAGATATTTCAATTGGATAAAAGAAGAAATAAATATAGCTATAAAACTGATAAACAAATACGACAAAATTTATATTTTAGGAGCTTTAGGAGCAAAGCTTATTGCTGCATCACCTACATTGTATAATCAGATGTTAGAAGATTATAGAGGGGAAGATCAAGAGCATGCTGATAGAGAAAAGCTTATTCCCAATGATGAAATTGAAGTTTTATTAGAATATGCATTGAATATAGCATCAGCATCAGAAAATGAAAATAAAAACGTAGTTCCAAATGAAGAGGAAATTAATGAAATCATAGAACAGTTGTCGAAAATAAAAATGAACATTGGTTTTTATGAAATGTCTGCAGATAACCCAAAAGGAGGCAATGAATTTGATCACTGGCTAAAAATCACTGTTATGGAAGACGCAATGCACGTTAGAGGAGATGGCTATCAATCTCACATATCTGAAGTGTATGAAGAAACATTCAAACCCCATGATGATTTTTTAAATCGTTATTATGGCTTTACTTCAAAAGATATTTTTAATATTATAAAAAGGTTTGATGTACTAGTTTCGTCTAAAATAGGGAATGCCTTTGGTAGTGCGCTTGCTCACCAAAGATTCATGGAGTGGAGTGAACAAAATAATCAAGAGATGGTTATTGAAAAAATGATTGCAACAGGTAAGCATTTTATTCAGCAATTCATGGAAGATAATTTAGACTTATATGATGAGAGAAATCCTGAAACATTATCCTTATTACCATTGGATTACATTGAAGGCTATAACAGACTTTTTTGGGTGATTCCTCAAGGAGAGAAAGAGGAAAAAATATTTAAACTATTTTCACATGAATTTGGTGATAATAAGCCTTTTCTTGAAGGCAAATTTGGAGGATTTATATTGGGTGATACCGTGGCGCAAACAAAACCATTGGTAAAGTATGAAGAAAAATATTACTGTTTTTCTTTAAGTCTTCCATTTAGAAATATATTTAATATAACAGCCGGATTATTACAATTAGCTGATAATGTTTATTATGAACATTCTTTTAAAGGCAACTCTTTTTCGGGTTCCCGTGATAATTATATAGAAAGAAAATCCAAAGAACTGTTTGAAAAGCTGCTACCTTCTGTGAAATTTTATCACTCTCTAAAATATAACATTATTGAAGATGATATGCCTAAAGAGCCTGAATTGGACATTTTAGGCGTTGGAAATGAAGCTTTATACATAATTGAGGTTAAAGCTGGCGAGCTTAACAAAAAGCACCGAAGAGGAGCAATACTAGGTTTGAAAGATAGATTACGTGATACGGTAAATGAAGGCTCATATCAATGTTATAGGGCTGAAAATTACATCGTAAAAAATGAAAGTCCTGAATTTCGATATGTTGCCGACGGAAAGCAAAATACTCTAGCAATAGATAAAACAAAGCCGTATCGATATGTAAAGATTTCTGTGATGTTTGAGCATCTGTCCGCAGTTTCAGTAAATCTTGCATATTTAATTAAAACTGGAGTGCTTAGCGATAGTTATAAATGGACATGGATTATATCGCTATATGACTTAATGATTTTCTCAGACCTGATTGACACTGAAGATGACTTCAAAAAATATCTTGATAATAGAATAGCACTATATGAGAGAGATGATATTGAGTTTGAGGATGAAATTGATATTCTTGGCTATTTATTTGAAAATAATTTTAGGTTACCTGAAAAAAATAATGAAGAGAAAATATTTATAAAATCATATAGAGATGAAATTGATAAATATTACAACAAAAAAGATGTAGGGATGTGCGGACTGCAAAAGCCTGCCAAAAAAGGCGGTTAAATACCTAACTTCTCAATCACCACCCCAACCATCAAAACATTCGGCAGGTAAGGCCCGCTGAAGCCATGTTGTACAGTAACTTTATAAGTGCCTGACTTAAACGGGACGCTCTTTTTAATAATTTGCTTCAGATCACAGATGTCGCCAGTGCAGCTGCCGAGGTCTTTGCCCGATTTTGTTCGCAGCTCAAGATTGGCCATGACAGTTTCAGTAGCGCCGTCCGGGTTGGTTATTGCTATGGCTACCGGAAGATTGGTATAACCCGGATTGTACACATGTGAAAAGTTAAGCACCAGCTTGCCTGTAGAAATATCTTCGCCCAGCTCAAGGCTGAATGATTTTACATCGCTTTGCATCCAGCGGTTATCTTCAAAGTTTTTGGTGCTGTCGCTTACAACTGCATCGCTGCATGAGAGAAACGGAACTATAAGTAAAATCAGGAGCAGCTTTTTCACAATGGGTTATTTAAGTTCGCTTTCAAAGTCAGGGCTTAGCAGGTCGGCAAAGGCATTTTTAATTGTACCATCAGGGTTCAGTACAATGGTCCTGTCTATTTTAGTGAATACCCAGTCTTCACGAAGGCGTGCAAAATCTGTAGCGCGCAGCTGCGTTGCCGCAGAAAAATCATAGCGTGTAACAACCCTTTTCCATTGCTCATCACTGTCTACATTTACGGCTATAAAATTAAGCGCCGGGTATTTCTTTTTCAGGCTTACAACCTTCTTGTATATTTCTTCAAACTGCACCTTTGCCACTGTGGTCCAGAAGAAAACTATGGTTGTACCTTTAGCCAGCACATCTGTTGACTGTCCGTTTTGGGTAACCAGCGGAATTTGCGGCAGGCGGCTCCCCGGGTTTAGCTTAGCTATGGCGCGGCCCATTTTATGTATTTCGTTGGTATCGCTTTTATCCGTAGAAAGTTGCAGGTATTTTTTCAGGAAAGTACGGTTATGCTGAATGTTCCTGTCTTCCAGCAAGTAAGAAAAGGCAATATTGTCAAGCACACCGTTTCTTATTTTTTCATTAGTAAATAATGAGTTAGCGATATCAAGTTTGGCAATATGGTCCCGCAGGGCATTTTCAGCGCTTATGCTGGCATCTTTTACGTTTTCAACCGCCCTGTTATTAAGCATTGCTGTATAATACCTCATAAAAGGCGAAAAAGTAGATAAGGCAGGATTATTCAGGTTTATATTTTTCCTGAAATCATAATAATCTTTAGGCAGCTGCGGCCTTACATCCCGCCCGGTACGTCTTTCATGCACATAAGGGTAATATTCCCTTTTAGTGTAATAATTCAGGTCAACACGCGCTTTTGCATAGAAATCAAATCCGTCACTCCACTGAATGGTTTTTTTACTTTTTTCGTAAAAATTCTTCCGCCTCGCATAAGTTGAGTCAATATCCCGCAGGAATTTTGAAAGCTCTTTATCATAAGACATCAATCCTGAAGACCTGTCTTTTTCATGTGCGAGCGCAAGTTCCATCATAAAGTTATTTTTGGCTTCGCCACGGCCACTGAAAACTATTGACTGGTCAAAGTCCCGCGCGTTGATTGAGACCATTAGGCTGTCATTCTTATCAAAGTAAACATACTGGTACTCCGGCTCATGCTTAAAATTGTACATACCGGGCGTAAGGGAGTCAAACTTTACAATGAAGCGGTTGTTTTTGTCAAGCAGCAGTGTATCAATTACAGTATTGCCCCGGCTGAATAGCACATAACGCGTTTGCGGGTTCTGCACTTCGCCGCCAAAATATGCGGTATAGTTATCATCGCTCCTGTTGCATGACAGCAGGAGCGGCAGTAAAACCAACACAAGTAAAAAATAGCAAGGTTTGTGCATAAAACACTTTTGGGCTAATTGCAAATGTATTTTTTACGAAAGTGAAGGCTTGTTAAAAAGCTGTTAAAATAATTTAAATGCTGCATACCCTGTTAAACAAAAGTGCGAGCGGTTATTTTTCATACTTTTGCAAAAATTTTTTAAGATGCTTACAGTTTCAAATTTATCGGTTCAGTTTGGCAAACGCGTTTTGTTTGATGAGGTGAACACCACCTTCACCCAGGGCAACTGTTACGGTGTTATCGGCGCAAACGGCGCAGGTAAATCTACCTTCATGAAAATACTTGCAGGCGATATGGACCCAACATCCGGGCACATACACCTTGAGCCAGGCAAGCGCATGAGCGTACTTAACCAGAACCACAATATGTTTGATGAATATACTGTGCTTGAGACGGTTATGATGGGTAACAAGATGCTGTATTCAGTAAAGAAGGAGATGGATGAGATATACCTGAAGCCTGATTTTAGCGATAAAGACAGTGACAGGGTAGGTGAGCTGCAGGTAATTTTTGAAGAAATGAACGGCTGGAATGCCGATAGCGACGCCGCTGCTTTGCTTAGTAACCTTGGTATTGGTGAAGAATACCACTATACCCTAATGGGCGACATGGATAGTAAGCTGAAAGTAAGGGTGTTATTGGCTCAGGCATTGTTCGGTAACCCGGACGTGCTGGTAATGGACGAACCTACCAACGACCTTGACTTTGAAACGATTGCATGGCTTGAAAATTTCCTTGCAAACTATGAGAATACTGTAATAGTTGTATCGCACGACAGGCACTTCCTTGATGCTGTTTGTACCCACATTTCAGATATTGATTTTGGCAAGATCAACCAGTACTCAGGTAATTATACGTTTTGGTATGAGTCGAGCCAGCTTGCCGCAAAGCAGCGTGCCCAGCAGAACAAAAAGGCTGAAGAGAAAAAGAAGGAGCTTCAGGAATTCATTATGCGTTTCAGCGCCAACGTGGCAAAATCCAAGCAGGCTACCAGCCGTAAAAAGATGCTTGAAAAACTTAAGGTTGATGATATTAAGCCTTCAAGCCGCAGGTATCCTGCCATTATTTTTGAGCAGGAACGTGAAGCGGGAGACCAGATTCTTAACGTAAGCGGCCTAAGCGCATCTATCGACGGCGAAGTATTGTTTAAAGATGTTGACCTGAACATGGCAAAAGGTGATAAGATTGTTGTAGTATCTAAAGATTCACGTGCAACATCGGCTTTCTACGAAATATTAAACGGCAACCTTAAACCTGACAGCGGCACATTTGACTGGGGTATCACTACAATACAATCATACCTTCCGGCAGATAACCATGAGTTCTTTGAGAATGACTTAACGCTTGTTGACTGGTTGCGCCAATGGGCTAAAACTGAAGAAGAGCGCGATGAGGTGTACGTTCGCGGTTTCCTAGGTAAAATGCTTTTCAGCGGCGAAGAAGCGCTGAAGACAGGCAGGGTATTGTCGGGTGGTGAAAAAGTAAGGTGTATGCTGTCGCGCATGATGATGCTTCGCGCTAATGTGCTTATGCTTGATGAGCCTACCAACCACCTTGACCTTGAAAGTATTACAGCATTCAATAACTCGCTTAAGAATTTCAAAGGTTCAGTGTTATTTACAACGCATGACCACGAGTTTGCACAAACCGTTGCCAACCGTGTGTTAGAGCTTACGCCAAACGGTGTAATTGACAGATATATGACCTTTGATGATTACCTTGACGATGATAAAGTGAAGGAACTCAGGAAGAAAATGTATGATTAAAAAAATCCCGTAAGTTTTTGGCTTACGGGATTTTCTTTATGCTATCGTCTGAATTTGCTTATCAGCCAAAGTATTAAAGCAATTACGGCAACTACTATAATTATGCCTACCCACATTCCGGCCTGGAAGATGTCGCCTATAACTTCGCAGCCGGTTACAAGTGAAAGCAGCATAGCGAAAAAGCTGAGTTTAAAGATCCTGTTGTTCATGATGTTTATCTTTAGGTTATTGATACATAAAGGTATGCAGATGCATATTGCGCAATAGTTAACAAAAATGTAATTGTAATAATATTAAGACAGAACATAATTGAGCCTGTATTTTTCAGCAACGGTATTTTTGCCTATTTTTACAAACCAAACACACAACCCCAGCACACATGAGCCGCAAAATATTGCTTACTGCCAAAGAAGTCAATATCATACTGCACCGCTTTGCCTGCCAGCTTATTGAGAAGCATCTTGATTTTAAGGAAACCGTACTTATTGGGCTGCAGCCAAGGGGTAAATTCCTTGCAGAACGTATAAAGTCGATTCTTGAAAATGAGTATGGCGTTCAAGGTATACAACTTGGCTTTCTGGATATTACCTTTTTCAGGGATGATTTCCGCAGAAGCGAAAAGCCGCTTGAAGCCAACCGTACAGAGATAGATTTCCTTGTGGAAAACAAACAAGTGGTATTTATTGATGATGTATTGTATACAGGGCGCAGCATCAGGGCGGCGCTTACAGCGATACAGTCGTTCGGTAGGCCGTCGGGCATTGAGCTTCTTGTATTGGTTGACAGGCGCTTTAGCCGCCACCTGCCCATTCAGCCCGACTATCGGGGCAGACAGGTAGATGCCATTAATAATGAAAAAGTAAAAGTATGCTGGAAAGACAATGACGGGGAAGACCAGGTGTACCTTGTTTAGATTTAACTACTGCAACACAGAATGAAAGAACTGAGCGTAAACCATTTACTCGGGATAAAATACATCACAAAAAGCGATATTGAGCTTATTTTTGAAACGGCCGACCAGTTTAAGGAAGTAATCAACAGGCCGATTAAAAAGGTACCATCGCTAAGAGATATTACCATAGCCAATGTTTTTTTTGAGAACAGTACCCGGACAAAATTATCTTTTGAACTGGCACAAAAACGCCTGTCAGCAGATTTAATCAGCTTCTCGGCGGCACAATCTTCCGTGAAAAAAGGTGAAACGCTGATAGATACTGTGAATAATATCCTTGCCATGAAGGTAGACATGGTGGTAATGCGCCATGAAAAGCCGGGAGCCGCACATTTCCTCGCCAATAACGTGAAAGCAAGTATAGTGAATGCCGGTGACGGTGCCCATGAGCACCCCACCCAAGCGCTTTTAGACGCTTTTACAATACGGGAGAGGCTTGGCGGTGTTGAAGGCAGGAAAGTGGTTATAGTGGGCGATATTCTGCATTCCCGTGTGGCATTGTCAAACATATTTGCCCTGCAGATGCTGGGCGCTGAAGTGAAAGTTTGCGGGCCTAAAACGCTTATCCCGAAATATATCGAATCACTTGGGGTAAAAGTAGAGCCGAACCTGCGCAAGGCGATGGAATGGGCTGATGTAGCGAATATGCTCCGGGTGCAGAATGAAAGGCTTGATGTGAACTACTTCCCTTCAACGCGTGAATATGCACAGCAATACGGTGTAGATAAAGCCTTTCTTGATTCGCTTGATAAAGAAATAGTGATTATGCATCCCGGGCCAATAAACCGGGGGGTAGAGATAAGCAGCGATGTGGCGGATTCGCAGCAGTCGGTAATACTTGACCAGGTAGAGAATGGAGTAGCGGTACGGATGGCGGTAATATACCTGCTTGCAGAAAAGATAAAGAATTAAAGGATTGCGAATTAAAATCTTAAAAGACATATAATTAGGTTCAGCCGAAATCTTAAACTTTGTATTTTAGCTAAGCAACTAAGAAACTCAGGAACTCAGCAGCTTTAAAATGAAAACAGAACAAAAAGGACATACTACTATAATTCGTGATACACAAGGCGACCTGGCCACTTTCTGTGAAAAAATCACAGCAGAATATAATAGTTTTAAAGGCAGTAATATAATTCTTGATATCACTCGTGATAAAGGCCTTGATTTAAATGATGTGCTTGCTTTTTTGCAGCTATCAAACAAACACCGTAAAGCAAAAAAGTCTTTTGTTGTTGTGGCATCAGGCCTTGACTTTAACGACATGCCCGACGAGATGGTTGTGGTTCCTACATTACAGGAAGCACATGACATCATTGAAATGGAAGAAATTGAGCGTGATTTGGGCTTCTGATTTCAGATTTGTGATTTCAGATTTCAGATTGTTTGCTTCAGGTAAATTTAGATTTCATACCAGGAATTTAAAATTCAAAATTCAGAATTTAAAATAATAAATATTGAACCTAACCATCCTTGGCTGCTATGCCGCAACACCGCGTACCCTCACAAATCCTACTTCACAGGTGTTGGAAATGAAGGGCAGGATGTTCCTTATAGATTGCGGCGAGGGCACGCAGGTTCAGCTTCGGAAGAATAAAATAAAGTTCTCAAAAATTTGCCATGTTTTCATTTCTCACCTGCATGGCGATCATGTGTACGGACTTATAGGTTTAATTTCCACATTTTCATTGCTTAACCGCCAGCAGGATTTGCACGTTCATGGGCCAAAAGGCGTAAAAGAAATCATTTTGCTTCAGTTGAAATTATCTAACTCATGGACAGGCTATAACCTTTATTTTCATGAGCTGGAAGGTGATGAGCCGCAAGTGGTGTTTGAAGATGAGAAAGTTATTGTAACCACACTGCCATTAAAGCACAGGATATATACAAACGGGTTCCTGTTTCAGGAAAAACCGGGAGAGCGAAAGCTCAATATTGCTGCAGTACAGCATTATGGTATTGAAACTTGTTATTACCAGAAAATAAAGAGTGGCGGAGATATAAAACTGGATGACGGCAGGGTGATCCCGAATGCTGAACTGACCTTTGACCCGCCGCAGCCAAAGAGCTATGCTTTTTGTTCAGATACTATGTATAAAGAAGATTTGCTGCCACTGCTTAATGGTGTTGATGTGATTTACCATGAAAGTACCTTTCTTGAAAGTGAAGCCCATTTGTGTGAGCGCACCATGCACTCAACCGCAAAACAGGCAGCATCTATTGCCAGGCAGGCAAATGCAAAGCAGCTTATTTTAGGACATTTTTCAACCAGGTACAGCTCGATTGAGTTATTTAAAGAAGAAGCCTCTGAAATATTTGAAAATGTACATTTGGCAGATGACGGGAAAGTATTTAACTTCGATTATTAGAATTTTAGATTATTAGAATTTTCGACAGTATGTTCAGATTCATCCTGCAGTCTAACAATCTAAAATACCAACGTACCAAAATTCTAGACAATGAACGACCTAAGCAATTACCGCAGATCATACGAGAAAAGCCAGCTGCTTGAAGCTACCGTGCCTGATTTCCCTATCGAGCTATTTACAATGTGGTTTCAGGAAGCCGAAAAGGCCGGGATTTCAGGCGAAGTCAACGCTATGACAATATCATCAATAGGTCTGGACGGCTACCCAAAATCACGTATTGTTTTACTGAAAAGCTTTAGCGAAGAGGGCTTTACTTTTTTCACGAACTATAATTCAGAGAAAGGGAAAGCCATAGCTGCCAACCCTAATGTTTGTTTATCGTTCTTTTGGCCGGAAGTTGAGAGGCAAGTAATAATAAAGGGACGCGCTGAAAAGGTTGATGAATCAGTTTCAACAGCGTATTTCGACAGCAGGCCTGAAGGCAGCAGGCTGGGGGCTATCATTTCGCCTCAGAGTGAAGTTATCCCGTCACGTGAATTCCTTGATGGGAAACTTACAGAAGATTTGCCGCTGCAAAGGCCGGAACACTGGGGTGGCTATCTTGTAAAACCGGTTGAAATTGAGTTTTGGCAGGGAAGGGCCAACCGCCTTCATGACCGTATGAGGTATAAGCTTACCATTGACGGCACTTGGCAGCGCGACAGGCTGGCGCCATAACCTATAAAATTTTAATACCGAATTAACATATTTTAGGCAACTGCCAGAAAGAATTTTTCAGACATTTAATTAATTGACAATTAAATTTTTAGCGTATGAAAAATCTTATTCTGATACGTCACGCCAAATCAAGCTGGGATGCTCCGCTTACAGATAAAGACAGGCCGCTAAGCAAGAGGGGTATAAGTGATGCCCACCTCATGGCGGGGAATATTGATGGTTACCTGCCAAAATCATTTGTTATGTGGAGCAGTACGGCACAGCGCGCTAAAAATACAGCACATATTTTTGCAGAAAGCCTTTCGGTGCCCGAAGAAACAATCATATTTAAAGACGACCTCTATACCTTTGAAGAAAAGAAGCTTGAAAATGTAATTAAAAGCTGCGATAACCAATTTGATAACCTAATTCTTTTTGGTCATAATAGCGCGATTACTAATTTTGTTAATATCTTTGGAAATCTGCCGATAGATAATGTACCTACGGCAGGTTTTGTGTCTCTTTCTTTCGACAATGATAGTTGGGAAGATATAAGCAGGGGGACAACAGAAAAGGTATTGTTTCCAAGCGATTTAAAGAAATATGATTCACCATACACCGGTAAACAGGTATATTGACAGAGAAAAAAGCTGGCTGGCATTTAACGCCAGGGTATTACAGGAAGCCGGGGATGAAAACGTCCCGTTACTTGACAGGCTTCGTTTTTTAGGGATATTTTCAAACAACCTTGATGAGTTTTTCCGTGTACGCTATGCTGCTATACGCCGACTGCGTGAAGAAGGCCATAGTGGCGAAAAGGAGCTTAACGGGATTTCTGCGCAAAAACTCCTGAAAGAGATAACCGATATCGTTATTGAGCAGCAAAGCGAGAGCCTTCGCACCCTTAGCGTAATTGAAAAAGAGCTCGAGAAGGAAAATATCTTCATGGTTAATGAGAGAGAGCTTAACAAGGAGCAGGAAAATTACCTTAAAGATTTCTTTATTCAGCGTGTGGGCCCCGAGCTTGTAACCATTATACTTAATGATCTTGACGAGTTTCCGCTGCTGAAAGACACATCGGGATACCTTGCCGTAAAACTTGTGATGAGGCCCGCAAATGCCGAAGAAGAAATAAACAGGCAGGTGCGCTATGCCGTAGTAGAAATTCCTAAAACAATAAACCGCTTTGTGGTTTTGCCTTCGCCTGATGAGCGGCAGTTCATCATAATGCTTGACGATGTTATCAGGCAAAACATCCAGAGTATCTTCAATATATTTGATTACGAGAGCATCTCTGCTCATATGATAAAGATAACCCGCGATGCCCAGCTTGATATTGACAGTGACCAGAGCAAGAGTCTGATGGAGAAAATATCCAGCAGCGTAAAAGACCGCAGGATTGGTGAAGTGGTACGTTTTGTATATGACCAAGCTATAGAGAAAGACACTCTTGATTTCTTCCTCACGCGAATGGAAATTGATACCACGGACAGCGTTATACCTGGAGGCCGTTACCACAACCGCCGTGATTATATGGATTTCCCCAACCTGGGGAGGTATGACCTGCTGTACAAGAAAAATGTGCCGCTGCCAATACCGGGGCTGAGCCTTGAAGGAAGTATCCTGCAACGGATAAAGCAGAAAGACTACCTGTTGAATGCGCCCTACCAGTCATTTGCTTATGTTATAAAATTCCTGCGTGAAGCCGCGCTTGACCCTAAAGTTTTCTCTATCAAAATTACCCTGTATCGCCTTGCAAAGAATTCGCAGATAGTTAGTTCACTTATAAACGCCGCGAAGAATGGCAAGAAAGTGACAGTACAGATAGAACTTCAGGCAAGGTTTGATGAAGCAAGCAATATTTCTTATGCCGAAATGATGCAAACAGAAGGCATCAACCTTATTTTTGGTGTTAAAGGCCTGAAAGTTCACAGCAAGGTTTGCGTGGTTGAAAGGCTTGAAGAAGGCAAAGTAAAGCGATACGGCTTTATATCAACCGGTAATTTTAATGAGGCTACGGCAAAGGTGTATACCGATGTAACGCTGTTTACCAGCTTCACCCCGATAATGAAAGAGGTCTCGAAGATATTTGACTTTTTTGATGTGAATTACCGTGTTCACCGTTACAAGCATTTGTTTGTATCGCCGCACTATACCCGTTCAAAATTCTACAAGCTTATTGAGCGTGAGATACTGAATGCAATTGCAGGCAAGCCGGCATTTATGAAGCTGAAAATGAATAGCCTGACTGACCTGCGGATGATTGACAAATTGTATGAGGCGGGGCGTGAGGGCGTCAGGATACAACTGCAAATACGCGGTATTTGCTGTTTGATACCGGGCGTACCCGGAATGAGCGACAATATTGAGGCGATTAGCATTGTTGATAATTACCTGGAGCATTCACGCGTATATATATTTGGCAATGCGGGTGAGCCGGAAGTGTTCATATCATCGGCAGATTTTATGACACGTAACCTTGACGCAAGGGTAGAGGTGACCTGCCCAATTTATGACCCCGAGATTAAAAATGAACTTATAGACAATTTTGACATTGGCTGGAAAGGTAATGTAAAAGCCAGGCTGCACAGCGAAAACATGGAAAACAAATACCGCAAGCGCCCTGACGAGAAGGTATTCCGCGCACAGCTGGAAACCTACAACTACTACCGCAACAAGCTTGATGTGATTTATGAACAATTATAAGAAGCTGCTTAGCTTTTTTTAGCTCAGCCGCTGAGTAGCTCAGCCGCTTTATAGTTTTAAAATGATTTCAATAAAAAAATATGCTGCTATAGATATTGGCTCAAACGCCATGAGGCTGCTTGTAAGCAATATCGTAGAGCAGGAGGGCAAGGAGCCCCAATTCAATAAAAGTTCGCTTGTGCGCGTTCCTATCCGCCTTGGGCAGGATGCCTTTACGGTAGGTGAGATAACTGAGGAAAACATCAGCCGGATGGTTGATGCCATGAAAGCCTATAAGCTTTTGATGAAAGTGCACAAGGTGGAGCGATATATGGCCTGCGCTACATCAGCCATGCGGGAAGCTTACAATGGCAAGGAAGTAGTGGAAACTATTGAGCGTGAAGCAGGCGTAAAGATTGAAATTATCGATGGCAAAAAGGAAGCGGCCATTATCGCCTCGACCGACCTTCACCATTTCCTAAAGGCTGAACAGACGTATCTTTATGTTGATGTTGGTGGTGGCAGCACAGAGTTTTCATTGTTTGATAACGGTAAGATCATAGCTTCAAAATCATTTAAGAACGGTACGGTACGGCTGCTGAATAACATGGTGAATGAGGTGGTATGGCAGGAAATAGAAAAATGGATTAAAGCCGTTACAGCGCCTTATGATAATATAGTAATGGTAGGCTCAGGCGGTAACATCAATAAGCTGTTTAAGCTGTCGGGCAAAAAGCAGGAGAAGCCACTCTCATATTTTTATGTAAACTCACAATACCAGTTCCTGAACAGTATGACATATGAGCAGCGTATTGCAGAGCTGGGCCTGAACCCTGATAGGGCCGATGTTATCATCTACGCTACCCGCATTTACCTCAACGCCATGAAGTGGAGCGGCGCCCGCAACATTTATGTGCCGAAAATAGGGTTATCTGACGGGATTGTGAAGGCGATGTATTATAATGAGATATGATTTTTGAAAATTACCTCTTAAGCAATATAAATTTACAACAACAGGAAATACTGTTCATCAGCAGTCGTGCCCAAACTGTAACGCTTCGCAGGAACGATCTCATATTACAAGCAGGAGATATTTGCCGCCACAAAATATTTGTAGCAAGCGGATTACTGCGAACATATAGCATTGACGCCAACGGCAATGAGCATATCCTGCAATTTTCGCCAGAGCATACCTGGACGCTTGATGTTGAAAGTTATGACAAGGCTATACCATCTGTAGTTAACATTGGCGCTGTAGAGCCTAGCGAAATATTGATTTGGGAAAAGAATGATTTTGAGAACATTCGTGCAGAATTACCATCGTTCAGGAAATTTGCGGAAGAGCTTATATCGAGAAACATTTATTACAACCGCCAGCGCATGCTTACAACGCTGAGCGCCACACCCGAAGAAAAATATCAGGATTTTATCATTCGTTTTCCAAATCTACTGCAGCGCCTACCCCTGCGTATGATAGCATCTTATCTGGGTATTTCCCTTAAAACCCTAACGCGTATACGTCACGCACAACTGCAGCGCTGACCCTCAAAAAGGGTCAAATGACCACATTTTTCAATGTAGCTTTTACTTGCTTTGTAGTATTGAAATTTAAAACTATGCGAGTATTTGTTACAGGAGCCACGGGTTTTGTAGGCTCTGCAGTTGTAAATGAGTTATTATCTGCCGGGCACAGTGTGCTTGGCTTATCCCGCTCTGCTGAAGGTGCGGAAAGGTTAAAAGCGATGGATGCTGAAGCCTGTGTTGGTGATGTAAACAATCCCGAGACACTTGCGAAATGCGCATCAGAATGTGATGCTGTTATCCATACAGCTTTCAACCATGATGACTTTACCAGGTACAAACAAAACTGCGAAGACGACAGGCAGGTTATTGAAGCATTGGCCGAAAGCCTTGCAGGTACCTCAAAGCCGCTGGTTGTTACCTCCGGTATTGGTGTATTGCATTATGACCGTATAATAACTGAAGATGATGTTGTGCCAAGCTCAGATGTTATGCCACGCGCAGCTACTGAAGAAGCAGCTATTGCAGCCGCTGCTAAAGGTGTTAATGCTTATATTGTAAGGTTGCCGCCAACCGTGCATGGCAAAGGTGACCGTGGTTTTATACCTATGCTGACAGGCATGGCTAAGCAAAACGGTACATCAGCTTACATTGGCGAAGGAGAAAATTTATGGCCGGCAGTACACAGGCTTGACGCTGCAAAAGTTTACAGGCTGATTGTAGAAAAACAACCGGAGCAGAGGGTTTACCATGCCGTGGCAGAGCAGGGTATTGCATTTAAAGAAATCGCAACAGAGATAGGCAAAGGCCTTAACCTGCCTGTTGAGAGTTTATCTCCGGCCGATGCAGAAAAGCACTTTGGTTGGTTTCTGCATTTCGCGGGTATGAGCTGTGAGGCCTCATCATCTAACACGCAGGCCACATTGAGATGGAAACCCAGCCAGACAGAACTTCTTGACGATTTGGAATGGAATTACTTTTAAAATAAAAATCCCGAAGCTCTCACTTCGGGATTTTTGTTTTCGGCAGTGTCGTATATTTTAGCTAAGCGCTTTCTTAACCTGGTCTGCCGCTTCCTGGAATTGCGTAGCAGAAAGGATTGGCATGCCTGAGTTGTCAATGATTTCTTTGGCAAGCTCGGCATTAGTACCCTGCAGGCGCACTATAATAGGCACTTTTATAGAGTCGCCCATGTTCTTGTACGCATCAACAACACCCTGTGCAACACGGTCACAACGAACGATACCGCCAAAGATGTTGATAAGGATAGCCTTCACGTTAGGGTCTTTAAGGATGATGCGGAATGCAGTCTCAACCCTCTTGGCATCGGCCGTACCACCCACGTCAAGGAAGTTTGCTGGCTCATAGCCTGCATATTTTATAAGGTCCATAGTTGCCATGGCAAGGCCTGCGCCATTTACCATACAACCAACTGTACCGTCAAGGTCAACATAGTTAAGGCCTACCTCTTTCGCTTCCACCTCGATAGGGTTCTCCTCACGGATGTCGCGCATGTCGGCATATTTCTTCTGGCGGTAAAGAGCGTTGTCATCAATAGTAACTTTAGCATCAACCGCCATTATCTTATTGTCAGACGTTTTAAGCACCGGATTGATCTCAAACATTGAGGCATCACTTTCGATGTACGCTTTATAAAGCGCAGCAACGAATTGAGTCATTTCTTTGAAAGCAGTTCCGCTAAGGCCAAGGTTGAAGGCAATCCTGCGCGCCTGGAAGCCCTGTAGGCCAACAGCCGGGTCAATCTCTTCAGTAAAGATACGGTCAGGCGTGTGTTCTGCAACCTCCTCGATATCCATACCGCCTTCGGTAGAATACATGATCATGTTGCGGCCACGGCCACGGTTAAGTAGCACCGACATATAGAATTCTGAAGTTTCACTCTCGCCAGGGTAGTATACATCTTCAGCAATAAGCACTTTGTGTACTTTTTTGCCTGTTGGAGGCGTTTGCGGCGTTACAAGGTTCATCCCGATGATCTGCTCTGCCAGTTCCTCTACCTGCTGTAGGTTCTTAGCCAGCTTCACACCGCCGCCTTTACCACGGCCACCTGCGTGTATCTGTGCCTTAACAACGTGCCAGCCTGTGCCGGTTTCAGCTGTAAGCTGTTTTGCAGCAGCAACAGCTTCAACAGCATTGCTTGCTACGATGCCGCGCTGTACGCGCACACCATGGCTCGCCAGTATTTCTTTTCCCTGATATTCGTGTAAATTCATGAGTTAATGCGTTTATCTTATTAAAGTGCAACAAAAATAGCAAAATATGCGTAATCGTTAGCAATGTGTCAGGACTTTTTCGCTTCCAAAAAAATAATTTTTTAACATTCACGCAACCCTTCTTACAAATCTGCATCTTACAAATAAACCAATCGCTATGAAAAGAATTTACACTTTACTATTACTGCTGGCACCTGTGCTGCTGGCAACTTCGTGTCAGGATGATGACGCTGTTTTGCAAAATGCGGCCGCTGTTGAACAGCCACAGCAGCCTGAAGAACCGCAACAGCCGGAAGAGCCCCAGCAGCCGGAAGAGCCGCAAACCGCACCTGCAGGCAGCTGGAGCTTGGTAAACGTATCAGGAAGTATTGCCGGAGTGAGCCACGATTTCCCTCAAGGGCAAATTGTCTGGACATTTAATGCTGACAGTACAATTGATGTAGTCAATAACAACCCTGACCAGTCTGTTGAAGATTTCCTTGACTCAGGAAACTTTGCCTACGGTTATTTCCCGAATGAAAACCCAACCGCAACGTGTACCGACGATTTCTTTGTATGGTGCTTTGTTTTGGGCTGCCAGCAGGTTGACGGTGATGTTATGACAATCACACAGCAATTTGCCGACGGCTATACGCTGACATTCCGCAAGAATTAAAGATAACATTTTAGAAGGTGTGACCCGGGAATACTGTAAAGCCACGTTGCTTATGCAGGCCCCGGGTTTTGTTTTTGTTTCAAGTTTCAAGTTTAAAGTTTGCTTCACCCGTTCGGCTATCGCCTCGGGTCAGGTTGCGCGTTGTCCCGCAACTGAAAACTGTGACTGCGACTGAAGACTACTTGAGGCTTGTACCATTTGGCTATTTGTGATTTGGAACTTGTGATTTGGAATTTCTTTGAATATATTTGCCTTCTTCTATGGAACAATTCATCGTATCAGCCCGCAAATACCGTCCCCAGACATTTAAAGATGTGGTGGGCCAGCAGGCTATTACCAATACGCTGCTCAACGCCATAGAAAATAACCACCTGGCACAGGCATTGCTTTTTACAGGCCCGCGGGGTGTGGGTAAAACCACCTGTGCGCGTATACTTGCCCGTAAAATCAATCAGGAAGGTTATGATGACCCGTATGAGGATTTTGCATTCAACGTGTTTGAACTTGATGCTGCCAGTAATAACTCGGTTGATGATATACGCAGCCTTATAGATCAGGTACGCATACCACCGCAAACGGGCAAATACAAAGTATATATCATTGATGAGGTGCATATGCTCTCCCAAGCTGCCTTTAACGCTTTCCTGAAAACGCTGGAAGAGCCGCCCCGTCATGCCATTTTTATACTGGCTACTACCGAGAAGCATAAGATTATTCCAACAATACTGTCTCGCTGTCAGATATTCGATTTTAAACGAATAACGGTAAAAGATGCCAAAGAGCACCTTGCCGATGTGGCCCGCAGCCAGGGGATAAATTTCGAAGACGATGCACTACACATCATAGCCCAAAAAGCTGATGGCGCCATGCGTGATGCACTCTCGATATTTGACCGTGTAGTGAGCTATTGCGGAAACAACCTTAGCCGCCAGGCTGTTACCGAAAACCTGAACGTACTTGATTATGAGTATTATGTGAAGGTGACTGACCTAATTCTTGAAAACCGCATTCCGGAATTGCTATTGGCGTATAATGATATTCTTGCCAAAGGTTTTGACGGGCACCATTTTGTGGCAGGGCTTGCTTCGCACTTCCGCGACCTGTTGGTTTGCAAAAACCCGGCAACACTTGTATTGCTTGAAGCCGGTGAAGCCGCCCAGGCGCTTTACGCATCGCAGGCGCAGCGCGCAAGCCACGACTTTTTAATGAAAGGAATTGACTTGGCCAACGAGTGCGACCTTAAATACAAAGTAAGCCAGAACCAGCGCCTGCTTACCGAACTTTGCCTTATGCAGCTTGCCTCCATCACTTTTGACGGAGAAAAAAAAAAAGCTGACCAATTTATAATCCCCGCGCATTATTTTAAAGACGGAGCGCCTGTAATTGCTAAGGTTACGGTGCAGGAAACGCATATTGAAACTTCTGCCGTTACTATTGATGCGGTTGCTGTTTCGGTTGAACCGCAGGGCATTGCGCCATTGCCAACCACAGAACTTGAAGTCGACACTCCTGAAGAAGTTGTACCGCCTGCCCCGCCTAAGCCTGAGCCTGAAGGCACAGTTAAGGTCTCTGCATTGTCTTTATCGAGCATAAAGAAAATGCGCGAGCTTGCCGAAACCCAAAAGGCAAACCAAAAGCATGCTGATGAACTTCCAACAGAGCCGTTTACGGAAACCGACATGCTGCTGAACTGGAACAAATTCGCACAACGCCTAAGTGATAACGGGCAGAAGATTATGGCGACCTACATGCAGATGAATGACCCAATTCTTGAAGGTACAACCATTAAGCTGCAGTTGCCGAATGAAGGCTCAAAAGTTGATTTTGATAATAATAAGCTGGAATTGCTGGGTTACCTGCGCGGCAAACTTCACAACCATGACATAGTTATTGAAACGTATGTGAATGAATCTACCGAGCGTAAATATGCTTTTACCCCCGAAGAAAAGTATGAGAAGCTCAAAGCCATAAACCCTGCCATGGAAACGCTCCGCAGGATGTTTGACCTGGATATATAATCAATTGCAAAAGTTTTTATAAAGCTTCTTCTTCTGTAAGAAATTCTCTCTACATTTAATTTATAAAAACTAGTAAATGCTTGTAGATAAGAGAGTCCCGATTCGGTATATATTTAAAATGGTGAAGTATGAAATGCTCATTGTCATCATCCTTGCCACAGTTATTTATTTCATAGCAGGCGTTGTAGACCCCTACATTCCTGAAATGCCGCTTACCATTGCAACGTTTTTGGGTACAGGGATATCGGTACTCTTGTCGTTCAAAATGAGCCAGAGCTATGACCGCTGGTGGGAAGCCCGCAAGATTTGGGGCGCCATCGTAAATGATTCACGAAGCTTTGTATTGCAGTTGCAGGCTTTCCTCAAAAAAGAAGAGTTGAAGCCGAATATCCGTACTATGGCTTACCGGCAGGTTGCATGGTGCTATTCGCTTGGGCAATCGCTCAGAGGTTTGCCGCCATTGCAAGATTGCGAACAATTTATTTCTGATGATGATATAAGGCGCATACACGACTTTAAAAACAAACCACTGGCATTGCTCCAGCTTAATGTGCTCGACCTGAAAAAATTGCGGATGGAGAATGAGCTAAGCGATTTTGAAAGCATCCAGCTCAATAGCACATCTGTCAGGTTTTCTGACAGTATGGGTGCGGCTGAGCGCATCAATAACACAGTATTCCCGACCATATACCGTATGTTCCTGCATTTTATCATATACCTGTTTGTAGCTATACTTGGCATCGCTATGAAAGATGTAGGGCTGGTGTATGAGATACCGCTTTTGCTGCTGATATCATTCGTATTCTTCACACTTGAAAAAGCAGCTTACTACCTGCAGGGACCCTTTCCGTAACAGGCCGAGCGATGTTTCGGTAACGGCTATAGCGCGTACCATTGAAATCAATATCAGGCAATTACTTGAAGAAGAAGACCTGCCTGATCCGGTTACAAAGGACGAGTTTTATATTATGTAATACGACACTGCCAAAAACAAAAATCCAGAAGCGAAAGCTTCGGGATTTTTTGTTAGATTCTTTGTAAAGATGATTCTTAATCTATCATTTTAGTGCTTTTGCCACCGTCTGACGATCTGAAAATTAATTCCCGATGGTCGTCAACGCTTTTGATGGCTACTGAAAATTTTGCATCTGTAAAATCTAAATCCGATTCATTAGCAAAAAAATCCGTCTTGTCTATTTTAATTTCAAGTGGTAAATATTTGAATTGCCTGTAGGTTTCAAATGTATATCTGGTATCATCCAATGTTGCAAATCCAAATGTATATCTTCGGCAACTGTAATGTTTGTTATTATTATTGAATTTGTAAACTTTATCAGCTTCATAATCTTGGGAAATTACAATGAACATAATTATACCTATCAGGCCAACCAGAAAATTAATAGACATTGTAATAGCACCAATAATACCTAATACCTTTAATACAACGTTGGCCTTTTTCACGAGGATTACAACGCTCATACATACATACAGATAAGCCAATGAGAATATTATATAATCAGCATAGTCTCCATAAATTGATATTCCAAAATAAAATAACGATATATATACAACGATAAACACCGTTATAAGGGCCACGCTTTTAGACGTAAACATCTTTGCGAAATACGGTGCGCATAAAAGTGAGACTATAGGAAAGCCTAAAAATGTCAGTAAAAACAAGTAGTAACTAAATTCCACTTCAAGCAGTATATTTATCAGTAAATGTATTATGCGGTATTAATCCGGATGGCACTGTTTTGCAATCCGTGTCTTATCTTAAGAATCTAAATGCAGATTACAAAATCACACTATCGTTCTAAGATACTACTCCAACAAATCAGGCCTTCTCGTCTTGGTATGCTCCAGCGCCATATCCTCGCGCCATTTATCAATGTTGGCGCTATGGCCGCTTAGCAGTACATCTGGCACTTTCCAGCCTTTGTATTCGGCGGGGCGGGTATATACCGGCGGGGCCAGCAGGTTATCCTGGAAACTGTCGGTAAGGGCAGAGGTCTCGTTGCTCAAAACTCCCGGTATCAGGCGTATGATGGAATCTGACAGTACCGCCGCAGCAAGCTCACCACCTGAAAGCACATAATCACCAATTGAAATCTCTTTAGTGATGAAATGATCGCGCACACGCTGGTCAACACCCTTGTAATGCCCGCAAAGTATGATGATATTCTGCAACAGCGACATGCGGTTGGCCATTCCCTGTGAAAGTGTCTCGCCGTCAGGAGTCATGTAGATCACCTCGTCATATTCGCGCTCGCTTTTCAGTTTTGATATACAGGCATCTATCGGCTCAATGCTCATCACCATGCCCGCACCGCCGCCAAACTGGTAGTCGTCAACGTTCTTATGCTTATTAGTGCTGTAATCGCGCAGGTTATGCAGGTGCACCTCAACCAGGCCTTTATCTATGGCGCGCTTCAGTATCGAAGCCTCAAAAGGGCTCCGAAGCAATTCGGGTAGTACAGTGATGATGTCGATGCGCATTCTGCGAGTTGTAAAGTTGAAAGTTATAAAGTTGAAAGTTGAGCTACACTCGAAAAGTCGAAAATCGAAAAATCGAGCAGTCGAACTATCGGAGCTGCGCTCCCGTTTCCTTCTCCAGATTGCTCCTTATCTTACCCATTATCTTGTCTATCTGCTCGTCAGTAAGCGTCTTTGTTGCGTCCTGCAGCGTAAAGCTCAGCGCGTATGATTTCTTGCCTTCAGGCAGGTTTGCGCCTTCGTACACGTCAAACAGGCTCACTTCCTTGAGTAATGACTTCTCCGATTGTTTCGCAATGGTGTACAGCTGCTCGAATGATACGCCTGTATCCACTAGTAATGCCAGGTCACGGCGCACTTCAGGGAACTTAGAAATCTCGGTATATTTTATTTTGCCTGATGTCAGCTTAATAATGGCATCCCAGTTGAAATCGGCAAAGAAAACTTCCTGCTTGATGTCGAAATGTTTGGCCACGGATTTTTTCACAACGCCCATTTCTACCACAGTTTCGTTACCTACGGTAAACGTCATACCTTCGCCAAAAACATCATTGGCAATGGGCTGTGTCTGTAGTTTATTTAGTCCCAAACGCGTAAGCACCACATTGATGTAACCCTTAAACATAAAGAAGTTCGCGGGGTTTTGTGCATATGCCCAGCTTTCCGGCAGGCGGTTGCCCGTCAGGGTCAGCGTGAGGTGTTTCTTTTCGATGTGGCCTTCTCCAGATTTATGGTAGGTTTTCCCGAACTCAAATAATTTAAGGTCAGAACGCTTGCGGTTGATGTTGAACGACACTGCCTCAAGTGCGCTGAACAGCATCGACTGCCTCATCGCGGCCAAATCAGAGCTTAGCGGATTCAGCATCATTACGTTATCTTCTTCCTTTAAATTATTAGTAAGCGATATGTAGTTTGGAGTCGTAAGCGAGTTCGCCATCATTTCGTTGAAGCCCAACGATGTAAGGCTTGCCGCAACAATATTTTGTAATTTATAATCTTCTGTACGTGAAGAATTTGATATTGATGCATTTAACTTTTGCGTGAAGTTAATATTGTTGTAACCGTATACACGCAGTATCTCCTCGATAACGTCAATTTCGCGGGTTACATCCACACGGTACGCCGGGATAATAAGGCCAAGGCCTGCATCGCTCATAGTGCCTATCTTGATGTCGAGCGCCGCCAATATTTTCTTGATGGTTTCTTTCGGAAGTTCCTGCCCGATGATACGCGCAGCATTATTGAAGTTAAGGAACACCGGGATGTCTTCCGCCTTTTTAGGGTGCAGGTCTATGATGTCACTCGTTATCTCCCCGCCTGCGGTTTCCTGGATAAGGAGGGCTGCACGTTTCAGGGCATATTCTGTAATACTTGGGTCAATGCCACGCTCAAATCGGAATGATGCGTCGGTACTCAGGCCGTGCCTTTTCGCTGTTTTGCGTATCGACACCGGATTGAAATAGGCACTTTCAAGAAATATCGATGACGTTGTATCCGTCACACCCGAATTTTTCCCACCGAAAACACCCGCAATACACATCGGGCCGCTTTCGTCACAAATCATCAGGTCATCTTCGTGCAGGGTGCGCTCCACATCATCAAGCGTAGTGAACTTTGTACCCGCCGGAAGCGTTTGTACTATCACTTTGTTGCCCTTTATCTTGGCAGCGTCAAAAGCATGAAGCGGCTGGCCCAGTTCGTGCAGTACGTAGTTTGTAACGTCAACAATATTATTTTTAGGGGTGAGCCCTATAGCCTTAAGCCTGTTTTGGAGCCATGCCGGTGACGCTTTTACCGATACGCCTGATATGGTAACTCCGCAGTATCGCGGCGCCAGCTTTGCATCAGCCACTTTTACGTCAATTTTCAGCGTACGCTTATCCACACGGAAGTTGCTCACCGATGGCGTTATCAGTTCTGTATTCACATTCTTCTGGGTAAGCCCCGCACGCAGGTCGCGCGCCACGCCCCAATGGCTCATTGCATCGGCACGGTTGGGGGTAAGGCCAATCTCAAAAACCTCGTCAGTCTCAATGCTGAAGAGCTTTGAAGCAGGGGTGCCCGGCTTTACATCGTCCTTCAGTATCATGATGCCGTCATGGCTGTCGCCGATGCCAAGCTCATCTTCCGCGCAAATCATGCCGTGGCTGTCTTCGCCGCGAATCTTGCCTTTTTTATCTGGAAGGCATTACCTTCTTTGTCATACAGTGTTGTCCCGATAGTCGCCACCGGAACCTTCTGGCCCACAGCAACGTTTGGCGCGCCGCACACAATCTGCACCGGCGGGTTACCGTCACCCAGGTCAACCGTTGTGATACGAAGCCTGTCGGCATTTGGGTGCTGCACGCAGGTAAGCACATGGCCGGCCACAACGCCTTCAAGCCCGCCCTTGAGCGATTCAAACTTGTCAACGCCCTCAACCTCAAGCCCCAGGTCGGTAAGCAGGGCAGCAGTTTCTTCAGATTTCCAGTCGAGTTTAATGAATTGTTTCAGCCAGTTGTATGATATACGCATTTCTCAGTAAAATTTTAAAAGCACGCAAAGATAATGATTGTCGGATAAATGTTTTTTCTAAATGATCTTAGTTACCGAAAATCTTACTGCAATTTTGTCATGTTTTGTTTTACAACATAATTTAAAAGATAAATATGGCAGGAAGAAAAACCCCACTGTTAAAGATGTGTTAATTACTGCACCCCACTAATGCACAGCGTACACCATATTTTCATACATTTGGTTTCCGACAAACTTTACCAATGAAAAAGATTTTTCTTACAATTATATTTTTTACTGCTATACTTAATGCACAGCTGAAAAGTCCGTCGCAATTTTTACCGGGCTATGGAAAACAGGTAAGCTATTATCATGAGCTTGAAAGCTACTTTTCGCACTTGACGCAAAACTCCCAATATATTAAACATCAGCCTTATGGACAGACGAATCAGGGGCGAAACCTTAATGCTTATGTTATATCAACGCCACAAAACCTTGCTAATCTTGATGTTATACGCAACGGGCACCTTGCTTCGATAGGTATGGGTGGCAGCGGTTCAGCGACAGATAAAGCTATTGTTTGGCTCAGTTTCAACGTACATGGCAATGAACCTGCGGCAGCCGAAAGTGCCATGACCGTAGCTTATGAGCTTTTGAACCCCGAAAATACTGAAACAAAAAAGTGGCTGGAGAATACTATCGTGATACTCGACCCATGCCTAAACCCTGATGGATACTCACGTTACGGCAATTGGCTGCGCGATGTTACCGGTAAAGAAACACACCCCGGACTCACCGACCGGGAACATATGGAACCCTGGCCGGGCGGGCGCCAAAACCACTACGCCTATGACCTGAACCGTGACTGGGCATGGCAAACGCAGATTGAGACGCAGCAGCGTATACGCCTGTATAACAGCTGGATGCCGATGGTTCATGTTGATGTACACGAAATGGGTTACAACGAGCCGTATTTTTTCCCACCGGCGGCTGAGCCTTTCCACGATTTTATCACGCCGGCACAGCGGGATTTCCACAATAAAATAGGCGAGGCCACATCAAAGAAGTTTGACACTAAAGGCTGGAATTACTATACACGAGAGCGTTTTGACCTTTTCTACCCAAGCTATGGCGATACCTACCCGAGTTTCAACGGGGCGGTTGGTATGACTTACGAGCAGGGCGGAATTGGCGCCGGGCGAGCTGTAACCATGAAAAATGGCAGTATCCTGACGCTTCGGGACCGCATCACGCACCACGCAACGGCAGTTTTGGCGGCGGTGGAGACGGCTTCTTGGCAAAAAGACAAGCTGGTGAAAAACTTCCGAAACTATTTTAAAGACAGCCGCGAAAACCCGAAAGGAAAGTACAGAACCTACATCGTTAAAAATAGCGCTAAGTCAGCACAACTGGCTGATCTGCTGAATACAAACAAAATTGAATTTTCTTATGCCGATGAGACAAAAAAACTAAACGGCTACCACTATCAAAGTGATGCTGTGAAAGATTTTACGCTAGAGCCAAATGACCTTATTATCAGGGCAAACCAGCCAAAAGCGATACTTGCGCAAGTACTGTTTGAGCCTGCTCAACACCTAACTGACAGCCTTTCTTATGACATTACAGCGTGGGCATTACCTCATGCCTACGGTACTGAAAGCTACGCACTTGCAAAAGATTTAAGCGCTAAAACGAAAAAAGAAATTTCGCAAAAAGGTAAGCTTGAATTTGAAAGAGCCTATGCTTTCTACATACCTTGGGGTGGGCGTGATGCCTTGAAATTGCTCGCACAACTGCATAAAAATGGAGTGAAAGTACGTTCTGCACGAAAGGCTGCTGCATTCAGGGGTATTAAGGTTAAGCCGGGTGACCTCATTGTGATGAAAGGTGATAACGCTTCGATGGCAAATTTTGAAGCGTCTATGGAAGTATTGCTGATGGATAAGCCTGATTATGAGGTTATCGAAAGTGGTTACTCGATAAACGGAGGTGACCTCGGCGGGGAATTTTATCCATTGCTAACTGCTCCTAAAGTACTGTTGCTTTCGGGCAGTGATGTAAGTGCGACAGATTTCGGACAGGTATGGTTTTTCATGGATGAAGTAGCCGAATACCCGGTAAGCATTGTAGATGTTGCTAATTTCGGAAGGATAAAATTTAATGAATATAATACACTGGTGCTTGCCAATGGCTGGTATAGCCTGAGTGATAGCCAGAAAAAAACCATTGACAGCTTTATTGAAAATGGTGGCAGAGTTATAGCGATAGGCTCGGCATTGGATATTTTTGACAGCAGGGAAGGGTATAGCCTGGCTAAATTTGCCAGTGATGACGATAAGGCTGCCGAAGCTAAAGAAGCTGAGGATGAGGCGATGAAAGCGCGCTTTCTGGATTACCAGAATGCTGAACGCAGGGCTATAAGCGGCGCTGTGCCGGGCGCAATTGTTGAGAACGTGCTTGACGCTTCACATCCTTTAAGTTATGGCTTAGGCAACCGCTATTTCAGCCTTAAGACCAGTGAGCAGCATTATCAATTAATTAAAGGAGCCTGGAATGTGGCATATGTGCCGAAAGGTTATAAAAATTTCGGCTTTATTGGCCGCAGCCTTAGGAAAAAGCTTGAAAACACTGTGACTTTTGCTGTTGAGCAAAAGGGTAGGGGACAAGTAATTTATATGGTTGATAATCCGCTTTTCAGGGGTTTCTGGGAAAATGGAAACATATTGTTTGGTAATGCGCTGTTTCTAGTCGATTGATATGAAGAAGGTTGTATTATATATTTCCTGTTACCTTCCGGTTTTAAGCTGGTTATTGCTCTTTGCTCCATTCCGTTATAGCGAAATTTATGAAGAAGCTTTCGGCAGGCCGGATTCTTCGGTTGTGGTAAGCGAAAATGGCTTCGGCTTTCTTTTTAATCCGTACACGGTACATCCAAGTATTGAAAAGCTTATGCAAGTTATCACAATTGTTATTATTTCTGGGCTGGTGTTGCAATTGGTAGCTTGGTTTTTCGGGAAAACCGCCATAATACGGTCTCTTGCCATAGCTGTTATGGTTGCATTACTTATCGGGATAAAAACTGAGATATTGCAGGTATTCAGGTGGTTTAGCCTTGTTCCTTTTGCTAAAACAGGCTGGGGATATTTTGCCCTTATTGTATGTCAAATTATAACGTTTTTGTTTGTTAGCAGTCACAATCGCTTTCGCTACAATAAGTATTAATTACGTCTTCAAGCATTTCTTTTGTAAGGGGCTTTGTCTTAAAATCTGAAAGCAAGCCATGAGTCCTGGCACGTACAATATCATCAGGATTGTCAGATGTTGTAAGCATTACAACAATCATGGCATTCTGCAGGCTATTGTCAAGCAGTTTATAATGCTCTATGAACTCCCAGCCATCCATACCCGGCATGTTGATATCAAGAAAAATAAGTTCCGGCTGAAGAAGTTTGTTTCCTGCTTTTATGTGGTCAATTGCTGCCTGTCCTGATTCCATGGCAATAACTTCTTTGGCAGCATTATTCTTTCGAATTACCCGCTCATGGAAAAAATTGTCAATCTTATTATCATCAATAAGCATTATACAGTTAAGCTGCTTCATTGTGTAGTGAAATTTAATATTGTAAATATAAATGCTGTTCCTTTCCCCGGTTCAGACTCCACCCATATCTTGCCACCGTGCATTTCAGCAATTTTTTTGCAGTTTGCAAGGCCAATTCCGTGGCCTTCATAATCTTCCTCACGGTTAAGCCGCTGGAAAATATTAAAAATCCTGTCAAAATATTTAGGATCTATGCCAATGCCGTTATCAGAAACCGTGAATTGGTAAAAGCCTTTTAATTTTTTACAGCTGATTTCTATTTCAGGGGAAATATCTGGTTTACGGAATTTAATAGCATTGCTTATCAGGTTCTGGAACAGCTGGCTGAGTTCGGTTTCATAAGTATAGGCTTCCGGCATTTTGCCGTGAACTGTGATGATTGCATCAGCCTCCTGAATCATGTTTTGAAGGTCTTCTTTTACATTTTCAATAAGCCGCCCTACATTGGTAAGCGTCATTTTTTTATTGCGCCCGAGCCTGCCAAAATCAAGCAGGGATTTCACAATCCTGCTCATACGTTTAACCGTGCTTTTCACCGATGCGAGATGCATCTGCACTTCAGGATTGATTTCAGGGTAATCTTCCTCAATCATGTCAATGTAGTTAAGCACTGTTCTCAACGGTTCCTGCATGTCGTGTGACGATATGTAATTGAAATGTTCAAGTTCCTGGTTTTTAGACTGAAGCTCAAGCAGCTGGTCTTTAATTATTTTTTCATTTTGTTTCCTGTGGCTTACATCTATTAGTGTAACGAGTGTTGCAGGCTCATCTTGTATTGTAAGCGGGCATACGATAACTTCAACAGGAAATTCTGTACCGTTTTTGTTATGTGAATATAACTCTTCATCTCTCCCGAAAGTCATTATTTCTTTACTTTCCTGCACAAGTTTCTGCCGTGTGTGGTAAATCTCGTGAAACCTTTGAGGTATTAAAATGGAAAGCTGTTCACCCACCAATATTTCACGGCTGTAGCCAAACATTCTTTCAGCCTGTTTATTTACAAGCATTATTTTACCTTTTCCGTTTGTTTTGATAATGCTGTAAGGCGCAGAGTCAAGTATTATCTCTATATTTTCCTGGGCAGCCCTGTTTTTTGCTTCGTATTTATTTAAGGTAGCGGTGGTAAGCCATACAGATACGAGACTTATAATACAAAACACTACAATAAGCAGGGCAGTGCCAAATTCTACTTCAAAAAAATGATGTTTATGCGCTAAAAGCCTGATGTAGCCCGCTACCAATGTGGCGAAAAGTATCAGGAAAAAAGTTTTCTTGCCATAAGATGGCCAATCTGGTCTCCTGTAAAAATACCGGTAATCCCTATGGTTGGGTTAATAAAAGATGCACCAACCGAAAGCAATAAAAAGCCTATAGCGGAATAAATTGCCATGGCAGGGAAATATGTAAGGTTATAAAAACCCGGAACCTGGTAAATATGTCCTAAGAACACAATAAATGCAAAGAGTGTAATAATATGCAGAAGGCTTTGCGTAAATACTTTACGCTTACGATTATGGGCATTGTAAAATGCAGTCCCCAAAACTATGAAACATGCAGCTGTTTGAGGTGACATCTCAAGGATAAGGTTATTAATTAGAGGAATATTGATTTGATATTCAAGTAATATATCCTGTAATACAGATAATGCACCGCAAGTAATGATTGCTAATGATAAGATCTTTATAACACGAGTGGTTAATGGCGACTGCACACGCCTGAATAGCATAAGTAAAGTGACAGCACTTAAAATAAAACAGACTGCGGCATCTACAGCCATTGGCAAGTGGCCAAAATCTTCAGGTAAGAGAACTTGAGTTTTTAGCAGATGGCTGTGTATTATTACCCAGATGCACCAGGTAAAAATTATTAAACCTGAAAATAATATGAATTTTCCGTATTTGTTTTCGATAGGCATGGTAAAGGTCTAAACATTTACTAAAATATGAAAAATTTAATGACTATTTGTGATAATGAAAGTAAATATTGAATTATTATTATATTTTTTCACATATTAATTTGATTATTGAATAATAATGTATTTTCTGCATAAGTGTCAGTTTGTCATAATATGATGTCATATTTTTATATGGCATAAAGATTGTCTTATACATGCCGAAGATTAAGAACAAAACTTACAAACATAAATTTTAAAAAATGAGTAAAATAATCGGAATTGACTTAGGTACCACCAACTCATGTGTAGCCGTTATGGAAGGTAATGAGCCAGTTGTAATACCTAATGCTGAAGGAAAAAGAACAACCCCGTCAGTAATTGCTTTTGTTGAAGGCGGGGAAATAAAAGTTGGTGACCCGGCCAAAAGGCAGGCAGTGACCAACCCGACTAAAACTATTGCATCGATAAAGCGTTTTATGGGTAACAAGTACTCTGAAAGCAGCAAAGAAGCAAGCAATGTACCTTACAGTGTTGTAAAAGGTGATAATGACACGCCGCGTGTAGATATCAACGGAAGGCTTTACACACCGCAGGAATTGTCTGCCATGACACTTCAGAAAATGAAGAAAACAGCTGAAGACTATCTGGGCACAACTGTAAGCGAAGCCGTTATTACTGTGCCCGCTTATTTTAACGATGCTCAGCGCCAGGCTACAAAAGAAGCCGGTGAGATTGCAGGCCTAAAAGTAAGGAGGATAATCAACGAGCCTACTGCGGCTGCATTGGCTTATGGCCTTGACAAAGCCGGTAAAGACCAGAAAATTGCAGTGTATGACCTTGGTGGCGGTACATTTGATATCTCTATCCTTGAATTGGGTGATGGCGTTTTTGAAGTACTTTCTACAAATGGTGATACCCACCTTGGGGGTGACGACTTTGACCAGGTGATCATTGACTGGCTTGCGAATGAGTTTAACAGTGAAGAAGGTGTTGACCTTAGGAAAGACCCTATGGCGCTGCAACGCTTGAAAGAAGCTGCTGAAAAAGCTAAAATTGAGCTTTCATCGTCAACACAAACTGAAGTTAACCTTCCATATGTAACAGCTACAGCTTCAGGCCCTAAGCACTTGGTAAAAACACTTACAAGGGCTAAGTTTGAGCAATTGGCTGATGAACTTGTAAAACGTTCTATGCTGCCATGCGAAAAAGCGCTTAAAGATGCGGGCCTTTCAAAATCAGACATCGATGAGGTTATCCTTGTAGGTGGTTCTACACGTATCCCAAGGATTCAGGAAGAGGTTGAGAAATTCTTCGGCAAAAAACCTTCAAAAGGTGTTAATCCTGATGAAGTTGTGGCGATAGGCGCTGCTATACAAGGTGGTGTACTTACAGGCGACGTTAAAGATGTACTGCTGCTTGACGTAACTCCGCTATCACTAGGTATTGAAACTATGGGTGGTGTTATGACAAAGCTTATCGAGGCTAACACAACTATCCCAACAAAAAAATCACAAGTGTTCTCTACAGCTGCAGATAACCAGCCGTCAGTTGAGATACACGTGCTTCAGGGAGAAAGGCCAATGGCTACCGACAACAAAACAATAGGACGTTTCCACCTTGACGGAATTCCGCCTGCACAGAGGGGTGTGCCACAAATTGAGGTAACGTTTGATATTGATGCCAACGGTATCATCAAAGTATCAGCTACAGATAAAGGTACAGGCAAATCACACGACATTCGTATCGAAGCTTCTTCAGGGCTTACCCAGGAAGAAATCGAAAGGATGCGTAAAGAAGCTGAGGCCAATGCTGATGCTGACAAAGCTGCAAAAGAAAGAGTGGAAAAGCTTAATGAGGCTGACTCTATGATTTTCCAAACCGAAAAGCAATTGAATGAGTTTGGCGATAAGCTAAGCGATGCCAACAAGCAGCCGATACAAACCGCGCTTGATGAGCTTAAGAAAGCTTATGAAACTAAAGATGTAGCGACTATACAGCCGGCGCTTGACAAGATAAACGAAGCTTGGAAAGCAGCATCTGAAGAAATATACAAAGCCCAGGCTGAAGGCCAGCAAGGCGGTGCACAACAGGCACAACCTGAAGGTAATGCTGAGCCACAAGGCGACAACGTACAAGATGTTGACTTTGAAGAAGTGAAGTAATCTTTAGATAAAGATGATAGATAAAAAACGCCCGGTGATTGCCGGGCGTTTTTTTTATTACTTTTCTTTAGGATAAGTCAGCTAAAATCTCCTTTTGGAGATTAAGGGGCTATCTTCAGCCCCAATACCTCAATATACCCTTTATTCTGGAAATTATTTTGATAGCGGGAGTTTTCAATAAACTGGTTTAAAGCATTCTGAACTTTTACCCTGTCCGGCATATTCTTGCGGATGTTCTCAAACGAACTACGGTCGCTTTCGGCATATTTAGTAATCAGCGGCCAGTCGGTAGGCTGGGCAAAATTCATGATGCCCTTGGTATTGTCCATCTTTTTATATGGCCAATAAGCCCAATGAATATTATTTTTCTCTAACAAAATCCTGAAATCACGCACCCATTCGTCTGTGTTTTCACCAGTCTCACCAATATATATAGGTACATTGTGCTTGTCGCGGAAATTTATATAATCCTGTACCGCACCCTGATTGATATCAAACCAGTATTTATGGAATTCATATACTATATTGTCATCAAGAATTTCTTCAAACACGCCAAAATCCCCTGCCCATATTGAACCGTTCAGGTATAGTGTATGCTTTTTGTCTACCGACCGTATATCCTTTACCATGCGTTTGTAAAGCAAGTGCAGCCTGTGGTTGTAATCAGGTATTTGTTCTTTAAAATAGTGCGCTAACGGCTCATTAATGATGTCGTAACCCAGAATAATAGGATCATCTTTGTATTTACCAGCAATCTTCATCCAGATGGCGCTCATTTCATCTTGTGCTGATTGGCTGAAGTAGAGCCAGGGGTAGCCATAGCTGTCGTCAATATTATCGCCTGTCTGCCCGCCGGGTGCACAATGCATATCGAGCAACACATACAGGTTTTCCTGCCGGCACCATTCAATAACACGGTCAAAATACTCAAAGCCGGCATTGCGCTTACCCATATACAAATCATTGGTAAAAAGCTTGTAATGAAAAGGCAGGCGAAGATGGTTACAGCCTATGCGCTTCAGGTACTTTATGTCATCATGAGTAATATAAGAGTCAAGGTATTTATGCCAGAATAAGGCCAGGCTGTCCGGACCGACCATCTCGTGGAGCAACTCATCAATCTTACGCGGTGAACTTACCTTACCCATCTTAAACATATAACCTTCAGGTACTAGCCAGTTGCCAAGGTTTGTACCTTTTAGCATTATAGGCTTTCCTTGGGGATTAAGAATGTTTTGTCCTTGTGTTTTAGAAATAGTGCCCGAGTATGAGGATTTTGTGGTGCTGCATGATGAGAATGCTATTAAAATTCCAAAGAACACATAGATGTAAAAGTTTTTCATAACCTGTATTAGTTGTATGACTCAATATTTTTATTTCGCAAAATTGTTCGTATCACACTAAACAACACATCAGTATTCCAATCTTCAAAATAATTATGTATACTGTTTATATCGCTCGGATTCTCTTTTGAATATATAGCGAAATATGTTGCATAACTATTCGTTCTCACACATTCCCAAGGGATGAATATTTCCTTTTGCCATACCGTACGATCAATTTTTATTATGATTCCGACATATGTAAAAACTACATTTCCAATGGAGAATTCAATCCCTGCAGAAAAAAGATTCAGGTAGCTGGAAACCATTTCTGAAAAATGATATTCCCATAGGTTTTCAAGGATATCAAGATAATTTTGATGTAGGCTTTTTACGTTTCTTCCGAAATACGATTTAAAATTTATTTTAAGGATTTCACCTTTAAAATTTTTAATCTCTATTATGTACTCACGCCCAAACGTAATGTGGTATTGCATCCAACTGATACCAAAACGATACTCGCTTATCTCTTCTTTAAAAAAAGTAGTGAAGGTTTCATTAATCCTATTCTTATTCTCAAAGGAAATCTCTTCACGGTTAATGATTAGCTTGCGGGGAATAGAATCGCTAATTCCTCGCTTTATGATAGCTTCAAAGGCAGACATGATGAACTACTCCTGCTCAGCCAGCAATTTCTTCGGGTCATACCCGAAAAGATGGTTTTGCTTGATAACTTCGGCAATACCTGCAGGGAGCATTTCTTCCCACCCTGATTTGCCTTTGCTAATCATTTTCAGCACTTCGCGCGAGAAGATGTCCAGGTTGTCTGCGTCAATATCTGTAAGGTCGATAACCTTTCCGTTGAATTTAAAGAACTTATACAATTCTTTCATACGCGGGTGCACCTTCAGGTTTTCAGAATCTATTACACTGCCGTCTTCATCTTTCATTGGGTAAAGGTAAACCTTAAGGTCGCGGTAAAACAGCTTACCAAAAGCTTCAAGTATGCCTCCGCTCAGGTGTCGGTAGTACTTCTCGTCAAAAATATCAATAAGATTGCTTACGCCCATAGCTAGGCCCATACGCGCCTTTGTGTAGCTTGAAAAGTATTCAACCACCTTGTAGTATTCCTGGAAGTTGGATATCATAACCGTTTGGCCAAGAGAACAAAGCAGTTCAGCTCTGTCCATAAAATCACGCTCATCAATTTCACCTTCAGAGCGAAGATTTGAAAGGGTAATTTCAAAAACTACAAGAGTCTTATCCTTATCAACCCGGTTTTCTTCAAGAAACATGGCAAGTGATTTCTCATACATATCCATGTTCACTTTTGTTACAGGCCTAAAGCTCCCACGCAGGGCAAGTATATTCTTTTTATAAAGCACGGCAGCCGGCAATACATTATGCCCGCTTGGGTCAAACATCACCGCATCGGTCATGCCGTTCTTTACAAGCTGAAGGCTCATGAGGCGGTTATCAACATCGGCAAATCGCGGCCCGGAAAAGTTAATGGTATCTATCTCAAGCTGGTCTTTGTCGAGATTGTCATATAAGTAGCGCAGTAGCTTTTTTGGGTCGTTGTATTTATAGAATGCACCATAAATAAGATTTACGCCAAGTATACCCAGTGTTTCCTGCTGCAGTTTCGCATCATTCTCACGGAAGCGGATGTGAAGCGTTATTTCATTATAGTCTTCATCAGGTTCTACCTGGTATTTTATGCCTACCCAACCGTGGCCTTTAAATTGTTTTGCAAAATCTATAGTAGCAACCGTATTGGCATAACTAAAGAAAACTTTGTGCGGGTGCTTGTCGCGCTTCAGTCTGCTTTCTATAAGCCTCACTTCGTGCGACAGCATCTTTTTCAGCCTGCTTTCAGTAACATAGCGGCCGTCTTCCTCCACACCATAAATAGCATCGCTGAAATCTTTATCGTAAGCCGACATTGCCTTGGCGATGGTTCCGCTTGAGCCGCCCGCCCTGAAGAAATGCCTAACAGTTTCCTGCCCGGCGCCAATCTCGGCAAAGGTGCCGTAGATATTCTCATTCAGATTTATTCGCAGCGCTTTATCTTTAATAGACGGTATGTGCTCAATTATTCTGTCGCCTTTGAGGGTAATATCAGTGTCTTTTAATTTCATAGCAGCAATGTGGTTATATGCAAAGTTAACAAAACAGGCCGTTTGGTGAAACATAATTATTCTATTTTTGTAAAAAAAGCGGCTGTGTTTAAAGTATGGTTTTTAGGAACGGGAACATCCCAGGGTATCCCGGTAATCGGGAGCAATCACCCTGTTTGCCTTAGTGCCGACCCCCGCGATAAACGCCTGCGCGTGTCGGTATGGATGCAATGGGAGGGAGGCAGTTATGTGATTGACTGTGGGCCCGATTTCCGCCAGCAGATGCTTGCCTCTGGCTGTGACAGGCTTGACGGAATACTATTCACCCATGAGCATAGTGACCATACAGCAGGATTAGACGATATACGCCCTTTTTTCTTTCGCCAGGGTGATATACCTGTTTATGCGGCTGAGCGTGTACTACAAAGCCTTAAAAAGCGTTTTGACTATATCTTTAATGATGAAGATAAGTATCCCGGCGCACCATCGGTTGATGTGTGCGAGGTTGAAAAACAATAAGCCATTCAGTATTGCAGGAAAAACCGTAATACCAATACTTGCATGGCACGGTACATTGCCAGTGCTGGCTTACAGGATTGAAGATTTTGCATACATGACCGATGTAAAATTTATTGATGATAATGAGGTTGAAAAACTTAAAGGGGTAAAGGTGCTGGTTGTGAGCGCGCTGCGTATAGAACCGCATGAAAGCCATTTTAACCTTGCTGAAGCCCTGGAACTGATTGATAAAGTAAGGCCTGAAAGAGCATATCTTACCCATATAAGCCATATGATGGGATTTCATGCTGAAGTTGCAGATAAACTGCCGGAAAATGTATATTTGGCCTACGATAATTTAGAAATAACCATATAAGATGAAAAAGAACCTATACCTGTACCTTTTCATATTTTCGCTGCTGCTAAACGTATTTACATATATGTACTTTACAAACAAGCAAAAGGCTGAAGACGCGCGTATTGCAAAAATGCAGCTATCTGTAAAGAAAGCCCAGGACAGCCTGGCCGCCGTAGCCCAAAATGCCGGGGAAGCAGGTCTGTTTTCACTGAAAGGCAACGACAATGCGATGGATTATTTTTATGAATATAATATCGACAGCCTTTCAACCAAGATAATTGATGGGGTGAAAGAGGGTAATGCTGTAAAGACAGGCAACAAACTTGTAGGTTACGAGCCCATAAATGATAAACCATGGCTAATAAGCAATGTACAGGTGCTTAATAACCGATGGATTATTGCAGACTACAGCAACGGCACAGCCTGGGGAGATGTACTGATACGCTATTTTGTTGATGATAAAGGCAAAATAAGTTATGAAACAATACAGACAAACCTGTATGCCGAAACTGTACGATAATAAATATTTTGTAACTTTAGGCTCCTTAAAAAATCCATCTATGAAGAAGCTATACCTGCTGGCAGTATTGGCTGTAGGCTTTGTATCATGCGATTATATCCTGAAAGACAGGGATGACAGTAACGGGGAGGTAAGGACCGATACCGTTGTAGCTGTTGGCAATGATAAAGATGCACAAGGCTGTGTAACATCAGCCGGGTATAGGTGGAGCGACCTTAAGCGCGAGTGTGTGCGTGTTTATGATGTTGGCTATAGGCTAAATTCTATTGATGAGCTTGAAGAAGACGGCAGCATGTACAGCGCTTTTGTATTGTTTGAAGATGAAGGTGACAGGGCCGAACTTTTCCTGCCGGATGGCTCTAAATCAATAATGCTGAAGCGTGAGGGCAAAGATAAGCCTTATGTAAACAACCGCTGGCAGCTTACCCCGGGCAAAGGCTACCGCCTGAGCAAAAGCGGAACTGTATTATACGCCGGCGCACCTACCGTTGAAAAGCTTGTAACAGGTAGCGATAACCCGGAGAATTAGATTCAATATATAAAAAGCCGCTTATCGCGGCTTTTTTTAATTCACACTCTTGAAGAATGCCGGGGCATTGCCGTAAATCGGTGTTTTACCGTCCCACTTTTCAATAAACTGCTGTTGGATAAGCAAGGGGTTTAGCGACATCTTTCGCAGTTCATTTGCTTTGGCTTCCGCTTCAGCCTGTACAATAAGCTTTCGGGCTTCCGCCTGGGCTATCTTTAGCTCATTTTCCACACGCATAGCCTGTTGTACAGCAGCGTTTTTAGCGTTAATTGCCTGCGTAATTGTTTCGGGGTATTGTATACCGCTGGTCATTTGTTCAAGTAAAAAGCCCTCTTTATCAAGCAGATTACCCATATTGCTCTGTATCGCAAATTCAAATTTCTCGCGATTACTAATGATGCTGTCGGTGGTATATTTATTAAACTCAATCCGGAATGCGTCTTTAATGTAATTGAACAAAGTGGTTTCTGTAATCTCTTTAATATCCTTACGATACTTCTTAAATATTATTGGGCTGTGGCCGTCTTTTACCTTAAATGAGAGCGTAGGGTCAACCGTAAAAACCGAACCGTCTTTTGCATTTACGGTAAAAGCCTGGTAGTTTATTGTCTGCACATAGGTTGGGAACTCGTGCACATCTTCGGTAAGCGGGTTATACCATACGCGGCCGGTTACAAGGCTTACGTCCTGCACACCTTTGTCTGACCCATAGAGTTTTACCAGTATACCCTCATAACCTGCATCAATACGCTCATTACAAGAATTGAACATTACCAGCATAATGATAAAAATAAAAAATGCACTTACGGCATAAACAATTTTTGATTTCATTGGTTAAAATAGTTTTTTAAAAGCGTATACAATCAATTTAAACACAACAAGTATGGCAGCGCAAAGCAGGAGTACCCCTAAAAGCACAGAAATATCTGAAGGTGCGCTGATAAGATGAAAAGCTTCGGTGAAAATAAAGAAGAAAATGGCTGCAGCAAGCAGCAATGCACCAATAGCGGTAAGTTTGTCATTCCTCATAGTCCCTTCGTTTTTGGCTAAAATATAAAAAGGAAATTATACACACAAACTGTCGTGCTGTATTTCTTACAGCAGAGTGATTTATAAGAATTTATGTATCTTGCGGGCTCAATGAACATGAAATATGAAGCTGATACTCATTCCTCTCCTGATATTATCTTTTGCATGCGCGAAAGAAAATCCTAAACCTGTAGCTAAGCCTGCTAAAACATATGCAACAGTAGATAAACATTCTGCACTGCGTAATGATATTATAACTTATGCAAAGCAGCATATGGGTGTGCCGTATTGTTATGCATCGGCAAATCCGGATAAGGGATTTGACTGCTCAGGTTTTGTAAACTATGTTTTTAAACATTTTGATATTGAGCTTCCGCGTAGTTCAGCAGGGTTTGAAACTATTGGGAAAACGGTAAGGCCGGAAGATTTTAAAGTAGGCGATGTTGTTGTTTTTACAGGATATCGCGATAAAAATACTGTAGGGCATGTAGGTATAATATGTGAAGCCAATGGTATGGATTCAAAATTTATTCATGCATCATCAGGCAAAGAAATGGCAGTGACCATAAGCAGCCTAAATTCAGACCAATACAAGCGGCGGTTTATTAAAGCGGTAGATGTGGTTACGGGAAATTCCAAATAAAAAAATTCCAAATCCCAAATCACAAGGACCAAACACAAAAAAATTCCAAAATGCAAATCTCAGTGAGACTTCATTTTGGAATTTGCGATTTAGATCTATTCACTTTTGTGATTTGGAAATTGCGATCTGGAATTTCCCTGATTAAGATTTATACAGCATTTGTGCAAGCCTTTGGTCGCGTGAGTATATATCATCAAAGAACGCAACGTTACCATTTTCATCTGCCCAGGCTGTAAAGTAAGCGATGTAAACCGGAATTTTCTGCTTAAGTGCATAACTATTTTCAGTTCCTTTGTTCATTGCCGCATCAACTTTGGCTGCATCCCATCCTCCGTCTTTTTAGTAATGGCTATGGCCAGGTCGCGCGCTTTCTGTACCCTTACACATCCGTGGCTGAAGGCCCTTTCTTCTCTACTGAACAAGCTTTTTGCAGGGGTATCATGCAGGTAGATATTGTTTGAGTTCGGGAACATAAACTTAACAAGGCCAAGTGAATTATTTCCGCCCGGGCGCTGGCGTACACGGTCACCTTCCCATTCCATATTATGTTTTTCCAAATAATTAGGATCTTTTTCTATTCCCGGCTTTATTTCATTTTCAAGGATGCTTGGCGGCACGTTCCAGTAAGGACTGAAAACCAGGTAACTCATTTTACCGCTAAAGACGACTGTTTTATTAAGCTCTTTACCTACCACAACTCGTGATGACAATACCTCTTTACCATCACGTATATACTGCAGCCAGAACGATGGTATGTTTACAGCAATAAATTCCCGTGCAGTATTCATTTCAGGCGCAACCCAGCGGCAACGCTCCATATTTACTGAGAGTGTTTTTATCCTTTCGCTTACTGGTGTATTTAAGTCTTTTACAAGGGCAGGGGTGATGTTTTTTTCAGGTTCCAGGTTATGGCGCTTGGCATATGATGCCAAACCTGATGCAAGGTCATTATCAAATATTGCTTTGCCTGAATCGCTGCTTAAGTAGCCTTCCATAAACAGCCTTTTACGCACCTGTGCCACAGCGGGCGATGAGTCACCCGGTTCTATGGCCTTAACGCCCTCGCCGAGGTTTATTGTTCCCCAGCCTCCTTTTTTCTCAATAGCACGATATTTCTGCAATGCTTTACGCAGGTTATAATACTGTGCAAACATTTCAGACGTATCACCTTTAATTTTTTCAGGGTCGCGCATAAGTGTATCAAGATAAGATACGTATGACACACGTTCGCGTGGCAGGTACCAGCCGGTTTCCTTGCTGTCTTTAATATCAAGACCTTTATATACTTTATGTACCCAATAAAAATACATCGAACTTACGAGCAGCTCATCTTTCAGCTCAGGCTTACTGCTGCCTTTCCCGTGGAATATTTCAGCAAGCTGCCCCGCGTAAGGCAGTTTTGCCGGGAGGCCTTCAGCAGAAAGAGCATTGGCGCGGTCATATAATACTTCGGCAAATTCTATAAGGCCGTGCTTATCATGCCATATGTAATGGTAATCATGTTTTTTATACAACTCTTTTACTTCAGGCTGAAACTCTTTAAAGTCTTTGTGTTGAGCAAAAAATGCATCAATCTTAGTGCTGTCAAGCGGAATTGTGTTTTCTTCGGTATGCACTTCAGCATTAGAAATGTCTCCTTTATCCTTTTTACAGGCTGTAAATGCAAGCATGCCCGCCAGCGCCAGCATTGCTAAATTTATTTTCCTCATGGCTTGTAGTTTTTTTTTAAAAGTACATAATACCTTAAACACATATACCCACTTTGTAATTTTTTTAGCATTCTGTAATGTGAGAAATTTCTTTGATAGCAAAAAAATAATTACAAGCTAAAAGTCAACTGTATAAATGTTGTTGTTACCAATACTTTATAAAATAAGTACATGAATTTTTAGTATGCAGGTATAAATTAGGCTGAAACAACTCTTAACAAAAATATAAACCTTTAAAAAACACGATAAATAACATCTAAAAACCGATGAACTGCCCAAACCGGATGTACGAATTTACGTAGGTTATATATAACTTGTAGTAGTGTCAGAAAAAGATTGTGACACCCACATCCAACCAAAAAAATGCGAAATGCCAAAAGCACGTAGCAGCACATTTAATTAAAAATTAGATAAGAGCTATGAACTTCTCAACCAGAAAAATACAAAACAACAAGATGTTGTTTGTATACAGCAACGGCCAGACAAGGGAAACTGAATTTACAGAAGTTGAATATCATGGTGATAACTATGTACTTGCCAGGGAAAAAGGAAGTATGTTTTATACGCTGCTAGACCTTAATGGCAATGAGGGTGAAAAGAAAGTGTATGTTGTGCACAGGTTTAAAAACGGTAAGCTGCTTACTTACAGTACTTTTGAAAAGCGATATGTGCCAAGTGACGGACAGCCGTATGTTATAAATTATAATGTATACAAAATGTATGATGCAGACACGCGCAAATCATACACCATAAATGTTGTGCAGAGTGACAGCTTGCTTTCAGTTGATGGCGATAGTGCTGAAGCATGCAAAGTTGTACAATTAGGAGATAAGTATCTTAATAAAGAGATGTTCAGGTTTAATGAACTTATATTCTCTGAAATGATTGAGGATAAATTTGTTCTGAACGCGGGATTAACAGCATCACCGGGTAAAAACAATGATAGCTTTGACTTTAACAGGTATATTGACAGAAGAGTATGGAGTGTTGCAGATGTTACAAGCCTTGTGGCTTTTAATGGTGAAAATGACATAACTGTTTCAAGAAGAGGTGTAACTTTCAATGAAGCACAGGCAGGGCTTTTTGCTGTAATTGATAATGATGCGCAATTTAAATTCCATGAAAATTATTCTGATAAAGATGCGCTTGCCCAGTCGGCATATACTGCACGGGCACGTAAATCAAGATGGAATAACCTGCTAAACAGGCTAATAGACTATAATGATAATTAGTTGTTTTTGCAAATAATTGAAAATTAGATTATTATGATTGAAAAATATCTATAATATTAAATAAATTATTTAATAATTAGAAATTCTTATGGTCAAATAGATATTAACAATGTAAGTATTTTACTGGTTCTTAAAATTGTGTTAATTTTACCCCCGGATATCAGAAGCCCCCCGAAGATAACCGAGTCCCCAACTAACAAAATTAATGCTATTTTATGTTCTACATTTTAGATTACATTGAGCACTACTGGATATCCATTAGCTCATTTCCGTTTGTCATCCAGGTGGCAATCTTTTTTATCATGTTCAGTTGCGCCATGACGGCAACACTCATGATTAATGTATTTACTGTTAGGCGTGCTAAGCAATTAAAGGAAATTATTGTAAAAGACCACAGGCCTAAAATCTTCTCATTCCTGCGAAATATCCTTATTTCTCCTGAAGATTACACTGATGCAGAAGTAGCTTCCTTGTGGCAAGAGCAGTTCGGGCCCCTTAACAAAAAGGCCTATATTTCTCTTATCCCAACCCTTGAAGATGTTGCTAAACAGGAAAAGCAGCTTATCGGGTCTACAAATTACAACGCTATAATTGCAGGCCTAAAAGTTGACAGCTATCTTGAAAAAAGGCTTGATTTTTCAAGTACGCGTGTTCGTTTAAGGGCATTCCAGTCGCTTTCAAGGCTTGAGCTGACAATTTCAGATTCAAAGATACTTCCGCACACTTATGCCCGCAATACGTCATTACGTAAAGAATCGCGTGCATCTTACGTAGGTGTAAGTAACAACGACCCATTTAAGTTCTTCGAGCTTGATAATGAGATGAATCAGTGGGACCACATAAGCCTGATGCAGCAATTTGAACTACACCACAGCGATAAATTGCCCAACTTCAGCAAATGGATTAAATATTCAAAAGATAAAGCGCAGATACTGTTCTTTGTAAAGCTTGTTGCACATTTCAGGCAGGAGCAGTCTATAAGCACAGTAATTGAACTTTTAAATCATGAAGACCACGCAATACGCAGGGAAGCGATACTTGCGGTAGGTAAAATGCAGGTAAGGGATATTGAAAACCATTTGGTGAAAATGTACTTTACACAAACATTGCTTTGCCAAAATGCCATAATTGAAGCAGTTTCATATATAAATTCAGGCAAGTCACTCGGCTTTCTAAAGATGGCATATGAACTGGCAAACAATAATGATTCTAAAAAGCTTATTGCCGAAGTAATATATCTGTATGGTAAGCAGGGGCAGCAATTATTTAAAGAGCTTGTTGCCAAAGCGGAAGGATTTGACCAGCTTATACTAAAGCATGTGGAGAATCCGTTGATTCCGTCGGCGCTTAAAACTTATCATGCCAACTTCAAAAATTACAGGGTACGCGCATCAGGCAGTGTAGTTCACATACCGGGCGATTCTGCAATTTCTTAATAAACCCACACCTTAAATTTCGGCAATATAATGGGAACTACGGATAATTTTTTTCGAGTACTTTGTATTTTTCTATGCCTCATCAATGTTCCTGGTTTATATGGTGCTTGCTGTTATGTCTTTCATAAACATATCGCGCTACCGCACCTATAACTCACGTACAGATGACCAGTTTCTTCTTGACTCACCGCTTACGCCGGGCATCTCTGTAGTAGCGCCTGCTTACAATGAAGAGAAGACGATAATCGTTAATGTAAAATCGCTGCTAACGCTTAATTACCCTCTTTTTGAGGTGATTATTGTAAACGACGGAAGTAAAGACAGGACTCTGGAATTTTTAATAGAAGAATTTGAACTGGTTGAAACGCCTTACGCTTATGTTGAGCGGATTAAAACCAAGCCCTTTAAAAGGATTTTTAAATCTACTAACCCCCAATACTCTAAGCTTACAGTTGTAGATAAAGCAAATGGAGGTACAAAAGCCGACGCATCAAATGCAGGTATAAACGCGGCACAATACCCTTACTTTCTCTGCACTGATGTAGACTGTATATTGGAAAGGAACACCCTGCTAAGAATGATAAAACCGGTACTTAACTCTAATACCAGGGTAGTTTCGGTAGGAGCAACACTTAGGATGTCTAACAGCTGTGATGTTGTTGACGGTGTTATAGAGCGTGTGAAGCCGCCTGAAAAATGGATACCACGTTTCCAGGAAATGGAATACCTGCGTGCTTACCTTTTTGGGAAAATGGGGTGGAGCCTGATAAACTGTGTACCAAATGTATCAGGTGGTCTGGGTCTTTTTGATAAAGAAGTTGCAGTAAACGCAGGTGGTTATGACGGTGGGTCTCACGCTGAAGACATGGATATAATGGTGAAGATGGCTGCATATATGATAAACAACCATCAAAAATACAGGATTGATTACATACCTGTTTCATGCTGCTGGACAGAAGGGCCGCCAAACGTGAAGATTCTTGGCCGCCAGCGTACACGCTGGGCAACCGGGCTGGCACAAATTTTCTTTGTACACCGTAAAATATTATTTAATCCCAGATATAAAAAACTTGGGCTTGTAACATTTCCCTTCCAGCTTATATATGAGTTTCTTGCTCCGGTTATTGAGTTTGCGGGCATATTGTATTTTATATACTTGATATTAAAGAATGATGTAAACTGGGATATGGCGGGTTATATTTTTCTGTATTCTTACTCGCTTGCCATCATGTTCGGTACGCTGGTAATACTTATGGATAATTTTGTGAAGCGCCAGTACCAGACATCTCGCGAAACATTAAAGCTGTGGCTTATGGTATTTTTAGAACCATTTATATATCACCCGCTTTTAATTTATTTCTCGCTAAAAGGGTATTTCAACTTTTATACTTCACGCCAGATGGAGTGGGGAACCATGACCCGACAGGGCTTTGACAATGACAAAAAGGAGCTAAACCACTTAATACCACTAATGCAAATGTTTAAGATTATAAGCAATAAAAAGGTATTTGTGCTGGCAGCCTTTATAATTATACTTGTGTCAGGCAATGCATATGCGCAGGATTATTCGTCAGATGACTACTATGCCATGGCAAAGAAAGAGGGTAATGAAAAGCGCAATTTTAAAAAAGCGGCTGAATACTGCGAAAAAGCAAGTGAGCTGGCACCGCTTGATATGGATATACGCGAATATCTGGGGAAATGTTATATGGAGCTTGGCCAGCTTGACAAGGCCCGCATCATTTTACTTGAAGTATTGCAACGCAGCCCAAAAAGGGTTGATTCACGGCATTATCTTTTAAATATTGATATTCAGCAGAAGCGTTATGCCAGCGCTGTATGTTATGCAAATGAATTGCTAGAGATAACGCCATATAGCAAGACATTATGGTTCAGAAAAATAGAGCTTTACCATTTAATGGATAACAGTATTGAGGCCAACAGGGAAACACGCCGCTTGTACCAGATTTTTCCTGAGGATGAAGAGATAAAACAGATGTACAACAATGTACTTAAAGAAGATGGCCGCAAAATGAATAAAACGGGAGACATCACCAGTGCTGTAAAGCAGTACGAAGATGCCCTCCGCATTAATAAACGTGACCAGGAATCTTATCTTAATCTTATAAATCTGTATATACGGTCCGGTAATTACCCGGCGGCGCTTTCAACAGCCGACAGGGGATTATATGAGCTGCCGGGCAACCGCGCCATACTTGACAAGAAAATTGGCATACTTGAAGAAATGCATGAATACCCTCGTGCAATGGATATTGTTCAGGAGCAGATACGCAAGGGTGATTCCGGTTACTACAGGCAAATGATGAAGTATCTTACCGCTGAAGCAGCCAGGCACTATAAAAACTCTGACCCGTATGAACTTTACGGAAAGCTGTATGATCAGGACAAATCAAACAAGGAGGCCCGCGAATATTTACTTAATACTGCTATAAGCCGCGGTTATTTTGCCGATGCACAGGAAATGCTTACACCTGCACTTAAAGCCGATCCTACAAATAAGGAGCTGCTTTCAAAACAACTGTATGTATATGAAAGCAGGCAGGACAAGCAGGGCCAGAGAAAGACAGTAGAGCAGCTTTATCGCCTGTATCCCGGTGATAGTGATGTACGTGATAAATATGATGCGATAACCTTTGAAGACGCCAAGGCAGAATATGCCGGCGGTAATTATAAAGGAGCGCTGCCGGTATTCATACGGTTATCATCACATCCTGTTTATGGCAGGCCCGCAGGGAATTACCTGTATGCCACATATCTTGCGCAGAAGTCTTACCCGCGCGCATTAGATCAAATAAACAGGCTTATCGATTCTTATCCGGGCGAGCAGGAATACATCCTGAAAAAGATCGATTTGCTGGCAGACATGGGTAATTATGAAGAGGCCTATTTTATGGCCAGTACATTTGCAAAGCAAAACCCGGGTAATGATGAGTACAGGTATATGCTTAATGATATTGGTACAGAGTATATAAAGCAGCTTATTGAAAAGGAAGATTATGGCACTATGAAGCTCGTGGCAGATAATATTCTTGCATCGGGCAGTAAAGACCTTCAGGCCTATAATTACGCTATAAGTGCAAGGCTGTTGGTGTCAGACTATATAGGCGCACAAGAACTTATACAGAAAGCCTTACTGCAATATCCCGGCAATAAAGAGCTAAGGCTTAAAGAAGCAGGCGTATACTCGCAATCAGGAAATCACGCCAAAGCTGTGGAAGTTTTACAGGCCTTAGTGGCAGACTATCCGTACAACAGTACTTTCAAAAGTTCGCTCGTGGAAGAAATGCTGCTGGAAGGCAAACAAAAAGAGCAGAATGAACAGTATCTTGAGGCGATCAGGATATATAACGAGATATTGCTTATAAAACCGAATGATACTGTTGCGCCAATAAGGCTTGCAAATATGTATATAAAAAGGCAGGAGTATGCCGATGCTATGCTGGTGGTTGACAAAGCCCTGACATACAATGCAGAGAACCAGGACCTGATTTACCTTAAAGGAGTTATTTATGAGCTACAGGGTGATTATAAAAATGCACGCCTTTGGCAGGGTAAATATATTCCGCCGGCACATAAACTCAAAGAACACGAGGAGCATCTTGACTACCTTGATGCTTTGATGCTGAAAAACCAGGCAATAATATCATATCTAAAGGCTACCAATGATTCTGTAAGCTTCACTACATCAGTGGCTACATTTGAGTATATGCGCTTTGAAAGAAACAACGTTTATGTAGGCCGTATTAACTATGCTGCAAGGGCAGATGGTACAGGTGTACAGGGCGAAGTAGACTGGTACCACACTTTTAAAGACAAGTCATACATCCTCGCAAATGCCGGTATAGCCAGCAAATATTTTTCTGAATATAAACTGGGGCTGTCATTTTACATGCCGTTCAGGAAAACATGGGAAGGTGAGGTAGGCTTACGCTATGCCAAACTTCCGGATGAACGTAATCTTGTAACCGGAATTTTGGGTATTGCCAAAACGTATGATAATGTATGGCTAAATGCGCGTGTATCATTGCTTAATGATGGTGAAGATATGTACCATACCATTTTAGGCCAGGCAAGGTTTTATATGCGCAATCAAAAAGATTATGCACAGGTAATGGCATCTGTAGGTACAGCACCTGAAGACCAGAAACTTGATTTCCAGACCAACACACTGCTGTCTTATGTTAACACAATGGTGGGTGCAGGTTATTTTCATTACCTGAGCAATCGTACCAGCGTTGGCGTTTTGGGCAATTGGTATAATTTCAAAGTGCAGGAAAACAGCTATCTCAACCAGTACAACCTGTTTATAACCCTAAGGACAAAATTTTAAACAGCAATAATGAAAAGATTTGTAATCTTATTGCTTTACGCCATTTCTTGCGGTTGTAATTCACAACCCGCAGACTTCCGTTTGTTTTCCAAAGGCATTTTAGTACCTGAAGTGGTTTTTGTAAATAGTGAACTTAAAGGTGCAGCCGAAAATTTCTGCAGGTTTTTTGAAGAAGCTACAGGCCAGCGCCTGGTGCCATCAGTAAAAGCAACACAGGTTGCAGGAGCAATAATAACTATTGCCTTAAACAGAGATATTGAGCCAGCAGGACATTTCCGGATAATACAACAGGATAATAAAATCAGTATAGAAGGCGAATCCCGTGATGATATCGATTCAGGCATACGGTATTTTTTCAGCCATTTTGTACATGTTGAGCCGGTAAGTGAAGGTGTCAAGAGTACGCGTCAGGTAAATGAAATAGTGATTCCTTCCGGGTTGCAATATGTACAGCAGTATGCTTTTGAATATCGCGAACCCTATTTCCCTGATAACTTTTTACCGGAATTCAGGCAATGGAACAATACCCATACCCTTGAAGAAAACTGGGGGCTTTGGGGACATAATATAGGCAAAGCAATTAAAATTACACACCCAATGTATGCCACAGTTGATGGTGTTAAAAATGATGAACAGCTTTGTTTTTCCAGTCCTGAGCTTGAAGATGCACTTATAGCTTTTATTGAACAAAAGCAAGCTGAAAACCCGTCACAGGATAAATTTATGGTGATGCCGAATGACAATGGTATGGTATGCTTGTGTGATAAATGCAAAGCGGCAGGCAATACTAAAAGTAACGCAAGCCCTGCAGTTTTTACTTTATTAAACAGCCTGGCAGAGAACTTCCCTTCAAAAGAATTTTTTAGTACGGCATACATAACAACACAATCGTCTCCAAATTTCAAACTTGCAGCAAATACGAGTGTTATGATCAGCACAATGCAGTTCCCCAAAGGTGTTGTGATTGAAAAAAGCAACAGAAGAGCTGGTATTGAAAGAACTTTTGCTGATTGGAGAGCTGTTACAAAAAAGATATACCTGTGGGACTACGCTGTAAATTTTGATAATTATTTTGATGCATACCCAACCGTTAAAATCGCGCAGCAAAACCTTAAATTTTACAAAAAGCAGGGTGTTACCGGTGTTTTTATGCATGGTAGCGAAGAGAACTATAGTTCTTTCAGTAGTGTGAAGTGCTACCTGTATGCTCAGCTTTTACAGGATCTTGATGCAGATATTGATAAGCTTACAAAGGATTTTTATATAAGACGATATCCTGCTGCGGCAGACCTCCTGAGTTCTTATTATCTTAGTCTTGAAACAAGCGCCCTCCAATCTCCAAGACAGCTTGATATTTACGGAGGCATTGTGCAATCTGAGAAAAAATATCTTGATGCGGATAGTTTTACAGATTTTTATAATAAGCTTACAGATCGCTTAAAATTACTGAGCCAAAGTGAGGCTGTTTCAATTAAACCGCTTTTGGCATCCTTTACTTTTCAGAGGCTTGAACTGATGCGCACCAAAGGCTTAGGTGAAGGTGGCTACGGGACTTTGAACGGGAATACGCTCAAGGTTACCCCACAGGCTGATATATTGCTCGACAGGCTTGCAAATCTTAGTTCAGAAGCAGGGATTAAGGTTGTAAATGAAAGCGGCCTTACAATTACTGACTACATTCGTTCCTGGAGGCGGGACATTACCCCCGGAACGTACAGAAACCTTTATTATGGCAAAAAGCTGAAGTTTACAGGCACACCTGATGAAGAGTATGCCGATATTAGTATGCTTACAGACGGCGCCACTGGCTTTACAGATTATTATAATAACTGGCTTTTAAGTACAGCAAGTGAGTTGGCGGTTGAGGTAAATGCAGATGAAGTACGGAATTTAAATTACATTGAAATGGGCTTTTTGAATGACCCGCGACATAATATATATTTTCCTGAAAAGGTTATTGTAACTATAAATGACAGGAAATATGAGGCCGTTATAGCTGCAGATGGTAACAAGAAACCTGCAAAAAAATCAGTCAAAATTCCGGTTACACTATTACCGGCAGATAAAACTATAACTATCCAGACCGTAAAACAGCAGAATTTCGCGCGAAAATCTGTCGCTTGTGATGAGGTTTGTTTCAAATAATTGTTATGAAGATATTCAAAAATACAAGACAAGTTATCGCGCTGTTACTGATAAGCGTAATCAGCCTGTTAATGTCAGGCTGCAAGAATACCGATACTGAAAACCAGTTTCTTGCAAAAACCAGCATGAAAATTGAAGACCCTGTTAGGCATTACTATCCAATACTGCAGGGACTTAAACAAAATATTATAGTGAAAGTGACCAATACCGGTAATGAGCCGCTTAAGATTTACAAGGTGCTCCCGTCATGTGGCTGTACCATTGCTAAATTTAGCACCAGCGCAATTGCTCCCGGTAATGATGCTTTTATTGAAATGGAGTATGACAGCAATAAAAACATTGGTTATGTGGGCATTTATACTACCATTATTGCTAATACTGAAAAGCACCACCATACCATGTTTTTTGACCTGAATGTGGTGCCTGAATCGCTTCATACCAAAGATTATGAAGAGCTTTATCATATTGAGCAGGAAAAAAAGGTGGCCTTCAGGAACTTGTTGAAGGCAAAACAAATGAACGCGGCTACCTAGTAGATTCAACCGAAGTGCGCAAGTTTATGTAAGCTATCGCGGCAATGACATTATTTCGCTGAAGTGCTTAAGTTAGAAAGTATAGATTTTACAAATAAAAAAGCCGTCTGTTAAATACGGACGGCTTTAATTCCCCTAAAAATTAATACGTAAACTTAAGCTTTAGCAGCTCTAAGTGCTTCTATTGCCAACGTTGCGTTTGAACGCTCAGCATATTTCATAGCTGTTTGGCCTTTATCGTCAGTATGTTTAACGTTGGCACCGTTTTCAATAAGCAGCTTGATAATATCTGCCTGGTTATAGCGTGCGGCCAGCATAAGCGGCGTCATACCGTTTGACCTTTCGTTAACATCGCAGCCGTAGTCAATGAATTTTTTTACAGCTTCGACGTCACCTTTAATAATTGCATTTGCCAATGGAGTAGTACCCCTGTAATTTTCTACAAGTGATGTTTTTGCACCTGTTACAGCTGTTGTTGAAGCCATTGCTACATTACCGAATGCTACAAGAGCGATTGCCAAAGTGAAGATTGATTTTTTCATGATGATTGATTTTTGATGATGATTTATTAAGTTTAAAAAAGTTACGTTTGTTGATTTGATGATTGAAACTCAGCTTTCTAATTTCGATTGCCCCGTTTAAAATAATAGACGCCTACAACCCACAAATGGTTACTGTTAAACTTGACTTTAACAAATATTTAACATTTTTAATCAGGTGTTAAATTTGAAGCTAAAATAAAAACCGCTGTATTTACAGCGGTTTCAAATATTTTTTAGTTTGATTATTTACTCAGGAAATTTTTTACATTTTTATCAATCCTCGAGTGAATGTCATTAGCATCCGCTTTTCCAAATTTCTCACCAATTATATTTTCATACAGCTCAATATATCTTTCGCTAACACTTTCGATATACTCATCTGTCATTTCTGGTATCTGCTGTCCTTCTTTTCCCTGAAAGCCGTTTGCAATAAGCCACTGGCGTACAAACTCTTTTGAAAGTTGTTTTTGCTGCTCACCGCTGTTTTGGCGCTGTTCATAACCATCAGCATAAAAATAGCGTGAAGAGTCGGGCGTGTGAATTTCGTCAATCAAAACAATTTTGCCGTCTTTAGTTTTGCCGAATTCATACTTTGTATCAACTAATATCAATCCGCGTGAGGCAGCAATTTCAGTCCCTTTTTCAAATAGTGCCCGGGTGTACTTTTCAAGAATGGTATATTCTTCTTCAGAAACTATACCTTTGGTAATAATATCTGCTCTTGAAATGTCAGCATCATGTTCACCATTGTCAGCTTTTGTGGTAGGTGTAATAATAGGTGAAGTGAACCTGTCATTTTCTTTCATTCCTTCCGGCAGTTCCACACCACAAAGAACTCGTTTTCCGGCAGCATATTCACGGGCTGCATGGCCGGAGAGGTAACCGCGTATCACCATCTCAACCTTAAAAGGCTCACACAAGTGGCCCACGGCAACGTTAGGGTCAGGGGTGTCAATAAGCCAGTTGGGAACAATATCTTCGGTAAGGCGCATAAACTTTGTCGCAATCTGGTTAAGTATCTGCCCTTTGTATGGTATGCCTTTTGGCAGCACTACGTCAAAAGCCGATAGTCTGTCGGTTGCTACCATTACCAAAAGTTCGTCGTTAATATTATAAACATCGCGCACTTTGCCGCGGTAAACAGATTTCTGGCCAGGAAAATTAAAATCAGTAGTTGTGATGGTGTTCATCATTTTGTGTTGTTATTTGTTGTAGTTGTGTGCGAAGATACGAAGTATGGCAATATTATTTATGCCCTGAGTTTATTGTATGTAGATAGTACAGTATTTAAAAAGCATATCATTATTATCAACGCACACCCGTAAACTGTTGCAACAAACCAAATACCGTCTTCTAAAAAATAGGTTGCCGTGGTCACCACTAATAATACTCCGTTAATTATTGAAAATATCCTGTTTGGCTTGTATTGTAATACCAGAAGGATAACATATGAAGCAAAGCAAAACAGTAGTGCAATTATGAAAGGCAGATGTATATTTATATCCCAAGCCCAGCCAATAGTCCTGTTGATGCCCCACATACCGATATTTAGTCCAATAGTAGAATAGAGAAAGTATATAAGAAGTGCTGCAGGTAGCAGTACCAAAACGTATTTTAGTTTTTTTACCATTAATTTACTTATAAGAACCTAAGAAGCTCAAAACTTAATATATGAAATTTACGTTACTGCTTAGTATATTCTGTTACAGGTAAATTTGGTTGCGAAAAATGTACCCTAAGCTGAAGCTTGGTAGCACTTAGCGACAAAATCTTGTACTGCAATGGTACTCCTCCCGGCGAATCTAAAGTAATAATATCGTTGTTTACAGTATATGTACCTTCATATGTACTACTTGTACAAGGTGTATACCCAGTGACTACCGTATGATAAAATTTACCGCTTAGCCTGAACTTTAATTTCTCACTTGATAAACAATCAGGCAAATTTGTTTGCCCTATTATATCTGTGGCAACCCATTCGCCTACAATTGCAGGGTCAATAGACAGCGGTGCGCCGCCTGTATCATTATTGTCATCATCACTGCAGCCTAAAAATGCAACAGAGATTATAAGTAAAAATAATCTTTTCATCAAGTATCTGAATTTAGTTAAGAATCTTAGGAGCTAAGCAGCTTTTAATCATGATTCTCAATACTCTTGTACGCTTCAATAATCTTCTTCACAAGGCGGTGGCGCACAATGTCTTTATCGTCAAGATAAATAATGCCTACGCCTTCAACATTTTTCAGGATGAGCAACGCCTCTTTAAGCCCGGAAGTAGTACGGCGCGGAAGGTCAACCTGCCCTGGGTCGCCCGTTATCATAAATTTGGCATTCTTGCCCATACGGGTAAGGAACATTTTCATCTGTGAGTGAGTGGTGTTCTGCGCTTCGTCGAGAATTACAAAAGCATTATCAAGCGTACGCCCGCGCATAAAGGCAAGCGGTGCAATCTGTATAATGCCTTTCAATATATAATCTTCAAGCGACTGCGGCGGAATCATATCGCGCAGTGCGTCATAAAGCGGCTGCATATACGGGTCAAGCTTTTCCTTCATGTCACCCGGTAGGAACCCCAGGTTTTCACCGGCTTCAACAGCGGGGCGGGTAAGTATGATACGGCGCACCTGTTTTTCTTTAAGCGCTTTTACGGCAAGGGCAACTCCTGTATAGGTTTTACCGGTACCTGCAGGGCCAACGGCAAACACCATATCATTCTTCGCCATATAATCCACAAGCTTTTGCTGGTTGGGCGTCATGGCCTTTATGAGCTTTCCGCCAACGCCGTGCACCAGTATCTTGTCGCTCGGATCCATCTGCTCAACCTGGCTGTCGCTTTGTATCACGCGCTCAATAACATTATCATCAATATTATTGTAGCGCGAAAAATGCAGCATCAGGCGTTTGAAGCGTTTCTCAAACTCATCAAGAATCTCTGCTTCGCCGAAAGCTTTCAGTGTGGTTCCGCGGGCAACAATTTTAAGTTTTGGGTAATATTTTTTTATGGTTTCAAGGTGGGCATCCTGTGCACCCCAGAAATCTTTTGGCGCAATGCCGTCAAGTTCGATAGTTCTTTCGTTCAAAAGAGGTAGTGTTTTAATTAAAGAATGTAGCCATTAAATTAGTAGCTTTGCATTCAAATTTAGTGATTTTTCATAACCACTTTTTAAAAGTTTTACACAATTTTATGTCAGTTATCACCCTTACAACCGACTTCGGGCTGCGCGACCATTTTGTGGGTGCGCTGAAGGGTAAGATAATTTCTGAGTATCAGGAGGCTACTATAATTGACATATCCCATCATGTAGATTTATTTAACGTGCCTGAGGCCAGCTACATAGTTGGGGCGGCATATAGCAGTTTCCCGAAGGGTACTGTGCATCTTATAGGAGTGGATTGCGAACTTACGCCTGAAACCCGCCATGTGGCAATGCAATGGAATGACCACTATTTTATTTGTGCTGATAACGGTATACTGAGCATACTCACCCAAAAGATTCTTCCGCAGAAGATAGTAGAGATAAACATACACGACCGCCTGCCTGACGGCTGCGTGGCGATGGATGTATTTGTTACCGTGGCCTGCCATCTGGCCAAGGGTGGTGCGCTAAGTGTAATTGGCCGTGAAATAATAGCACTGAAAGAGACAGCCGACCTGAACGCGGCGCCTGCATCAGATAATAGCTTTATTAAAGGGTATATCATCTATATAGACCACTTTGGCAACTGCGTGACCAACATCACCAAAAAAATGGTGAAAGAAGTGGGTAAGGGCCGTGATTTTGAAATCACCTTCAGCAACAAGAGTATTAAGTCGGTTAAGCAGCGCTACTCAGATTTTAAGGTGAATGACCGTTACTCACTAAAAGATTACGAAGGGGAGAAGCTCGCGCTGTTTAATGAAGCCGGTTTCCTTGAGATTGCTATTTATAAGAGCAATCCGCTCACGGTAGGCACGGCAAAAACCTTGTTGGGGCTCAAGTACCGGGATGCGGTGCAGGTGGTGTTTAAGTAAGTTACGGGTTGTGTGTTACGGTTGTGAGTTCGAGCGCAGTCGAGGACAAAAACAGCATCCTGACTGCGCTCAAAGTGACAATAGAAAAATAGTCAAATAGACAATATAAAATAATAAATCAGAATGTTTGTACGTATTGTAAAAATGGATTTTCATGAAGATAAGATTGAGCCGTTTCTTGCTAATTTTGAGCAGGTGAAGCAGCATATACGAAACTTCCCCGGAAACCGTTTCTTAGAACTGTACCGTGACAGGAACAATCCGTGCATATTCTTCACCTACAGCTATTGGGAGAGGGAAGAAGACCTTGAAAATTACCGGAAGTCCGACCTGTTTTGTGAAGTTTGGTCGTACACAAAGCCATTCTTCAAAAATAAAGCGGAAGCCTGGAGCGTTGACAAATTAGTCACCCTTGAATAATTGCGGTTGCGCGTTCGTACTGAACTTTATAACTTTGGACATTTAAACTTAAAAACTAAAATAGTTTGAAAGCATTACTCTTACGCGAGATAAAATCCTTCTTCGGTTCGCCGATAGGGTATCTTGTCATCGCTATATTTTTACTGCTCAATGGGCTTTTCCTTTGGGTTTTCCCGGGAGAATTTAACCTTCTTGACAGTGGCTTTGCCGACCTTAGCCCGTTCTTTACCATTTCGCCATGGATATTGATTTTCCTAATCCCGGCAGTAACCATGCGCAGCTTTGCCGACGAAAAAAACAGGGTACAATTGAGCTGCTTTTCACAAAGCCATTGACTGTCTGGGAAATCGTAAATGGCAAATTTTTCGGTGCTTTTATACTTATTTTGCTGGCACTGTTGCCAACTTTGATTTATGTATTTGTTCTTTCAGGTTTGGGCAATCCTCCGGGCAATATTGACCTTGGCAGTACGCTTGGCTCGTACTTTGGGCTTATGTTCCTTATTGCAGGCTATACGGCTATTGGCATATTTACATCAAGCCTTAGCGATAACCAGATTGTGGCGTTCATCGCATCGGTGTTCCTTTGCTTTTTGTTTTATTTCGGGTTTGAGGGCGCAGCGGGTTTAATGGGAGGTTCGGGTAGTATCATTGCCATGTTCGGGATGGATTACCATTTTAAGAGCATGAGTCGGGGAGTGCTTGATACGCGTGACATCATCTACTTTATCAGTATTGCCGTGCTGTTCCTGTCGTTCACTGTGTACAAACTTAAAACACTGAAAGGATAATGGAAACAGCAAAAAATAATAACCTGAAACAGCTGGGCATCATTATCATCGCGATATTGGCGCTTAACTTTGCTGCACAGTATTTCTTTAAGCGTTTTGACCTTACACATGATAAACGCTATACATTATCTGAAACTACAGTAAATATTATTGACGGTGTACAGGAGCCGTTGTACATAGACGTTTTTCTTGAAGGGCAGTTCCCCGGAGAGTTTAAAAGGCTGCAGGACGAGACACGCCAGCTGCTGGAAGAATTCCATTCGCAAAACCCCAATATCATTTTCCAGTTTGTAAATCCTCTTGAAGAAGAGCAGGGCAGAGAAGAAGTGATGCGCCAGTTCTATGAGCGTGGCCTGACCCCAATAAGCGTAACAGTTGATGACAAGGGCAAGCAAAGCCAGGAAATGGTTTTCCCGTGGGCAATTGCAACGTACAATGATAAAAGCACCAAGATACAGCTGCTGAAAAACATGATGGGTGCCAGTACCGCCGAGAAGGTGGTAAGCTCGGTACAGCACCTTGAGTATGCCGTGGTTGATGCCATAAATAAAGTGACAAAAGAAAAGCAGAAAAAGGTTGCAGTGCTTAAAGGTAACGGCGAACTGCACGACATCTTTATGGCCGACTTTATAAAGCAGGTACGTGAGAGTTATTTCATTGGGACATTCACCATGGACTCTGTGGCAAAAGAACCCGCAGGAGGCTTTAAAATACCTCAATAGGTATGACCTGGTTGTGGTAGCTAAGCCAACGGTACCTTTTAGTGAAGAAGAAAAGCAGGTGCTTGACCAGTATATTGTAAATGGCGGCAAAACGCTGTGGCTTACTGAAGCTGTGAATATTGAGATGGACAGCCTTTACAATGAAGCCGGGGCTACATTGGCGTACCCTCGTGATTTGGAACTGAATGATATGTTCTTTAAGTACGGCTTCAGGATAACTCCGGATATTATTAAAGATGAACAGGGCACGCCAATTAAGCTTGCAACGGGTGATCAGGGCAGCGGCACGCAATACCAGGACTATATGTGGAAGTATTCCCCGTTCATTTATCCTGAAAGTGATAACCCGATTGTGAAGAACATGAGTGGGATAAAGTTTGAGTTTGCCAACCCTATTGATACGCTTAAGAACAACATCAAAAAGACAGTACTCCTGCGTTCTTCGCAATACTCTAAGAAGGTTGGGGCTCCTACCCAGGTGAATCTTGAAATGGTCACCGAAGAAACCAGTCCGAAAGATTACCCTAACACAGGGAACATTCCGGTAGCGGTGCTGCTTGAGGGCAAATTCCATTCGGTATTTGAGAACAGGGTATTGCCATTTAAAGACCCGGCTTTTAAAACTACAGGTAAGTCAGGAAAGATGATAGTGATATCGGATGGTGATGTTATAAAGAATCAGCTCGACAAAAATAACCAGCCATTGGAGCTGGGCTATGATCGATGGACTAACAATCTGTATGATAACAAAGAGTTCCTGATGAATTGCGTGAACTATTTGCTTGACGATACAGGCCTGATAAATATACGCGGTAAAGAAGTAGACCTGCCAATGCTCGATAAGCAGAAAGTATATGAAGAATACACAATGTCACAGTTCATAACTGTAGGTGCGCCATTGGCGGTATTGCTTGTTTTCGGGCTGCTTTTCACGTACTTGCGCAAACGTAAATACAGCAAATAGTGTTAATAAATTATTTGCCAAAATTAATTTGATTACGATATATTTGTGAAACGGAAAGCTGTATAGTTTTACCATTAAATACAAAAACATAGATGAAATTTATAGTATCAAGCTCATACCTGCTTAAGCAGCTACAGGTTTTAGGAAGCGTTATCAACAGTAACAACACCCTGCCTATACTTGACAACTTTTTATTTGAGCTGAACAACAATGCGCTGACTGTTTCGGCGTCAGATTTGGAGACTACCATGTCGGCTACGTTAGAGATCGACTCTGACAGTGTTGGCAGCGTGGCAGTACCTGCCAAACTTTTACTTGAAACACTTAAGACATTTCCTGAACAGCCGCTTACTTTCACGGTAGAAGACAACAATACTATCGAGATAAGCTCAAACTCAGGTAAATATGCGCTGGCATATGCTTCAGGTGATGAGTTCCCGAAGGCTGTAACGCTTGAAGACCCGTCGGTTACCGTTGTGCCTGCTGAGGTATTGGCAACCGCTGTGAGCAAGACTATCTTCGCTGCCGGTAATGATGACTTGAGGCCGGTAATGTCGGGCGTATTCTTCCAGTTTTCTCCTGAAGGGCTTACGTTTGTGGCTACTGATGCCCACAAGCTGGTAAAATACCAGAGAACAGACGTAACAGCGTCTCAGGTGGCAGATTTCATTATGCCTAAAAAGCCGCTTAATATCCTGAAAGGTATACTTTCAACAAGTGATGCTGAGGTTAAGATTGAATATAACGATTCTAATGCTACATTCTCTTTTGATAATTATGTGCTTACCTGCCGCTTAATTGATGGTAAGTATCCTAACTATGAGGCTGTTATTCCGAAAGAGAATCCTAATAAACTTCTTATAAGTCGCGGGCAGTTCCAGAGTTCCGTACGCCGTGTTGCTATCTTCTCAAACAAAACTACACACCAGATTCGCCTTAAGATTGCCGGCGCAGAGCTGAACATTTCGGCTGAAGACATTGACTACTCAAACAAAGCTGAAGAAAGACTGACGTGTGATTACCAGGGTGATGACATGCAGATTGGCTTCAACTCCCGTTTCCTTACCGAAATGCTGAGCAACCTGCAGAGCGATGAGATCATGCTGGAAATGTCTCTGCCAAACCGCGCGGGCATACTTACTCCGGTTGACGGCCTGGATGAAGGCGAAACCGTTACAATGCTGGTAATGCCGGTAATGCTGAATAATTAGTATATAGATTTTAGTATTGAGTATTGAGAGATTGAAATGGGTTTGAGTAAATCTCAATACTCAATTCTGATATCTCACATCCAATTAGCTATTTAACCAAGCCACTATATGTGAGAAAGCCGGTTCAGACTTCTGGACCGGCTTTTTGTTTGCTGCAAATTCTTAAACACCGACAAGTTAACGGGCAATTGCTTTGAGAACCATATCTTCTTTGATCATCACATCACGCATTAAAAGATTGTGTGGAAAAACTTTCAGTTTAGACTTTCTGAATCCTTCAAGTATTTTGTACAAAGATGATGCAGTAATAAGCGAAAGATTTAATTCATATTCCAATCCGCAATCCTTAATAAAATCATCTGAGAATTCAGGTGCAATCAATAATGATTTTATTACCCGGTAATCATTTTTACGTGCAATGGCATCATAAGATTTCAATTGTCTTGACACTGAACTGAACTTGTTGTAATTACTTTCTTTGATTGTTTTACATTCTACAATGATTAAATCATTATTTCCAAGATTAATCAGAATATCAATCTGGTCTTTTGAGGTATTAAGTTTTTTTCTGAGAGGTTCGTCAATATGGAAACCTAACTCAGTAAGAATACGTTTTGTAAGTTCTTCAAACTTTAGGCCCAAATCGGCTTCTTTTATAATAATTCCACCTTCTTTAAGAAGTAATAGGTTCCGGAATCCTATATGCTCATAATTTTCAAGAAAAAGATTCTCTGAATCCTTGTAAGCATCAAGGACATTGCTAATCAAATCACCACGGGTTTTAATGTCCATATTTTTGCAGAATTCAATAAGATCATTCTCAGCAATAAGCTCCAGTAAATCGCGTGGTTTAATATTATAGTCGAGCAGATAAACACTTTTTAAAACATTTTCGTCCTGCAGCTCGAATTTTTTACGTAAGCTGTTATTAAAGCCTGGCAGGCTGTCTGATATTTGAAGAAGTAGTTTATCAAACCCATCATGAGACATCCCAATTTTATCGTCATGTTCCAAATCTTCAAAATATTTTATAAGACTTTCCATTTTTTCATCAACAGTTGAACCTTTCAGTGAAGTTATTTGAAGGTTTTTGTCGCAAAAATCATTCAAGAACTTTTTCTTTTCGGTTAATGTTGTTCCGTCTTTATGCACATCTTCAACCAATACCTGCTTTATTGATATCCCTGCATTAATTATTTCATTTAGCTTATCTTCTAAAGGCAATTTTCTATCGATGTTGTGATTTTTACAAATGAGGTTGATTTGGGGTTCACGTAATTGTAGCAATACCCTTCGCATAAATTTATCGCTTACTTCCCGGCCCCTTGTTTTTCGCAACAGCCTGACAATCTCATCTGCAATATATATGGTATTATTTTTCTTAGAATAGAAAATGACTCCAATACTTTTCAATTCATTAATTACTGCATCAATCTCAAGCTTTTTTACAGGAAGAATTAAGTAATTAATTAATTTTATTTCTTCCTGAGAGAGTGATAATTCCTCCGCTAATGTTAGCAGTATTGAATGTTCGTCAGTAGTAATTTTTTTTTCCTGATTGTTATTTTCGTCATTATAATATGCTTTTCTGAGGCAAGCAAGATAAATTTTGTAATCACGCTTTCGGGCAATATCGATTTCCGATTTATCATCAATAAGCTGATTTTCAAAATTTTTAAGCTTTTGCTTCAACACGCTTAATTCTTTATCGTAAAGTCGGGAGAACCAATCCTGTCGGATTATACAGCAGCCGTCTCTGGAAATTATATCAATAAGAATATCGAGCTGTGATGATGTTTTAAGGAATTCACACCTGATATACTCTGTAAACTCGTCTTCAAGAAGATTAAAGACTTTTACAATATTAATGGTATCAACGCTTTTTAAATCCCTGTTTGAGTCTGATAACACAGCTTCAATCTCTTTTAAATTTTTAGGCTTACCTGCTATAAGGTTGTCAATAATTTTCAAAAACGAATTCTTCTCGAAAGAATTAATGTTGTTTAATATTTTTTCAAGTTTCATATCTAAGTAAGGTTTCTACGAATATATAAAATTTTAACATTTATTTTTAGAAATAAAAAAAGCCGATTCAAAAACGAATCGGCTTGACACTTATAATAATTAATTTTATCAAGAATTCACAAAGCTCACTAAATCTTCGTTGAATTTATTTTTATGGGTGTAGTATAATCCATGCGGTGCGTCATCATAAACAAAATATTGAGCATGGGGAATATACTTCACCGTTTCATCTGATGACGAAGCAATTGGTACTGTAGCATCCTCTTTACCGTGAATGATCAGGGTTGGTATGCGCACTGATCTCAAGTCTTCACGGAAATCGGTAGTTGACCATGACTGCATACATTTTATGGTAGAGTAGCCGGAAGCCTGCATGGCCAGGTTATGGTCGTGCAATAGGATTTCATTGCTTACCGGGTGGCTCAGCAGGTTTACACCGTAAAACATTTTCCCAAAGCTTGCCAGGAACTTCGCCCTGTCATCTTCAATCTGCTCCTGCATGGTTTCAAACTGTTCTTTTGGCAGTCCTGTTTCATTATCATCAGTCTGCAGCAGGTACGGTGTTACTGAACCTACAAATACAGCTTTTGTCACGCGGCCTTCATTGTTATATTTTGAAAGAAATCGCGCTACTTCGCCACCGCCCATTGAGAAACCAACAAGTGTAACATCGGTCAGATCAAGTTCTTCAAGCAGAAGTTTCAGGTCGCCGGCAAGAGTGTCATAATCATAGCCGTCCCATGGGCGTGATGATAGCCCGAAACCGCGGCGGTCATACGCAATCACGCGGATATTGTGTTTTGGCAGTTCATTAAGCTGGTATTCCCATTGTTGGTAGTTGAGCGGCCAGCCATGTATAAGTACTACGGGTTTGCCGCGGCCTATATCCTGGTAAAAAATGTTTACTTCTTCTGAATTGCCCGAAAGGCTAACTGAGTTGGTGGTGATAAATGGCATAATGTTACTTTTTTAAAATTGGAAGCTTGAAATTACAACTTCAAAAAATGTAAGCCATTTCAATTAAGAAAGCCTTGTGTGTTAAAGAAATCTTAAATGCTAAACAACAGCTTTACTGGTTGTCATTAAAAACCATAAGCGGCACTTTGGTATGGTATGCCAGTTTTTTTGTAAGGCTGCTATGGAATAATCCTTCAAAGAAACCGCGCTTATGCCTGCGCATTACCAGCATCTGTATATTATTATCTTCGGTAAAATCGTGTAATGCCTGCTCTAAATCAGTATCTTGCACGGTATGGAAAGTAACTGGGTTTGCCCTGAAATGCAATTTCCATTCGGTTACACGCTCTTCAGGATTATCAGTACCATCCTGATTGTCAACATATATACAATGAATTTCTGCCCCAAGCCGCTCTGCTATAGAAACTGTAACAGTCATTGCATCATTATCTTTATCCCGATATTGCGTTGCAAAACCAATATTTTTAATCTTTTGATATTCAGCTTCTTCAGGAATTGCCAGCACCGGTACTTTAGCATTGCTCATCATTGATGAAGCTGTTGAACCTATGAATGTTTCTTTCAAGCCCGTAGCGCCCTTTGTTCCCATAATGATGAGGTCGCAATTTTCCTCACTGCAAACTTTATTAATATTGTACACTAAGTCGCCGTACAGCAATATGTTACGCATTTTTACATGGCCCATATTACGCCTCTCTGCAATCTCATGCATTTGCGGCAGCTGGTCTTTAAAGTTTTCAAACTGGTTCAGTTCCACAATGTCATATATCTCGGCTGCTGTTTCAGGCATTGGCGGTGTCTCAACGATAGGAAGGTCGTAAACGTGGAGTATAACCAGCTCAGCGTCAAATCTATCCGCAAAATCCAGTGCATAGGCAAATGCCGCTCCGGAGGCATCTGAAAAATCGGTAGGGAACAAAATGGTTTTCATAATCAGTGTGTTTGCTTAGTTAAAATTACAAAAAACAGTTGGACTTTTCTTACTTTTTATGCCGGTATTAACAAACATGTTTTAGTTTCAGGAAAGCGTATCTTTGCAGAAATTATTTTGAAAATGATCCATCAGGATACCATAGTGGCGCTTGCAACACCATCAGGAGCAGGGGCAATAGCCTTAATTCGCATATCAGGCAGTGATGCCATCACAATAGCTTCCACCGTTTTTAAATCGATTTCAGGTAAAGACATTACGCGGCAGAAATCACATACGCTGCACCTTGGTACCATTGAAGATGAGGGTAGGGTGTATGACCAGGTATTGCTTTCAATTTTTAAAGGAACTAACTCTTACACAGGTGAAAACACCGTTGAAATTTCATGCCACGGCTCGGTTTTTATCCAACAGCAGATTATACAGTTATTGTTACGCAAAGGCTGCCGCATGGCTAATGCGGGTGAATTTACCCTTCGTGCATTTTTGAACGGAAAGCTTGACCTGAGTCAGGCTGAAGCGGTTGCCGACCTTATTGCCAGCGATAACGAGGCTAGCCACCAAATAGCCATGCAGCAAATGCGCGGTGGTTTCAGTAGTGAGATTGCAAAATTGAGAGAAGAACTGTTGAATTTTGCATCGCTGATTGAGCTTGAACTTGATTTTGCCGAGGAAGATGTGGAGTTTGCCGACCGTACTCAATTTTATGATTTGCTGAACCGTATTGAGTTTGTCCTGAAGCGGTTAATTGATTCTTTTGCAGTAGGTAATGTGATTAAGAACGGGATACCCGTAGCAATTGTGGGCGAACCGAATGTGGGTAAGTCAACATTGCTGAATGCACTTTTGAATGAAGAGCGTGCCATTGTAAGCGACATTGCAGGTACAACACGCGACACTATTGAAGATGAGATTGTTATAGATGGCATAGGCTTCCGGTTTATTGATACCGCAGGTATTCGTGATACGCAGGATGTGGTGGAAAGCATCGGCATCAAAAAGACTTTTGAAAAGATGGAGCAGGCTCAGGTAGTTATCTATTTGATAAGCAGCGAGCAGTTTGCAGTTGCCAATTCACTTGATAACCTTAAGCTTGAAATTGAGAAGATTAAGAACCAGTACCCGCAAAAAGCGCTTGTGGTTATCGGTAACAAAAAGGATTTATATACTGATGAGCAGATTGAAGGCATAAAGTCTGAAATTCCGGAGACATTGCTGATATCTGCTAAAAATAAAGAAGGTATCGAGGAATTAAAAGCCAAACTGCTTTCATTTGTAAACACAGGCGCATTGCGCAATAATGAAACGATTGTAACTAACGCCAGGCATTATGACTCGCTCATTAAAGCTCTTGAAGAAATACAAAAAGTACAGGATGGTATGCAAACAGGCCTTTCGGCAGATCTTGTGGCAATTGATATTCGTCAGGCATTATACTATTTCGGAGAGATAACCGGACAGGTTACTAATGACGAGCTTCTTGGGAACATCTTTGCAAACTTCTGCATAGGGAAATAAAAAAACCGCCATGAAAATGGCGGTTTATTTTTGAAGTTACAAATTATTGCTTCTTAACAATCTTCAGCGTTTTAACGCTTTCACCTGATGTAACATTAACTATATAAGTTCCGTCAGCAAGGGCCGACATATCTACACTTGCTTCAGTAGCATTAACCGTTCTAGCCAGTACCTGCTGGCCAACCAGGTTGTACACAGTAACACTTGTAATGTCAGTTGTGTATGAAATTTTAAGCACATCTTTCACCGGGTTAGGGAAGTACCTGAACGAAGACGAATCAAACGAGCCGGAGCTCAATACAGCATCTACCGCTATATCATCAAGGTAAAGCAGGTTCTGCCCCAATGCCGAGTAAGCTTGGAAGCCGATGTAGTAAATACCTGTGGTAGCAGGAGTAAACTCTACAGAGCCATTATTAGGCGTGTTTCCGGTGATTGAAGGGTGATCACTTAGTTGTGTCATACTTGCAGCTGTTGCCTCTGTACCATAACCAACTTTCATCTTTTCAACATAAGTACCAGTTGTATTCGCCCCATATTTGTAAGTAAGCTTATACGTTTGTCCTGCTGTAAGGTTAATACCGCGGGTAAAGAACCAAGTGTCCGCTGCACCTGCATAAGTGTAGTTGTAGCTAAGGCCTTTGTTTGTAAACCCGCCACCGTTAAGTGCAGCGGTTTTCCATGTGTTGCCTGATCCGTTGTTGATCACCGTTGAGCATACAGGTACAGCCGGTACTACAGAAGATTCAAAATTTTCAGTAAAAGGCACGCTTGATGCTTCACAGTCTGTTGTAAATGTTGCGAATGCTGACCATTGGCTTAAATCACCATCGCCGCAATTTCCTCTTACCCATACATAGTACATTGTGCTTGATGCCAGGTCTGAAATGTTTGCAGAACTGGCACCCGCTGCTGCTGTACCTTGTGGTGTTACGTTGGCAGCCGGAGGTGTACTTACAGTATTGTAATAGTATTCAAAACCGCTAGCCGGTGTTCCTGTTGCAGTCCATGATACGGTTGCTGTATGAAGGCCGGTACCTACTGCGCTCACACCTGTAGGCGCGAAGCATGTTGGTGATACAGTTACAGAGATATCATCTACATAAAGATAGTTTTGCCCCGAAGCTGAGTACGCTTTGAACCCGATGTAGTATACACCCGTGGTTGATGGTGTAAAGTCTACATATGTTGTAGTTGGTGTTGAGCCTGTAATAGCAGGATGGTCTGCAAGCTGCATCATTGCTAAAGATGAAGTTGCATCACCATAAGCAACTTCAAGTTTTTCGGTATAAGTAGCTGACGATGCACCGTACTTGTACGTTAGCCTGTAACTTGTACCTGCCGTAAGGTTTAATCCTTGTGTATAAAACCAGGTATTGGCCGGTCCTGCATAGGTATAGTTATAACGAAGCGCTTTGTTGTTAAAGCCACCTGCAGCAGGAGTTGAAGTAATCCATTTGTTACCTGTCCCTTCATTTACCACAATAGTACATGCCGGTAGGGCAGGGGTTGTTACCGATTCAAAATCCTGTACGTAAGGTACATTTGTAGCTTCGCACATAGTTGTAAACATAGCGCTTTGAGACCATGCACTCAAGTCATCGTTTCCGCAATTGTTGCGTATCCAGATGTAATATGTTGTGTTAGGCGTAAGGTCAGATATTGTGGTCGAAACATCGGCAGCACCAGCTGTACCAAGCGCTGTTGTAGCTGCTGTTGGCGCAGTGCCTGTTGTATTGTAGTAATATTGATAGCCTGCTGAAACACCATCAGGAGTCCACATAATATCAGCAGAGTTTACCCCTGTACCCATCGCCGTCAGGCCAGTAGGCGTGTTACAAGTTGGCGCAACAATCACAGAGATATCATCTACATAAAGTGAGTTTTGGCCTGCTGCAGAGTAAGCGTGGAAGCCAATATAGTAAACCCCTGTTGTAGACGGCGTGAAATCTACATATGTAATAGTCGCTGCCGAACCTGTTATAGACGGGTGATCATTCAGCTGTATCATTGCAGATGATTGTGTATCCATCCCGTAGCTCACTTCCATTTTTTCAGTATAGCCAGATCCTCCGTATTTGTAAGTAAGCCTGTAGCTGGTACCTGCAGTAAGGTTAAGGCCCTGGGTATAAAACCATGCGTCAGCAGGGTTCGCGAAGCTGTATGGGTAGCGAAGCACCTTAGTATTAAATGCTGCGGTAGCTGGGCTTGTTGTATTCCAGGTATTGCCTGTACCCTCATTTACCGCAATTGTACATGCAGGCAGGGCAGGAGTTGTTACCGACTCAAAGTTTTGGGTATAAGGTACGTTCGTAGCCTCACAAAGTGTTGTAAAGCTTCCGCTTTGAGACCAAACACTAAGGTCATTGTTTCCGCAGTTGTTGCGTACCCAAACATAGTAAGTGGTATTTGGCGAAAGGTCAGAAATATTCGCAGATGTCTCTGCTGCACCTACACTCCCTAGCGCTGTTGTTGCTGCAGTAGGTGCAGTGTTGGTTGTGTTGTAATAGTATTGATACCCTCCTGAAACACCGTCAGGTGTCCATGATATTACACCGCTGCCTGGCCCTGAAGCCACGGCGCTTACACCTGTAGGAGTATTACAAGTTGGAGCAACCGTTACAGAAATATCATCAACCAATAGGTAGTTTTGGCCTGATGCAGAGTAAGCGTGGAAACCAATAAAATAAACTCCTGTAGTTGCAGGGGTAAAATCAACATATGTAACTGTTGGTGTACTTCCTGTAATTTCAGGGTAATCTACAATCTGGATCATAGAAGCTCCGTCAGTAGCCATACCGTAACCTACCTCCATTTTCTCTGTGTAGCCGGAACCGCCGTATTTGTAAGCAACGCGGTAACTAACGCCCGCTATAAGATTTAGGCCGCGTGTAAAGAACCACGTATCTGCAGCGCCGGCGAATGAATAAGAGTAACGCAGCGCCTTATTTGTAAAGCCGTAAGCAGCCGGTGATGCGGTTGTCCAGATATTCGCAGGGCCGGTTTTGATGGCAGTAGTACACGCCGGCAAAGCCGGTACCGTTGCAGATTCAAAATTTTCAGTATAAGGTAGATCGGTTGGTTCACATAGCGTTGTGAATGACGTGCCCGGTACCCAGTTGCCAAAGGTATCACCGCAAACACTCCTTATCCAGGTATAATAGAGCGTATTTGGCAGAAGTGTGCCTGCTGATACGCTTGTACCCTGGGCTGGAATACCCTGTACAGCGGCAGTTGGTGCTGTATTGACACTTGATACATATACCTGGTAACCATTTGCAGGAACCACCTGTGGAGGTGTCCAGGTAAGATTTGCGGTATTTGTCGCAACCACATCTGCATGAAGGTTTGATGCAGGAAGGCATGATGCCAATGTAGCATTAAACTCCAGCCTTGCCAATGTAGTATACCTTGTTCCTGCAGGAGGTGTAGCCGGGTTAATGTTGGTAGCCGCCCCTGCCCTCAAACCTGTGTTTGCTAAACTAACATATGTACCAAAAGTTGTGGCAGAGAAGCCATTTGTTTTGCCGTCAGAATTTTCATCTACAGCTACAATAAGGTTGCTGGTGCCATCATATATAAATGGCGCTGAAAAAGTAATTTCAAGCCACTGGCCGTTAACCGATGTTATATTACCTGAAAACACCTGTGTAAGGTTTGCTACAGGTTCCCAGTCGGTTGTTGAAGCAAATGAACTTTTTGTAGTGTGTCCTACATAAACGGTCCAGCTTTCCCAGTTGGCAAACGGCTCAAGGCCACTTGCAATGTAAAAGCGTACTGCCGTAATCTGCCCCGCGCTTCCGCCGGCGCCTATTATCTCAGAGGCTCTCACAATTTGCTGTGAATAGTTGTAGAAGCTGTAGGTATCCATAGGCATACCATAAGCAGAAGTAGTGCCACTGCCGACAGCTACCGTGCCTAAAGTCTGTCCTGAGGCAGACAAGCACGTAAATAAAGAGCATAAGGCAATAAAGCCTATGCGCCAGTAATTAAATTTCCGATAAACGGGACTGGTAATTTTATTCATGAAATAAATTGATTTAAATTGCGCTAAATATATCAAAATTATTCTTAAAAATTTAAAATAGCAGTTTTCGTTTACCTACCCTTTTATTCACAAAAAAAGCGCCTTAAAGACGCTTTAGTTTTATTCGAAATATGTGAATGTATCTCCATCCTTCATATTCAGTAATGTCTCGTAGATGAGGCGTATTACATTCTCCACATCATGCCGGTGAACCATCTCTACTGTAGTATGCATATAGCGCAGCGGCAATGAAATAAGCGCAGAAGCCACACCGCCATTGCTGTAAGCAAAAGCATCGGTATCAGTACCTGTAACCCTTGACGATGCCAGCCTTTGGAAGGGTATGCTGTTCTTCTCGGCAGTATCAAGTATGAGTTCGCGCAGGTTATTTTGCACGGCCGGTGCATAAGTTACAACCGGGCCTTTGCCAATTTGCGTTTCACCTTCAATACGCTTGTCAATCATGGGTGTAGTGCTGTCATGGCACACATCGGTCACAATAGCTACATTCGGGCGGATGGTTTTCGTGATCATCTCCGCCCCGCGAAGGCCAACCTCTTCCTGTACCGAGTTAGTTATATAAAGCCCAAACGGAAGTTTCTTTTTATTTACTTTTAGCAGCCTTGCTACCTCGGCAATCATAAAGCCGCCAATACGGTTGTCAATAGCGCGGCACACAAATTTGTTGCCGTTCATTATCATGAAGTCATCCGGGTACGTGATAACGCAGCCCACATGTACGCCAAGCTTTTCAACCTCTTCTTTAGTAGAACAGCCACAATCAATAAAAATAGTTTCAATTTTAGCAGGCTCTTCTTTGCCGCGATTGCGGGTATGTATTGCAGGCCAGCCGAATACACCTTTTACAATTCCGTTTTTGGTATGGATATTGACACGCTTTGACGGTGCAATCATATGGTCTGAGCCACCGTTGCGTATAACGTATATAAGTCCGTTTTCAGTAATATAATTTACGTACCATGATATTTCATCACTATGGCCTTCAATCACCACTTTGTAAGGCGCATCGGGGTTTATAACCCCAACAGCTGTACCGTAAGTATCGGTTATGAAAGTATCAACATACGGGCGCAGGTAATCCATCCATATTTTCTGGCCGGCGGCCTCATGCCCGGTAGGAGACGGGTTATTAAGATATTGCTCTAAAAATGCCAGTGAAGCATCATTAAGTATAGATTTTGATGACATAAATTTTATTTTCCGCTAAAATATAAATAACATATCACAGTTATATATAATTGTATAATTTTGGCTCAAATTTGCAAGATGAAAATGAAGGTAAAATATTGCCTTATTCTTTTAATATGCTGCTGCTTTGGTGCTTATGCTCAGGTAGAAGACACATTAACCACGGGCTTTGAAAACGATTCGATAGCTTACAGCGTTGAGATGCCTGAAGTATTGGTAGGCAACAACCCCAATGCTGTTTCTGCTGAGACTAAAAAGCAGCTGCTTTTACTGAAGCGCCGGACGCTAAAGGTATATCCGTATGCTAAAATTGCGGCCGACAGGCTTACGATGCTTAGCAACAACATGGCAAAGCTGAAAACTGACAAGGAGAAAAAGAAGTATTCTAAAATAGTAGAAAAATATCTTGAAACTGAGTTTGAAGGCCAACTGAAAAAGCTTACCCGTAAAGAGGGGCAGATACTTATAAAGCTAATACACAGGCAGACAGGCCAGTCGGCGTTTGATCTAATAAAAGAACACAAAAGCGGCTGGAAGGCATTTTGGTCGGCCCGGGTGGCGAAACTGTTTGACCTTAACCTTAAAACCAAATATGATCCTAACCAGGTTCTTGAAGATTTTTATATAGAAGGCTTCCTGATGCAGGCTTTTGACAGTGGTAAGCTGGTACGGCAGCAACCTGCATTTAAAATAGATTATGATGCACTCGCCGATAAATGGCTCAATAAAGAATAATGTGAAACCCTGCAGTTGCAGGGTTTTTTATTACAAATAAATTAAATGTTAAAATTTTGGTAGGGTAATTAATATCAATTTTGTTTCATGTAAAACCAAATCAATCACTTAGCTATGAAACAAAAACTACTCACCTTCGTTTTATTTATCATTTCAACAGTAGCTTTCGCGCAGCCTGTTGCCTACCCGGTACCGGATATTTCATTTTGTTTAATTCCGGGCGAATCAATAGCGGTCGATCTTACTGTACAAATACCGGGTGTGCTGGGCAACCAGAATCCTCAGACGAATATTGTCAGCTTTTATACCACAATGGCTGATGCGCAGAGCGGCATTCAGCCGATTACTAACCCTTCCGCACATGTTTCTAATAACGGGCAAGTTATTTATATAAGAGTAAGTGATATTACGAATACAGAGTATGCTGTAACATCTTTTACCATTAGCTTTACTAATGTTGGTATTCCGCTTGAACAAAACATTTATACCTGCGGCAGTTATATATTGCCTCCGCTCTCGCCCGGGCTTGGTTATCATACGGCGTCCTTTGGTACAGGTACTATGCTCCCCCCAGGTGTGGCGATAACACAAAGCGTTACCATATACATATACGGGACCCATAAATACATGTGAAGTGAATTCCACACTTTCCATACAAATTGCAACGATACCTGACGAAAATATTGCTCCTTACGTAATTTGTACACCAGACGGCGCTCCTGGCATATTTGACCTTACATCGCGAATAGCTGAACTCACCGGGCAGCATCCATGGGCATGGGTTGAGTTTTTCCCTACTGAAGCAGATGCAATGGCTGACACCAACGAGATTACAAACCCTGCAGCTTTTATGGCTACATCTGTACTTCAAACGGTATATGCCAGGGTATTTCTTGATGGTACACCCGTTTGTTATTGGTACAAGCCGGTAATTTTGGCTACAGAGACATGTACGTCAAATTCCATCTCAGGAATAGTACGTTACGATTCAGACGGCGGCGGGTGTTCAGCTTCAGATGTTCCTGCACAAAGTATCCCTGTGTTTAATTACGTGGGTAACAATATCTACCAGACATTTACTGATGTTAACGGCAGCTACAGCTTTACCGGCACTCCTGATGGCGGTAACACAGTACTAGTAACACAAATGCAGCAATCATCTGCAATAACACCAGTAGCACATCAGGTAACACTGCCAGGTATAGTTACAGACAAAGACTTTTGCATAACTGTGCCTAATCCCGTGCAGGATGTTTCAGTGGCGATATACCCAATTTCGCAGGCAAGGCCGGGTTTTAATGCAACTTATTCATTGGTTATAACCAATTCAGGGACAATTCCATTAAGCGGAACGGTAAATCTTTATTTCCCTGCTGCCAAAGTAACATTTGTGAGTTCTTACCCGTCAATGACAGTTTCCGGTAATTCACTTTCACTAAATTACGTTAACCTGCAGGCTTTCCAGTCAAGGTCTATATACATCACATTCCTTGTACAGCCGCCACAGGTTGTTCCTGCCGGCGATATTCTTACTTATGCTGCAACTGTTACGCCGGGAATGGATAATAATTCAGCTGATAATACAATGGTGCTGACCCAGGAAGTAGTAAACTCATATGACCCGAACGACATAAGCGTGCTTGAAGGCGCTACAATAACTGAAGCCCAGGCTGACGGTTACCTTCATTACACTATTAGATTCCAAAACATTGGTAACGCCGATGCATTAAGAGTGCGTATTGAAAGTATGCTTGACTCAAAGCTGGATTATAATACAATTCAGCCTGTAAGCGCCAGCCACGCCTACCATTTTGAGCGTAAGAATGATAAGCTGACTGTAAGGTTTGATGATATTTACCTTGCCGGCAGCCAGTATGACGAGCCTAACAGCCATGGCTACATAACCTACAGGATTAAGCCTAACGCAACCGTGACAATCGGAGACAGCATGAGCGCCAATGCAAGTATTTACTTTGATTTTAACGACCCTATAAATACCAATACGGTTACAACTACAGTACAGGCGGCGGCAGGCACAGCAGATTTTTCAGCAAACAGTTTTAAAATGTATCCTAACCCTGCAAACGGTATGGTTACGCTTAAACTTGCGGAAGCCGATAAAGCTGACGTCACGATTACCGATGTATTGGGTAAAACTGTGCTTTCGGCAAAAATGTCATCGCATGAGCAAAACATTAATATTACTGCTCTTACCAGCGGAATGTACTTTGTAAAAGTTACTGCTGAAGGCCAGTCAGCTACTAAAAAATTGATTGTGAAATAAGATTGTTTTTTAACAATGGTAAAAGGCTGTTCCGAATGGAACGGCCTTTTTTGTTAGCTGTAATCGTCAGGCTCAATATGTACAAGCACATGGCCCAGGTTGCCAAGTTTTTCGCGTAGTGCATCTTCAAGCTTATGCCCAAGTTCATGGCCTTTTTTAACTGAGATATTAGCATCAACTATTGCATGAAGCTCTATATGGTAGCGCATACCTGCTTTGCGTACAAAACACTTTTCAGTATCAATAATCCCGTCAACTTCTTTTGCCACACGACGTATATCTTCTACAACATCTTCATAAAGATGTTCATCCATTATCTCACCCAGTGCCGGACGGAAAATCAGGTAGCTGTTATAAAGAATGAAACCTGAGGCAAACAGCGCAGCCCAGTCGTCAGCGGCTTCATACCCCTGCCCGAAAAAAATAGCTATTGAAATACCCGTAAAAGCAGCAACAGAAGTTATAGCATCACTGCGGTGGTGCCAGGCATCGGCTGCGAGCGCACTGCTTCCTGTTTCCCGGCTTTTTTCATCACGAGGCGATAAGATATCTCTTTCCATAAAATAATGGCTCCCAGCACGAATAATGTCCATGTTGCAGGAAGTTCATGCGGCGTTTGTATATTCACAATGCTTTCGTATGCAATTACCGTAGCTGATGTGATGAGAAAACCAACTACTATAAATGTAATGAGCGCTTCGGCACGGCCATGGCCGTAGGGGTGATTGTCATCGGCCGGGCGGCTGGCATATTTAATCCCCAGTAATACAAGAAAAGACGAGAAGATGTCGGCTGTGCTTTCTATCGCATCGGCTATCAGCGCATATGAATTTCCGAAAAAGCCTGCAGCTCCTTTAATCAGGGCAAGTGCAAAGTTACCTGCAATGCTGAAATAGGTTGTTTTTACGGCTTTTTCTACGGAAGTGCTGTCCATAGTGACAAAGATAGGAAAGGAGGATTAAGTTACATCCAAAAAACTTTCAGGAATTAAAACCCTTCGAACACACCCAGCCCAAACAGGGCAAAATCATATTTTACAGGGTCATCTTTATCAAGAAGGCGTAATTGTGTGTCAAGCTCCGCTAACGCTTTGGCATCATTTTGCTTTCGGACAAGTATGCCCAGCTTGCGTGCCACATTGCCGCTGTGCACATCAAGAGGGCAGGATAGTGCAGAGGCCGGAATGCTCTTCCAGATGCCAAAATCTACACCTGCGTTATCATCACGCACCATCCATCGCAAAAACATATTAATGCGTTTTGCCGCGCTGCCTGCCAATGGGTCGCTTACATGCTTTTGGGTACGTTTTGCATGTTCAATTGAAAAGAAAACATTTTTAAATTCAGAGATTGATGGCTGTAACGAATTCTCCTGAATATTTTTACTAAAAACCTGCTCCAATCCCCCGTGATTTGTGTAGATGTTTTTCAGGGCTATAACAAAAGTTATAAAATCATCGCTGTTGAAGGTACGGTGTACAAAGCCGTCAAGCTTTGTAAGGCATCCGGGCGAGTGCGACATCACAAAATCGTAAGGTGAATCGCCCATCAGCGATATCATTCGCCTGGCATTACTGATTATCATTTTACGATTGCCCCAGGCTATAGTGGCAGAAAGAAAACCTGCAATTTCTATGTCTTCTTTTTGTGAAAACAGGTGCGGAATTTGTATCGGGTCGCTATCTATAAAATCGGGTTTGTTGTATAAAGCAACTTTCTCATCAAGGAAAGCTTTCAGTTCATCAGCATTCATCATTTCCATGCTGCAAAATTACAAATTATTCAGCAACGCGTTTTGAATAAAAACCATCGTTTAATGATTTACCTCGAAGTTGCGGAATATAGCCATATCTTTCTTTAATATACTCAAGCTGTTCTCGACTTACAGCAGGCAACGGTGCATTGCCGGTAATCCAGAAGATGGATGAATTATCCTGCGAATAGTAGATTAGGCTGCCTTGCTGTTCTTGAATGTATTTATTTTCAGTCTTTGAATTTTCAGCGGGGAAAATAACATTAGATAGGGATAGGGTGCTGTTTTCGACCATCAGCTTATTTTTGGAAAGAGGACTGAGATTTACCGGAATAAAAATAGTTACTGCGGTGAGCATCGTACTGAGGAAGAGCAGGGGGAAGATTAGTCTTTTATGATTGAAGACCAAAGCAGCAAACAGGAAACCAAACACCAGTATAAAGTTGAAAAAAAACCTGTACTGTGGTGATGTGGCATAGAGGCAAATCATTTGAAGGCACATGGCAGCATATACTATCCAGACGGATTTTTTATTGTAGAACCTATAGATAAATATTGGAGCAACAATTAAAAGCGCAATAGAAATTTTATTAAAAATTCCGTGCAGGCCCGGAAGCATAAGCCAATGAAAGAAGAGCTGCCATTCTGAAATATCACTGAATTCTGGAGAAGATAAATGGAAAGCATATCGTCGGGTCAAATCGACATAAAAATTGGCAAGTTCGGTCGGTAAAGTGTAGTCGGTATTGATGGCAAAACCTGTAAATGGGAATAGGGGATAGCCGCTAGTGAGGCAGTTTTTTATAATAAAAGTCAGTATAATTAAGCTTCCAAATGAAACTACATATAATATTTCATAGCGCAAAACCCTTATATGAATAATGAAATATATAAGTGGAAACAGTAGCAATAGTACTGATGTTGGTTTGATGTAAAAGCTGAATACCGCCAGCAAAGCTAAAACCTTAAATATACTTGCTGATGCGTTTTTAAAATTTTCAATAAAAATGAAAATTATGATAAGCGTAATGATATAAACGGGCAAATCAGGCGATGGAGCGTTTATGAACTGGAACAGAAACACATTTGCCACCGGCAATAAACCAACCGTAAGATAAAGCCTGTTTTTATTCTTAAAATAAGCATTAAGTTTAGTGATAGAGAAGACATTCCCAACCAAAAGGCAAAACCCGCTGAGGTCATTAAAAGGAATATTCAGGAACGAAAAGGTGAAGGCAGACTGGGCAATATGCCAACCGCTCATTTGCGCTAAAAACGGATGCAGATTTGCGAGACCTTTTACAAATCCATATTCATTTAACCATTTAATTGACTGTATGTAATATGTTTCATTATCAATAATATATGGTAAAGATGAACATTGTGATATAATCAGGATTGCTACAATACCTAACAGGATTTTAAAACTAAGATCCAACAATCTGACTTCCTGTAAAAACTGTTTGGAAGTTTCTAAAAGCCGGTCTTTTGAAAAAATCAAATTCGCAATATTTACAAATAGCAAGGCTAAATGAAACTCCCAATTCACACGAAAAAAATAGCCCAAATACTTGTGAACAGCGTAATCGCAAAAAGTCCTGATATTACAGTAATCGCAAAATCTTTTATATTAAGCTTCAAGATCTTATCTATTATCACTCCCAAATTGAAACAGGTGAAAGTGATGTAAATCCAGCTTAATAGTATCAGTAACATGTTGTTAGATGATATTGCCGTCGCTCATCACCAGCTTGCGGTCAGCCATATTGGCAAGTTCTGTGTTGTGAGTAACGATTACAAAGGTATGTCCCATCTCGTCACGAAGCTGGAAAAATAGCTTGTGCAGGTTTTCAGCGGAAGCAGTATCAAGATTTCCGGAAGGTTCATCGGCAAATATAACAGCAGGGTCATTTATTAGCGCCCGGGCCACTGCAACGCGCTGCTGTTCACCGCCTGAAAGCTCTCCCGGCTTATGATTTATTCGATGCGAAAGCCCAAGATAGTCAAGCAGCTGCTTGGCTTTACCTGAAGTTTCAGATTTAGATTTACCTGAAATAAAAGCTGGTATACAAACGTTCTCCAAAGCGGTAAATTCAGGCAGCAATTGATGGAACTGAAAGATAAATCCAAGTTGCGTGTTCCTGAATTTTGATAATGCCGTATCTTTGAGTGAAAGAACATCTTGTCCGTTGATAACCAAACTTGTACCGGCCTCTTTTGATGGTTTGTCAAGTGTGCCGAGTATTTGCAGCAGTGTTGTCTTCCCTGCGCCGGAAGCCCCCACAATACTTACAATCTCACCCTTAGCAATGTTGAGGTCAACCCCCTTCAAAACGTGGAGCTTATCATAATATTTATGAATGCCTGAAGCCTGTATCATGTCAGTGTTTTCAACAAAGAAACAAACAAATTTATAGACAGAAAAATCTTTTTTGGCACAATATTTCATATATGATTTATAAAGTTTCGTTAAGTAGCAAAAACCCAATCCGCAAATAAGTAATTTAGCATATGAAAACCATCATAATTGCAGCGCTGGCAATGGTTACGGCATCATGCCAGGCAAAAAATAATGAGCCCCAAAACGATATAACTGCAGGGCTGACTAAAGACAATAATATTGAAATGGAAGAATCAAAAAATACTGAAATCGCAATTTTTGCAGGTGGGTGCTTTTGGTGTACGGAAGCATTTTTTACTGATATCAAAGGAGTTACAAAAGTAGAGTCAGGATATATTGGCGGAAAGACTGAAAACCCGACATATAAAGAAGTCTGCAGTGGATATACGGGACATGCCGAGGCCATCAGGATTACATTCGATCCGGCGCAGGTGGGGTATGAAGACCTGCTCGAGATATTTTTTGCAACACACGACCCGACGACTCTTAACCGCCAGGGAGCCGACGTCGGGACGCAATACCGCAGCGAGATTTTCTATACTACAAACGAGCAAAAGGCTAAGGCTGAGAACTTTATAAAGCTTTTAACCGACCAGAAAATCTTTGATAAGGCTATTGTGACCAAAGTTACGGCGGCTCCAAAATGGTACCCGGCGGAAGATTACCACCAGGATTATTACGCGAACAACCCCAATCAGCCTTACTGTCAGGCGGTTATAGCACCAAAGCTGGCTAAGCTGCAGAAGAACTACAAGAGCAAGCTGAAATCATAAAGTAAGATGTAAATAATTCAAGCCCTGCTAATTGCGGGGCTTTTCTGTTGGTAGTAAGAAGCCGAGACCGCAGGCGCGCAGCATCTTTTTTCGAAGGCCCAAAAGAACTTAAACTGACCGAACACAAACCCGAAAAACATCAGTAAAACCTGGTAAATCGGGAAGATGAGCACTATGTAAAGCGGGTAGTAAAAGTAAAAAGGCAGCGTTTCTTTAGTGATGCTGATGGCTCCCAATACAGGTTTCGACAAATATGCAGAGCTGGAACCGGTAATTGCAAACACAATAAATATCATAACTAATTGATAATTAGATGTTATGCCCCAACGCTCCTTCAACTTTTTCATAAAATATTCTTAAAGCACAAATATAAGCACTCTTTTCATAGCTTTTTGCTTCACTTATAGTAAAGTTAGCGAGCAGCATTTAACAACTCGTTTGTAGTCCGTTCTTACAATTTTGTTTAGTTTTATGGTATAAGCTATTTGGATAAACTATTCTAAACTTTTCTACATTAAAAAAATAAGGAACCATTATCGGTTCCTTATTTTTTGTCTTTCATTAATTCTCACCTCACGATTCTTACCCCGCATTTTTGACAAAAGTTGTTTGTTGAAATTATCTTCAGCTTTTTTTAGCCTCAATACCTTAACTGGGCCAATTATAGGCTTCAGTTCATTTATAAGTTTTCGCCGCAGGCCAAAAAGCTCTTCTTCATTAGACTGGATTTCAGCGAGATATGTATTTGCTTCCTTATCAGAAATTTTGTCAAAATTGCTATCGTCCAATTTCTGTAGTAACGGGCGTATCTTGTTGTGCCGCAGTTCAAACTGTTTCTCTTCAAAAGAGTTATACACCGGCCAAAACTTCGCCGCTTCATCGCTGGTGAGGTTTAATTCTGTAGTAAAGTATGATACTTTCAGGGCTTTAATCTGTTCCCGTTTTTCTTTATGTTCCTGCGCAAATACTGTTACACTGCATAGCAGTAAAAGCATCACTAAATTCTTCAATTTCATAATCTTATTCATAAATAGTTATATTTTGTTCATACAAATATTCTTCGGCGGCATTATAATTAACTTCATTAATTGACAACGCGCTTTCAAGCTCGTCAATATCCTGTTGGTCAAGCTGTTGTATGATATCATACGAGCTGATATTGCTTTGGTATGCGAGGTAATTTTCAATCGAAGCGTTATCAGGCTGTACCGCCTGCACACCTGATTTAAAATACATCGTCAGCCCCAAAGCCAATATTAAAACTGCAGCAGCAGTTGATATCCAAACAGTTGCCTTACGGTACAGCGGCATAACTTTAGCTTCTTTTTCAGGCAGCTGCTGCATCAGCCGTTCGGTAAAGCTGTCAAAATAGCCTTCAGGAGTTGTGAAGCCGGTCTTTATCTTATTATTCTCATCCAGTTTAAATCGTTCCATATCATTTAGACTCTGCATTTTACAGAGGGTTTAATTGTTGTTGATGTAATCTTCAATCTTTTTTACTGCGTGGTGGTAGCTTGCCTTCAGCGCTCCGACAGACGTCCCTAAAATCTCGGACATGTCTTCATATTTCATATCTTCAAAATACTTCATCCTGAATACAAGCTGCTGTTTTTCAGGTAGTGATGTCACTGCTTTCTGTAATTTCAGCTGAAGCGCATCGCCCTCGAAATATTCATCGGCCTGCAGGTTATTTATTGCTTTTTCCTGCACCTCACCGGGTTGAAGATTATTCTTTCTCGCTTTTTGGCTGAGGAATGTCAGCGCTTCATTGGTTGCAATACGGTACATCCAGGTAAAAAGTTTGCTGTCACCCTTGAAATTCTCCAGATTTTTAAAAATCTTAATGAACGTGTTTTGCAGCACATCATCTGTGTCATCATGGTCAATCACCATTCCGCGGATATGGTTGTACAACGGCCTGCTGTATTGCTGCACAAGGCTATTAAACGCTGTATTTTGCGTTTCTGGGTCAAGCAATGCTGCAATAAAAGCCTTTTCGTCCTGCAAGTGTAATCGCTGTTTTGGTAATATGACTAAAGTTAGGATAAATGGTTTAATCCCGACATTAATTTTAACTGCAAGTTAATAAGCTATACTTCATCATTTGTCTGTAGAATCGTACCTTTACAGCCATGATTAAAACAGTTATTTTTGATATGGATGGGGTTATTGTTGATACCGAACCCGTTCATTACTACGCTTACCGACAGCACTTTATTGATTTAGGTATTGATGTTTCTGATGAGATGTATGCTACCTTTACCGGTAACTCTACTAAAAATGTTTATGAACGGATTAAGCATGCATACGGCCTTGATCATGACGTTGAACATCTTGTAAACAGAAAGCGGGAAATTTTCAACAATGCGTTTGACGAAAAGGAAGACCTCGCAACGCTTGAGGGTGTGTTTGAACTTATTAAAAACCTGCACAACAACGGTATGCAGCTTATATTGGCATCATCATCTGCAAAGGTTACTATTGAGCGCGTATTTGGACGGTTTGCACTGCATAAATACTTTACGCACATCGTGAGCGGGGAGGACTTCCCGAAATCTAAGCCACACCCGGCCATCTTTAACAAGGCCGCAGAACTTTCAGGGCATGATAAATCAGAATGTATTGTAATTGAGGATAGCACCAACGGGATTGAGGCTGCAAAAGCTGCCGGCATCTATTGTGTCGGCTATAAAAGCTTCCATTCAAAACTTCAGGATTTAAGCAAAGCTGATATGGTTATTGAAAGGTTTGATGAGCTTGATTACGAACGCATAAAAAATCTGCCATGATAAGATGCGTAATTTTTGACATGGATGGCGTAGTGGTTAATACCGAACCGCTTAGCCACGCTGCAGGAAGGGAATTATATAAGTATCTGGGCATCAATGTTCCTGATGAAGTTTATAGCAGCTTTGTTGGCAATTCAGACAAGATGATTGTGGCTAAGCTTAAAGATTTATATGATATCAAGCTTACACATGAAGAACTGCTCGAAGAAAAATACAAGTACTTTTTTTCTGCTTTTGACAATGCGACAGACCTCGACCTGATGCCGGGTGTCAGGATTTTAATTCAGGAATTGCACAGTAAAGGTATAAAATTAATATTAGCCTCATCGTCGTCAAAAAGAAAAATTGAAGCGGTGTTTTCACGATTTGGATTGCATGAATTTTTTGATGCGAAAGTGAGCGGAGAAGACTTTGAAGAGTCTAAGCCTAACCCTGCCATCTTTAATGAAGCTGTACGGATGTCCGGATTTTCAAAAGAGGAATGTCTTGTTATCGAAGACAGTACTAACGGTATTAAAGCCGCCAAAGCCGCGGGATTGTACTGTATAGCCTACGAAAGCGGATATGGACTGCCACAGGATACCTCTGAAGCTGATAAAGTAATCACTGATTTTGCTGAACTGGATTACAACACAATTGTGACGTTTGGAATGGCCTAAGCAACAGCTGCTTTGTACGCTTTTAAAGTGCGTTCACGGGCTTCTTTGTGGTCAATAATAGGCTGGTAATCAATCTCCTGAAATTCAGGTACCCATTTTTTGATGTATTCAAGGTCTTTATCAAACTTCTTTACCTGTTCCATAGGGTTAAATATCCGGAAATAAGGTGCTGCATCAACACCGCTTCCTGCTGCCCACTGCCAGTTGCCTACATTGCTTGACTGCTCATAATCAAGAAGTTTCTCGGCGAAATAGGCCTCACCAAGCCGCCAGTCCATGAGCAGGTGCTTGCATAAAAAGCTTGATACTACAAGCCTCACACGGTTATGCATATAACCTGTGGCATTCATTTGGCGCATACCTGCATCAACCATTGCATAACCGGTTTTACCTTCACACCAGGCCTTAAATTCCTTTTGGCTGTTGCGCCACTGTATATTATCATATTGCGGACGAAAAGCTTTGGTAACGGTTTCAGGAAAATGCCACAATATCTGCATGAAAAACTCACGCCAAATCAACTCCTTCAGGAATGTGTTATTACCTGATTTAGCTGCTGTTTTTACAATCTTCCGTATACTTACAGCACCAAAGCGCAGGTAAGGGCTTAATCGCGAGGTACCTTCAATAGCCGGGAAGTTACGTGTTTCGGCATAATCGTTTATCAGCCCTGACGAAATATCATATGGCTCAGGTTTAATTTCAGAGGCTGTAAAGCCAATATCTTTCAGGGACAGAAAAGGGTAGGAGTGTTTTGCGAATTTTTTAAAATCAGAAGGCTTATTGTGGATTTTTATTTCGGTTTTGCCAAATTCAGAAAGCCATTTTTTTGAGTAGGGTGTATATACAACATAAGGCTCGCCATCGTCTTTAGTGATTTCGCTTTTCTCAAAAATAACCTGGTCTTTAAAAGTATGGAAATCAATGTCCTTAGCTTTAAGTATTTCACCAATTTCTTTATCACGATTGCGTGCGTATGGCTCGTAATCATGATTGGTGTAAACAGCTTTTACATCGTGTTCTTTACTAAGCTTTTTGAAGATGCTTTCAGGTGTTCCTTTAAATATCGCAAGCGACCGGCCATGTTCTTTCAGCTCAGAATTAATAGTGCTTAACAGTTCATGTATGAACGTTATACGCGCATCATCTTTAGGAAGGTCGTCAATTATATTTGTGTCGAAAATGAAGATGGGCAGCACTTCTTCACCCGTGGCTAATGCTGCGTGAAGTCCCGTATTATCTTCAAGGCGTAAATCTCTCCTGAACCAGAATATATTCATGCTTATCCTTTAAATTCACCAAATAGCTCTACCAGCTTTTTATGACGGTAATCAAATATTTCTTTTAGTCTCGGCTTCACAAGAAACGGATGCACCAGCCTGCCTAAAAAGCCCATTGGCACTTTGTAATGAACGATATCTTCCATCTCGACACCTCCGGGTATCTCTTTTAAAAAGTGCTTGTGATGCCAGAAAGCATAAGGGCCATAGCGCTGCTCATCTACAAAAAAAGCTTTTTCCTGTACATGGGTAATCTCTGTCACCCAACTCATTTTCAGTCCGAATAGCGGCGTGATGGTGTATTCAATCACCTGGCCTGCAAACATCTTACGGTCATCTCCTGAAATTGTCTTAAAACCCATGCTGTCGGGTGTTATTACAGCCAGATTCTTGGGGTCGGCAATGAAATCCCATGCATCCTGCAATGAAATCGGCAGGTTTTGTTTTGTGTGTATAGAATAGAGCATGAAGGAAAATTATTACGTGAAATTACAGAATATTGCCTGTATTAAGGGCTGCGAACTCATATTTTTATCAAAGATTAACTTTTGTAAAACCTTAATGTGTAATTTTGTTGTGGTCATTAATTAAATCAAACAAATAAACTATGAAAAAACTTATTGTTTCTGTGGCACTATTGCTGGCTATGGCGGCTACAGCGCAGATACGCACACCACAGGCGAGCCCAACAGCCGTGGTTGAACAAACTGTTGGCCTTACCGAGGTTAAGGTAGAATATTCAAGGCCAAGCGCCAAAGGCAGGGCCGTTTACGGAGAATTGGTTCCGTTTGGAAGGATGTGGAGAACCGGCGCTAACAACAACACAATGATAACTTTCAGCCAGGATGTTGTTATTGCGGGCAAAACGCTTCCGAAAGGCAAATACGCACTTTTCACGCAGCCAAAAGCTGACAGCTGGGATATTATATTTTATGCTGATACCAACAACTGGGGCCTGCCTGAAAAATATGATGACAAGAAAGAGGTGTTGAGGACATCGGTAAAACCTGAGTTCCTGAGCAGGCCGGTAGAGACATTTACAATCGGTATCAATAATCTTGACATTGACTACGGGCATATTGAAATTGCATGGGAAAAGACGATGGTTGCCCTCAAGTTTGAAGTGCCGACCAGAAAAATGGCGCTGGCAAGCATTGATGCTGTAATGGCAGGCCCGACTGTAAATGACTATTTTGCTGCAGCGCAATATTACTACCAAAGCAACGGCGATCAGGCAAAAGCATTGGCGTGGATGAACTCTGCAATTGCTAATTTGCCTAAAGGGCAGGAGGTTCCGTTCTACTTCCTTCGCCAGAAATCTTTGATACAGGCAAAAATGGGTGATAAGAAAGGCGCTATTGAAACGGCTAAGCTTTCACTTGCAGCTTCAGAAAAAGCGAACAATGCTGACTATGTGAAGATGAACAAAGACTCTATAAACGAGTGGAGCAAGAAATAATTCTTTACAGATAATAAACTGAAACTCCCGCATTGCGGGAGTTTTTTTATTTGTAAGTTATGCCGATTCTATTTCTTCAGCAACACCCTTTTGCGGTAATATGGCTTGTAGTATTGAGGACAGTACAATTGTTAGTATTGCACCAATAAAGTTAAGCCACAAAAAGCTGACAACATCAATAGCATAGATATAAAAGATAACACACTGGGTAATTGCAGCTCCCCAAAAAATAGCCTGTGCTTTTACGTACTTCACATAAAAGGCCACCAGGAATATGCCCAAAACCGTTCCGTAAAAAATTGAGCCGATGATATTCACAAGCTGGATAAGGTTCTCAAATAGCGTCCCTACGCATGCAAACAAAATCGCAATTACACCCCACATTAGGGTAAACATTTGTGATGCATTTACAAAATGCTGTTCTGATTTTTCTTTTGACACGTTTCTTTTATAGATGTCAATTGCTGTGGTTGATGCCAGCGCATTTAACCCCGATGCCGATGATGACATGGCAGCTGAAATAATAACTGCCAGCAAAAGCCCAATCAATCCTTTTGGTAGGAAGTTGAGTATGAAGTAGAGGAAAACGTAGTCTTTGTCATTCGTTTCCGCTTTTTTATCAACTTTTTGAATAAGGTCCTTAGCCTGGTTACGCAGGTCTTTTTCGCGGGTGTTCAGCGAAATCATCCGGTTGTGGAGTTCCTTATTGTCAAAATCCTGACTAAGCTGGTCAACATAAAGCATGCTGATTTCTTTTTTTCTGTTGCAACCTGTTCAAGGTCAGCTTCCAGCGCCATATAATCAGCCTTGAATTGAGATTTATCTACAGCAGCCTTATTGTTGGGGTTGAAATGCAGCGGGGCGGAGTGAAACTGGAAGAAAACAAACACCATTACGCCAATCAACAGTATAAAGAATTGCATAGGAACCTTAAGCAATCCGTTCATTATAAGTCCCATCTGGCTTTCGCGGATAGATTTACCGGATAGATAACGCTGTACCTGGCTCTGGTCTGTCCCGAAATATGACAGCATCAGGAAGAAGCCGCCGGCTATACCACTCCATATTGTGTAGCGCTCTTCCGGATCAAACGAAAAATCAACGATATTCATTTTATCGTTAGCTCCGGCAATATGTAATACGTTATTGAAGCTCAGCCCTTCGGGCATGTAATCGAGAATGATAAAGAATGTCAGTATAAGCCCTGTGAGTATTACAAACATCTGCTGTTTGTGGGTGACATTCACGGCTTTTGTTCCACCCGTAAAAGTGTAAATTATTACCAGGACACCTATAATAACGTTCATCAGCGTAAGGTTCCAGCCAAGCAGGGACGACATAATAATGGCCGGTGCGTAAATGGTAAGGCCTGTGCCTAGACCTCTCTGTATAAGGAAAAGCACCGCGGCGAGTGAACGTGTTTTTACGTCAAATCGCTGCTCAAGGAATTCGTAGGCGGTATATACCTTCAGCCTGTGATAGATAGGAATGAAGGTGAGACAAATAACAACCATGGCAATAGGGAGCCCGAAATAGAATTGTACAAAACCCATACCGTCATGATAAGCTTGCCCGGGGGTTGAAAGGAAGGTAATGGCACTGGCCTGTGTGGCCATAACCGAAAGGCCCACTGTCCACCATGGGGTTTCGTTATTGCCGAGAATGTATTCCTGTACGTTTTTGCTGCCTTTGGTCTTCAGTGCGCCATAGATCACTATGAACAGCAGCGTACCGCAGAGTATGAGCCAGTCAACTAACTGCATGCTACGAATATATTTGCATTAAAAAATAAAACACAAGGATATAGAGGATATTCAGCAGTAATACCAGCGAATAGCTTTTTTTCCATGATCCGGATTTATCTTTCATAATCTTTTTAAAAAATCTGACGGCAATCGCGCCGTTTTGTTACTGTTTGCCTAAAGCAATCATATTGGCCATAAGCCTGTAGGCGCCCGTAACGCCTTCAGGCAGTTCACGGAAAAAGCTCAGGCCGGTATAAATATAGTAACCTTTACCATACTTCGCTATAAGCAGTGCACCTTTTTTGGGGCTCTCCCCTTTATCAGCAGATGAAAGTATCGGCGTAAACTCAGGCGCCCATTCATCAGGGTAGTATAATCCCTGTTCCTGAACCCAGCCTTTAAAGTCATTATGTGTTATCTTGTTAGGATAGTTCAGCACTGGGTGATTAGGCGCGAGAAAAGTCACTTTTGCATTTTCTTCAGTTACCCTGTCTCGTGAAATACGCAGTTGGTAGGGCGCGATATCGCGTGTTACAAGATCGCCTGTAGTGTTATATTGGACAATCATATTACCGCCATTGGCAACATAATCAAACAATACCTGCTGCTTGTACACAATATTATCAAGTGTATTATAGGCACGGATGCCTAAAATTACGGCATCAAAACCTTTTAGCGTTTCCGCAGATAGTGCGTCAACGGTAAGCATCGATACTTCATAACCCATCTGCTTCAGGCTTTCAGGTACGGCATCGCCTGCGCCCGCAATGTAAGCAATCTTATGTCCGCGTATTGCAAGGTCGGCTTTTGTAAATTTAGCTGTTGATGGCAGCAAAACCTGCTGGCCTGCAATGTGCGGATAATTTATAGTTACTTGTTCACGGTCATATTGCTTACCGTTAATGGTAGCAACAACTTTTGCTTCAGCCTCCATTGGTGTGGCGGGAGGTGTCACATCAAACGTAACAATCATACCACTTCCGGCTTTTTTCAAAGAAAATGGGGCAGAGGCGGGGTTCACTTTCCATCCGGCAGGCAGTTCAAGTTTTACAGTGCCTTCACAATTATCTTTACCTGTTTTTACAGAAACTTCAATCTTTTGGCTGCCATTGTCTTTAAACAGGTTTACTTTTGTATTTACTTTAGTAGTAACCGGCGGAACAACATCAAGCGGCTGGTACACCTCACCCTGAACGGGATCATTGAATTTATGTACTGCTGTTCGCTCAAATGGAATCTGTACGCCATTCACTTCAACCAAAAATGTAAACGCCAGTTCCCTGATAATGTCCGGTTGGCCTATCTTCTGTAGATCATCCACGCGGTACATGCCTGATGTGCCTTTCTCTGCCAGCCAATATGGTGACGTGTATGGTAGATTTGCAGGGATGATAATGTCAAGAGCGGCTTCATTGTCAACATTATCCTGAAGGGCTATATTTTGTTGTATTGTCTTCTGTTCCGGGAGTATGGTGATAGACTTCAGTGTCATTGGAACGCCGCAACGGCTTATTGCTTCCCATCTGAATTTTGCCGTGCTTCCGGGTGTTACCGAACGGCTGTCGCACACGGCTTCCAGGTAAAGCCCCGCGCACGCGGCTATGATTTCTTTAACTTCTTTTTGCTTGATGGCTTTCCAATGACTGTCTTCAATTTGCCCGATTAGCTTATAAATTTCTACAAGTGCAGGGATAGATGCCGATGGGTTTTTGAAGTCGTATTTACTAATAACAGCATCAACGGCTTTACCTATAGCTGATCCATTTTTTAAGCGGTTCCAGCTTGTGTCTATGCCTTCAAAAAGGTTTTGCTTATCTACAAGGTTATCACCTTTTGTAAGTTCCAGGTATTCCATATCATCACCACGCGCCCCGGTTGCGCCAAATCCCTGAGACTTATGCCTGCTGCGGCTGAGGGCTGCAATCTCCTGGTTTGATTTGCCCAGCAACGGGTAGTAAGTGCCGGTATGCAGGTTGATATATTTTGATTTATCGGCTTTATCAAACTTATCCTTTCCGCCAAAGAACCACCATGATACATTAAAAAGCACGCGTTTCGGTTGCCATGGTTTTACAAACTTAAGCTGCCCCGGTTCATATTTTGGGTCAAGCGCAAGGTTGAAAGCATCCATAGTAAGCATTGCTGATGATGTGTGGTGTCCGTGTGTTGTACCGGGGCTGCGGTGGTCAAAACGGTTGATGATAACATCCGGCCTGAACTTTCGTATTACCCAAACCATATCGTGCAGAACCTGTTCTTTATCCCATATCTCAAGCGTTTCATTCGGGACCTTGCTGTAACCGAAGTCGTTAGCACGGCTGAAAAACTGTTCCCCGCCGTCAATCTTGCGTGCTTCAATAAGTTCTTGTGTGCGGATAACCCCTAACAGTTCACGAAGCTCCGGGCCGATAAGGTTTTGTCCGCCATCACCACGAGTAAGTGATAAATAGCCTGTGCGGGCTTTTTTATCGTTGGCAAGCCAGGAAATAAGGCGGGTATTTTCATCATCAGGATGTGCCGCAATATAAAGCGCCGACCCGAGGAAGTTAAGCTTTTGTAATTTGTTGTATATCTCTGCTGATGATGGCTTTTCCGGCTGTGCATACCCAATCGCAAAGCACAACAGCAGCAGGGCTGAAATGTAATTTTTCATCTTAATCGTAAAATTCTTTTTCTTCCTGTTTTACTGGCACAATGGTTACGCCTTTCTGCAAAAGCAGGCTGTTAGGGTAAGTTATGAGTTCTCCCTGACGTGTTCGCAATAATGTATGAAACGCCTTTATATCTTCAATCTGGGCTTCAATAGGGAAGTCCTTATCATGAACTTTGATAACGTCTCCGATGCGAAACGGGAAGCTGAAAAATAAAACCATCCCGGAGGTGATGTTGCTGAGGATAGACCATTGCGCAAAAAATGCTACACCTATAACTGCGAGCGTACTGGTAAGGAAACCAAATAAATCGTCTGATTTAATTCCCCATATCGCGAATATGATAATAAAGAATACAAGCATCATAAAGAAATTTATGTATTTCATTATTAGGTTAGTACGATGCTCGCTTAAATGAGATGCCTTTGCATACTTTTTTAGATAAACCTGTTACTATAGAGCCCAAGATAATAAACACCACAAGTACAATTGCGGTGGTAAAGCCCTGGGTAAAGTAGGGGTGTTCAGTCATTTTACTTTCAAATAAATTTACAAAGACGCTGGTAAACTTTATCAACCGGCAGGCCTACAACTGTAGCATAAGAACCCTCTACACGGGCAATGGCAACCAGGCCTATCCATTCCTGTATGCCGTAAGCGCCGGCTTTATCATACGGCCTGTAATTATTAAGATAATATTTTATTTCTTCGTTACTCAACTTGTTGAAAGTGACTTTAGTAGTCTCATTAAACGTTTCACTATTGCCTGCATTTTTAATGCAGACTGATGTGATAACTTCATGCGTTTTACCTGAAAGAGACTGCAGCATGGCAAAGGCATCATCATGGTCTGCCGGTTTGCCCAGTGCCTTACCTTCATGCCATACAATAGTATCGCTAGTAATCAGGATTTCGTCATCGCTAAGTGAGTCTGTCATCGCTTTTGCCTTAAGTTCTGCAAGAAAATCTGTTATTTCACTGCCCTGTAATTCGGGCGGATAGATTTCTTCCACATCCTTCAGGCGTATCTCAAAATCAACATCCAGCTCCCGCAGGTACTGTTGCCGACGGGGCGAACCCGATGCCAGTATTATTTTATAGCCTTTAAGTTTTTCCCTAAGCATAGTTCTGGATGTTATACGTTAGTACCATAATTGAAATTGCCGTAAGGGCCATTACCAGCTTTACCACAGTAGCCAGCAGGCTTAAATCTTTTTGTGTCTTTGCACCAAGAACTTTGATTGCGAAGAAAATAAGCGGGCCAACTATAAACACAAGCGTATAAATAAGCATGTAAGTTAGTGAAACGAGATAGGCATTGATATATATTAGTATAGCAGCGATGGTAACAACAGAAAAGCCAAAAACTACTTTTGCAGCGCGGTCACGGCCAATGGCTATTGGTAATGTTGTCTTATTGTTATTGTAGTCGGTATCCATGTTCTGCATGTCTTTTGTCATGGTATATAGCATTGTTAGCAGGAAGCCAATTGCAGCATAACAAGCCAGGAGCAGAAAGCTGTCGGCATAAAAAGCTTTAATCTCTATAATCTGAAGGAAAGGGTAGAAGTTGAACACAGCTATAGACATTATCGCCGCCGAAACACATAGGGATATTAGGGTATTGCCCACAAGTATTGTCTGCCTGAAATTTGTTGCCGAGATGAAAAGCATACATGCCGTCAGTACAAAAACCGCTACAAAACTACCGCGCCCTATAATGTCTGCAAGATAGTAGCCAATACCTACAGCAATAAGGTTAAGCGCACCATAAATATTATAGCCTTTGCCTTCGGAAATGGTATTGCCGTTTTTGCCGGGGCCTGAGATAGCATCCATTAATGCGCCGCCTGCACCTATAAGCACAAAGGCCATGATAAGTAGCAAGTATTGCCAGTGGTTAAGCGCCAGGAGTAATGCCGGCTGCTGTTCAAGATACCCATACCTGAAGACCAGCATGGCAAAAACAAAAAGCATTAGGTGTAAAGGCTTAAATAATTTTATAATGTTCATTTTATAGTTGATTCTATTTGTTATTTGAGATTTTTGAGATTTGAAATTTTCCTAGTCGTATCTCGCATTAAAATGTTCCATCCATTTTCCCTGCACTTTCATAACCTGCTCAATAACATCACGCACACAGCCCGTACCGCCATTTTTGTGTGATATATATTTACTTATTTCTTTAATTTCCGGGGCAGAATCCTGCGGGCATGTAGGCAGGCCAACAAGCTGCATTACATGGTAATCCGGGATGTCATCGCCCATATATAACACCTGCTCCGGCTTTATATTGTATATGTCGATGAACTCATCAAAAGTCTCTACTTTATTAGGTACTCCCAGGTAAATATCCGTAATACCAAGGTTGCGCAGGCGTATGCGCACACCTTCATTTAACCCGCCGGAGATTATACAAACCGTGTAGCCGTTTTCTACAGCCGCTTTCATTGCGTAGCCATCCCTAATGTTCATATTACGGAGCATCTCACCGGTAGGGGTAACATGTATAGTACCATCGGTAAGCACACCATCCACATCAAATATAAATGTGGTAATGTCGTTCATAAGTTCCTTATAGCTTTTCGGCATGGGCTTGTATAGATTGTGTAAGTGTTTTGTAAATGTTTCTTTGGTTATCATTTGTAAGCATCTCCAGATGGGCCTCAATAGTTTTACTGTCGTGACGGATAGCCGGGCCCGTTTGGGCTTTTAACGGAGATAGTTCTTTAACCTTAGCGGCAGTTTCTGTAATCAGTGGCTTTAGTATATCAAACGGCATCTTGTGTTCTGTGCAGATTTCATTTGCCAAAGCGTACATGTGATTGGTAAAGTTTGAGGCAAATACTGCCGCTACATGTAAGGCTTTTCTTTGATTTGATGTGATATTAAAAATATTGCCTGAAATACTGTTTGCCAATGTTGCAAGCAGTTCATAATCTTCGGCTGATTCGCTTTCTAGGCAAATAGGAATGTTATTAAAGTCAACTTCCTTATTTTTTGAAAATGTCTGGAGCGGATAAAAAACTCCGCGCCTGTTGTTTGAATCCAGTGCATCAATTGAAACGCTTCCTGATGTATGAACCACCAGCCTGTTTTTAAAGGGCAGTTGTGCTGATACTTTCGTAATTGCATTATCTGTTACCGCAATGATGTAAATATCAGCTTCTTTCAATCCGGAAAGGTCAGTGGTAATCAATTGCTGTGGAAACAAATGTAACAAGCTTTCAGCACTTCGCGCATAAACCTGAACGATGCTCACACCACCAGCCTTAGAGAAAGCTTTTATAAAGTGCTGCGCTACATTGCCCGAACCTATCACTGTAACCTTTAACATGTGGCTAAATTAAAGAAAATGTAGCAGTGTTGCAATTTACCAATACCTGTAATGTATCAATGTAGCAATTTATCAGCATCAATAAATCGCTACATTGAAAAATTAAAAGAATTGCTATATTATTTGCGTTCCCACTTATTGTCTGAATCATCAACATCAGGCAGGATACGTGCGGGGTCAATGTCAATTAGCCGTACTTTTTTAGCAGATTGCAGTTCGTGTTTCCATTTATTGCCTTTGTACCAGACTTCTACAGGGAGTGTCTTTGTTTCCTCACTGCCATCGGTATAAACAACTTTAAACGTTATCGGCATCGGGATTCCTTTATTTACAAATGTGATGGTAGTCGATTTATTGTTATCTACAACCTCTGTAACTCCTAAGTCAATATTATCGTTGTTGGTAAACCAGCCTTTCCACATCCAGTTCAGGTTTTCACCGGCTCCATTTTCCATTGCTGCAAAGAAATCGCTTGGCTGCGGATGCTTAAATGCCCAGTTTTTTATGTAAGCTTTAAAAGCATTGTCAAAACGTTCAGGGCCAAGTATGTATTCCCTTAGCATCATTAACCCGAAAGCAGGCTTATAATAAGCGGTATATGCCAGGTTCATAGATTTTACAACATCAGGGTATGTTGCAATGCTCTCCCTGTTTTTCCATTTAAACCAATGCACATGATTTTTAGACTTCATCATGTCATTCTTATATTCGCCATTGTTGAACTCGTTTGTGCTGTAGTAGTTTATAAAAGTATTGAGCCCTTCATCCATCCAGGGGTAGCGGCGCTCGTTTGTGCCTACAATCATCGGAAACCAGTTATGGCCGAACTCGTGGTCAGTTACATCCCAAAGGTCTCCGCCTGCACTGCGTGCGCTGCAGAAAGACATCCCCGGGTACTCCATACCGCCTGCATTTGATGCCACGTTAATAGCTGTTGTCCACGGATATTCAAACCAAGTTTTAGAATAATGCTCAATAGAAGCTTTAGTATATTCTGTAGAGCGGCCCCAGGCATCATTGCCTGCAATTTCAGCCGGGTATACACTTTGGGCTATACACTTTTTATCTTTTGAAAGATTAATACGTGCGGCATCCCAAACAAAAGCTTTACTGGCCGCGAAAGCAACATCACGTGTGTTCTTCATCCTGAACTGCCAGGTTACCTTACCACTTTGCACGGGGCGTGTTACAGCAGCATTAGCAGCCTCATTAGGTGAAATTATATATACAGATTTATCACTCTTTTTAGCCTGCTCAAAACGTTCTCTTTGCGTTTTGGTCAGTACATCTTTAGGATTTATCAGCTCTCCCGAGCCCACGATAATATAATCATACGGTACTGTTATCTTATAGTCGAAATCACCGTATTCCGAATAAAATTCGCCTGCACCAAGATATGGTTCAACATTCCATCCGTTTACATCATCATATACAGCTGCCTTGGGGTACCATTGTGCTATAGAGTATATAGTACCCTTATCGGTTTTCAATTGGCCCATACGGTCAACGCCACGCTCAGGAATCTTAAATTCAAAATTCATGCTTACCCTTGCGCGCCCGCCATTTGCTTTAAGTGGTTCGTTGAAAAACACCTGCATGCGCGTATCATTTATAAGATATTTGGTTGATGGCTCACCCTTAGTCTTAGCAATAAGATTACTGATTTTAAACCCTCCGCCACTGTCGCCAGAAAAGCGCTCGCCTGCACCGGGTGTTGTAAGCGTACCGCGTGAATTCTCCATAAAGCGGTTCTGCTCCAGGTGCATCCAGATGTATTTTAATTCCTGCGGGCTGTTATTGTAATAGGTTAGGGTAATAGTGCCGCGTAATGTTTCTGTTGCATCGTCAAGCTCTGCTTCAATAGTATAACTTGCTTCATTTTGCCAGTATTTTGGCCCCGGCACACCCGATGCCGCACGATATTCATTACCGCGGCGGTACATAACATCATCAAACAAATGCTGGTTGTTGGGTGCTGCTTCCTGAGCAAGTACAGAAAAGCCGCATAACGATAACAGTATAAATGCCTTTAATCTCATTGATAGTAGTTTTGGGTTAGCAATGTTTTAAGCTAACGTCAAATATAGCACGTTCCGCATAAACCCTGCAATTATTTTTATCGTATAAATTCCTGTTTTAAAACTGAAGTTTTAAGTACTTTTGCACCACAATATTTCCTTCCTTCAAATGAAAAAAGTTATTTCATTCCTTTCCTCAACCCGATTAATGGCTGTTTTATTTTTAGTGTTTGCGCTGGCTATGGGTATCGGGACTTTTATAGAAGATGCTTACAATACAGATACTGCACGTATATTTATTTACAATGCCTGGTGGTTTGAGGCTATAATGGTGCTTTTTGTGTTTAACTTTTTTGGCAACATGAAGCGTTACCAGCTGCATAAAAAAGAAAAATGGGCAACACTTTTGCTGCACGTTTCCTTCATTCTCATAATGATTGGGGCCGCGGTAACACGATACATAAGTTTTGAAGGTATGATGCCGATACGTGAGGGTGCTACTGAAAGCCGTTTTTATAGCGATAAAACATATTTAAGCGTTTTTGTTGATGGAGAGTATCAGGGTGAAATGCGCCGCAAGACCTATGAAAAGGCTATGCTGCTGTCGCCTGTGGCTAATAACAACTTTTCAATTGACAATAAATTTGGTGATACAGATTTTTCGATTGAGTATAAAGATTTTATTCTTGGCGCCAAAGAGGTAATTAAGGAAAGTAAAACCGGAGACCGTTATATAAAACTTGTAGAAGCCGGTGACGGTGGCCGCCATGAGCATTACTTAAAGGCAGGACAGGTGCAGAGCATTCATAATGTGCTTTTTGCTTTCAATAAACTGACTTCCGGCGCTATCAATATAATTGAGAAAGACGGAAGGTATTTTATACAAAGCCCTTTTGATGGCGATTTTATGCGTATGGCCGACCAGATGAAAGGCAAAGTGGAGAGGGATACCGAGCAGCCGCTGATGTTCCGCTCGCTTTATAATATGGCAGGCACACGCTTTGTTTTTCCTGAAGCGCCTATTACCGGTAAAATTGTATATGAATCAAACAACGATTATAAAACCAAGGAAGATGCTGCGCTTGTGGTAAATGTAAAGGCAGGAAATGAGCAGCAGGAAGTTACATTGCTCGGAGGCAAGGCAAAGATGGGCGTACCGCAATCGGTTAAGGTTGGCGGATTAGAGTTTACTCTTATCTATGGCAGTAAGACTTACGAACTGCCATTTGCCATTAAGCTAAATGACTTCATAGCTGAGAAATATCCGGGTACAGAATCAAGCTATTCGTCATTTGAAAGTAAAGTTACGGTTGAAGATAAGGAGCAGAACAACACCTTTCATACCCGAATTTATATGAATAACGTACTTGATTACAGGGGCTACCGTTTCTTCCAGTCGGGTTTTGACCCGGATGAACTTGGTACCAACCTTTCTGTAAACCACGACTTTTGGGGCACATGGATAAGCTATATAGGTTACTTCTTATTGTACATAGGGCTTATGGCAATATTATTTGATAAAAATACCCGCTTTGATGACCTCAGGAAAAAACTGGATAAAGTAAAGGCTAAGAAAGCTAAGTTAGCAGCGATTGCAGTTCTATTGTTTGGATTAAGCGCTTCTGCGCAAAATCATCAGCATAATAAACCAACTGAACAGCAAATTGACTCATTGCTTAATAAATATAAAGTAGACCAGGCACATGCAGATAAATTTGGGCGCCTAATCATTCAGGATGCCGGAGGAAGGATGAAGCCGCTTAACACCTTCTCGTCTGAACTGTTGCGCAAAGTAAGTAAAAGCGATACCTATAAAGGTTTGGACTCAGACCAGGTTTTCCTGTCTATGGCAATGATGGACCAGCTTTGGTTTAGCGTACCGATTATTCATCTTAAAAGGGGTAACGATAGCCTGCGTATAGTGGCCGGCCTTGAAAAATCGGCCAAATATGCTGCACTATCTGATTTTTTTGACCAGCAGGGCAACTACAAGTTGGCCGGTATACTGGAAAAAGCCTATCGGGAAAATACCCCGACTCAGTTCCAGAAAGACTATATGGATATAGGTAAGCGTATAGACCTACTTTATTCAGCGCTTACAGGCCAAATACTTAAGATTTACCCAATACCCGGCGATGAGAATAACAAATGGCTTTCTTATCTTGAACTTACCGAAACAAAAGATTATGACCTGCAAATGGGCAGGCGCATGCTGCCGTTATATTTTATGCAGTTAGGCAAAGCTGTTGAGAGTAAAAATTATGCTGATGCTGACAAAACTCTTGAGCACCTTAAGACTTTCCAGCATAAATTTGGAAAAGAAGTTATTCCATCTGATGATAAAGTAGAGGCGGAAATACTGTACAACAAGTACGATATATTCAAAAAGCTGTTCAGCTGGTATCTATATGCCGGATTATTGATGTTCATTTTCGCTATAATCAATGTATTCAACTCAAAAAGATGGGTTAGTATTGGCGTCAATATCTTTAAATGGATAATATTATTGTTGTTTGTGCTGCATACTGCCGGCCTTATCGCTAGGTGGTACATCTCAGGCCACGCACCGTGGAGTAATGCCTATGAATCTGTAATATATGTAGCATGGGCTACAATGTTCTTCGGTATTGCTTTCGGGTTCGGATTTAAACTAAATATACCAAAAATTGGATTTGAAAAACCTAAATCTGACCTCACTCTCGCATCAACTGCTTTTGTCGCTGCAATGATATTGATGGTTGCCCATTGGAACTGGACAGATCCGGAAATTGGTAACCTGCAGCCTGTACTAAATAGCTATTGGCTAATGATTCACGTAGCTGTGATTGTGGGCAGCTACGGTCCGTTTGCACTGGGAATGATACTTGGCCTGGTAGCATTGATACTCATGCTTTTTGCCAACAGCAGAAACCGTGAACGGATGGATCTTACAATAAAGGAGCTTACATATATTAATGAAATGGCTCTTACCATTGGCCTGGTGATGCTTACTATTGGTAATTTCCTTGGTGGGCAGTGGGCTAACGAGAGCTGGGGCCGCTACTGGGGGTGGGATCCTAAAGAAACCTGGGCATTGGTAAGTATTATGGTATATGCGTTTGTTATTCATATGCGTTTTGTGCCGGCATTGCGTGGTACCTGGATATACAATTTCTTTAGTGTCCTGGCATTTGCTTCAATACTGATGACCTATTTCGGGGTGAACTTTTACCTTACGGGGCTGCATTCTTATGCAAGCGGAGAGGTTCGTACGCCGGCTTATTTCTTCTATATGGCCTTGGGAGTATTCATTCTTGGGGGCTTGGCACTGATTCAGTACAGAAAGCATTTCCGTAAGGGCAGGATTACAGCATAAACAAAATTTTAATACCTTTAATGTATGAAAAAGACAGTTGCATTATTAACAGGATTATTACTTATAGGGCTAACTGCTACAGCACAGGTAAAGTCTGCCAAAGCAAAAACCCAGACATCTAAAAGCAAAAAAATGGAAAACAATATATACCAGTTTAAGGTTACAGATCTTTACGGAAAACCTTTTGATTTTGCATCGCTTAAAGGCAAAAAGGTTATGATTGTAAACACCGCATCAGAGTGCGGGCTTACTCCGCAATACAAAGACCTGGAGGCGCTTTACAAAAAATATAAAGATAAAGGCTTTGTAATTGTTGGCTTCCCTGCAAATAATTTTATGGAGCAGGAGCCGGGTACAAATAAAGAAATTGCGGCTTTTTGCGAGCGTAACTATGGTGTGACCTTTCCAATGATGGAAAAGATTTCTGTGAAAGGAAAAGATATAGCTCCAATATACGCTTTCCTGACGCAGAAGAGCAAAAATGGTGTATCTGACAATGAGATGCTTTGGAATTTCCAGAAATTCCTGATTGACGAAAATGGCAGGCTCGTGAAATCTATAAACCCAAAGACATTGCCAACCGACCCTGAAATCGTAAACTGGATAAAAGAGTAAATTAGATGCTTTATCCTAAAATACCTTTAGCGCAAAGCATTATAGAAATTTGCCGCGCTAAAGGAATTACTGACATAGTAATATCTCCCGGGTCAAGAAATGCCCCGCTTACAATCGGTTTTGTAAATAACTCCGCTTTTAAATGTTATAGCATTGCCGATGAGCGTTGTGCAGCTTTTTTTGCGGCCGGTATGGCACAGCAGCTGAAGAAGCCTGTAGCGGTGGTTTGTACCTCGGGTTCCGCTTTGCTAAATTACTATCCTGCTGTGGCTGAGGCTTTTTATAGCCAGATTCCGCTTATTGTTATATCTGCCGACAGGCCATTAAGTAAGATTGATATAGGCGACGGGCAGACTATCCGTCAGCAAAATGTATATTCAAATCATATATTATTTAGCGCCAATTTATTAGAAGATGCATCTGTTGGGAATGATGAATTGATAAACCAGGCAATCAATACCTCTGTTTTAGAAAAAGGCCCGGTTCATATTAATGCGCCATTTGAAGAGCCTTTATATGAAACAGTTTCAGAATTATCTGTAACACTTAAAATAAATTTACTGAAGACGCAGGAAAGCACAGCTCAGGATTTAACACAATTTTCACATATTTGGAATACTGCTAAAAAGAAGCTGATATTGATAGGAGGGAATGACCCCAATGCAATTAATATTACCCTGCTAAAAAAACTGGCTGACGATCCATCTGTTGTTGTGATGACAGAAGTTACGAGCAACCTGCATTATGACACTTTTCTTAATAGCATCGACACCATAATTACGCCTTTCACTAAAGAAGATTTTATTGCATGGCAGCCTGAAGTTTTACTGACTTTTGGAGGAATGATTGTATCAAAAAGGGTAAAAGCCTGGCTGCGGACTTATCCTCCCAAACATCACTGGCATGTAGATTTGCTGCGGGCATATGATACGTTTGGCGTTTTGACGGAGCATTTTGAGATGGAGCCGGATGCCTTTCTTTCAGCATTTTTACAAGATGTAAAACCTGTAGAGAGCAGTTATCGTGAAAAAGCGCTCGCTACAAAAGCTTTACGGAAAGTAAAGCATAATGAATACCTGGCAAAAATCCCTTTCTCTGATTTTAAAGCATTTGAACTTATTTTGCCTGCCTTGCCGGATGATTCACAACTGCAGATAAGCAACAGTTCGCCAATACGTTATGCGCAGCTTTTTGACGTGAACCCAACTATTGAAGTTTTCTGCAACCGCGGCACCAGTGGTATTGACGGCAGCACATCTACAGCAATAGGGGCGGCTTTAGCAAGTGGAAAACAAACGACGTTGATTACAGGCGACATCAGTTTTTTGTATGACAGCAACGCTCTGTGGAACAACTATATCCCGAAAGACTTCAGGATAATTATAATAAACAATGCCGGCGGTGGTATATTCAGGATATTGCCGGGGCATGACGAGACGCCTGTATTCAATACCTTCTTTGAAACTATGCATAACTATACTGCAGAACATTTATCTAAAATGTTTGGCTTTGAATATGTGCCAGTAAATGATGAGGCAGGATTGAAAAATGCGCTGCCAGGATTTTTTGCAAGCTCAGCTAAGCCTAAAATACTGGAAGTGTTTACCCCAATGCGTGAAAACGATAAGATCTTATTGCAGTATTTTAAGGAGCTGGTTTAGAGGCAAGCTTGTCAAGATAAAGTAGGCGGATAGCCTCAAAATAATCTGTAGAGAATGTTATACACCTTATTTGATCTATCGCAAATTCGTAATCAAATGCCTCTTCAACATTTCCTTTTGAGTCAATAAAGTCGATGATTAATTTATTTCCAATGATTTTATTAATTTTTCCATAAGATAATGCTTCATTATCTTCATCTTGAAATTCGAATAGGCCAAATTTTTGTTCTGACCATTTTAGAAATCCAATTGTATCTGTGAACTCAATCTCATCGGGAATTTGAGGTTTAACGCCTTTCAGTGTAAAAACTTTTTCCAATAGTCTTTCCTCTCCTCCGTTGATACGATTGGATATGAATGACTTTTTATATACGGTAAAGCCATCAAGTGTATAGTCAACAGGTATATTCTTAACTAACAGCCATTCCTCATTTTCCGCAAGAATAAGCCCTGTGCGTTGTTCTTCCCATCCGTCAATATTAAATGATTCTACATTCATAATTTCAAATTTATAATTTTATTCTTGTATATCTGTAATTATCAAGTTTAAACAGTATTATTCCTACCTTTGCACTATGATAAACATCGGTAAATACAATACGCTAAAAATAGTTCGCGAAACACAGGTAGGCCTTTATCTTTCTGACGGGGAGACAGATATACTTCTGCCCAACAAATATATTCCGCGTGAATATGAAATAGGTGAGGAGCTTATTGTTTTCGTATATCTCGACCATGAAGAGCGCCCTGTCGCTACCACGCTTGAGCCGTATATTTACCTTGATGAGTTTGCTTTACTGCGCGTAAACTATGTAAATAAATTTGGCGCATTCCTTAACTGGGGGCTTGAAAAAGACCTTTTCGTGCCATACCGCGAGCAGGCCCGGCCCATGGAAGTTGGCAAACGTTACCTTGTATTCATGTACCTCGACCATGAAACCAACAGGCTGGCAGCATCAAGCAAGCTTAACCAGTTTTTAAGCAATGATGAGCTTACGGTTGAGGAAGGGGGGAGGTTGACCTGATAGTATCTCATATAACAGATATGGGCATTAATGTTATCATAAATGAAAAGCACAAGGGCCTTATGTACAAGAATGAAGTGTATGAAGACCTGCGTACCGGCGACCGTATTAAGGGCTATATTAAAGCCATTCGACCTGATAATAAAATTGATGTTTCTCTTCAGAAAAGCGGGTTTGAAAGAATTGAGCCAAATGCAGAAAAGATTTTGGATGAAATGCGAGCAAACCGGGGTTTCCTACGCCTTAACGACAATAGCCATCCTGAAGATATAAAGACTGTTCTTAAAATGAGCAAGAAAACTTTCAAGAAAGCTATAGGCACGCTTTACAAGCAAAAGCTTATAGAAATTAAGGAAGATGGTATTTATCTTTTAAAATAATAAATATATTTAATCGACTTTAATTTAAGCTACAAGGTTAGATTCTTCTCTTAGCACTTTATATAATTTTCCTGAAATATATTTTATTGCTAAAACAGTTACGTAATATTACGAAAACGTTTTAGTGCCTGATGTTTTATGTAAGAAATTTATTTAAGTATTTAAAAATGAGGTTATTCAATTTGACCAAATTATTAAATAAAATTAATGAATTTGGTTAAATTTATATAATATATTATTTTTTAAGTTTTAAAAATGCTATTTAAATAAATATTCACTAAATTTTAAGTTAATTTTTAAAGTTAACATTAGTTTAGTAAATTTATCTACTATTTAAATATCACTTTATGAACCAAAACTACCAGTTTTTGGCCAGGGGCTCGTCAGCTCCAGCCAAAATGTGCAGGAGTGCCATAGCGCCTCCTCTCGAGCAAAGCAGTTTTAGGGAACGAACATGGCGTTCGTGCCTAAATCTGAAAAATTATTGTACAGCGTTATTAATGCTGTTTTTTTTGCTGTTTTCATCATGGGACGCCTTTTCACAGGTAAGCATTAATGAAACTTTTGACGGTACTACCACACCCCCTTCAGGCTGGGCATACACCAGTTTTTCAAGAACTACTACCGTGCCTTGTGCAGGTGCAGGTGCAATCAGGAAAAACCAGTGGTCGTCTTCCACAACTGGTAATGCTACTACACCTACCTGGACTTCAAACGGACAAAATGTATCAATTCAGTTTTCGTACAAACTGTTAAATTACAGCAGCTCGACTCCAACTGTTGCAATGCCAAACAGTCCGGCATGGGGGAGCATCATAACTGAATTATCAACCAACGGCGGTACAAGCTATGGTATTACTGTTGGTACAATTGATGCTACAAACCATGTTGTAAGTACGTCATGTGCTACAAAAAGCTATGTGGTACCAGGATCATCAGTTCCAGCTGCAAGCTCATTAAAAGTACGTTTCAGGCTAACATTTGCAGGTTCTACACCTGATTATTTTGTTTATCTGGATGATGTAGTTATAACACAAGTAAGCTTAAACCCACCAAGTTGTATTACTTCGCCTACAGCACCTACAAACAATGCTACTGCTGTAACTTCACCGGTATTTACATGGCCAGCGGCCAGCGGCGCTCCAACAGGATATAAATTTTATCTTGGCACAGATGCCCAGGCTACAAACGTACTTAACGGTACAGATGTAGCTGCCGTAACAAGTTATACTTACACGGGTGCGTTAACTCCTGCTACAGTATATTATTGGAAAGTTGTACCATATAATGCTAATGGTGATGCAACATCATGTACTGCATGGAGTTTTACTACCGGTGCTACACCCGCATGTTTAAGTACTTCAGCGCCTGCTTCAGGTACAACAACCAGCTACTCTACCCAAAGAATCACCTGGAGCGCTGTAAGTGGCGCAACCAGTTATGATGTATATTTTGGTACTACAAACCCACCTGTATTTGCAACTAATCAAACAGCATTATCTTATGCTCCGGTACTTGCTGCTAATACAACATATTACTGGCGTGTTGTGCCAAGAAACATAACTGGTGGCTCAACTGAATGTGCAATAAACACACTTTCAACAGCCAGTGCTATATATTGTGTGCCTTCAACAACAAACGGATGTACAGATGGAGACGTAATTGCCAGGGTGCAGCTTAACACACTTGACAATAATTCAGGTACAGGATGCCCAAGCGGCACATTAGGTTACTCTGATTATACTTCCAACTCATCGCTTACCACAACACTCCAGGCCGGAGCATCATATCAATGTAAAGTATGGGCAGGGCAATATGGAGAAGGTTATGCAGCATGGATAGATTATAACGATGATGGCACATTTGCATCAAATGAGCGTATAGGATATTCTAACGGCCAGGTTGCAGGTAGCGGCAGCGTAGGTGTTCTTGGTTCTTCCGCAACATTTACAATATCGCTCGCATGTAACCCGCCTGTGGGTGTACACCGCATGCGTGTTAGGGCAATGTTCAACACCAATGGTATAGATGTAACGCCATGCGGCAGTAATTCTTATGGTGAAACAGAGGATTACCTTGTAACAATAACTGAGCCGGCAGCGTGCCCGCAGCCATCAAATCTGGCGGTTGGTACAATTACGGCTACTACAGCAAACCTTTCATGGGTATTGGGCTGCGCAGAAACTGCTTGGGAAGTGTTGGTTCAGCCTGCATCTTCACCTGCTCCTACTGCAGAAACCACAGGTGTTTCGGCTACAGCTGTAAACTATGTAGCTGAAGGCCTAAGTGCCGGTATTCCGTATAATTTTTATGTACGTGCAAATTGTGGCCCTGAAGATGGAGTAAGCCTTTGGTCTGGCCCTATAAGCTTTAATACACCGCCAAACCAGGCACCTGAATGTGCTACACCGTTGCTGCCGGAAAACGGGGCAACTGAAGTAGCTCTTGGTGCAAATGCATCTGTAAATATTTCATGGTCACCAAGTACAACAGGACAGGTGGCTACATCATATGATGTTTATTTTGGCCAAACTCCTACTACACTTACAAATCTGGGTAATACTACAGGTACTAACGTAAATATTACTGGCCTTGTTGCCGGCCAGACAAATTACTGGAAAGTTGTTCCTAAAAACAGTGTAGGTTCTGCCGATATAGATAACTGTACTTTATTTAGCTTTACTACGGCTATACCGCCGGGGGATACCTGTGCTACTGCACTAAACCTTGGAGCATTGACAAGCCCGTATACATCTACAACGGCAAACTTTACAAACCACATTAATCTTACATGTGACGCGTCTGGGGAACTTTCTCCTGATGGATATTACTATATAGATGTACCTGCAAATTATACTTTAAATATTGCACAGACGGCCAACGGATATGACTCTGTTATCTATGTAGGCTATGGTACATGCGGTAATCTTACTTCAATCAGCTGCTTTGATGAACCTGATACGCAGGCTACAAGCTGGATGAACTTAACCGGAGGTACTGCTCGTGTATATTGGATTCAGGATGGTTATGGTGACTCAGGCTCATTCACACTTACATGGTCTTTGGCACCACCGCCTGATTGTTTGCCTCCAACAGCATTAGTAACTAATGTAAGCGGTACATCAGCAGATATTTCATGGACAGCTTCAGAATCAGCCCCAACTGGCGGTTACCAGTATGAAGTTCGCAGGACCGGCGCTGTACTTAGTGGTAACACAGGACTTATTGCAAGCGGTACAACTACCGATAATTCAATACCTACTGTAACCGGCCTTACTATTGGTACTACTTATACAGTATATGTGCGTTCACTTTGCTCTGAAACCATTTCAAGCTCATGGAATTCAAAAGCATTCCTGGTGCCTGTTGCCAATGACATTTGTTCAAATGCAATTACACTTACTTGCGGAGGCTCAACTACGGGCACTACAGTAGGAGCAACAAATGACAATATGCCTGTTTGTGGTATTACCGATTTAACAACACAAAACTCTGCCGGTGTTTGGTATAAATTTATAGGCGATGGCAGTGATGTAACAATCACAACCTGCGGCCCTACACAGGTAGATACAAGGATGGCTGTTTATACAGGAGAATGCGGCGCGCTTAATTGCCTTACAGGTAATGAAGACAACTCGAGCTGTACCACTGCAACATGGTCATCACAAGTGTTGTTCAGCACTGTAAATGGTGGTGAATATTATGTACTTGTATATGCCTACGGCGATACAGCTACAGTAAACTTTAATATTGCCATGAGCTGCGTAGTACCTTGTACTCCTGCAACAACAAATGATAACTGTGCTACTGCGGTTGCACTTACCCTTGGTACTCCGCTATCAAGCAACAATACATGCTCTACACCATCTACAGGTGTGGCATATCCTAGCTGCGGCAGCCAGTTTTCTTCATACTATGACACATGGTATACATTTAACTCAGGCAGCAACACAACGCTTGAAATTGCGCTTACAGCTACGGCGCCTACAGCAGTAGGTTATGCGCTTTACACAGGTACTTGTGGCGGATCATTTACACAAAGGGCTTGTAACCTTACAGGCGTTGCAACAAATGTAACAGTAACAGCTAATACTAACTATTTCCTAAGGGTGTATACTGATGGTATTGCAGGCAGAGGTAACTTTACTGTAAGCGTAAAAACACCTTGCTTAAGGCCTACAGGCGTTTCAGCGTCAGCTATAACAGTAAATACTGCTACTGTATCATGGACACCTTCAACCAGCAACCCATCTAACGGCTATGAGTATGAAGTGCGTTTCGCAGGTGCAGCAGGCAGCGGCGAGAGCGGACTTGTAGCAACCGGTGCAACATCTTCAGCAACTGTAAACCTTACAGATTTACTTGAAGATACACAGCATACAATCTACATCCGTTCAGTTTGTGGCGCTGAAGATTATGGCCCATGGACAACAGGTACTAATTTCACTACACTTACAGGCTGTTACAGGCCAACATCTCCGGGTGTTGCAAATGTCACTGCTACTGCAGCCACATTAAGCTGGACTCCTCCTACAGAGGCGGTGCCTCAAAGTGGCTATGGTTGGGAAATACGTACATCTGGTGCTGCAGGTACAGGTTCAACCGGTTTGGCAGCTTCAGGAAACACATCAGGTACAACTGTAAATACAAATGCATTGTCACCATCTACTGCATATACATTATATGTACGTTCTCGTTGTGGCGGCTCATCATTCTCAGGATGGACAACAGGTGTTACATTTAACACTACACCGGCTAATGATGCTTGTTCGGGAGCTATTGCAATTACCTGCGGAGGCCCATCACTTACAGGCACAACTGTTGGCGCAACAAACGAGAATATGGCAGTTTGTGGTATAGCCGGTGTTACCGTGCAAAACACACCTGGCGTATGGTACAAATATGTAAGTAATGGTACTGATGTTACTTTCAGTACATGTAATGCCGGCTCAGGCGATACGCGTATTGCTGTGTATAAAGGTACCTGCGCTGCTTTAACATGCGTTGGTGGTAATGATGACAACTCTGGCTGTACAGCTTCAACATTATCATCTGAAGTGACCATTGCTGATACACAGGAAGGAGCAACATACTATATATTAGTATATGCATTTTCTTTCAGCAGCCCTGCAACAACAACAGTTAATTTTGTGCTTACTGCTACTTGTGCACCTGCCTGTACACCTGCTGCAGGAAATAATGAAAGCGCAACTGCACAAACCATTTTCTTTGGCTCTACACCAAGTAATAATACATGTGCAACAGCCAGCCTTGGTCTTGATTACCCTAGCTGTGATAGTGCTTTTGCTACATATTATGATGTCTGGTATAAGTTTAATACCGGTTCAACAACATTTGTTGATATGAGCCTTACATCATCAAGTCCTGTTGCGGCAGGTTTTGCATTGTATTCAGGAACTCCGGGTGCACTTACTCAGGTAGCATCTACTTGTAATACTACCGGTGCATTAACTTCGGTTACAGGCCTTAATGCAAATACAGTTTACTATTTAAGGGTATATTCTACAAGCAAAACAGCAAGAGGTAACTTCACCGTAAATCTTTCAGTTCCTTGCAGGGTACCAACTGGCTTACTAGTCACAAATACTGCAAACACTGCAACGCTTTACTGGACAGCTTCAGCGTCATCTCCTATGGATGGATATCAGTATGAGGTGCGTACTTCAGGCGCTGCGGGCAGCGGTTCTACCGGCCTTGCTGCAAGTGGTACAACAACATCACTATCTCAGGTAGTTACAGGCCTCTCTGTAGATACTAACTATACTGTATATGTGCGTTCGGCATGCGGAAGCTCAAGCTTCAGCCCATGGACATCAGGTGTTGCATTCCGTACAGGTTTCTGTGTACCGGCACCTACAAGCGGTATTGGTGATGGTATTACTAAAGTATCTTACGATAGTGTAAACAATGTTACCGGAGCCGAATCTGGAAATTATGCAAACTACGCTGCTATGAGCGGTATAGTGCAGAGGGCTAATGTGGCAAATGTAAAAGTTAAGACAGCTACTGCCGCAAATGTTAAGGTTTGGGTTGACTGGAACAATGACTTTGACTTTAATGATGCCGGTGAAGAAGTATATAGCGGTGCAACGGTTAGCGATAGCCTTACAGCATCATTTACCGTACCTATTTCAACATCTGTAGGTAACCACAGAATGAGGATTGGTGCAGGAACTTCATCTTCATTAACACCGTGCTATACAGGTACTGCTGCTGCATTTGAAGATTATACTTTAAATGTTGACACAATGGGCCCTGTACATCTTAATAACGCCGCGTGTAACAGTACAGTTACAAGCTTTACATCAGCATTGTATACAACTACAGCTATTGGCGCGCAGGCTTACAGATTCAGGGTTAAAAACGGCGCATCAGAGCAGGTTATAGAAAGAACAACAACTTTCATTTCTCTTAACATGCTTACTGCACCGGCTTACGGAGTTACATATTTAATTGATGTAGCTGTTAAACTAAACGGAGAATGGACAGACTATGGTAAAGAATGTAAAGTAACAACAGTAAATCCTGTTCAGTCCAGCAAGCTAGAACTTTGTAACACAGGAGGAACATCTGTGTCATCATTTGCAACACCATTGTATGCTGTTAATGTACCTGCAGCAACAAACTACAGGTTCCAGGTTACATCTTCACAAGGTACAGTTACGTTTGACAGGCCATCAAGGTTCTTTACAATAAGCATGCTTGCTTCATATGACTATAATACTGATTATTCAGTGAGGGTTGCAACTCTTTCAGGAGGAGTGTGGTCGGCATATGGTGATGCTTGTATAATACGTGTTGATATGCCTACTTCAACACTAACTGCACAATATTGTGGTGGTACAGTTACTAAGAAAGGCCTGCCTATTTATGCTACAAACGTTCCTCGTGCAATTTCATACCGTTTCAGGGTAACTTACAATGGTACACCTTATGAAATCAACAGGAGTGTAGCTTACTTCACGCTTAGCCAGGTACCTACATTTATTCCATTAGGAGCAACAGTATCTGTTGAAGTAAAAGCACTTACAGCAGGCGCTGAGTCGGCATACGGCGCAGCATGTAATGTAACTCTTCTTAATCCTAACGGAAGGCCTGGTGCAGATAATGAATCTGACGCTGAGACAGCCAGAGCATCTGAAACTAAGCTTTCCGGCTTCCCTAATCCTTTCAGAGAAACGTTTGTGTTAAACTTTACAACTGAGAGCGAAGAGATGGTTAATATTGTAGTATATGATATGACCGGGAAACTTGTAGATAAACGTACAGTATCGGCTAATGAACTGCCAACGCTGCAAATTGGAGACAATTTTGCTGCAGGTGTTTACAATCTTATCCTTACGCAGGGTGAAACAATTAAAACACTGCGAGTGGTAAAGAACGTTAACTAATACATAGTTGCATTATCTTTAAGATGCCTCTTCCTGTAAAGGAAGGGGCATTTTTATTAGTACACTCTGTCTGTAAATAAGACAATTCTAAAGTGTTATTGTGCAAGACTTTCATGCTATATGCAACAATAAGCAAGGAGAGATTTGCCCCCGATTAGTACTGAACATCCATATAAATAAAACAGCCCCACTGTTATAGAAGGGCTGTTTTAATATTACATTTATTCCGGTGAATCGTCTTTATCTGCTTTGATAGGGTAGGTGCCGAATAAAGGTGACATCTTCCAGATTTTGTAGGGTTTATAAGAAAACCGGTTTGAAAGTGCAATCATGGTAACAGTATCTTGCTTAAGTGTCACATATGAAGATGTATTGCCGTGCCACCAGCCGTTGTGGTAAAATACTTTCTCACCTGTTTCCCATTCGTGCAGCCTTATGCCAAGCCCATAGTTTTTTACGCCCTTGTTTTCATAACTATACCCCTTAAACACCTGCTTAACCAAATCAGGGCTTAAAAAATCATCGCTGTAGGTAGCAAGGTCAAACTTCAGCAGGTCACGAGGCGTTGAGTATATGTTTTTGTCGCCATACACATCATCAAGAAAATCAAACCCATAAAGCACATTATTGCCTTTATAGCTCTGGCTGGCTGTTGCCTTATGCTTTTTATAATCAAATACATAAGTATTTTTCATGCCTATAGGGCTAAAAATAAATTTTTGCATTGCATCGCGGTAATTCATTTCTGTCGCTTTTTCAATAATGAGCGCAAGTATGGCGAAGTTGGTATTACAATAACCGAACTTTTTATCAGGCCTGAAGTAAAGGCCGAATTTGTGCTTAGCCAGCAGGTTCAGTACATCCTGGTTGGTAAGCATGGTACGGTTCCATATCTTTCGGTCATCAGCAAAGTAGGCATAGTTTGGCAGCCCGCTCCGGTGGTTCAGCAGCATTTTAATCGTAATGCCATCATAAGGAAATGTCGGCAGGATGGTATTCACTTTCTGGTCAAGCGAAAGCTTATCTTTATCAATAAGCTTAAGCACCAATGCTGCGGTAAGCACTTTACTTACCGAAGCTATGTGTATAGGTGTATTTTCAGTGATTTCTTCTTTTTTACTTCGGTTACTGAATCCGCCATAGGTTTCATAAATAATTTCTCCGTTTTTGGCAACCAGCATACCGCCGCTCAGGTCATCTTTGGGCCAAAGCTTTTTGTAGAAATTATCAACGCTGTTGTGTTTTGATGTTTTATAAGCTTCAGATACTGTATTAAATTGCGTAACGCTATCATTGTTGCCTGAAAGATTATCAGCAAGATGCCTGCCTTCATTTTTGCAGGATAACAGTAGTAAAGGTGAAAGTATGTAGGGTATATATCGTGTAAATCTCATTAATATAAAATTGGCGTAAAGTGGCAAATATAAAGAAACCGAAATTTTTTTGCCGGGGTTTTTATAGAAGGTTAACATCAAAAAAACTGAAAATAGTATAGAAACGCCTACTAAGGATTTGATAGCAAATAAATTACATAATGATGATTTTCAACATTCCTAAAAAAGTATGCCGCTATCATTAAAAACCATTATTTTTACAGATAAATATAACTATTGCCATGAGCGAAATAAACTGGAAAACTGTAAAAGAATTTGAAGATATAACCTATAAGAAATGTGATGGTGTGGCACGCATAGCCTTTAACAGGCCTGATGTACGCAATGCGTTCCGCCCGAAAACAACCAGCGAACTGTTTGAAGCTTTCCTTGATGCCCGGGAAGATACTTCTATAGGCGTAGTACTGCTTTCAGCAGAGGGGCCATCATCTAAAGACGGTGTGTATTCATTTTGCAGCGGAGGCGACCAAAAGGCTCGCGGCCACCAGGGTTATGTAGGCGATGATGGTATGCACAGGCTGAATATCCTGGAAGTACAGCGCCTTATACGCTTTATGCCAAAAGTGGTTATAGCAGTTGTTCCTGGCTGGGCAGTAGGTGGCGGGCATAGCCTTCATGTGGTGTGTGACCTTACGCTGGCGAGCAAAGAACACGCGATTTTTAAACAAACTGATGCAGACGTAACCAGCTTTGACGGAGGGTATGGCTCGGCTTACCTTGCTAAGATGGTAGGGCAGAAGCGTGCCAGGGAGATTTTCTTTCTTGGGCGCAATTATTCGGCACAGGAAGCTTATGAAATGGGTATGGTAAATGCCGTTATACCTCATGCTGAGCTTGAGGACACGGCTTATGAATGGGCACAGGAGATACTTGGTAAATCGCCAACTGCAATTAAGATGCTGAAGTTTGCTTTTAACCTTACCGATGACGGAATGGTAGGCCAGCAGGTGTTTGCCGGTGAAGCAACCCGTTTAACTTACATGACTGAAGAAGCCAAAGAAGGCCGCGATGCATTCCTTGAAAAAAGGAAACCGAATTTCAGGGATATTAAATGGATTCCGTAAATGGAAAATTTCAGCAACGAAACTATTGATGTAGCTACACTTCCAAAATTTGAGGAAACTGCACTTGCCGGCCTTGAGCCTGCATACTGGAAGGTGGTACTGTTTAATATTGCTTTAACTTTTTTGATTATAGCTTCGGCAGCCTATTTGGTATTTTATTTTGCAGATAATCTTCCTGTTCAATTTTGGATAGTGGCAGTAGCTTTTTTCACAGGGCTTTTATTAAGTGTAATTATCGCCATGATAAGCTTTAAGAATAAAGGTTACGCCTTCAGGGAACATGATATCATTTACCGGACAGGGGCAATTGCCATAAGTACGCATATTATACCTTATAACCGTATACAGCACGCCGCGTTGCATGAAGGCTTCATATCTAGGAAACTTGGCCTCGCCGCTGTTGAGATATTTACCGCAGGTGGTGACGGCAGCGACATGAAGATTCCGGGCTTAAAAAAAGCCCAGGCTGAAAACCTCAGACAGCTTATTGTAGGAAAGATTATAAAACAATCAGCTGATGAATAGTGACTTTACCCAACCGCAGCGGCAATCTTTTGTTGGGGTTGTGGTAATGTTTGCCGACACCTTCCAGAAATTTGCCCGTGCCATTTTTCCGGTCGTAATTGGCCTGGCTTTCCAGATCAATAAAATCGGGAAGGGTTATTTTGTACTGGGGGTGGGCGTTATATTTACCATAATAGCTATAATTGCTTATTTAAGATATCGGAACTTTACTTTCTACATTGATGAAGAAAACGAAGAATTCATTATTAACGAAGGCATAATCAACAAAAGCCGGCTTGCCATACCGCTTGATAAGATACAGCAGGTAAACATAAACCAGTCGTTGCTGCAGCGGATTATAGATGTTCATTCGCTTGAAGTGGATACCGCCGGTACAAATAAGCAGGAAGTATCTATTAAGGCTATATCTCAGGAGCTGGCTGCATCGTTAAAGACCCGCCTGATGGATGGTGGAAAAGGTGAGGATGTTTTAACTGAGGAGTATGTGGCTGGATCTACTGCTGAAACCGGGAAACCTTTGGTAACAATATGCCTTGCCAGCCTTTTCAGGACAGGAATAACATCAAATTATGCGCGGAGTTTTGCGCTGCTGCTTGCATTTACTATATCGACATTTCAATATATTGAAGATTATATAAATGTTGCAGGATTTGACGATGATCCGCTTGACGATTATATTAATGCTGAACTGGCCCTACGCTTCCTGACGTTTATAATTATTGGCGTTATGGCGCTTGTACTTGTCATTAACCTGAGCCGTACAATAATACGGTACTTCGGCTACAAAATTATAAAACAGCAAGGTGCGCTGCTGCTTTCGTACGGGCTTATCAATACAAGGAATACAATCCTTCGCCCGAACAAAATCCAGTACCTGACCCTGGGACGCAATTATTTCCAGAAGAAACTAAATGTGCAGGACTTAAAAATCCGCCAGGCATCAGGTAATGAACCTGCAGATAATGAAAAAAGAAAGCTGCTATTGAAATCCCCGGATTAAGCACTGATGAAAAAGACAGTTTGCTTCAACTTCTGCTAGGCGCTCTACCTGAAAAAGGAGTTATGCTCAAACCCAATATCCGTAAAATAATTGTGCCTGTCTTTTTCTGGCTTGTGCTGCCTTTAAGCATTTATTTCGGTTTAGGTTACGCTGCTGAGCCTAGTATATTCAACTTCATCAATTTTGTGCCGGTGTATGTTTTAGCTATCAGTATCCTTATTTACTTTGCTTTCCGTCATAGCAGGTTGTATGTAAGCGAAGGTTTCATTATAAAACAAAGCGGCGCGTGGGATATTGATGTTGACTACCTACAGCCACACAAAATACAAAGCATGAAGCTCACACAATATTTCTGGCAAAAAAGCGCCGATGTAGGCAAGGTAAAACTTTACACAGCTGGAGGAGCCATAAACTTCGGGCCGGCTAATTATAAAAAACTAAAGCAGTTTGCCAACTACTGGCTATATCAGGTAGAAGCAGGGAATAAAGATTGGATGTGAGTCCGATGATTCGATTTTCGACTGGTCGACTTCAGAAGCGACGGTTGCAAATCGAATTCATCCTATAGTCGAATCTAAAAATCGAACAATCGAAGATGTCAAAAAAAATAAAAGCCTGGATAAGCGCGGCACGTTTAAGAACATTACCACTTTCGGTTTCAGGAATTCTCGTGGGGAGTTTCTATGCTTTTGCACAAGGTTACAATAATTGGACAATACTTTGTTTGTCTTTGCTGACAACCCTCGGACTGCAGGTTCTGTCAAACTTCGCCAATGATTACGGTGATGGCGTGAAAGGTACTGATAATGAAAACCGGATAGGCCCGCAGCGCGCGTTGCAGAGCGGCGCCATTACGCCTTCAGAAATGAAGCGCGGCATTATTATCACTTCTGTATTAACGCTGGCATCTGCTGTTATGCTGATATATGTTTCGTTCGGCAGTGAGAACTTTGGCTACTCACTGTTCTTTTTCTTCTTAGGGTTAGCAGCAATTGCAGCAGCAATCAAGTATACCGTAGGGGCATCAGCATACGGCTATCGCGGGCTTGGTGATGTTTTTGTGTTTATTTTCTTCGGATTAATAAGTGTATTAGGATGCTATTTCCTATATGCCAAGACTATAGATGTACTTTTGTTTCTTCCGGCTGTGTCTATTGGGTTGCTAAGTGTCGCTGTGCTTAATCTCAATAACATGCGAGATATAGTAAGTGATGCCATGTCGGGTAAAAATACGCTCGTGGTACAGATGGGCGCAGCTAAAGCGAAGATATATCATTTCGTTATCATCCTGACAGCCTTGATTTTGACGGTGATATTCGCTATCTTGTATAAGTTTGAATTGAAGCAATATCTGTTTATTATAGCTTATATCCCGTTATTATTGCACCTGATGGTTGTTGCCAAAAACAGAGAGCCCCGAGACCTTGATCCTGAACTGAAGAAGGTAGCGCTGAGTACTTTCTTCTTATCAATACTACTTTGCGTATGTTTGATGATGTGGCAGGCTAAAGGATAGAATGGGGATCAAATCAACGAATTAACAAATTAACTCAAAATATGAAAATCACAACTTACGGCCACGCCAGCCTTGGCATAGAAGTAGGAGGCAAGCACATTATTGTTGACCCTTACATTACCGCAAATGAAGCGGCATCAAATATTGACATCATGCAGCTAAAAGCTGATTACATCCTGATTACCCATGCTCACGGCGACCATATTCTTGATGTTGAAGCTATCGCTAACAATACCGGTGCAACAATTGTATCAAACGTTGAAATTACTAACTATTATGAAAAGAAAGGCTTTAAAGTACACCCAATGAATCATGGCGGCAGCTGGGATTTTGATTTTGGTAAAGTAAAATATGTAGTGGCGCACCATTCAAGCTCTTTTCCTGACGGCACATACGGCGGCAACCAGGGCGGTTTTGTAATTGAAGGTGAACATAAAAACATTTATATAGCCGGAGATACCGCGGTGACATTTGACATGAAGCTGATACCAATGCGTACTCGTCTCGATCTCGCCATATTGCCAATCGGCAGCAATTTTACCATGGATGTTGAGGATGCCATCATTGCGTCAGATTTTTTAGATTGCGATAAGATACTGGGTTATCATTATGATACTTTTGGGTACATCAAAATTAACCATGACGAAGCTAAGAAGAAGTTTTTCGACAAGGGAAAAGACTTGATGCTTTTGGAAGTTGGGGAATCTATTGAACTTTAATAATTACGAATTTCAAATTACGAATTACGATTGATGAAAAACGAGAATGTAGTACAACAAAAAAGCTATGCATTTGCAATTCGTATAATTAACGCATATAAATATCTTCACACAGAACAAAAGGAGTATGTGCTTTCAAAGCAGTTACTACGCTGCGGAACATCTATAGGAGCAAATATAGAAGAAGCTATTGGTGGCCAAAGTCAAAAAGATTTCTTTGCAAAATTAACAATCGCCTATAAGGAAGCACGCGAAACGCAATATTGGCTTCGGCTTCTTCGTGACACTCACTATCTTACAACTGAACAAAGCGATAGTCTGATAACTGATGTAAACGAATTGCTCAGAATCATCGGAAGTATTCAGAAAACACTGCGTAATTCGTAATTCATAATTCGTAATTAAAATGATAAGAGCGCGATATACAAAGTATATTCTCAATTTCAAGCGTCCGAGCGGAACTTCCCGAGGCGTTATGACCCAAAAAGAAACTTTCTTTATCTTTCTCGATGAAAACGGGAAACAAGGGATAGGGGAGTGCGGCCTGTTGCGGGGTCTCAGCTTCGATGACCGTCCGGATTATGAACAAAAACTGCAATGGGTGTGCGATAACATTCATTTAGGTGAAGCAGCTTTGTGGGAAGCACTAACAGAATTCCCTTCCATACAATTTGGAGTGGAGACAGCATTTCGTTCGCTTGCTTCAGAAGATAATTTTGAAGTATTCCTTTCTGAATTTACAAAAGGGAAAGCTTCAATCCCAATAAATGGTTTGGTGTGGATGGGTGATGAGGGGTACATGAAACAGCAGATTGAAGAGAAATTGGATCAGGGTTTCAACTGTATTAAATTGAAGATAGGAGCAATAGATTTTGAAAAAGAGATAGGGCTTTTACGATTCATCAGAAGCAATTTTTCAGCTGAAGAAATTGAAATCAGGGTTGATGCAAATGGTGCTTTTACTTCATACGAAGCTTTATATAAACTTAAAGAATTGTCTGAATATCATATACATAGTATTGAACAGCCAATTAAAAATGGACAGCATGACAGCATGTCAGACTTGTGCAAACTAACTTCGTTGCCAATTGCATTGGACGAAGAGTTGATTGGAGTGCTTTCTTACAGCGATAAAGAAAATCTATTGCGTAAAATTCAGCCTCAGTACATCATTTTAAAGCCAAGTTTGGTGGGTGGATTTCGCGGTTGCGATGAGTGGATAGCCCTTGCCGAACAATACAACATCGGCTGGTGGATAACCTCTGCTTTGGAGAGCAACATCGGACTCAATGCCATTGCCCAATACACCTTTACAAAAAACAACCCTATGCCGCAGGGCCTTGGCACAGGTTCGCTTTATACAAATAATTTTGATTCTCCTCTTGAAGTGAAAAACGGAATGCTTCATTATAATCCCAGATTGGAGTGGGATTTGAATAATATCGGGTAATGATGTTATCTCCCTCGCAATTCAGCTACACGTTCTTTAACGCCTGAAAATCGCTGTAATTCTGATGTCTGTAAATTGTCTGCTGTTTCCTGAAACCATGCAGGGTGGTTATCACGCTTACCGGTTTGTAGATTTACGTAGGTGAAAGTTGTCCACAGTACTGCTTTCAATTGTTGGCAGCTTTCATCAAACATTATCATCTCGACCAATAGCGAGCCTTCTGTAGCTTTAATAAGCGCTGATTGTATACATACATCTTCGTCATATAAAGCAGGTCGCAAATACACGATTTCGTGATGGCTCACCATCCATGAGAGGCCTTTCGCATACATATCGGCCATGCTGATGTTGTGAAATTGTTTCAGGTGGTCTTCGCGCGCATTGAGCATATAGTTTATATACGCTGCATTATTAAGATGCTTAAAAGGGTCGCAGTCGTTGAAGCGAATCTTGTAATAGGTTTTTAATTCCATTGTGATTGATTTGATATTCAAAGGTCTTACAGCAGGCAGCCATTTCCTTTGACAATTATCAAAAATTACCCACGGGCGCGTATACGGCTCAGGGTCTCCTGTGTAATGCCAAGATAGGAGGATATCATTCCCAATGGTACACGCTGCAGTAGTGATGGATTTGCAGCAATGAAGTTGGCATAGCGTTCCTGTGCCGCGGTAAATTGCAAATCTGTAAGGCGTTGCTGCATCTCTGCCAGTTCAAGTGTAATCAAATGGCGGCCCAAACGCTCTATGTCATGATGTTCATCATACAGCTCTTCGAGTTTTGTATAAGGTAGAGACCAGATTACAGATGGCTCAAGCAGCTCAGTCTGCCTGTTATCGGGCTTTCGGGTAAGCCAGGTATTTATTGAGCAGGTAAACTCGTTTTCAGCATTAAAATCATCAATAACTTCACGGCCGTCTTTCATATAAAATATCCGGGAAAGCCCCCGCTCGATATAGTATACATGGGTGCATATGCTTCCTGCAGGCACCAGTACATGCCCTTTAGGCAGCTCTTCTTTTTTCATATACGACAGCAGCTTTGCCCGGCTTTGTGGGCTGAGCTTTACAAAAGGTGAGAGCCTTTCAAAAAGGTTGGTGCTTGCTGTCATCATAAATCAAATATAAATAAAAAACCTCCTGATGAGGAGGCTTATATACTAGTTCACAATGATTTTTTTAGTGACGCTTCCGCCGGTGCCTTCCAGTTTGAGGAAGTAGAAGCCCTGAGGCAAATCTTGTAAAACATATTTATTGTCGCTAAACTGCGGGGCGTCAATATTCTTAACCACTTGCCCGTTGATATTTATCAGCTGAAGGTTATCAATTACTGTTTCACTGTACACATTTATCATGTTTCCCGTAGCCGGGTTAGGGTAGATGCTTATATTGGCTGCAGCTTCAAAATCTGATGTTCCTGCCGGTGTGCCCCATATTGCCTGTACATATTCAGGATGGTCTATATATGGGTTACGGTTGCCCTGGAAAGCATAGACTGCATTGTTACGGGTAATTTCACGCGGGCTTACCGGGTCTTGGGCATGCCAGGTTAAAAGTACATTCTTAAACCAGTTTGAAAAACACTGTGTTTTAGTGCCGTTCAGCATTTCGTGGCTATAATTCTGCATTTTGTCTTCATACCTTGTAGCAAAGTATAGCAGCGCTCGTGCTACATCACCTTTAAACTCATCTATCGGTTCAAACACAATCCCTGAATATCCTGCTGAATAACCCGAATTAAGGTTATTGCCACGCTTAGAGCCGTTAGTTGACGTCCACGTAGCATTGCCTACTTTACCAAATGCGTAATTGCTGCGCTGGCCATTAACTTTACCATCAGTTGGGAAAAGGTGGTGGGCATCATTTCGCATAGGGCTGGCTTCATTAAATACACTTTGGGGCATTATGTGCTCACGGTTAAAGCAGTCGCCTTCAGAACTATAATTACCACACCTGTCGCCTGCTGAAGTTGCAGAATAACTGTATGAGTCAGGCCCGTTTGGTTTTTCAGAATAGATGTCTAGTATTGTCCCGTCATTTTCATAGAAATAATCACGGTCACTGGTTTTATAGCATTCATACAGCGCATCATATCCCTGGTCATTATGCCCTTTAATTATATTATACAGCTGCGTTTTTAGAGCATAGCCTGTGCCGGTGGCATTATTATAATATCCCGCCGGAATTTGTGCAAAGGCAAATCCTGATGAAAGGATTGCCCCAAAAAATAAAAATCTTTTCATTTACAAAAATGTTAGCCGGCAAATGTATATTTATTTTTTTGAGTTAATGATAAATTAACATTGGAAAGTTGTGTGAAAAAATAAAAAAGCCCGGATAGTCCGGGCTTAAATATGTCTTAGCTGTGTCAATTCACTAGAACCTTTTTTACGGCCGACCCTTCAGCAGTATTAATTGTCAGGATATAAAAGCCTTGTGGCAGGTTAGACAGAGTAACTGAACCACTATCTGGAACCGGATTTTGAATTGATGAAACAATTTGTCCGTTGATGTTTATAAGGCGTAATGAAGTAATCTCAACTTCTGATGAAATATTAACTGTGTTTGATGTGGCAGGATTTGGATAAACTGCAACTTTTGTACTGATGTCAAACGTATCAGTTCCGGCAGGAGTGCCCCATATTGACTGTACATATTCAGGATGGTCTATAAACGGGTTTCGGTTTCCCTGAAAGTTGTAAATAGCATTGTTAAATGCAACCTCTTTAGGGCTCACAGGATCATTTGCATGCCAGGTAAGCATAATATTAAGGAATGTTGTGCTGAAAACTTTATTGGTTGAACCATCAAACATTGCTTTTACTTCAAGGGTATTGGCAGCAGCGCTGTAAAAATCGTCCATATCATCCTGGTATCGTGTGGCGAAATAAAAGAATGTTCGGGCAATATCACCTTTAAATTCATCTATAGGCTCAAAAACTTTTCCTGAAAAACCTGAAGAATATCCGGAATTAAGGTTATTTCCTATTTTAGAATTATTAAGGGTTTTGCAGGGTGTATTGGTGGCGCCGGCATTACAGCCGTTTGTTACTGTGCCTGATACCACACCAAAAGGCAGGTTATCACGCCAGCCATTAACTTTACCGTCACTCGGTACAACATGGTGAGCATCGCTATACATAGGCATCGCCCCGTTGCCAAAATAAGCCTGAGGTATTAGGTGTTCTTTATTATAGCATTGTCCTTCGGTGGTATAATTGCCGCATTGCTGGCTTGTACTGGTATAGTTATATGGGTCAATGCCTGTTGGGTTTTCCGAATATATGTCAAGCAACGAGCCGTCATTCTCATAAAAATTATCCCGCAGAGAAGTGCTGTAAAGGTTCCATAACCCTGTCGTATACGATTGGGGATTATGCCCATTGGTAATAATTGTTCTTAGCTGATTTTTAAGCGTGTATCCTGTTCCGGTCGCGCTGTTGTAATATCCCGTTGGGATGGCTTCCGTAGTAAATTGCGCGAGCGCAGCTACCGAGAACATCAGCATCAAAAGCGTAGTTTTTAATTTCATAGCTTATTTTTTCTCTCAAGCAAAGCCATATAAAATCCGTCAAAACCTGATTCTGAGGCTAAAACTTTATTTTCTTTTACAAAGGTAAATTCTTTACCGATATCTGTTGTTAAGAAACGCTTAACTTGCTCCTGATTTTCAGAAGGTAACACTGAACAGGTTGCATATACCAGCTTACCGCCCGGCTTTACTATCTTTGAATAACTTTCCAATACTTCAGCCTGCACCTTGCGTATATTATCTACAAATTCCGGCTGCAGTTTCCACTTGCTGTCAGGATTGCGTTTTAATACGCCCAATCCGCTGCACGGAGCATCAATAAGCACCCGGTCGGCTTTTTCGTGTAGCTTCTTTATTACTTTGGTACTGTCAATAATACGGTATTCAATATTAAATGCACCATCGCGCTTTGCCCTTAGCTTCAACTGCTTTAGCTTGCTTTCATAAAGGTCCATAGCAATTAACTGTCCCTTATTATTCATTAGCGATGCCATATGCAATGTTTTACCGCCGGCCCCGGCACAGGTATCCACCACGCGCATGCCCGGTTCAACCTCAAGAAAACGCGCTACCATTTGTGATGATGCATCCTGCACCTCAAACAACCCTTCTTTAAAAGCATCCGTAAGGAAAACATTCGCCCTTTCTTTAAGAATCAGCGCATCTGGGTATTCTTTAGGCAATTCAGTTTCAATGTTTTGGTCCATCAGGATAGCCCTAAGCTTCTCGCGAGTAGTTTTTAGTGTATTTACGCGAAGTATCACTTTTGCCTGCTCATTTTGCGCCGCAAGTTCTTTTTCCCATTTTTTCTCACCGAGTTCTTTTACGCCAAGCTCATCCATCCAGTCAGGCACCGACTCACGGTATTTCCTTATTTTTGAAAGCTCGTCAAACCTGCCTTTTATTTTGCGAACAGGCGTACTTTCAAAATATTTCCAGTCAGGCAGGGTAATACCGCGAAGCACAGCCCATACCGCAAAAATGCGCCATAGGTTGTCACGGTCATAAGGCTCTTTTACCTCGGCAATCTCGGCATACAGCCTTTTCCAGCGTACTATTTCATATATTGTTTCGGCAACAAACTTACGGTCGGCGCTTCCCCATCGTTTATCTTTTTTTAATGCCCGCGCTACAACCTTATCGGCATACTCACCATCATTAAATATAAATCCTAGTGAATCTATAACCGTAAAAACTAAATTCCTGTGTAATCTCATTTTCAAAAATTGGAAATGCAAAGGTATTGAAAAAATCTGCCCCGCAGATTGATAAATTGTGGGGCAGATAGGTGAAGCGAAAATCGTATTAATACAATGTTAAATACTTGCTAGTACTTTCCACTGAGTAAAGTGCCGCCAATTGGCACTTTTGTATCAAGATTTAATTTTTTCAGCATTTCGTAAACGGTACACACCGCTGCAGATGTTACCGGTATGCCAATTTCTTTTTCTATTGCGTCAATCGCTTCTAATGAAGGCATTTGCACACAGGCAGACACAACCAAAGTGTCAACTCCGGTCAGGTCAAGGCGTTTGTAGATATCAAGAAGGTTCATTGGGTTTTGTGCCGCAACTTCAAGATTATCAGGTATTTCAAGCGCTATGTAGTCCATAACTTCAAATCCCTGATGCCTTATGTAGTCCACAACCAATTCTGTTAGTGGCTTCATGTACGGAGTTATAACCGCTATCTTCTTCGCACCCAATACTTTTAGTCCGTTAATTAAAGCCCCGGCACTCGTAACGATAGGAGTCGGCGAGTCATTTTTAACCGTTTCTTCATAGATATTTGCCTCACTTACACAATGATAGCCCCGGCCCATGCTCATAATTGCTACAAGGCAGGCATAACCCATTACATCTACCTTGGCATCGCTTAGTTCCATAGCGCATTTCAGGCTTTGGGCATCCATGGCTTCCAGTTCTTCTTTGGTTACCTTTTTCATTCTCATCCGGCTGGAATGGAATGTAAATCGTTCAGCGGCAATGGTTTCCCTCGAGCGGAACATCGCCGGAATCTCAGTTTCCATTGTAATATTCGAGCTTGGCACAATCTGGCCAATCCTATATGTCGTCTTCATTTATAATTTGATGCTTGTTATTTGGAATTTTCTTCCGAATCTACAATCGTATTCCTCAATGTTCCTATGCCTTCAACCGTTGCTTCCACCACATCGCCCGGCCACATAAATTCTTGTGGGTCACGGCCTGCGCCCACGCCTGCCGGAGTTCCGGTTGCAATGATATCGCCAACATCCAGTGTAAAAACAGTACTTAAATCATGAATCAGATCTGCAATGTTGAACAGCATGAATTTTGTGTTACTGTTCTGTTTTTCAACGCCATTAACTGTCAATGAGAGGTTAAGGTTTTGCGGATCGGCTATCTCGTCTTTTGTTACCAGAACCGGACCCATCGGCGCAAAAGTATCCTGCCCTTTAGATACTATCCATTGCCCTGCACGCCTGCAATCACGTGCGCTAATATCGTTTATTACAGTATATCCGTAAACATGATCCATCGCATTTTCTTTGCTGATGTTCTTGCCGCCTTTACCAATTATTACAGCAAGTTCGACTTCATAATCAAGCTGTTGCGTAATCTTTTGGTTATGAATGATATCACTGTCATGCCCTGTAACTGCAGATGGCGGCTTAGAGAATATTACAGGCTGTTGCGGCAGTTCTTTGCTTGTATCGAGCGTGCGTGCTGACTCTGCCACATGCTCGGTATAATTCAAACCAATCCCGAAAATATTTTTACGTGGACGTGAAATTGGCGCGAGTAACGTTGCGTTGCCTATTGGTAGCGAGTTATCAAGTAATTGTTCCTTGCTAGCATTATTATAAAGCAGTGTCAGTGCATTAAGTCCTTCCTGACCTAAATCAATAAAGTCCAGCATATTATCTGGCATAGGCACCTGCATGGTACGACCCAGTTTCTCAACGTCTATTATCATTTCACCATCCAGAAAACCCAGTCGGGCAGGAGTATGGTTAATGCTATAAGTAAGTAATTTCATTATTTTACGTTTGTTGTTTTATTAATTTATTATCTGTCACATCGAGCATCGAGATGCGTTTATTTTCTCGACTGCGCTCGAACTGACAACCCGCAATTCTTAACCCGCAACCGCTTGAAAACCTTCCGGATGTGCCATTTCCTGATATAGTCCAAGCGACTCTATCACTGGCAGGTCATGAAAGGAAAACAGGCAGGCATCTTCAGTCGGATTTAAATTTACATGTTCATGGTATGCCCATGACGGCACGCAGAAAATATCCCGCTCTTTCCAGTCAAAGCGCTTACCGGCAATGATGCTGTATCCCTGGCCCTTAGCACATTGGTACACAAATGAACCCGTATGCCTGTGGGCTTTGGTATGTTCGCCGCCGCGTAATAATTGTATTGAAGCACCCATTGTCTGCATCACATGTCCGCCTGTTTTTGGGTTGGTGTAATGCATCAGGATACCATCATATTCAGAGCCTGAATTAACCTTTGCGGCCTCAAGCAGCGCCGGGTAGACATGCTTCCAGGAGTATTTAAATAAAGGTGAATAGGGCTTATCCCATTCTGTATCAGCAGGAACCAAACCAACACCACTATATGTCATCGGCGAGTGATTGACAGGTGAAACCAACGGCTGCTTACCGTCAAAAACTGCATAATCATTGGCTTCAAGTGCATTCACCAGAGGAATGTCAAGCCCATCCTGCCATATACAAGTTTTACCATCAGCCTCAACGCCATGCTCATGCCAGGTGCTGTTAGGTGTTATCACAAAGTCGTTCACTTCCAGCATTATCTTGTTGCCGTCAACCACGGTATAGCCACCCGATCCTTCCATAATAAAGCGAAGGGCAGATGCTTTATGTCTGTGTGCCGATGTACTTTCACCCGGTCGTGTCACCTGAATCCCTGTATATAGCCAACCCACGGCAGCGCTAACATCCCGGCGCTTATCATTCACCAGGTATACTACCCGGCGACCGGCCTGTTCAGGCGTAACAAGTTCTGATGATTTAAGCACCAGCGAACGCAAATCCTCATATTTCCATAGCATAGGCACAGATGATGTGCGCGGCTCCCAAGGCTCAATATCGTTGGCTACTGTCCACAAGGCTCCTGCGCCGAGTGACTCCAGTTCTTTGTAGTAGGCTTCCAGTTCCGGCGTGTCCTGTACACGGGCGCGGCCCAGAACGCTGTCGTCAAATTTCGTTTCCATAAGCTGTTTATTTGAAGTGGATGGTGCGGGCTTTACCGGCAATCCATGTTCCCGCCATCGGCTTTATCTCCCGCAGCGGAGAGGATATCGCCTCTGTCGGGGCTATTCAGTTTTTCATTTTTCCTTTTGCAGGCTTTCCTCATCGTCAGTAAACGTGATGTTTTTCCTGGGCGCCGTGTTAACCCGCAAGTCAAAGATATCAAAGCGATTGTAATGCCCCAGTATGTCATGCATCTGCTTAGGCTGTATGCACTTAGCCAAATCAATATCTGCATAAACAATACCTTCTTCATCAATCAAAGGCTCGCCTATAACTGCGCCATTAGGCCCAATAAAGCCTGTAAAAGCGCTATCCTTTCGGGTAAGTAATTCTTCTGCATTCGGCACATCTTCTTTCATCATCTCGATAATCTCCTTCGAAATTGTTGAACAAGATACAATGGTAAATACTTTCCCTTCAAACGAATGTGCCGCCGCACGTATCTTTATTGCCTCTGCCATATTGTAATCGGGCGGGGCAACCGGCAGCGAAATGTAATTTGCAATGTGTATCAGTTCACCTTGCGCGAGCAAGGCAAAACGCGCCAATGTATTGGTATTCTCACCACACGCCAGCGTTCCTATAGGCCCAATCTCTGTGTTATATACTTTCAGTGACGAACCGTCACCGCCTGTCCACGTGAGTTTTTCAGCCCAGGTTGGTACCAATTTACGGTGTTTACCAACTATATTTCCGTGATTATCAATAATCAGGTTGGTATTATACAACTCGCCAAAGCTTTGCCCGCGTTCGTTCACGCCAATAACAACATGGCAGTTATTTTCCCTGGCAGCATTACAAAGCATTTCGGTTTCCGGACCCGGGACATTGATGCTGTTTACATACAATTTTTCATACCACCTGCTGCCCTGTACCGGTGTCATAATCCAGTTCCAGTACGGGTATGCAGATATAAAAACCTCAGGGAATGCCAAAAGCGATGCTCCATTTTTGGCGGCTTCAGCAATGATGTTACAAGCCTTATCGGTAGTGGCTTTCGCATTAAGAAAAACAGGAGAAGCCTGTACCGCCGCAGCTTTAAACTTCGTTAAATTCACTATTTTAAATTTTGAATTATAAATTTTAAATGGCTGAGTTGAAATCTTAAATCGTAACTCATAAATCTTAAACCCTTAAAACCTCATATCAGGAATCACATACCTTTCAAGTTTTGCCCGCATCTCATCAGGAAACGGGCTGGCCTTTATATCATTACGGTCCGCGTTAAAATCAACCCTTACCAGCGACACTTCACCTTCAAGGCATATCGAACCATCTTCATGCTCAAACTTAAACCCGCAGTTCATGGAAGATGAGCCCAGCTTCTTTACCCAGAAATATTTTGTAAGCTCATCGCCCAGGCGCGCTGCCTTTTTAAACTGTACTTTCAGGTCAACCGTAGGGATACCGCCTGTTTTATGTATGTTTTTGAAAGGCATATCAAGCGCTTCCTCGTAAAAATCTTCAACAATGTTATTCAGCATTTCCAAAAATCGCGGGTAAAAAACTATCCCGGCATAGTCCACATGCTGAAAGCGTACTTTTTCTTTTTTGATGAATGTATTTTCCATTATGCCTGTAATGTATTTTTTAGTTTAAATCGCTGTATCTTACCTGTTTCAGTTTTAGGCAGCACATCCACATATCGAATTTCCCGTGGGTACTTATAGGGTGCAGCCACTTCCTTAAACCAGTCCTGTATAGTTTTTGTAAGCTCGTCACATGCCTTTTCCTGCTCATTCAAAACGATATAAGCACAAACCAGCATACCTCGGTTTTCATCCGGCAGGCCTACTACGGCACATTCTGCAACATCAGGGTGGGTGAGGAGTACACTCTCTACCTCAATGGCAGCAATGTTATACCCCGAAGATATGATCATGTCATCACCGCGTGCCACAAACCAAAAGTAACCGTCTTCGTCTTTGCGGAAGATGTCGCCGGTAATGTTCCAGCCATTTTGAACATATTCCATCTGTTTTTCAGGACTGTTCAGGTATTTGCAGCCGGTAATGCCACGAACAGCTAATCGACCTGGAGAGCCATCTGTAACTTCGTTTCCGTCGCTGTCTATTATTCTTGCCTCGTAGCCGCGAATGGCCTTACCTGTTGCGCCTTTGCGCATATTTTGTTCATTCGACGATATAAAGATATGCAGTATTTCCGTAGAACCGATACCATCGATAATCTTTAATCCAGTGGCTTCATACCAGTCTTCCCAAACTTTAACAGGCAACGTTTCACCTGCCGAAACACATTTGCGTAGTGAAGAAATGTCATAATTCTGGACTTTTGTAGCCAGCACCCGCCACGCCGTAGGAGCAGTGAAGCAAATTGTAATCTTGTGGTCTTGTATGGCTTGCAGTAGTAATTCAGGCGTGGGTTTCTCTATCAAAAAAGTTGATGCCCCATAATAAAACGGGAACAGCACCAGTCCGCCAAGCCCGAAGGTAAAACCAAGTGGCGGGCTGCCTGTAAATATATCATCTTTTGTAGGTTGCAGTGAATATTTAGGGAACGCCTCGCATATCAGCAATATATCCTTGTGGTAGTGCGATGTCATTTTTGGCTTTCCCGTAGTGCCTGATGTAAACCCAATGATTGCCAGGGAATCAGCCATCGTGTGGTAATTACTGAACGTTTTTGGCTTGTTACCCATCAGCGTTTCAAGCTTTGACATTGTTTTACCTGAGCCGTCAAAGGTAATTACCTGTTTCAGGAACGGCGACTCCACAGCCATTAGCGCATCTTCAAGTGTATAATCGCAGAAAGCGTGGGATATCTCTGCACACTCAATCATCACACTGAGTTCTTTTTCCCGAAGTAATGGCATAGTTGCCACCACAATTCCTCCGGCTTTCTGAATCCCGAACCAGCATGCCACATACATGGGGTTATTTGCGGAGCGTATCAGCACCCGGTTCCCGGGCACAAAATCAAGGTTATCTTTTAAAACATGAGCAATCTGGTTGGCTTTCTCGTATAGCTCCTGAAATGTCCATGTTGCATCAAAAGTGCGGATGGCAATCCTGTCTCCATCGCCTTCAGCTATATGCCTGTCAATCAGCCTCTCCACGCAGTTCAGTGCACCGTCAAACTCAAAATCCGGATGTCCAGTAAAACAATCTGCCTGCAGTTCTTTTGGCGGCAGGTGGCTATGGGCAAAATTATCTTCGTAATGTTTCATGGCACTACTTTTTATGCGTTGCAGGCTTCAGCGCCTTTTTCATATTTTCAAGCGACTTACGCTGCCCGGCAATGTAAGGATAATGGTGTGATATGGCCGACATATATTGCTGTGGTACACCAACTTCATCTAGCTTATTTGCTTTAAAGCTTTCATATGCCTGGGCATTACGTACAAATGATGGGTCGAGCAAAAGTGTTTTGCCAAGTGCAACCAAATCAGCCCTGCCATTAAGCAAAATTGTATTTATCTGGTCAATGTCCTGAATGTATCCCGCTGTGATGGTAGGGATGTTTACTTCATTTCGAACCATATCGCTGAAGGGCGTTTGCCACATCCTGCCAACTGCCGGTTTCTGATGTTCAACTGTCAAACCTGTCGATACATTAATGATGTCGGCACCGGCTTTTTTAAAGGCTCTGGCTATTGTCAGCACATCTTCTTCGGTAATACCGCCTTTAGCCCAGTCTGATGCCGAGACACGTATACTCATGGGTTTTTCATGTGGGAAAACAGCACGCATTTCAGTAAATACTTTTAGCGGGAATTTCAGCCTGTTTTCAATGTTTCCGCCAAATTCATCTGTCCGTGCATTTGTCAAAGGTGACAGGAATGAAGCAAGCAGAAACCCGTGGTGCGCCTGAAGCTCTATCATGTCAAAACCGGCAGCATCTGCATTTTTAGCCGCAGTAACAAACTCTGAAGTAATAATATCCATATCCTCAACCGTCATTTCGTGAGGCACAGGCATCTTATCGTTAAATGAAATCTCAGATGCCGAGAGCAATCCCCAGGCATTTTCAATCGGTTCGTTATTGCTTTCCCAAGGGAATTTCACCGCACCTTTCCGTCCGGAATGGCCAATTTGGATAGCTATTTTGGCCGAACTGTTTTCATGGATGAAACTTGTAACTCGTTTCCAGCTATCTGTTTGTTCCTGAGAGTATATACCGGGACATCCTAAAGTTATTCTTCCGGTTGGTGATATAGCTGTAGCTTCCGTAATTATAAGCCCTACACCGCCTATTGCACGCGAACCGTAATGCTGCAGGTGCCAGTCGGTAACAACCCCATCTTTTGCTGAATATTGTTCCATCGGGCTCATGACAATACGGTTGTCGATTACCATTCCGCGCAATGAAAATGGCGTAAATGCTGCCGGAGTTGTTGGTGTCGAATCTGCGATGCTGCTATTGAATTCTGTTAAAACCTTTTGTGTAAATGCAGGGTCACGCAGTGCAAGGTTTTCAAAAGTAACTTTCTTGGCGCGGGTCATTACGCTGAAAGCGAATTGCATGAACGGGTGCTGTATGTGCCTGTTCATATCTTCAAACCATTGCAACGACACGTTTGCGGCATGCTGAATCATCTCAACACTGTTGCGGCGCAGCTTTTCGTAGTGCTCAAAAACTGCCTGTGTATCAGTTTTATATTTTATGACAGAGTCGGCCAAAGCGATCGCACATTCCATGGCGAGCTTTGTGCCTGAACCGATAGAGTAGTGGGCGGTTGCTTTAGCGTCACCCAGCAAGACAATGTTGTCTTTGTTCCAGCGTTTGTTGGTGATAACAGGGAATTGCCTCCAGTGCGACCTGTTAGAAATCAGGCCATGGCCGTCAAGCTCTTCCTTAAAAAACTCCTGAAGTTTTGCAATGGTATCCTGTTCATCTGTAACATTAAATCCTGCTTTTTGCCAGGTTTCGTCTGTTGTTTCAAAAATCCAGGTACTCATTCCTTCTTCATACTGGTAGGTGTGGGCTACAAAAGCGCCGTGTTCCGTATTCCTGAAGAAATAGGTAAAAGCATCCAGCGGGCGGGTAGAGCCCATCCATACAAAGCGGTTGCTCTGCAGTTCTATTTCAGTCCCGAAATCAGCCGCAAATTTGTCGCGTATAGCGCTGTTTATACCATCAGCAGCCACAATTATATCTGAGTCCGCAAACCGGCTTAAATCGTCCACATTCGCTTCAAAGTGAAGGTTAACACCTTCTTCACTGCAACGCTGTTGTAACAATTGAAGTAATGTCTTTCTTGAGCACCCACAAAAACCGTTGCCGGTAATGCGTACTGTTTCGCTGTCTCGGGCAACATCAAGCTCATCCCAATAAGCAAATCGGCTGCGGATAAGCTCGTAAGACTCAGGGTCGCGGGTAAGGAACTCGCTCAGCGTTTCATCTGAAAACACTACGCCAAACCCGAAGGAATCATCGGCCCTGTTGCGTTCATAAACATCAATTACACAGTCAGGCATTGCTTTTTTCAGCAATATCGAGAAGTATAATCCGCCCGGGCCGCCGCCTATTACTGTAATTTTCATGGTTTTATAAAAGGCCTTTTTATTTCGAAAACCTCACCAAGTTTTGCGTAGTTCCACCCCTCAAGGCGCGCAATAGGCTTATAGGTTTCGCGGTTAATCTTATAGTTGTCAAGCAATACGCTGTCATCTACATGAAACATTATAATTCGGCCTATCATTATAGTTGCACCGCCATCTTTATGGCCCTCAAGGCTGTAATGATGCACTAATTCACATTCGAAGTGAATCGGGCTTTCGGCTACTCTGAAAGGCTTCACTAAAGTTGAAGGAATTGCCGTGAGTCCTGCATATTCAAACTCATTGTCATCGGGTGGGAGGTTGATTGATGTATTGTTCATAGCTTCAACAAGCTCTTCAGTTGCCATGTTTACAACAAATTGCCCTGTCTCAAGTACATTGTTAAGCGTATCTTTATTGGTGTGCCCCGAGCGAACTGTCGAGAACATCACGTGGGGCGGGTCTTCGCCTACAGCATTAAAGAATGAAAACGGCGCGAGGTTGGGAATGCCATCTTTGCTGATGCTTGATATCCAGCCGATAGGACGGGGAATTACCGCACCGGTAAGTATCTTATAGATGTTCTTGCTGTCGGTTGTGTTTGGGTCAATCTGCATTATTGGTTGTATTGCCTCACAAATTAAAGAAAAATAAACCGCTCAATCGTTATCGTTTTTGTGATAAAATTGTGTTATGTATAATTTTTTGAGTGATTTATTTTTAATTATTTGAATCATGGAAGGTTTATCATGATTTGTTTCATGATAATTTGTAAGGTTATTATATTTACAAAATCAACCTAACGAACAAACAAACATGAGTTATTACCAGGTTAAAAGCTTAGAGCAATACTTTAAACATTATAACAAGTCTATCCGCGAGCCCCGTAAATTCTGGGAAAAGATAGCCGACGAGAATTTTACATGGTACCAGAAATGGGATAAAGTGGTGGAATTTGACATGCAGGAGGCCGAGGTGAAATGGTTCCTCAATGCTAAAGTGAATATCACAAAAAACTGCATTGACCGTCACCTTGCAAAACGTGGAGAAAAGACAGCCATCATATTTGAGCCGAACAACCCGGACGAAGAAGCGCTGCATATAACCTATAACGAGCTGTATGACAGGGTGGCTAAGATGGCAAATGTGATGCGCGACCGTGGCATAAAGAAAGGTGACAGGGTATGTATTTACCTGCCGATGATTCCGGAACTTGCCGTAGCTGTCCTGGCCTGTGCAAGAATAGGCGCAATACATTCAGTTGTATTTGCAGGGTTTTCGGCTTCGGCAGTGGCAACGAGGATAAATGATTCGCAATGCCGCATGGTGATAACATCTGACGGTGGATACCGCGGCAATAAAACCATTGACCTTAAAGGTATTGTTGATGAGGCGCTGCAAAAGTGCCCCGGTGTTGAAGAAGTACTGGTTGTAAAGCGTACCAATACTGAAATCAACATGCAGGAAGGCCGTGATATATGGCTGCAGCCGCTGCTTGATGAAGCTGTACCGAATAACGTAGCTGAAATCATGGACGCTGAAGATCCGTTGTTTATATTATATACTTCGGGTTCAACAGGTAAGCCTAAAGGCATGCTGCATACTACGGCAGGTTACATGGTTTATTCAGCTTATACTTTCAAAAATATTTTTGCTTACGAAGAGAATGATGTTTTCTGGTGTACGGCTGACATAGGCTGGATCACAGGACATTCGTATATATTATATGGTCCGCTGCTCAACGGTGCCACTACTGTAATTTTTGAAGGTGTACCATCATACCCTGATTTTGGCCGTTTCTGGGAAGTGATTGACAAGCATAAAGTTACACAGTTCTATACGGCTCCAACGGCTATCCGCTCGCTTGCTAAAGAAAACTGGGAATGGGTTGATAAGCACGACTTGTCATCGCTAAAGATAATAGGGTCTGTAGGTGAGCCAATCAATGAAGAAGCATGGCACTGGTATAATGACCATGTCGGAAAAAAGAAATCTCCAGTTATAGATACGTGGTGGCAAACCGAGACCGGAGGCATAATGATTTCGCCAATTCCATTTGTAACCCCAACAAAACCAACGTATGCTACATTACCATTACCGGGTGTACAACCTGTATTGATGGATGAAAAACGCAACGAAATTGAAGGTAACCAGGTTGTGGGGAGCCTTTGCATCAAGTTCCCGTGGCCGGGTATGGCACGTACCATTTGGGGTGACCACCAGCGGTTTAAGGAAACGTATTTCTCAACATTCCCCGGGAAATATTTTACCGGAGATGGCGCCCTGCGTGATGAAGTGGGTTACTACAGGATAACCGGAAGGGTTGATGATGTTGTAATTGTGTCAGGGCATAACCTTGGCACAGCGCCAATTGAAGATGCCATAAATGAACATCCTGCCGTGGCAGAGTCAGCAATTGTGGGCTTTCTGCATGAGGTTAAGGGCAATGCACTGTACGGATTCATCATTTTGAAAGAATCAGGCTCAGGCCGTGACAGGGATAACCTTATTAAAGAGATTAACGAGCACATATCCAGCCACATAGGCCCGATAGCTAAGCTCGACAAAATGCAGTTTGTATCAGGTTTGCCGAAAACGCGTTCAGGTAAAATCATGAGAAGGATACTGCGGAAGATAGCGGAGGGCGACTTTACAAACTTTGGCGATACGACTACATTGCTCAACCCTGAAATTGTTGATGAAATTAAGGACGGACGGATAGAATAACATTTAAAACCCTGCTAATTGCAGGGTTTTTTATTTAAGGAAACTATAACATTTCCGCATACGGTTTTTCCTAAATTAGCAAATATGGAAAACCAACCTGATGTACTTATTGTAGGCGGAGGCCTGGCGGGGCTTACAGCTGCGCTACATCTGCGTAAAAACGGGCTTCAGATCACTGTAATTGAGAAGGATAGCTATCCGCGGCACAAGGTATGCGGCGAATATGTCTCCAACGAAATTATCCCATATTTAAATTGGCTTGGGATTGATATTTATGAGCTAAATCCTGTTAAAATTAACAAGTTTGAGTTTTCATCAAATTCAGGCAAAAAGGCCTTGGCAAATCTACCTTTAGGAGGTTTTGGAGTAAGCCGTTACGCGCTTGATAACTATCTGTACATCAAGGCTAAAGATGCCGGTTGCACGTTTGTAAATGACACTGTTACTGACATCCGGTTTGATAATGAAATGTTAATGGTAAATACTTCGGACACCACATTTACATCAAAAATCGTAATTGGCGCTTATGGCAAGCGGGCCGGGCTAGACCAGCAATTATCCAGGAATTTTTTTGTTAAAAAATCGCCCTGGCTGGCGGTAAAATGTCACTATACCGGAGATTTTCCAGATGATGTCGTCGCGTTACATAATTTTGATGGTGGTTATTGTGGAATATCAAAAGTGGAGAATAATACGATTAACGTGTGTTATCTCGCTGATTATAAAACGTTTAAAAAATTTAAAAATATTGACGATTACCAAAAATCTGTGCTTTCTCAAAATCCGCATTTGCTTCCTATTTTTGAGAAGTGCAGAGCAGTATTTAACAAGCCTTTAACAATCAGCCAGATTTCTTTCGAAAAGAAAAATCCGGTCGAAAACCATATCATCATGACAGGCGATACTGCCGGGCTCATCCATCCGCTTTGCGGCAACGGAATGGCCATGGCAATTCACAGCGCAAAAATCGCATCTGAACTTATATTTTTATTCCATACGGGAACAATCCGTACACGGGCAGAACTCGAAAAACGCTATGCCGCAGAATGGAGAAAGAATTTTGGCAGGAGGATAAAAGCGGGAAGGATGCTAGGATATGCATTGCAGCATAAATCACTTGCAAAGGCACTGACAGGATTTGTTTCGGCTTTCCCGGCAGTACTGCCCCTGATTATAAAACAAACACACGGCAAACCAATACAAATCGCGCAATGATAGGGCCTGACATTACATACCGCAGCACCGAGGCCGAGATTATGGACGATTTCTATATTGAAGGGGACGAACTGCACGGCGCGCTTGACCAGATTGCGGGTATAAACAAAATGCTCGGTGGCAACGCCATAACCCTTGACGGTGTGAAACAGCTATTGAAAAACCACGACAAAAGCGTGGCTGTAACCATCGCTGATGTGGGGTGCGGTAATGGTGACATGTTAAGGATGCTGGCAGATTACGGGATGCGGGAGGGTTATACATTCAACCTGATTGGTGTGGACGCTAATCCTAATACCGTTGCTTACGCAAAACAACTGTCGGCTACGTACCAGATCAAATATCTGTGCCTTGATGTGTTTAAGACTGATTTTGAGAACCTTAAATATGACATCGCCCTGTGTACGCTCACACTGCATCATTTCAGCAATGAAATGATTGCAAAGCTGCTTTCAACTTTTGAAACCAATGCTTCAATAGGAATCGTAATAAACGATTTGCACCGCAGCAAAGTAGCCTACGGGCTGTTTAGGGTAATAAGTCCCGTACTCGGACTGAACAAGATGGCCCGGCAGGATGGATTGGTGTCGATCCTCCGAGGGTTCAGGAAAATTGAAATAGAAAAAATGGCTGAAAACCTCGGCCTGAAAAAGCATAGTATCCGTTGGCGCTGGGCTTTCAGATACCAATGGATAATTGAAAAAACATGAGTGTAAAAATTATAGCTGCAGCAAAGCAACTTCCTGAATATTCGGCTTCTACAGAAGAAATACTTGAACTTGTCGACGGATGGATGGCAGGGCAGGAGGACCGTTTCATCCGGAAGGTGAAGAAGATATTTGAAGGCGCTGCGGTTGACAGGCGTTATTCCATAATGCACCCGGAAGAGGCTTTTACGGCAACATCTTTTGAAGAAAAAAATGATATTTATTCGCGCGAGGCGATTAAACTCGGTGAAAAAGTACTGCAAAACGCACTTGATAAGGCAGAGTGGGAGCCTCAGAGCCTGGACTATATCATAACCGTAAGCTGTACCGGCATAATGATACCATCGCTTGATGCGTATCTCATCAATAAAATGAACCTGCGGCAGGATATCGTGAGGCTTCCGGTAACAGAGATGGGCTGTGCGGCTGGTATTTCGGGTATTATTTACGCCAAGAACTTCCTGAAGGCCAATCCAGGCAAGAGGGCGGCAGTGATAGCTGTTGAAGCGCCTTCAGCGACATTTCAATTAGATGATTACTCTATGCCTAACATTGTGAGCGCGGCGATTTTCGGTGACGGCTCGGCGTGCTGCCTGCTGTCGTCTTATGAGGATGATAACGGACCTGAGATTATCGATGAGCAGATGTATCATTTTTATGATGCTGAGCACATGATGGGCTTTAAGCTTACTAACAGCGGTTTGCAGATGGTGCTTGATGTGGAAGTACCGGAAAAGATCGCATCGCATTTTGAAGACATCATCCATCCTTTCCTTGAGAAAAACGATTTAAGGATTGATGACGTTGACCACCTGATTTTTCATCCGGGCGGCAAAAAAATCATTAAAACGGTTGAAGAACTTTTTGCAGGCATGGGAAAAAATATTGACGATACAAAAGAAGTGCTTAAATTGTACGGAAATATGTCGAGCGCCACGGTACTTTATGTACTTGAACGAATTATGGACACAAATCCGGCTAAGGGTGAACGAGGCGTGATGCTGAGTTTCGGCCCCGGATTCTCGGCACAGCGGGTGTTATTACAATGGTAAAAACTTTTGAAAATACAGGTTATTGGGCTATTATTTTAGGGGGCAGCAGCGGGCTTGGGCTTGCTTCGGCTAAAAAACTGGCACAGGAAGGCATGAATATCATCATCGTCTACAGAAATGGCCGTGCGGAGATGGAAGCTATTGAAAAGGAGTTTGAAGCAATAAGGCAGGCAAACGTACAATTTGAAGCTTTTAATGCAGATGCCCTCAATCCTGAAAAACGAGAAGAACTGATTTCAACTATAAAATTAACGATTGGCAATAACAAAATCAGATGCCTGCTGCACAGCGTTGCAAAAGGCAGCCTGAAGGCAATGACAGGCGAAAACGCATTATCAACAGAAGACCTGAACATAACCATGAATGCTATGGCTTTCAGCTTTTATGACTGGGCAAAAGCATTACTAAATGCAGAATTATTTGCTGATGATGCACGACTCCTGGCTTTTACAAGTGAAGGCAGCAGTAAAGCATGGCCAAGCTATGGCGCAGTTTCAGCCGCAAAGGCAGCGCTTGAGGCATTGATGAGGAGTATGGCGTTGGAATTTGCTCCGGATGGCTTGCGCAGCAACTGCATTATGGCCGGGATAACTGATACCCAAAGCTTGCGGATGATTCCCGGCAGCGAAGCGCTTGCAAATCATGCCAAAGAACGAAATCCGTTTCAACGAATGACAACGCCTGATGATGTAGCCGATGCAGTATATATGTTGTGCCTTGATGAGGCAGCCTGGATAAACGGGGCGGTAATTCCGGTAAATGGCGGGGAACATCTTCAGTAATATGGAAGCATCAGCAATAATAGCGAAATTACCATATAGCAAACCGTTTTTGTTTGTGGATGAGCTGCTTCATGTAGATGAGAATGGAGCAGAGGGAACGTTTACTTTTGATGAAAGCCTTGACTTTTATAAAGGCCATTTTAAAGATAATCCTATAACGCCCGGCGTGATACTGACAGAGGCTATGGCACAGATTGGTGTAGTTTGCTTAGGGATATATTTGTTGAATGACAACTTAAATTCAGATATCGCAATTGCCTTAACTTCAGCTGAAACAGAGTTTTTAAAACCTGTTTACCCAAATGAAAAAGTCAGGGTAAAATCAGAGAAAATATATTACCGCTTTGGCAAACTGAAGTGTAAGGTTATAATGTATAATGAGACCAACGAAGAAATTTGCCGCGGCAAAATTGCCGGGATGATAATAAGCAAAAATGAGTAACCGCGTAGTGATAACAGGTATGGGAGTGGCGGCGCCGAACGGTGTGGGCCTTGCTGCGTTTGAACATGCCATAAAAAACGGCATATCAGGCATACGGCATGACAAGCGGCTTGAAGAGCTAAACTTTTCGTGCCAGATTGCGGGCGAGCCTGTTATTACCGACGAAATCAAATCAAAATATTTTTCTGAATTAGAACTGCGCGGATTTAACAGCAGCGGTATTATGTATGGCGTTATAGCCGGCATGGAAGCCTGGGAAGATGCCGGATTAGCTATTCCCGATAAAGATGCACCCGACTGGGAAAGCGGTGTTGTGTTCGGGTCATGCACATCAGGTATCGATAAATTTCGTGAAGGCATTTATAAAATTGACGACCTGCAGGTGAAACGGCTGGGGAGCACGCTTGCTATTCAGGTCATGAATAGCGGGATTAGCGCCTACCTGGGCGGGAAACTCGGCCTCGGCAACCAGATTACTACCAATGCATCTGCATGCATTACTGGGACAGAGAGCATCCTTATGGCATATGACCGTATAAAAGCAGGGTATGCAACCCGAATGCTCGCAGGAAGCACAGGCGACAGCGGCCCTTACATTTGGGGCGGGTTTGATGCCATACGGGTGTGTACCTACAAGCATAATGATTCGCCGGAGCAGGGCAGCAGACCAATGAGTGCAAGCGCATCCGGGTTTGTGCCGGGCAGCGGGGCCGGGGCAATGGTGCTGGAAAGCCTTGAGAGCGCCTTAGAACGCGGCGCGAAGATATATGGCGAAATACTTGGCGGGAGCATAAACAGCGGCGGACAGCGAGGCACAGGCAGTATGACAGCGCCTAATAACGACGGTGTTCAGCGTTGTTTCACTTCAGCTTTTAAAAATGCCGGCATTGAGCCAAATAAGATTGATGCTATAAACGGGCATCTCACCGCAACGGCAAAAGACAGTACAGAGATTGCCAACTGGGTTGAAGTTTTGGGTAGAAGAGGGACGGACTTTCCTTATATTAATTCACTTAAATCACTGACCGGCCACTGCCTTAGCGGGGCGGGGAGTATAGAATCTGTGGCAACAGTATTGCAGCTTAAGGGCGGGTACATATTCCCGAACATCAATTGCGAAGACCTTCATCCGGAGATTGAAGCTATGATTGATAAGTCTCGGATAACTAAAACATTACAAATGTCAGATATAAATATTATCGCTAAGGCCAATCTGGGCTTTGGCGATATCAATGCCTGCATCATTTTTAAAAAAATTCAATAATTGATATGGAAAAGACAGAACTTTTAAACAAGCTTAAAACCATAATAAAACCGTATAGCAATGATGAAGCGGCTTTTAACGCCATGACCGAAGACAGCGATTTCATTACTGATCTGAAGGTGAATTCGGCCAACCTGGTTGACATCATACTCGATATTGAGGAAGCGTTTGATATCACTATAGACAATACAGAAATGGAACGGATGATGGATGTGCGCACCGCTGTGGAAATCATAGAAGTTAAAATCGCCTGAAAATGATTGGCAATGATGTGGTGGATATAGAGGCCGCACGGCGCGAGAGCAATATATGGCGCAAAGGTTGGCAGGAAAAGCTTTTTACGGGGTATGAACGCACATTTATTTTAGCGTCAGGTAATCCGGAATTTGCGGTGTGGCTGTTATGGAGCATGAAAGAGGCTGCCTACAAAGCATGGAACAGGCATACAGGAATTCGAATATTTGCCCCGCGCAAGCTGGAATGTACTGTGGATACTTTTACAAACCTAAGCGCTTCCGGTAAGGTCAGGTTTGAAGATTATATGTTCAATACCCAATCTACATTGTCTCAAAGCTTCATTCATACCGTTGCAGCACAAAGTTTGAAAATGCTTGATCATATAGTTTATCTTCCTGAAGATAATGTTGTGAAAGACAGTAATGCAATGCCTTACTTTAAGGAAGATGAAGCCAGGCGTCCTGCATCAAAGAGCCATCATGGCCGGTATAGCATTGCAGTAGGCTTAATCGATATTTAAAAATTTCTTAAAGAACAATATATATAGTTTGCAGTCCGCTATATTTGTATAATTGTGCTATTACTATATATTAAGCTCTCAAATGTCTGCCCCCGATATAAATCCTGAATTGCCAATTGAACCTGATACCGTAAGAGTAGACTGGAAGCCCGGCAATTATAATGAACTGGAGCTTTACAAGAGCCTTGTTGAAGAATCTCCGGTTGCTGCAGGCCTCTACTACAGCCGAAACCTGAATATTGCCATTGCTAATAATGTAATACTCAATATTTGGGGCAAAGACAAGTCGGTTATTGGTATGCCGCTGGCCGAAGCGGTGCCGGAACTTGAAGGCCAGCCATTCCTCGCTATACTCGACAGTATTTTTGACAGCGGAAAAACTTACAACTTTACCGAAATGCCTGCCATACTGCCCATGGGCGGCGTTATGGGAACGTACTATTTCGACTTCACGTATAAACCCATGTTTGATGAGGATGGCAATGTATACGCCATACTTAACAAAGCTGTTGATGTTACCGACAGGGTAAAGGCAAAGCGCCTTCACGATATGAGCGAGAAGCGTTTCAGGCTTATTACAGAGCAAAGCCCAATGGCTATAGGGCTGCTTAAAGGCCGCGATATGATTATTGAACTTGGCAACGACAGGATATTTGAACTTTGGGGCAAACCGGCAACAGTAACCGGACTGCCGTTGGCTGAAGCGCTGCCAGAACTTAAAGGCCAGCCTTTCCTGCAAATACTTGATAAAGTTTATACCACGGGTGAAACCTACAATGGCTATGATGTATTGGCAAAACTCAATTATGATGGTAAGCTTAAAGATGTATATTTCGATTTTACCTATGCGGCCGTTCGCGACGCCGAAGGGAAGATAGACGGCGTAATGGTATTGGCCAATGAAGTCACAGAAAGGATAATATCTACACGGAAGCTTGCAGAAAGTGAAGCAAAATTCAGGACGGTAATGAATGTAGCCCCTGCTGCTATGGCACTGTTTATGGGGCGTGAGCTTAAAATTGAGATGCCAAACCAGGCTTTTAAGGATGTTATAGGCAAAGGAGATGATATTGAGGGTAAAACCCTTGGTGAACTGCTGCCGGAGCTTGAAAGCCAGGCATTCCTTAAAATACTCGACGATGTATTTACATCAGGAAAGCCGCACCAAATGTTTGGGGCGCCTGTAACATTTATAAGGAAAGATGGCCCGCAGATTGAATATTTCAACATAATTTTCACTCCGCTTTTTGATGAAGACAATAAGGTTTACGCGATACTCGACATATCAGTAAATGTAACTGAAGCGATACACAACCAGCAGGCAATAGCCGAAGCTGAAGCAGCTTTACGGGGCGCTATTGAACTTGCCGAACTTGCTACATGGAGCCTGAATCCGGTAACAGGACTTGTTTCATATTCTGAGAGGCTGCAGCAATGGTTTGGATTTGATACCTCAAGCGAACTTCCTGAAAATGTATTCAAGGCTGTACACCCGGCTGACAGGACCAGAATAGAAAAAGCTATCCAAAAAGCTTTACACCCTGAAAGTGATGGTATTTATGATGAAGAATATACCGTTATAAGCCTTAAAACCGGCAGGGAGCGAATTTTGCATGCCCAGGCAAAGGCATTTCTGGACGCTGAAGGCAAACCTTATTTGCTGGCCGGTACTGCACAGGATATTACAAACCAGCGGAAGATACAAACAGCTCTTGAACAGGAAGTTGCCGAGCGTACAATGCAGTTGGAACTAGCCAACAAAGGGCTGGAAGAGGCGAACAGGCAGTTGCTGACATCAAACGAAGAGCTCGCACAATATGCGTATGTAGCCAGCCACGACCTGCAGGAACCGTTGCGGAAAATTACAATGTTCTCTAACCTGCTTCATGAGCGTGACGTTGATAATGCACATACGGCTCTTATTGATAAGATAGTAAACGCTTCAAAGCGCATGTCATCGCTTATTAAAGATTTACTTGAGTTTTCAAGATTATTGAATACTGACGCCCGCTTTACCGAAACTGACATCACTTCAATAGTAAAAGCCATACGTGATGATTTTGAACTGTTGATAGAGGAAAAGCAGGCGGTTATAGAAGTGAATAACCTTCCGGTGCTTGAAGCTGTGCCGCTTCAAATGAACCAGCTGTTCTATAACCTGATCAGCAATGCCCTGAAGTTCATACCGCAGGGCAGGAAACCTGTTGTAAAAATTACCTGTGATATAGCATTGCCACAACTTGTGAATATGCACATTAATAATCCGCAAAATGTTCAGTACTATCTAGTGTCTGTTCATGATAACGGTATAGGCATAGATGAGCAGTACAGCAAACAAATTTTTGATGTTTTCAAAAGGCTTCACGGGCGCGACGAATATTCAGGATCGGGTATAGGCCTTGCCATATGCCGAAGAATCGTTACAAACCACCATGGCGCTATTTACGTTGAATCTGTACCGGGCGAAGGGACAACTTTCAGGATACTCCTGCCGAAGAAGCAAAGCTAGATACCCAGTTTATTTTTTAATTTAAGGAAAACTATAGCAGTTATATAAGCATTACCTGAAGCGGTATGCCTGTCGCTTTTGCGCACTTTAAGTGCATTGCAAAGCTCATCAAGGCTAAGTTGTTTTTCATCAGGAAGATCTTTCCATCGCTGGTAAAGTACGTTGGTATCCATCAGCGGATTGCGTATCCTCCCAAGGTCAAGCCTCTTTAGGGCCTGGTTAAGCATTTCTACATCAAGGTTTATATTATGGCTTACCAGCGTGGCATCTTTAATGAAAGTAAGGAACTGTATTAAAGCTTCCGCTTCAACAATTTTTTCATGCCCGGTTTCATTTATTTCGTCTGCCAGGGCAACAGACCGGGGCGTGAATTTTTCCTGCCTGATAAAAACTTCCAAAAAATCTCCTACTTCAACAGCATTGTTTGCCACTCCAATAGCCCCTATTGAAAGTATAACATCTTCCTTATAATCAAGGCCGGTTGTTTCCATATCAAACACTACATAGCGGCGTGCACCTTTGCTTTCATCTTTGTCGAAAAGCGAAGTATAGTTTTTCCAGAATTGCGGAGTGTTGCCGCCAGTAAGCCAGTCAAACGCCATAATTAGCTGATGTAGGTTAGTGAAAAGCGGTTCTTAATCAAATCCTGAAGGTCACTAATGGGCTGAAAACAGTTCTTAAGCTTTACTTTATCTGATTTAGATAACTCATTAAGATTAAGGTATCTGCCGTTTGAATCATCTTGCAGTCCAACCTCCGTACGGAAGCGTGTGAGCGTATTAAAAGCATCACTGCATTCCTCGTATAATTCTGCGTTTTGCGGCTCAAGTTCTGCCAGCTTCTTAAACCTTTGGAAAGTATTGGTAATTTCAATAAGGTTTTGGCTCAGGGCAAGTAAACGTGCAGCATCAGACAGTGGCTCAAGCGCTCTGCTCTTAATATCAAAGCTGTCTTTATGCTCGCCATCGCTTTCCACCAGAAACTGCCTGAAAAACCCAAGAGGGGCAGGGTTACGAAGGGTGTCAGCAGCAAGGTAAGCAAAGAACTTCTTATTCCGGTTGATGCTTTTGCCAATTGCTTCCTGCAAGGCATCTTCAATCTGCGGCACTCCGTACACATAATCAAAATCAAAGAAAAACAGTACTTAGCTCCACCGCTTTTTCAGCAGGCGTATTAATCCATGTATTGTATTGGTTCATCCAGTCCGATAATGATTTACACCAGTCCGGATTTTTTGCCATAAGCCCGTGCGGGCAATATTCATACCCAACTTTATTCAGGGTATAATTTACACGCTCACCTAATTCAAGAAAATATTTTTTCACGGTCTCATATTGCTCTGCCGGTACATCTTCAAAAACCAATGCATTATCCTGATCGGTAAGCAACAGCTGCTCTTTACGGCCCTGGCTGCCAATATTCATCCATACAAATCGGGCAGGAGGAGGGGTGCCCATGCGCTCAACGGCAATTTCAATGGCACGGCGCACAATAGCTATATTTATCTCTGCAACAATATTTGTAATGTGGGGTATAGGGATATTCTTGTCTATAGAATTCTGTATGAGGTCAGTCAACTTTTCGCGCACATACTTTAATTCCTGCGAACGCACAGCACGGCGTGTTTGTTTCAGCAGAACCCCCGGAGTGTTAGATTGTGCAGCAACAACATCATGCTCAGATATTATTCCTGAAACGGCAGTATTATCTGTACCATCACGCGTTACGCAGAGGTGGCCCACGCCGTGTTTCAACATAATCATTTGTGCTTCGGCAACTGATATATTTTCAGGTACTGTAATAACGGGCGTTGTCATAACGTCTTTTGCTGAAACTTCAATAGAGAAGAGGCCTGTTGCAATTTTGGAGCGCAGGTCGCGGTCGGTTATAATACCCAATGGCAGCTGGTTTTCCTGAATTATAACGCTGCCTATGGCGCTGTTTGCCATAGTTTTGGCAATAAACTTAATGACATCGTCCGGGTTAGCCGTTATAGGGTTGCGGGTATATTTTATCGGCTGAAAATACTGTATATCAGACACCTGTTCATTATTCAGCATATTTTCAGAGATAAGCTTTCCGCTGTGCTCTTTAGCGTGGGGATTGCGAGACTGTGACGCAAAGCTTTCAAGAAGAAATGATAACACCTCAGGATTCTGTGCCACATAGGGCTGAAATATACCTATAGGTACCGCATATATAATCGACTCCTCGCGTGCTTTAGCTGTCATCAGGTAATTATTCTTTGCAAAAAAGGGGCGTAGGCCAAGTATGTCACCTTCACCGCACTTGTCAATAAGGCGTTCTTCAGTATCTGAAGTTAATGACAGGCCGACAGCGCCATCTTTAACAATGTAAAAATCCGGGTGTGTAGCATCACCGCCTTTAAAAAGTGTCTGGTTTTTCTCAAGGTAAATCACCTTAGAATTTTCTGCTATGGTGACAAGATCGTTATAAGTAAGGCTGCTGAATGGCGGATGATAGCTTAAAAATCCGGCTATGCGTTCAGCTACAGGGTTTTTCATAGTTAGCCAATAAAGCTTAAATATAAAATTAATTTTTAAATATTGTACAAGAAATTGCTTACATATAAATCATAAAGATTTGTTAATGTAGGTAATAGCAAAAGGACGTTTGTCACTAAATTTACATTGCAAATTTTAAAATTTAAAAAGAAACCATGAAAGTATTCAAGAAACTAAGCCTGGCATTAATTGCAATAGTTACTATGTCGGCTCATGCACAGGACAAGAAACCATTAAGCCCGGCTGCGACTGCAACAGGAAAAATAAACGGCGCAAATATCACTATCAATTACAGCAGCCCTTCGGTAAAAGGCAGGACAATCTGGGGCGAACTCGTGCCTTATGGAAAAGTTTGGCGTGCGGGTGCGAATGCGCCGACAACTTTTGAAACGGATAAAAAGATAATGGTTGAAGGAAAAGAACTTCCTGCAGGAAAATATGCTTTTTATGTAATTCCGGAAAAAGATAATGCTACAGTAATTTTTGGTAAAGACCCAGCAATAGGTGCTAACAAATATGACATGGCAAACGACCAATTGCGTGTTACTGTAAAGCCTAAAAAATCTAAAACAATTGCAGAAAGCCTTGTATACGCTGTAAATAAAGATAACGTAACGCTTAGTTGGGAGTACTGGGAGATACCACTTAAAATTAAATAATATTGATGGCTGTAGATATACAGCCATTCTTCTAATATATTTTATTTTACATAATATACATTATATGTCATTCTAAAATTATTATGTTTGGTAATTAATCACAACATTTGATTAAAATAGCCGTTGTAAGGTAAATACTATAACTATCATAATGGATCATCCTGTCAAAATCCTCGATAAGAAATTATTATCTGATAATTGGGGAATTCTCGAAAAAGTAAAATACGAATATATATTGCCTAATGGTAATATCCAGGTTAAGGAACGCGAAGTTTACAATCGTGGCAATGGCGCTGTAATTTTATTATACAATAAGCAAAAACAAACTGTGATTTTGACGAGGCAATTCAGGCTGCCAACATGGTTTAACGGAAATGCTGACGGATTGATGATTGAGGCTTGTGCGGGCGTTATTGATGACAATGATCCTGAAGAGTGCATTCGCCGTGAAACTGAAGAAGAAACCGGATATACAATATCTGATGTAGAAAAGATTATGCAGGTTTATATGTCACCGGGTTCTGTTACAGAAACTATTACTTTTTTTGTAGCAGCATATTCTGAAAATATGAAGACCGGAATTGGCGGAGGCCTGGATAAGGAACAGGAAAATATTGAAGTGCTGGAACTTAATTTTACTGAGGCTGTACAAATGATTAAGTCAGGTGAAATTAATGATGCAAAAACGATAATACTCCTGCAGTATGCGCAGCTCAATAACCTGGTATAAGTATTAACAAAAACTTAGGCGAAACACGTTTCTACATTCGGTATTTTTGAAATAAATACCTGAATATGAACTCATTTAGCTTTACAATTTTATTTACTTTTTTTACGATAATCGCATGTAATGCACAAAAGATAAAACCTGAAGTGCCACGATACATAAAGGTTTCGGCAGGTTACCTTATGGTGCTGCGCCAAAATGATGATATACTGAAAGAGATTGAGAATCTTGCAGTTAAAGAAAATATTATGTCGGCCAACTTTACAGGTATGGGATTTGTAAATATGACTTTCGGCTTTTTTGATTTTAAAACAAAAAAATACAATCCTAAAACCTTTAATGATGTTGAGCTGGCCAATATGGTTGGCTCAATTGCCTGGCAGGATGGAAAACCTTCAATACATGCACACGGTACTGTTACCGGCCCTGATTTTATGGCATATGGGGGGCATATCCTGAGCGGAACTGTTGGCACAGGTTCATTAGAAATACTGGTTACAATCCACAATCAAAAACTGGAACGCATAAAGGAAAAAGACCTTGGCGCCAATGTGCTTTGCTTAAGCGGAACTTGCGGAGAGTAAGACTATTTTCTGTTAAATTTGTTTGAAAGCATCACTTACTGTGTTTTCAAATGTATTTTTGTAGAAACTATTTCCCTCAACCTATGAAAAGATCCGGCTCTGCCGACCTCCCATTGCATGGCGGCCGTGTTCCGCCCTGGCTGGCTGACCGTATGGCGAAGCTTGGGCTTGCAATTGTAGAAACGATTGCAATGGAATTTTCTACAGCCGAGGTTATAGCAAAACTAGCTAACCCATTCTGGTTTCAGAGTTTCGGCGCAGTAATGGGTATGGATTTGCATTCGTCAGGAATCACGACATCTGTTCTTGGCGCTCTGAAACGTTCAGTTAATCCGCATTCAAAGGAATTGGGAATATACATAACAGGCGGCAAGGGAAAACATTCATTACAAACTCCTAACGAACTGCTTGAAATTGGTGAGCGTACAGGATTGAATGGTAACGACCTGGCACATTTCAGCAGGCTTACCGCTAAAGTTGACAATACTGCTATACAGGATGGCTTCCAGCTATACCAGCATAATTTTATAGTGACGGTTACAGGAGAATGGTGTGTGGTGCAGCAAGGGCTGAATAATCATACACAAACAGCCAGGCGCTATCACTGGCACTCCGAGAATTTGCAATCATTCGTTAATGAGCCACATACATTCATTTATGGCGAGAATCAAGGCAAAATCCTGAACCTTACTTCATCTGCGGCAGCATCAACGCGTGAAAAATCTTTGATAATTGCCAATGAAGACCCGCAGCGTATCATCAAAGAAATTAATCATCTGAGTATGCCCGGTCATCATGATGTGAAGATGAAAGATGTGAACATGAAGCGCCTTGGTGCAATGCTTTGGGTAGCACATGAAAATAAACCGGAGGACTTTGAACAGCTTCTGCTGCTAAAAGGCATGGGTCCGCGTTCGCTGCAGTCGCTGGCGCTAGTAAGTGAAGTCATTTATGGTACCCCTACCCGCTTTGATGATCCTGCACGTTTTTCATTTGCACATGGCGGTAAAGACGGTGCGCCATTCCCGGTTCCGATAAAAGTCTTTGATGAAACAATTAATACGCTTCAAAATGCCATTAGTCGTGCTAAAATTGGTAATACCGATAAGCAGGACGCTATCAGGAAGCTGCATGACATTGCCAGGAATGCCGAAAAAGATTTTACCCCAAATGATAATTTTGATGCATTGGTTCAAAAGGAACGGGATGAATCATACTTATATGGCGGACGTACAATTTTTGGGCAAGCTAAGCCACCTATTGATAAAGGCGGGCAACTAAAGCTTTTTTAGCTCGATAGGCTGCTCATCTTCTTCATCAGCCTGGTACTTATTGAATATTTTACGGATTAGCGTGTTTAGCCGCGTCTTGTAATCTTCAGTAAGCCACTCTTTATAATTTTTTGTGGTTTTTGCAAGCAGCCGTGCGTACTGCTTTACCCGAAAATCAATATCAGGTCCTAACTCTTTAGCTAATTTTTGGGCTTCGCTAATGCTTTCACTGTTTTCAATGCACATGAACGCATGCTGGCGTATTGATTTTTCTATAACTGATTTAGGCCTTAGCCCCTCCTCTGCTGCCAGGTTATACTCCTGCTCTACATTAAAACTTACATCAAGTGTTTTTTCAAATTTAGCCCTTAGCTCTTCGGGCATTACATACACATGAGTGCTTTCAATTTCAGCATCACCTCTTATCCCCTCAAGGAAGAAGTCAGGTGAACGGAAAATATACTGCCAGTCAACCGGGTCGCTCCACAGCCCGAAACGTTGTGCGTTATTACCTAAGTCTATAACGGTAAATGTGTCTTTGCCCGGAAGTTTACGCGAGCCCCGGCCTATCATCTGGAAATAAAGGGTCAATGATCGTGTTGCCCGGTTAAGTATTATAGTTTCAACCGTAGGCTCATCAAAACCTGTGGTTAATATCGAAACCGATGTAAGGATAGCATCAGGTGTTTTATGAAACCAACTCAATATCTTCTTACGCTCCTGTTCAGGCGTACGGTTATCAAGATGTTTTATCGGGTAACCCGCCGCCCTGAAAGTTTCATAAACATATAGCGAGGTGTTGATACCATTATTGAAGATAAGCGTTTTTTTGCCCTTAGAGCGCTGCTCATATGATTGCAAAAGTAAATCCTGCATCATTGCGCGTGAATACAATTCATCACTCGAGCTTACTGTATAATCGCCGTTAATACCGAGTTTAAGCGAAGTAAGCTCTACATCATAGCCATACATAACAGCCTTAGCAAGATAACCTTTATCTATTAACGACTGAATGGGTTCGCCCGTAATGAGTTCGTCATAGGTTTCATGCATTGGCAGGTCTATATTAGAACTTAATGGTGTCGCTGTTACTCCCAAAAACTGTGAATTCTTAAAGTATGTAAACAGCTTCCTGAAAGAGTTATAATGGGCTTCGTCTACAATTACAAGCCCCACATAATCCATCTGGAACTTTTTATCCTTCAGCCTGTTATTAAGGGTTTCCACCATGGCCACGTAGCATGAATAGTCATTGTGGTAAGGCAGGTCTTTTACGTTACTGTCAATGATTGTGTTTTTTACACCAAATGTCTTTAACATTTTTGATGTTTGCTTGCTAAGTTCAATCCTGTGGGTAAGCACAAGTACCTTACGGTTATATTTCTCAATATACCTTCGGGCTATTTCAGAAAAGATAACAGTCTTCCCACCTCCTGTCGGCAGCTGGTAAAGCAAATGGTAATTGTCAGGCTTATCTTCAAAATGCTGAAAAATAGCATCAATATCTTTGGCTTGATAATCGTAAAGTTCTTTTCTGTCGTCTTCTACAGATTGATCCATCAGAGGGGTAATTAGTTTCCAAAAATATGTATTTACATAGATTTTACTGTTTAGAAAATCTTAATTGTTTCATTGATTTTTTATAAAGCGGAATATTAACATTTACAGATGTAACAGGGCATTGTTATTGATGTCATATATTTTTAGCCAACACCCTGATTTATGCTGAATTATGACAGCTTATCCATACCCGAAGCAACCTCATTGCAAAATGAATTGAGGCACAAAGTTTCATTGCAGACAGAAACGGGTAGCATAGCCACAATTGCCGGCGGTGATATCTCGCACAATAAATTTTCTGATACTGTTTATGCAGGAATAGTTGTATTGAGCTATCCGCAGTTGCAGGTACTCTCCTATTCGCTGGTCACAGCAGAAACCAAATTTCCTTACGTGCCGGGATATCTGGCATTCCGCGAGGTGCCTGCGCTATTGGCTGCCTGGGAGCAAATACCTGTAAAACCTGATGTAATGGTGCTTGACGGCAACGGAATAGTTCATCCCAGGGAGTACGGTATTGCCTGCCATTTTGGAGTGTTGGCCAATCATCCTGCAATTGGCTGCGCCAAAAGCATGCTTTACGGAGGTTATGCCCCTTTGGGATTAGAAAGGTTTAGCGAAAGCGCTATCACTACTCCAAACGGCATTAAAGGTTTTGCATTACGCACAAAAGCAGGAGTTAAACCTGTGTATATTTCGCCGGGGCACAAAATATCAACAAATGACAGCATTGATATTATTAAAAACTGTACTTTGAAGCACCGTATTCCTGAACCAACACGGCTGGCGCACAATTATGTTAACCAGTTTCGTATAGGCAATTTAAAAGCAGGCTACCATGTTGAAAATGTACAGCAGGGCCTTTTTGATTTTTAATTACTCAAAATTATCCCAAACCCGTTCAAAATCTTTCCAGTTTTCCCAACGCTGGGCTTTGGCAGCCTCATAAACAGCGCACATCCTTGCCTTAAACTGCGCATCCATGTTATTTGAAATGATATAATCTGATGCCTGCCTATATGAGCTGAAAATGCTGATGTAAAATGATGCATACCGCATCTGCCGCTTTGCTGTATATTTCTGGGCTGTCTCAATATTATAAAGCATAATGTCTGCAATTATGAAAGGGTCAACACCCAGCAACAAAAATTGCTTGATATATTTCTGAGCAGTTGACCGGCGAAGCTTTGCGCGCTTAGATTTTGTGGGGAAATATTCATTGCTGATTTTCAGTTTCGCCTCCTGCTCCAGTTTATCTTCCTTTGGATTGAATATAAAGTTATAATAAGCTTTTACATCTCCGAATTTTTCATACAGTGCCAGCAACTGTTCTTCCAGTTCTTCTTTGGGCGCAGCGGCAAGAAATTTTTTGAGGTCTCTTTTACTCATAAACTCAAAGATACCTATTGAAATATCATACTGCAATTAAATTTAAAAAAGTTGGGATAAAAACAGATAAGTTCTATTTTTGCATTCCTGAAAACAAGTTCAAAAAACTAAACTCTTATATTGTGGAAAATCCTACTGCGCAAAAACTGATTAACAAGATGCAGACAGACCTTTTTAAGAAAGGCTTTGACGCTGAAACACTAATAGCTGACCTTAAAAAACTGCGCGAATATTCCCTTGAAGAACAAAATCCGGTGCTTACCAAGGCATTACGCCTTACGTATGAGCACCTTGAAGAAAATGGTGCATTCCTTATAGGGATTCCTGATGATGAGCCGATTGATGAGGAAAGTGAGCTAACAGGCGGTGGTGCCAAAACATCTGCGGAGAATAACCTTGAGAGCCTTGAATACCTTCTTTCATTATTTTCAGACCTTAAAAACAAGAACAACTTACTTGACCTGAAAGAATATAACAAAGCACTTTTAGCTTTTTAATATCTTTAATAAGATTTACAAGCCGCAGTGACCCTGCGGCTTTTTTATTGCCTGAAACTTTCAAAAGTGAATGTGCAGGCTTACCTTTGCGCAAATCTCAATCAATTAAATGATACGCTTATTTAAACTCATCGCAACCCTTGAAGGTATTTCCGCAATTATATTGTTTTTTATTGCAATGCCTTTGAAGTATATATGGGATAATCCTGAAATGATTCGTCCTGTAGGCATGGCTCACGGAGTGCTTTTTACCATTTATATCATATATGCCACCTATCTTAAGTTCAAGTTGAACTGGGACTGGAAAATGTACATTATCATCTGCCTCGCATCTATCCCGCCGCTAGGCACATTTTATATTGAATGGAAATATTTCAGGACAGCTAAGGCTTAAGTATCCTGTCTTTTACATATTCAATTTTAGTTTTTCCGTGGGCTGAAGGGCGGCCGAAACTGTCAAGGTTTACCATTGTTATATTATCAACGGTGATGATCTTTTCCTGGGTCATTTTGTTACGCACTTCACTGCGCAGCGTAAGTGATGTTTTCCCAAAGCGTACTACATCAATCCCGATTTCAATGATATCGCCTTGCTTTGCCGATGCCATGAAGTTTATCTCGCTCATGTGTTTGGTAACAATACGCTGATTTTCCAGCTGAATGATACTGTAAAGTGCGGCCTCCTCATCAATCCATGCGAGTAATTTACCGCCAAACAACGTTCCGTTCGGGTTCAGGTCTTCGGGCTTTACCCATTTTCGGGTATGAAATCTCATAGCATTACTTTTTGTAAGGCCAAATTTACGATTTCTGCGTGGTCAAATGCCATTTCAGGCAGCTTTTTAACCGAAAACCATTTCGCTTCATCAGCATCATCAGCTCCAAGAGCTTCAGTATTTTCTTCTACAAAAGCAATATAAGCTATAGATATTGTATGCCCTCTTGGGTCTCGCCCCGGCTTACCAAATGCACCAAGCTGTACCATTGCGTTTGTCACAACACCTGTCTCTTCCAAAAGTTCACGCGCCGCAGCGTCAGGCAGGTTCTCACCTTCATCTACAAATCCGCCCGGCAATGCCCAATTGCCTTTAAACGGGTCATTTTTACGCTTGATGAAAAGTATCTCGCTCTTTTCTTTACTGCCTCTGAAGACAATTGCGTCAACGGTTATTGCTATATTCTGTTTTCTCATTTTTTGTTGATTAATCGATATTTCGACTCCCTCGATAACCTAAAGGACATCAATAGTTAAAATCGAAATATTTGAATATATTTATAAGTATCTTTGTGTTGTAAATATACGATACATAACAATGTCACAAATAAAAATAAGCGTGCTTGACCAAAGCCAGGTTGGACGGAATGAAACGCCGGCACAGGCATTAGAGAATTCAGGGAAGCTTGTTCAGCTGGCCGATGAGCTGGGCTTTGAGCGTTACTGGGTAAGCGAGCATCACAACTTTAAATTGGTAGCTGGTACTGCGCCGGAAGTACTTATCCCCTACCTTGCATCAAAGTCAACACAAATAAGAGTTGGATCAGGCGGAATTATGCTGCCTAATCACAGCGCATTGAAGATGAGTGAGAACTTTGGCCTTCTATCTACGCTTTATCCGGGCCGTATAGATTTTGGTATTGGCCGTGCACCGGGCGGTGACAGGCTTTCGGCACATTTGCTCAACCCTTCAAACACATTCAGCGAAAAAGATTTTTATAACCAGCTGCTCGAAGTTCAGGCTTTCCTGAAAGGTGATGACACGCCTGATACCGTACATGCCAAGGTAAAAGCATATCCTATCCCGGAAACTCTGCCAGAAATGTGGATACTCACGTCAAGCGGGGGCAGTGCACAATTTGCAGCACATTTTGGCATGGCGCTATCATTTGCGCATTTTATAAATCCGAATGGCGGTCCTGAAACAGTTGCTGTTTACCGTGATGCGTTTCACGCTTCGGACTGGCTGGCCGAGCCAAAAGTGAATGTTGGCATTTTTGCTTTTTGTAGTGAAGATGAAGAAAAGGTGGCCGACTGGATCGCCGATTTTGATTACCGTATGCTACATATAGAAATGGGCGCTACAGGTGATATACCATCACTTGAAGAAATAAAGGCTATAAATTATGACATGCACCAACGGGCACGGATAGCGTACAATCGCGGTAGGTTTATTGCCGGCACGCCTGATGTTGTTGAAAAGAAACTACGCAAACTGGCAGAAGATTATAACGTTGATGAGATTATGATAGCCACTTGGGCCAATGATTTTGATGATAGGAAGCATTCTTATGAGTTAATTGCGAAAATGTTAGGGTAGTCAGGGAATAATTTCAACTTCAAACCCTGCGAGATAAACACTTTTGTTTTGCCAATACCAGTCATCACGCTTCCAGAAACCTTCAAACTTATTTCTGGAATACATTTTAAACTTGCAGTCACTGCTTGTCCCTATGCGGTAAAATGCGGGTGCAGTAGGCACTATAGTTTTTTCAGAAATATAATACTCTTTAGGGAAAGAAGAAATTACTATGAATATACCGTCTTCAGGCATCATCATTCCGCCGTCAGGCAAATCAATTACAACATAATCTTTGCCCTTCGCCAGTCTTGCCTCTAACGGTTCACTATATATACTGTCCTGCGGTATTCCCACTTCAGGCATTACCGTCCATAGGTTCACCTGAAAAGGGCTGAATTTTGCTTCGTCAAAAGTCGTAAATTTTCCCGAATCAAGGCTAAGTGTCCTGTAGCCTGTCGGGTGCAGTACAATCTTCTTTAAAAGCTTTTGCTTGGTTATATCCTCATTAGGTATGTAAACACCCATCTCAGTATCAAACTGTATATGATTGCCGGTGCCGGCATTGTGTGGTAAAAGGGTATTCAGGCTACGCTTCGGCAAAATCATTATTTTCTGCCTTACCCCAACAGAAACGTTTTCCAGGGAAATGATATCCGGCTTTAGGAATATAGTGTCGGTTAAAGTGCCGGACCAGCTTTCATATCCCAGATGTGCGATTGATATTTGATCAATATTTTTCGGTAATGTTATCTTGCCTTTTGCATCGGTATAGAAGCCTTTGCCGTTATCACTTTCAATGAAACACTTTTCTATAGGTATTCCCGTTTCGCCATCCACAACTACAATTTTATGCGACTGCGCAAAGCAAGAGATTGTGAATAATTGTAGTGCCAGCCATTTTTGCATACTTATAAAATTGGTATGCGCTAAATTAGCAAAAATGAAAAAGAAAAGCTCCCGGATATTTTTCATAACCGGGAGCTAAGTATAGAGTCGCTGGATGTTAATAACGTTCGTTGGTCTCTTCAAAGTCTTCATCGTCACTTGATATTGACTGGTTTTGGTCTTCATCAAGGTCAACATTATCATGCAGGATATAGTCATCCTGGTTAAAAGCATCAGAAAACACGCTGTTACCACCTTCTTCATTCCACTTATCCTCACCTCCGCTGCTGGTAAAATCAAGCTGGTCGCTGTTAAGTGTTGGGTCTGTTTCCTGTGTATAGGTTACGCCTGGCTGCTCCATCGCAAGATATTTGTCAGTGTCAGACTTATCTTCACTGCTGCTTTCCTCATCACCGGTATCAGGGCGTGCATCATTCAGGCTGTCACTGCCGGTATTGTCAGTATGGAATTGTTCCCTCCCGCTGCCGTTATCTTGTCCGTACGGATCACCCAGCTCACTGTTTTCTGTATTTTTCTTTGTATTATCCATAGCAATAAATTTTAAAGCAGCACTATAGCGCTGAGCTCATTCAGTTTTAAAAGCTTCAGGTTCGTTTTAATAAGATTCTTAAGATACTGGTTGCACGAAAGATCTTGCGGCACTTTAGCCTCATTTTCAAATTGTGCCACAGCCTTTGAATAAGAGGCTGTATTGTTTGCATTAAGCTCTGCGGTATGTGTATAATTGTATTCCATGGCAGTTAAAGTGTTGGTTTAATAGCGAAGTTTAACTATCCCTAAATTACTCACATTTTTCGTAATTAATATCAAACAATATATTAAATTAAAGCTAAAAAATTTATCCTGTATGTAAAGATGCTGATGCTTACACAATTAACACAATATTTAAAATTGTTATGTAAGGTTTTGCTTATTTTTATTCAAAACCTTATTTATGGATATTACATTCACAAACAATCCTAAGTTATCTCTTTATATACCTTTTATATATATAGCCTGGCAGGATAATACAATTTCACGCAATGAATTTAAGCTCATCAATAGCCTGATACATAACCAGGAGTGGCTTACAAAAGCTGAAAAAGATTTTCTGGTGTCGAAGATAAACTATGACACACCTCCCGGACGTTCAGAACTATTTCAATGGAGAGGCGCGATAGATAAAATTCTGGACTCGCAAAGCCCGTCAAGCCTAACGGAATTAGGCATTTTAATTGCAAACCACGAACGGCAGTCACTTGACGAGGAAACGCTAAAAATACTAATTCCGCTTTTTGCAGATACTGAAGCAAGATTTGGCGTAGATGGCCGTGAGGTTATAGCTGATTTAAAACGTAAATCTGATACTTTCACTCATACTCATAAAACGATTGAAAGTTTTGATGTAGCTGCAATGACGTCGCTTCTTGATGGCAATCAGGGTTATACCATTAATAAGGTGAGAGAGCTTATAGGCAGTCCGGATTTTAAACCAGTAAAACAAACTGACACTAAAGCCTACCGTGAGAAAGTACTGCAATGGAGTAAAATTCTTGCAGCTGAAGGCCTCGGGTCATATGCTTACCCAAAACAAGATGGCGGAAAAGACGACATTGAAGGTTACTTCGCTATAATGGAGACACTTAGCTACCATGACCTAAGCCTTGTTATAAAATTTGGCGTACAGTTCGGCCTATGGGGCATGAGCATCCTTTCTTTGGGCACTGATAAGCATTACCGAAAATACCTCCGAAGCGTAGGTTATTTAGAATTGCCCGGTTGTTTTGCCATGACAGAGACACATCACGGCTCTAACGTGAAAGGCCTGCAAACTACTGCGACCTACAATCATGACAATAGGACTTTTACCATACATACACCTACCAAATACGACCGCAAAGAATATATTGGCAATGCAGCTAATCACGGGCAGATGGCGACCGTTTTTGCTAAACTGGTAATTGACGGTAAAGACTATGGCGTTAATGCATTTATAGTACCTATACGGGATGAAAACATGAATGTGATGCCCGGTGTCACTATTGAAGATTGCGGTGAAAAAATGGGACTAAACGGCGTTGACAACGGTATTATTACATTTGAAAATGTAGTTGTTCCTTATGAGAATATGCTCGATAAATTTGCTTCTGTAAATGAAGCAGGCGAATTTGAAAGTCCTATACCAAGCGATAACCGAAGATTTTTCACTATGCTCGGAACATTGGTTGGCGGGCGCATAGGCATTCCGCGTTCGGCGCTGTCAGCTGCTAAAACAGGTTTGGCAATTGCCATAAAATATGGAGATAACCGCAGGCAGTTCGGGCCGGGTGAAGGTATTGAAGTGCCCATCCTTAATTACCGTATGCATCAGTTAAGGCTCATACCGCGCCTGGCTGATGCTTATGCTTTACATTTTGCCTTGCAATATCTTACCAAACGTTTTGTAAACCGTACAGAAGAGCAAATGCAGGAAATTGAAGCGCTTGCTGCCGGAATGAAAGCTTACACAACTTGGTACACACGTGATACTTTGCAGGAATGCCGTGAAGCCTGCGGTGGTAAAGGCTACCTGAGCGAAAACCGGATAGACGACCTGAAAAACGATACTGAAATTTACACCACCTTTGAGGGTGACAATACTGTGCTGATGCAGCTTACAGCTAAAAATCGACTGGGTGAATTCAGAAAAGAATTCGGCGAGATGAATGCATCAGCAATAATAAATTATGTCCTGGGGCAGGCAAAAACTGCCATTACTGAAAAAAACCCTTTTGCAACCCGAAATACCGATGAATCACACCTGAAAGACCCATCGTTTCATTTACAGGCATTTCAATATAGAGAGAGGCATATTCTCAGTTCAGCCGCCCGCCGCTTTAAAAAACTGGTTGATGACGGACTTGATGCTTTTGATGCGGCTAACGTAATGCACCCGCATATGCTTCAGGTATCTGAATCTTATCTTGAACGTGTAATACTGGAACAGTTTGCCGCTGTGGTAAATGTGACTATTGACGAAGGCTTAAAAGAGGTTTTAACGCGCCTTTACAATCTCTTTGCGCTAAATAAGCTTGACAAGCACAAGGACTGGTATCTTGAACAAGGCTATATGGAAGGTGTAAAGACCAAGGCTATACGAAAAATGGTAAGCCAGCTGTGTTGGGAAATACGCCAGGATGCTGTGCCATTGGTTGATGCATTTGCCATACCTGAAAACTGCCTCGCCCCGATTGTGACTACAAAGTCTGCTGAAGCGGGAGAGTAATAACTACGAATTATAACTTCAACAATTTTTAATAGTAATTAATAATACCTTCGGGAGCAAACCGGCAGGTAAGGTGAAGGCGGCCTTGGTTGTATATCCGCCCTGCTCCGGCAGCTCCCGAGAAGGTATTGCAGTAATTAGTATAGTTGGGGGCTAATTATGCTTAGAATTTAAAATTAGGAACTTTGCTCTGTCAATGACATTTATAGCCGACTGTTCTGCATCATTATTAACCATCATCATTATCATAGCGTACACAGCGGCTTCGTCATAAAATTTTTCAACATCAACTCCTTTATCACTCCACTCCTGCTGTTTTCCTTCCCTGAACATAGTTGTCGTTATCATAAGTTAATTGCTTTTGATGTTGTAAAATTCTATAAATGGCACCACCCGGCTATACGTATAAATTCGGAATTTTAATCAGCAGGTGTTTTTACATTCAGTTATCGGGTTCTAAATGTTAAGAAATCGAGTTGTTATTTGGAATTTGTTATTTCCCTGCTCAATCGTTTTAGCATTATCATTCCTTCAATTTTTGGTGCGGGTTTTGCATTATATTTGCACAAAACCATGCTATTGCTATGAATGAGTGTATTTCCGTATTCGATATGCTGAAAATAGGCGTTGGACCGTCAAGTTCCCATACACTGGGGCCATGGCGCGGCGCCGAACGTTTCCTGAATGAACTTCGGGCGGAGGGCTTATTCGAAAAGGTTGAGCGTGTAAAAGTCGATCTTTACGGTTCATTGTCGCTTACAGGTAAAGGGCACGCAACAGATCTTGCTGTAATGCTTGGGCTTAGTGGCGCTGACCCGGAATATGTTCCCATAGATGATATTTCAGGCATAATTGACGATATAGCAATGAACCGCCAGCTTTTTCTTGGGGGTATTAAAGTGATACCTTTTATCATAGGTAAGGATATTGTTTTCAACAAAGATTTCCTTCCATTCCATGCTAACGGATTTACTTTTACAGCATATACCAAAAGCAGCGAACATACTTCTACTTTTTATTCAATAGGTGGTGGTTTTGTAGTTAAGGAAGAGCGGGTTATGGCAAAAATAAAAGCAGAAATAAAATGCGCATTCCCCTACCCAGTTGATAAAGCTGATGAACTTTTAGCTTATACTATTTCACAACAAAAGAAGATATCTGAAATAGTATATGAAAATGAGAAATCAATTCGCACAGAAGATGAAATTCACCACGAATTGATGCGGGTGTGGAATACTATGCTTGAATGTATGTATACAGGCTGCCATACCGAAGGTACGTTACCCGGCGGGCTCAATGTGCGGCGAAGGGCTTATGACATGCACAAAAACCTGATTGGTGAAGCAGATTACAATTCGCCGCAGGAATGGCTGCACACTATACGAAAGACTGAAGTAAAATTCAGGCAAATATTAAAATGGGTAAGCTGTTTTGCCCTCGCGGTAAATGAAGTAAATGCCGCCCTTGGCCGTGTTGTTACTGCCCCAACCAATGGCAGTGCCGGGGTTATACCTGCCGTGCTTATGTATTATATGGTGATAGAAAACCACGAGGCTGACGAGCGGCATATAAAACAATTCCTGATGGTGGCCGGTGAAATTGGTAGTATATTCAAAAGGGAGCTACAATATCAGCTGCAATGGGTGGATGCCAGGCTGAAATTGGCGTATCATCTGCAATGGCTGCTGCAGCGCTTTGTGAAGTAATGGGTGGTACCCCCGAACAATGCCTTATGGCTGCTGAAATTGCAATGGAGCATCATCTTGGCATGACGTGCGACCCGATAGGCGGACTGGTACAGGTGCCTTGTATTGAACGAAATACAATGGGTGCGATTAAAGCCATTAACGCCGCTGAACTTGCGCTGGAAACTGACCCTAAGAATGCTAAAGTGCCACTTGATAAGGTTGTTGACACAATGTGGAAAACCGCTCAGGATATGAACAACAAGTACAAGGAAACATCTGAAGGAGGCCTTGCCGTGACCGTAAACAACGCGGATTGTTAATAGCCCCCCTTTACCCCAAACAGAGAATTCCTATCGTTGTTCCTCCTTCGGGGGCTGGGGGGCTCTCCTCGTATCAACGATATAAATTATCTTCCAGATATTATCTTCTTTATAAAGCATAAACGAATTTACGCCTTTGTGGCTCAGCTTGCCATTGATGTAAAATTCATAAGGTGTCCATACATGCGCCATACTTCCGTCCTGCTGTATGTTGTAGCTAAGCAGCCTCTCCTCTATCTTCATGTCTTTAGGGATTGATGCGATAGATTTATAAAATTCTCTGGTATCATCCTGCGAAAGTTTCTTTTTGAGCCGTCGGCAATTGTTTGCAATATCATTGTTTTGTGCGTAACCGACTGAATTTTTAAAGTATCAGCAGTATGCATTCCTTCAAAAAATGTCTGTATAGATTTTTTAATGTCGCTCTCTTGTGCAAAAGCAAAATTAACTGCAAGTATTGCTGCAAAAAGTGATAGTTTTTTCATGCTTGTTATGTTTTACTTATAAGTGATGAAATATTTATAATTGTTACATGTCATGCTGCAATAAAAGCAGAACACCGGCTGCGGTTATACCCCAATTTATTACTTTTACCTTTCCAAATTATTACAATATGTCTGTCGCAAAAAAGATTACAAGCGTATCACCACCCGGTCACTTATAGAAATGAAAGCCAATGGCGAAAAAATTTCCATGCTTACGGCATATGACTTCACCATGGCAAAAATTGTAGACACTGCCGGTGTAGATGTAATTTTGGTAGGTGATTCAGCATCAAACGTTATGGCGGGGCATGAAACAACGCTGCCTATAACGCTTGACCAGATGATATACCATGCATCGTCAGTTGTGCGTGCCATAAACCGTGCACTTGTAGTGGTAGACCTTCCCTTCGGAAGCTACCAAAGTGACCCTAAAGAAGCCTTGCGTTCATCTATACGCATCATGAAAGAAAGCGGCGGGCATGCTGTAAAACTTGAAGGCGGCAGCGAGATTAAGGACTCAATAAAGAAAATCCTGAACGCAGGTATACCCGTCATGGGCCACTTAGGCCTTACACCACAGTCTATTTATAAATTCGGGACTTATAACGTTCGCGCAAAAGAAGAAGCCGAAGCTGAAAAACTGCTTGAAGATGCGATGATGCTGGAGCGTATCGGTTGCTTTGCCCTTGTGCTTGAAAAGATACCTGCTGCGCTTGCTAAAAAGGTTGCTGACAGTATTTCTATCCCGGTTATAGGCATTGGCGCGGGCGGCGGTGTTGATGGGCAGGTGCTTGTAATACACGATATGCTGGGTATGAACAATGAGTTCAGTCCGCGCTTTCTCCGCCGGTATATGGATTTATATGATGGAATGACAAAAGCCATAGGCCAATATGTAACAGATGTAAAGAGCAGTGATTTCCCGAATGAAAAGGAGCAGTATTAGGAGTGATTGTTAGTATTTTAGTATTTTGGAATATTAGACGTTATGCATAGATTTAAAGATTTAGAGGTATGGAAGCAAAGCAGGATTTTTTGTAGTGATGTATATTCGGTGACGTCATCATTTCCTGAATCAGAAAAATTCGGGCTAACAAATCAGCTTCGTCGTGCTGCTGTTTCAATTCCATCTAATATTGCAGAAGGCGCTTCACGAAGTTCTTCGAAAGATTTTTTCAAGGTTTTTAGAGATTGCTATTGGGTCGGCTTACGAATTGGAAACACAACTTTTAATTGCATCAGATTTAAAATTTATCCAACTTGAAAGTTTAGAATTATTAATTACAAAGATTGATGCGATTGTAAGAATGGCTTCAAGATTGCGTTCTACTTTGCCCGCATAGTCTAAAATTCTAATAATCTAAAATTCTAACAATCTTGAAGACAATCAGCACCAAAGAAAACCTTCAGGTTCTTTATGAAGACAACCACATCATTGCTGTTAATAAGCGTGTTGGCGATATCGTGCAAGGTGATAAAACCGGTGATAAGCCATTAAGTGATGTTGTAAAAGAGTATATTAAGGGCAAATACAATAAGCCTGGCGAGGTTTTTTTGGGTGTGGTACACAGGCTTGACAGGCCTACAACAGGTATTGTAGTTTTTGCACGCACGTCTAAAGCACTGACGAGGCTTAACGAACTTTTCAAAAATCGTGAAACACAAAAAACATATTGGGCTGTAGTTAAAAATAAACCTCCGCAAAATTCTGCTACCCTGACCCACTACCTTAAACGAAATGAAAAGTCAAACACGTCCAAAGCGCATGTAAATGAAGTACCTGACAGTAAAATCGCCAAACTTGACTATAAGGTAATTAAAGAACTTGACAGTTACACGGCTCTCGAGATTAACCTTCACACCGGCCGCCATCACCAAATCCGCGCACAGCTTTCAGCAATTGGCTCGCCTATAAAAGGTGACTTAAAATATGGCGCATCACGAAGCAATCCAGACGGCGGTATACATCTTCATGCAAGGAGACTTTTCTTTATACATCCTGTGTCTAAAGAAGCGATAACAATTATTGCGCCCGTACCTGATGATAAGGTTTGGAGTGCAATATAAATCCGTATAAAATTTTCTTAAATATTGTTTTATTTGTTAACTTTCAGGTAACGAAAACAAATGATATGAAAACACCATTACTATTACTAACTACTATGTTATGCGCAGGTAGCGCCATTGCACAAGAGCACTTTACCGGCATAAGTACCTCGAGAAGGGGTGGCTTGCTAAATGCATCTTTAAACCCGGCAGAGCTTACAAACCAGCAAACGGCATTTGATGTTAATGTATTTAACTTTGGAATTAATGTAGCGAATAATAAAATTTCATTCGGCGACCTTGTAAGCGGCAATGATTTTGACAGGCTTATATTTGAAGGTGGCGAACCCACAAACTTACGCCTTGATGCCAAAATATTAGGCCCGGCACTTTCAGTTAAAAGAGGCAGCTGGGCTTTTGCATTTACAACAGGCGCTAATGTAAAAGCCGATTTTGTTGATGTTGATACAGGTTTGGGTAATGCTGTAACCAATGGCAATATACCGGGAATAACTGAATTTTATAATATCAACGCAGGTTACAATCAGCGAGTTTCAGGTACATCATGGGGTGAGATTGGCCTTACTGTTGCTCACGACTTCTTTAATAATGATTTGCATAAATTCAGCGGAGGTGTTACGGGTAGACTGCTTTTCCCCGGGACTTATGCCAATATAGCATTAGGACAATTTCGTGGGCGTATTGATAACATAAATGATAATGTATATCTTAATGATGCCAGTGCAAATATTAATATTGCTTATTCTGGTTCACTTGCAGAAGATTTTACGGACAGCGGAAACTTTACCGATTTCTTTGCAGGCGGTTTGAATGGGTTTGCAGCTGATATAGGTGTAAATTATCAGTTGAAGGACATTGTTTCAGATGACAGCACAGCTGTTTCGAATTACAGGCTTAATGTTGGGGCATCAGTGCGTAATTTGGGGAGTATGACATTTAAAGATGATAACAACCGCAATACCAATTATGTGTTGGATATACCTAACGGGGTAGCTCCTGCAGGGCTTAACCTTAACCAGTTTGAAGACGTAAGCGATATAAGACAAATTGAAGATATACTTCGCAACTCGGGCTACCTTACAGGCGAAAGTGTTAGCAGAGACTTCAAAGTAAAATTACCTGCTACACTATCATTATATGCTGATGTAAAAGTTATAAGCCGTTTTTACTTTACGGCTTTTACACAACAAAGATTATCTGATGATAGTGATAATGAGCAGATTACAGCCCAAAGAATATGGACATTTACCCCCCGCTACTCTACCAAATGGTTTGAAGCTTACGTTCCTGTAACAAATAGCGATATTTCAGATACTAATGTTGGAATTGGTTTTCGTGTCGGAGGGTTCTTTATTGGGTCGGGATCAGCAATAACAGCGCTTCTTAGCGACGCAACACAGGCAGATGCCTATTTTGGCTTTAGGTTTGGGATTTAACACCTTATTGATTTATAACTGCATATCCGCCACACCAGGCGGATTTTTTTATTTTATTAAAAAAATTTTTACGTTAGTGTAACATATCCAGTATACGGCAGTCATTACTATAAACCGGTTAACCAAGTTGTACAACAAGCATACAGATATAGATATCTTAATTTCTCTTTGCAGGAAGGGAGACCGCAGTGCGCAGTTTGAAGTGTATAACCGGTATTACAAAGCAATGTTCAATACAGCGCATCGCATAGTGAATGATACACATTGGGCTGAAGATGTTATGCAGGAAGCTTTTTTGAAAGCTTTTACAAAACTCGACAGTTATAAAGGTGAGGTTGCATTTGGGGCATGGCTTAAAAAAATTGTGGTAAACCACAGTCTTGACAATTACAAGAAGTTGAACAAGCAAGCCATGGATTGCCTGGACGACATTTTGTATAAAGTTGAAGATAATGAAAGTGCTGAAGCAGAAGCAAAAATTGATTTTGAACAAACACAGGTGCAACAGGTTACAGCGGCAATTCAGCAGCTTAACGAGAATTACAGGCTCATACTCAACCTACATTATATTGAGGGTTATGACCAGGAAGAGATTTGCACTATACTTAATATAACAGCAGGCAATTGCCGCACAACAATAAGCAGGGCCAGGACAAGCCTTCTTCAAAAACTGAAAGGATGATGAACATGAACGAGAAAAAAATTGATGAACTTTTTAGCCGCCTGCACGGCCAATGGGATGAACATGAACCTGAAGACGGGCACCAGCTGCGTTTTCTTGACAAACTTCAGCCAAAGGTTCAGGTTAAGAAAAAAGCCAAAATCTGGCCGGCACTTTCTATAGCTGCAACGATAATTTTATTGCTTGGCATATTCTTTATCTATGAGCAGGGTACACAAAACGTTTCATCACAAGAAGCTTTAGCAGGAATATCACCAAAAGCCCGTGAAGCACAAGACTATTTTGCTTCAGTAATACAAAGTGAACTTGCTAAAGTTGAGAAAGAAAAATCACCTGAAGCAAGACGTATTGTAAAGGATGCCCTTTTCAGGATGCAAAAGCTGGAGAAAGATTATGATGAGCTTGCCCAGCAACTAATAAAAGATGGCGAAAACAGGCAATTGCTTAGCGCCATGATTACCAACCTGCAGACAAGGATATCATTTTTGCAGGATGTGATGACACAAATTGAAAACACTAAAAAGCTAAAACAACAGCAAAATGAAACTAATCAACTGTAAACTAATTATTATAGCCCTTTTGTTCCTGCCTTATGGAATGTGGGCTAATGATAATGGAAAGTTTAAAAAAGAAAAACAATACGCAAGGCTTATAATGTAAGCGGGAATGTACTTATGGATATTGGCCATAAATATGGCATGATAACAGTTACCACCTGGGACCAGAACAGGGCAGAAATAGATGTTCTTGTAAGAGTTACAGGAAATAATGAAAAAGAGGTAAACGAAAGATTTGATAAAATCGGGGTGGACTTCAAAACAGGTAATAATTCTGTGATTGCACGTTCATCAATGGGAGGTTACGCTTGTAATCAAAATATTACCACTCAAGTTAACTTTATAGTAAAGATGCCTAAAAGCGGGCGCGTAAAACTTGACAACGAATACGGCCATATAAGGCTTAGTGAGGTGGATGGCCCAAGCACGATAACCTGCAGGTACGGGCAGATAAATGTCGACGCCCTTAATAATACTGCGAATACAGTTAAAATTGAATACTCCGGCGGGTGCAGGATAGGTTATATGAAAGGTGGCAGCCTTACCGCACAATATTCAGATATTATGCTTGCCAATTCTGAAAAAGTTACAGTTACAGGGGAATACAGCAATGTAAAGATGAAAAATGTTGATGACATGAAGTATAAGTGCAGCTATGGTGAGATTAATGTTGAGAATGCTGATATTGTTACCGGCCGTGGAGATTATGCAACATCACGATTTACCGTTATAAAAAAGCTGGCTAACCTTACTGCTGATTATGGCCACATAAATATTGGCAACGTAGAAAGAACTGTGAAAAATATTGCCATCACATCAACCTATACATCGGTTAACATAGGCTATGATGACGATTATCCGTTTGATTTTGAAGTTTACCTAAAATATAATGGCCTACAAGCACAGGGATTAAAATATACAACCAGTATTGAAAAAAATGAAAACTCCTATTATAAAGGTTATAATAAAAACAGCGGCATAAATAAGATCTTCATCAAATCTGAATATGCTCCTGTAAAATTTATCAGAAAGTAAAATCACATACAACCATTTCAAATTTAATTACGTCTTAATATAAATCATCAATCAAAAATCAATCATCATGAAAAAAGCAATTTTTTTATTAGCTGTGCTATGCTGCACACTAACCGGTGCGGCGCAGCAGAAATCTGACGTTACTCTTGGCAACGGCCATCTTGAACGTAAATCACGCGATGTACAAAACTTTACAAAGCTTAAGGTATCAGGACCTTTTCACATAAACCTGATACCTGACGAAAAGCCTAAAGTTACCATTGATGCCGAATCAAACCTCCAAGATTTGGTTGAAACGGAAATTGACAACGGTACACTTGTTATTAAACCAATTGACGGCAAGCTTTACAGAGCCAGCAATGGCAACAAGATTACAATCAAAGTATATTATTCTAATCTTGAAGAAATTGCAATGCTTGGTTCCGGTAGCCTTAAATCGTCAAAACCATTAAAAGGTGATATGAAAATAACACTTGACGGTTCGGGAAACGCAGACCTAAAGTTGGAGTGCAAAAACGTACAAGCTAATATTTTAGGTTCAGGAAACATCAGCCTTTATGGTTCAACAGAAAATTTTAAATGTAAAGTTGTTGGTTCGGGCGAAGTTAAAGCAGAAAGCCTTGATGCACAGACAGTAGTAGCAGTTGTGTCAGGCTCCGGCAACGCAAAAGTAAAGAGCCGCAAGGCATTAGACGGTACAATATCCGGTTCAGGTAATATAGCGTTTTCAGGCGAGCCTGAACAAAAAGACCTGAAGCGTACAGGTACGGGAGAGTTTAAGGTTATGTAGCTTTTCCACTTCGAAGGAAAGCCGTCTCAGTTGAGGCGGCTTTTTTCGTTTTGCATATTTTGAAATAAAAAAACTCCGGATATAATCCGGAGTTCAATTTTATTTATATTGGAGCTTATTTTATGAATTCAATTTTTTGTGCCTCTTCAAGGTTCACACTGTCAAAAAAGCCCTGTTCATTCATCCACTCATCGCTAAATACTTTGCTCATATAACGCGAACCATGGTCAGGGAAGATAAGTACAACGTTACTGTTAGCATCAAATTCACCTGCTTCAGCATATTGCTTTACAGCCTGTAATGCAGCTCCGCTTGTATAACCTACAAAAAGGCCTTCGGTTTTAGCAATGCTTCTTGCTGCATGGGCGCTGTCTTCGTCATTAACTTTAATGAATTTGTCAATCGCGTCAAAATCTGTTGCTGTAGGTATAAGGTTTTTACCAAGGCCCTCTATCCTGTATGGGTAAATCTCCTCACTATCAAATTCTTTGGTTTCATGGTATTTTTTAAGTACCGAACCAAAGGCATCAACACCAAGAATTTTGATGTTTGGATTTTTCTCTTTAAGAAAACGCGCCGCTCCTGATATTGTGCCGCCCGTACCACTGCAGGCTACAAGATGTGTGATCTTGCCATTTGTCTGTTCCCAAATTTCAGGGCCTGTGGTTTTATAATGAGCGTCTATATTAAGGTCATTAAAATACTGGTTAATGTATACCGAGCCTTTTATTTCTTCATGAAGCCTTTTGGCAACACTGTAGTAAGAACGGGCATCATCTGCAGATACATTTGCAGGGCACACATAAACTTTTGCACCCATAGCACGTAACATATCAATCTTATCTTTTGATGATTTAGAACTTACAGCAAGTATGCAGTCATAACCCTTAATAATACTTACCATAGCCACACTAAAGCCTGTATTACCCGAGGTTGTCTCGATAATTGTGTCGCCTGGTTTAAGGATTCCCCTTCTTTCAGCTTCTTCAATTATATATAGTGCAATCCTGTCTTTAGTAGAATGGCCCGGATTAAAAGCTTCTACTTTTGCGTAGAAATTCCCTTTTAAACCTTCAGTAACCTTATTGAGCTTAATTAGTGGTGTATTTCCAATTAATTCCAATACATTATTATAGGCTTTTATTTCTTCTTTCATAAAAAATAAGTTAGTCAAGGCGCTCTGCGTTGGTTTGGTTAGCAACCTTAAGACCTTGCAAAGCTAACAAAAAAAATCAATTAGTTTTTAATTCCTTCCAAATCGAGTAAAAAACTGTACTCTTTTGCAACCTCTTTTAATGCCTCAAATCGCCCTGAAGCACCGCCATGCCCTGCGTCCATGTTTGTATCCAGGAAAAGCAGGTTATTATCAGTCTTCATGGTTCTTAGCTTAGCAACCCATTTAGCCGGCTCCCAGTACTGCACCTGAGAATCATGAAGGCCTGTAGTTACAAGCATGTTAGGGTATTTTTGAGCTTTTACATTATCATATGGCGAATATGACTTCATATACTCATAATACTGCTTATCATTCGGGTTGCCCCATTCGTCATACTCCCCCGTAGTAAGCGGTATGCTGTCATCAAGCATTGTCGTGATTACATCAACAAACGGTACCTGTGCAATAACACCACGGTACAGTTCAGGAGCCATATTCACCACAGCGCCCATAAGCAATCCGCCGGCACTGCCGCCTTCAGCATATAAGTGCTCAGGCGAGGTATAATTTTCAGCTATTACAAATTTCGAGCAATCAATGAAATCGGTAAATGTATTTTTCTTTTTAAGGAGCTTACCATTTTCATACCATTCGCGTCCCAGGTCTTCCCCACCCCTTATGTGTGCTATAGCATAAATAAAGCCCCTGTCAAGCAGGCTTAGTCTTATCGATGAAAAATATGCATCCATAGATGCTCCGTAAGATCCGTAAGCATAAAGCAGTAATGGATTTTTACCATCTTTCTTAATGCCTTTGCGATATACCATAGAAATCGGAATCTTCGTACCATCCTGTGCAGTAGCCCAAACACGCTCTTCAACATAATTGTTTTTGTCGAATTTACCCCCAAGTACTTCCTGCTCTTTCAATATAGTCTTTTCTTTTGTCTTCATGTTGAAGTCAATAACTGATGATGGCGTGGCAAGTGACTGGTAGCTATAACGCACAATATCCGTGTCGAAATCTACATTCGTAGTTGTACCGGCCGAATATGTCTCGCTGTCAAACGGCAGGTAGTACTCCCCTTTTCCGTTCCATGGCATTATGCGCAGTTTGTAAAGGCCGTTGTTTCTTTCGGTTACAACAAGGTAATTTTTAAAGATTTCAATATCTTCAAGCAATACATCTTTACGGTGAGATATAAGGTCTTTCCAGTTTTCTTTAGTTGTAGCTGTTTCGGGCGCGGTCATCAGCTTAAAGTTGGTAGCCTTATCTTTGTTAGTCACTATGTACCATTTGTCGCCATAGTGCGCAATGCTATACTCCAATCCGCGGGTACGTGGCTGGAAAACTTTAAATTCACCATCAGGCTTTTTAGCATCAAGTATACGGTATTCAGAGGTTAATGTGCTGCCGGAGCCGATAACTAAGTATTTCTTTGATTTTTCTTTATAAACAAAAGTATTATAGGTGTCATCTTTTTCATGAAATACCAATACATCGTTTTTTACATCAGTCCCTAATTTGTGCTTATAAATTTTATCTGAACGCAGCGTAACAGCATCTTTACGTGTATAGAAAAGTGTTTTATTGTCTCCTGCCCATGTAGAGCCTCCTGTTGTATTCTCAATCTTTAGCGGGAGTACCTCATTGGTTTCAAGATTCTTTACCTGTATGGTATATTGCCTGCGCGATACAGTGTCTATGCCAAAGGCAGCCCACTTGTTATCTTCGCTTATATTCATTCCGCCGAGATGGAAATAAGCATGTCCCTTTGCAAGTTCATTACAGTCGAAAAGAATTTCTTCTTTTGCGCTCATACTGCCCTTTTTTCGTGAATATATAGGATAATCTTTTCCTTTTTCAAATCGGGTTATATAGTAATATCCATTATAAAAATAAGGTACAGATGAGTCGTCTTCCTTTATCCTTGCTTTCATTTCCTGAAAAAGATCTGCCTTCAGCTTGTCGGTGTGGGCCGTCATCTTTTTGTAGTACTCATTTTCTTTATTCAGGTAATCAATTACTTCTTTATTTTCGCGCTCATTGAGCCAATAGTAATTATCTGTACGCACATCACCGTGCTTTTCAAGTGTTTTAGGCTTTATAGCAGCCTTAGGCGGAGTAATGTTTACGCTCATTTGAGGTTTGCTGGTTTGGGCATTTGTGGCAAAAATAACACAAACGCAACTTACAAAAAGGTGTTTTTTCATTCTTTTAAGAATTGGGATATAACTTTGCAATTTAATACATTTGTAAATATATATTAACAATAAATTCTGTAAAAATGTTCGGAGATATCATGGGTATGATGGGTAAACTGCAGGAAACCCAGAAAAAAATTGAAGAGACTAAAAAAGGCTTGATACCGTACTTGTTGATGAGCAAAGCACTGATGGCCTCATGAAGGTTACGTTAACTGCAAATCGCGAAATAAAATCTGTAAATATTGACGATTCTCTGCTTGAAGATAAAGAACAGCTTGAAGATTATTTGGTGCTCGTGCTTAATAAAGCCATAGCTAAAGCAACATCTGTAAATGAAGCCGAGCTTGGCGCTGTTGCAAAAGACGGGATGCCGAATATTCCGGGGCTTGATCTTTTTAAATAATAAATTAAACCAAATAAAATTGTGAAAAAGTTAAGTAAAATCTGCCTTCTGGCAATCCTCGGATTATTGTCCTGTAATGATGATGACAGCGGCACTCCTGCACCAAATGAGCCTGTACAACTTACTGAAAATGTAGAAGTGTATAATGGCGCTCTTATTGATGACAGCTATGCCTTAGCTATAGAACTGGGGCAAAAAAAGTGTATTTGCTCAACAAGCAGGGCGAGAAAAAACGCGAATGGAATTTTGACCTCAATACCGGTAATGATGTTGAGCTTCTGGATAACGGGAAACTAATGGCTATGTTCCGCTCACCTAACACAGCGTTTTCTTTTGGAGGATTCGGAGGCGTTTTAAAAGTAATTAACCCTGACGGAACTACTGACTGGGAAATGACTTATGCTGATGAAAACAAGCTTGCCCACCATGATTTTGAGCGATTACCAAACGGCAACTTTCTTTTAATCGCGTGGGAAAAAGTATCTGCGGATGTGGCACAGCAAAACGGTGCAAATACACAAAACCCTATTTATCCTGAAACAATTGTTGAAATCAACCCTGCAACTATGCAGGTTGTATGGGAGTGGCACAGTTTTGACCATATAGTGCAAGATCATGACAGTACAAAAGATAATTTCGGTGTGGTTGCAAATAATCCGCAACTGATCAATATAAATTACCAAATGGCCGAAAATGGCAATATTATGCATGCCAACGGTATTGATTATGATGCCCAGCGTGATGTTATTTACCTCTCTGTAAATTTCTTTAGCGAAGTTTGGGTTATAGACCATAGCACCACAACAGCTCAGGCAGCATCACATTCCGGCGGTAATTACAATAAAGGCGGAGATTTGCTATACCGATTTGGCAATCCGGAGGCTTATAACAATACCCATGGTACACGTATGTTCTACAGCGTTCACCATCCTAATTTACTCGGTACAAATGTGCCCGGAAGCGGAAACATACTTATTTATAACAATGGCAGTAATATTTCACAGTCAAAAGTATACGAATTGAAAATGCCCACCACTTTTAACCTACTGCCAAACACAAATAATGAACCTCAGGTAATATGGAGTTTTACCGACCCTGAACTTTTCTATGACAGGGTTTCCGGTGCTGTAAGGCTAAAAAATGGCAACACACTTATTTGTGAAGGCGGTTATGGCTTTTGGGAAGTTGCACCCGACGGTACTGTAGTTTGGAAATACAAAGGCGAAGTGCCGTTTTGGCGAGTATACGGTATTGAGAAAAATTCTCCGGGCATACAGGCTTTAGGATTGTAATTAACCTCGAGTTAGAAAAATTTAAAACGCCCGGGAGAATTAATTTCTGTCGGGCGTTTTTTATGGATTTATAGTGTAAGTTTACTAAACGTTTCCAGCACATACTGGTGCATTACTTCCTTATAGTCCAGATGGGTAACAATACGCATTTTGCCGTGGCCCATTGTGCTTATATGGATGTTCTTCTGCTTCAGCTTTTCTATCAGCGCTTTTTCATTGTATTGTGGTTGTATTGCAAAAATAAGTATGTTGGTCTCAACGGGTTCTACGCTTGCAATCCAAGGCAATTGCTCAAGGAAATGTGCAATTTCTTTGGCCCTTCGATGATCTTCTTCAAGTCGGCTTACGTTGTTTTGAAGGGCATATAATCCGGCTGCGGCAAGATAGCCTGCCTGCCTCATACCACCACCCAAAATTTTGCGAATGCGCAACGCCTTATCCATATCCTTTTTGTCGCCTATAAGCAGCGAACCTACCGGCGCACCAAGTCCTTTACTCAGGCAGACTGATATTGTATCAAATAACTCCCCAAACTGTTTAGGGTGCTGCCTTTTGGCCACAATCGCATTCCAGATCCTGGCGCCGTCAAGGTGGTATTTCAGGTTGTTTTGTTTGCAGACTTCGCGAATCTGCTTCATCGCTTCAATATCATAGCAAGCTCCCCCACCCTTGTTGGTAGTGTTTTCCAGGCTTACAAGAGATGTAAGCGGGCTGTGGTAAAAATCAGGAGGGTTTATAGCTACAGCTACCTGTTGGGCCGTGATCATGCCCCTGTGGCCGTCTACAAGCGCACAAGATACACCGCTGTTAAAAGATGCACCACCCCCTTCATAATGAAAAATGTGCGCCCATTTATCGCAAATAACCTGCTCACCCGGGTTGGTATGCAGCTTTATAGCAGTTTGGTTGGCCATGGTACCCGATGGAAAAAATAAAGCAGCCTCACGCCCGAATAGTGATGCTACGGTTTCTTCAAGCTCATTTACGGTTGGGTCGCTCTTGTACACATCATCACCCACTTTTGCCCTGAACATATGCTGCAGCATTTCGTGCCCGGGACGTGTTACCGTATCGCTTACTAAATTTATTTCCATACTTTTTGAAAAGGATAGCTTACTTTTGCAATACAAAACTACATTAATTTATGACAAATACCGAACAAATAAAAGGTATTATAGAGCGCCTTGGTGCGCTGAGGAGGTATCTTTGACATCGATAGAAAGCTCATTGAGATAACCAACGAAGAAGAGAAAACCTACGCCCCTGATTTTTGGAACAATGCCAAAGAGGCTGAGCTAATCATGCAGGGCCTGCGCTCAAAAAAGAAGTGGGTAGAAGATTACAATAAAGCCAATAACCTGGCAGAAGAGCTACAGATTGTATACGAGTTTTTTAAGGAAGGCGATGCCACCGAAGAAGAACTTGATAGCCAGTATGAGCAGACTGTGGAGCACCTTGAAAACCTTGAATTCCGCAATATGCTTAGCGATGAGGGCGACAGCATGAGCGCGGTATTGCAGATTACTGCAGGAGCCGGGGGCACTGAGAGTTGTGACTGGGCCAGTATGCTTATGCGCATGTACATGATGTGGGGCGAAAAACAAGGCTACAAGATTAAAGAGCTAAACTACCAGGCGGGTGACGTGGCGGGAATAAAAACCGTAACGCTTGAGTTTGAGGGAGAATATTCTTTCGGCTGGCTTAAGGGCGAAAATGGCGTACACAGGCTGGTACGCATATCTCCGTTTGACAGCAATGCCAAGCGCCATACTTCGTTTGCATCTGTGTATGTCTACCCGTTGGCTGATGATACAATCGAAATTGAAATTAGCCCGGCAGACATTTCCTGGGAAACCATGCGAAGCAGCGGCGCCGGAGGTCAGAACGTAAACAAGGTGGAAACTGCAGTACGGCTGCGCCACCACCCTACCGGAATTATTATTGAAAACTCTGAAACACGCTCACAGCTTGATAATAAAACTAAGGCAATGCAGCTCTTAAAATCTCAGTTATATGAGATTGAACTTAAGAAACGGCAGGCCATGCGTGATGAAATAGAGGCTAACAAGATGAAGATTGAGTGGGGTTCACAGATACGTAACTATGTTATGCATCCCTACAAATTAGTAAAAGATGTACGGACACAATATGAAACCAGCGATGCTGAAGGAGTAATGAACGGAAATCTTGACGGCTTCCTGAAAGCATATCTTATGATGATGGGGCAGCGGACAGAAGATTAAGTACATTAACCATATAATCCGTACAAAAACTTATATTGTACGGATTATTGTTTTTAAAGGTTATGTTTTATCACCTGTTAGGTTACAACATTTTGCCATTTAACAGTTTATTACAAATAATGTGTTAATTTCGTACTACACCACTTTTAGGAGTTGTAAACCTCTTTATGCCGTATAAGCAAATAGTATCTTTAATCCCGGAAAATGATGCCGCCAGGCTAGAAAAGCTCTATGAGTATCGTATACTTGATACACACAGCGAAGATACTTTTGATAAAATAGCCCTTATGGCTGCCCAGATATTTGACGCCCAAAGCGCATTTATTGTTTTTGTGGATAAAGAGCGTGTTTTTATTAAATCAAATTTAAGCGCACTCCCTTTGTCTGAAGTGCCGCGGAACGAAAGTCTTTCGTCGGTAACAATATTACGTGACGAGCCAACCGTTATTAACGACACAACTAAAGAGAATTTCCTAATCAATAACCCTATTATCGCCCTTGAGGGAGGTATCCGCTTTTTTGCAGGTGTGCCTCTAAAAACTCCTGAAGGATATAATGTGGGCGTAATATGTGTATGTGATTCAGAACCACGTGATGCTTCTGAAAAACAGCTTGACATGCTTGGGTCTCTGTCAAGAATAGTGATTGACAAGCTTGAAAACCGCCTGCGCTACCGTAAAACTGTTGAGTCTCATGTTGACCTGATGAACATAGCGCTGCACGAGATAAAAAATCCGTTGGCATCCATAAACCTTGCGAATGATATCATGGCTAAAGATGCCACATCTGTAATACGCATGACCGATATGATAAAATCGGCAGTCGGGAGGATACAAAGTAAGTTAACCAGCTTACTGAAACATCATGAGCATGAAGAAACGGAGCTTAAACTCTCTATTGAGGAAATTGACCTTAAAAAATGTTTGTGAGGCTAATACATAATTTTGAATTACTTGCTTTTCGTAAAAATCAGCGTATAATTCTTGATTGTGAAGATGACGTACCACTTATATCTGCCGACTGGGGCAAAATAAGTGATGTTATGCATAACCTTCTCAGCAATGCGATAAAATACTCATATCCTGATTCAACCATACATATTATCTGCCGCAATGATGATGACAGGGTTTATATTGAGGTAAAAGATGAAGGACAGGGATTAAGTAGTGACGACCTGGAGAGGCTTTTTACAAAATTTGCAAAACTAAGTTCTAAACCAACAGGCAGGGAAACCTCAAACGGCCTGGGGCTTTCAATAACAAAGTCTTTGGTTGAGCTGCACAACGGGTCTATCGAAGCTATTAGTGAAGGTAAAGGCAGAGGTACATCTTTTATTGTAAGGCTGCCGTACCAGTATCATAAAATATCTAACATGGCCGGGGTGGCTTAAATTTAAATCTGTATCTTTAGGATAAAATAAAAAACTGATTGGGCACTAAAAGCGACATACAATATATAAAGCCGAAATCTATCATTCCTGAAAATGAAAAAGAAAGGCTTGAAAAGCTACGCGATTATGACGTGCTTGATACATTTCCGGAAGAGGTGTTCGACAATCTTGGCCGGCTCGCAGCACAGGTTTTTGATACACCAAGCGCATTTATAACCTTTGTAGATGAAAACCGGGTTTACTTCAAATGCAATATAAGCCCATTACAGGCCAGTGAAGTACAGCGCGGCGACAGCCTTTGTTCACTTGCTATATTACAGGATAATGTGATGGCCTTTAATGATACACATGATGTACCTGAGCTGATGGAAAACCCATATGTGGCTGCTGAAGGCGGTATACGTTTTTATGCCGGGGCTCCACTTAAAACGCCTGAAGGCTATAATGTTGGTACTATTTGCGTTACAGACTCTGTTGAACGTACAGCGACACCAGCACAGCTGGAAATGCTTTCAACCCTTTCACAGATAATTATTGACAAGCTGGAGAACCGCCTGCGTTACCGAAAAAGTATTGCCGTACAAAACAATCTTATGAATATTGTGCTGCACGAAATAAGGAATCCGCTGGCATCAATAAATCTTGCAAATGACATTATAAGGGCTAAAAATCGTGCTTCTGAAAAAATGACGCTGTCTATAAAACAATCTGTTAACCGTATACAAAAGAAATTATCAGGGCTTTTAAGGCAGGCAGAACTTGATGCTACGCAAGAATTGCTATTTGAAGATATTTCGCTAAAAGAACTGCTGGTACATATCATGGCCAATTTTGAACTGCTTGCTTCAAGAAAACAACAAAAGTTTGATTTAAGCCTTACTACTGATATTGTACTATATGCTGACAGGGCAAAAATGACCGATATACTCAACAACCTTATCAGTAACGCAATAAAATATTCATACAAAGGCTCTGTGATTCATATATCAGCTGAAGAAAATGATAAAGAAATTATCATTGAAGTACGAGATGACGGCCAGGGCCTTGAAGATGCTGATGTGCCAATACTTTTTAAAAAATTTGCCAAGCTCAGCTCCCGGCCTACAGACAAAGAATCATCATACGGGCTGGGACTTAATGTAACAAAATCATTGGTTGAGCTTCATAGCGGCACAATCGAGGCTGCAAGTGAAGGTAAAGGCAAAGGTACAGCCTTTATAATAAGGCTTCCTAAGCTACATAAAACAGAATAAAAAAACTGCTGATTACAATCAGCAGTTTTATTTTCTCTGTAAGGAAAATTATCAGGTAGATTCTTAAAACAAACTTATCAATGAGTATACCAAGGCTGCAATAACAGCTGATACCGGTATTGTAAGTACCCATGCCCAAAGCAGGCTTATGGTTACCCCCCATCTTACTGCAGAAACCCTTTTAGTGATACCCACACCGATGATAGAACCGGTAATGGTATGCGTTGTTGAAACAGGTATACCTAAATGCTCTGATGTATAAAGGGTTATAGCGCCCGCTGTTTCGGCAGCAACACCCTCAAGCGAAGTCACTTTTGTAATTTTTGACCCCATGGTTTTTACAATCTTCCAGCCACCGCTCATTGTGCCAAGTCCAATCATAAGGAAACTTACCAGTGGCACCCAGCCCCAATGCGACACAAAATATTTAAATGGATCTTCCGCATTAAGATAATTAGGGTCAACATCAATATTTGTATGATAGTAAATAACTGCCGCCCCAATAATACCCATCACCTTTTGGGCATCATTAGCGCCATGCCCAAGGCTGAATAGCGCTGACGATACAAGCTGCAGCCTTTTAAACCATTTATCCGCTTTTGACGGAACCGCTTTCCGGCATATATGCAATATTATAACCGTCAGAAAATAAGCAACAAACATACCAATGAGCGGTGCACAAAATATAAAAAGTATGATAGGGATTACCTTTGCGTAGTTAATTACAGTATCAAGATCTCCCCCTATTTTTATGGCATGAGCAAGTGCAGCACCCATAAACCCACCGATGAGCGTATGGGATGATGATGATGGTATACCCAGTTTCCAGGTTGCAAGGTTCCACGTAATAGCAGCAATAAGCCCGGCAAATATAACTTCAAGCGTGATAAAATCAACACTTACTGTTTTAGCTATAGTGTTACCAATCTTAAACTCACCAATCCAATACTTTGAAATAAAATACGCAACAAAGTTAAAGAATGCAGCCCAAAGCACTGCCTGAAACGGCGTAAGTACTTTTGTTGCTACAATGGTTGCAATAGAGTTTGCCGCATCATGGAAGCCATTTATGTAGTCAAAAATGAGGGCAAGGACAATGATTATGATAAGAAGCGTCATATATAGTCAGGTAGATTAGCTTCTTTATGAATGTTTTACAGCTATAGATTCAAGCACATTTGCAACGCTTTTGCACTTGTCAGTTGCTGTTTCAAGAGCCGAAAGCACTTCTTTATACTTGATGATGTTTTTTGCGTCAGTCTCATTTTCAAATATATCGGCAACAGCTTTATCAAAAACGTTATCAGATTTATTTTCAAGCTTGTAAATCCTTTTACTTGCATCGGCAATACCTTTAAGGTTTTTCATGTCTTTAAGGTCAACAATAGCCATCTGTATCAGCTGTACAGCTTCAAGATTAATCTCTGTCATTTTCCTGATAGATTTCGTAATCTTTTCTACCTGGTACAGGCGCATACGGCTCGCGGCACCATACATATAGTCAGCCACATCGTCAATTGCCGAAATTAAGGCGTGTACATCTTCCCTGTCAAACGGCGTGATAAAGTTTTTACTAAGCTCAATGTTGGTTTTATGGGCAATTTCTTCAATTACGCTTTCAAGTTCCTCTATTTTCAGGTAATATGCATCCCTCTCCTTTTTTGGCGCATTTACAGCTTCATGCAGAGTAATAGCCATATCGGTAAGGTTTTTAGTAGCTTCTTCAAATAGCGGGAAGAACTTTTTATCTTTAGGGACAAGAAATTGAAAAATACTGTTTAATGATGCCATTAGTATGTTTTTAAGCGGCAAAGGTATTCAGGCTATGTTAAGAAATAGTTAAGCAATTATAAACAACAAGTTATCAAATAAATTAGTGCAAACAGTAATAAAGATTGCATTAATTTACGGCATTCTTGTATTATCAATCGATTTCGTATTTTAGCAGGCAAATTGCCTTTAACCCAGCAAATGTATAACCAATTATGGATATTAACTTCAATAAAAACGAAGACCACAACAAACTTCTTCTTTCAGAAATGAAACAAAAACTTACCAGGGTAAAACTTGGCGGAGGAGAAAAAAGAATAGAAAAACTTCATGGAGAGGGGAAAATGACTGCCCGCGAGCGTATAGAATACCTCCTCGACAAAAACAGTAAAAGTATTGAAATCGGAGCTTTTGCAGGTGACGGAATGTATGCCGAACATGGCGGATGCCCATCTGGCGGCGTGGTGGTTAAGATTGGATACATCCGCGGTAAGCAATGTATAGTTGTTGCAAATGACGCTACCGTAAAAGCTGGGGCATGGTTCCCTATTACAGGTAAAAAAAATCTGCGGGCACAGGAAATTGCCATGGAGAACCGCCTTCCAATAATTTATCTGGTTGACAGCGCCGGGGTATACCTGCCAATGCAAGATGAAATTTTTCCTGACAAAGAGCATTTTGGACGTATATTCCGTAACAATGCCATAATGAGCAGTAAAGGCATAACTCAGATTGCCGCTGTTATGGGCAGTTGTGTGGCAGGAGGGGCATACCTGCCAATAATGAGTGATGAAGCTCTTATTGTAGATAAAACTGGGAGTATTTTTCTTGCAGGAAGTTATCTTGTAAAAGCCGCGATAGGTGAAAGCATAGATAATGAAACGCTTGGCGGCGCCACAACGCATTGTGAAATATCAGGCGTTACCGATTATAAAGCCAAAGATGACAAGGATGCTCTTGACACAATTAAAAATATTGTAGACAAAATCGGTGATTTTGATAAAGCCGGATACAGCCGTATAAAACCTGAAAAACCTGCATTGCCGGAGGCTGATATTTATGGGATATTGCCTAAATCACGTGCAGAGCAATACGACATGATGGAGATTATTACCCGCCTTGTTGACAATAGTGAGTTTGAAGAATATAAAGCCGGATATGGACAGACAATAATTACCGGCTACGCCCGTATTGACGGATGGGCGGTAGGCATTGTGGCCAACCAGCGCAAGGTTGTAAAATCTAAAAAGGGCGAAATGCAGTTTGGAGGGGTTATCTACAGTGACAGTGCCGACAAGGCTACCCGTTTTATAGCCAACTGCAACCAAAAGAAAATTCCGCTTGTATTCCTTCAGGATGTTACCGGATTTATGGTAGGCTCAAAAAGCGAACACGGCGGCATAATTAAAGACGGCGCCAAGATGGTAAATGCCGTGAGCAATTCGGTAGTGCCTAAATTTACAGTAGTTGTGGGCAATTCTTACGGAGCCGGCAACTATGCCATGTGCGGTAAAGCTTATGACCCTCGGCTTATCTTTGCATGGCCAAGCGCAGAGCTTGCCGTAATGGGCGGTACGCAGGCAGCTAAAGTCCTGATGCAGATTGAAGCATCATCACTGAAAGCAAAAGGCGAAGAAATCACCCCTGAAAAAGAAGAAGAATTATTCAATAAAATTAAAGTACGCTATGATGCACAGGTGTCGCCTTATTACGCTGCATCGCGTATATGGACAGATGCTATAATAGATCCGCTTGATACCCGCAAGTGGATATCTATGGGTATTGAAGCTGCTAACCACGCACCCATTGAAAAGCAATTTAATCTTGGTGTGATACAGGTATAATTATGAAAAAGATATATTTACTATTGGTTATTGCAATTTCTGCTTTTACTACTGATGTATCAGCGCAGGCAAAAGGGACGATAATAAAACTTGAGAATGTTAAGTCAAAGCATGTTGCGCCACGCAATGTAGAAATATACCTGCCCTCCGTTTATTTTACTGAACCCAAACGCAGGTTTCCGGTTCTATACATGCAAGACGGGCAGAATGTATTTAATTCTGAAACCGCCGGGTATGGAATCGCGTGGGAAGCAGGCAGGGCGGCCGACAGTTTGATTAATTCCGGCAAAGTTCAGCCCTTTATAATTGTTGCAGCATGGAATACAATTAATACTAGGTATATGGAGTATTTTCCTGAAAAGGCTTTTAACTACTTCAAGCCTGAAGATAAAAAAACCATAGATGACCTTGCAATAAGCATGGGTGTTGAACCAAACTGGCTGGCTGATGAATACCTGAAATTTATTGTTGAAGAGCTAAAGCCTTATATTGACCAAAGCTATAACACACTTACCGACCAGATAAATACCGCTATTTGTGGGAGTTCAATGGGTGGATTAATATCCATGTATGCCATAAGTGAATATCCCGGCGTTTTTGGACAGGCAGCTTGTATATCAACACACTGGCCTGTTCTTTTTGATAATACAAACATGGGCCCGTCGCAAGCTGTACGAGATTATATGGCTAAAAAACTGCCATCACCAAAAAATCACCGCATATGGTTTGACTATGGTACTGCCACACTTGACCAATACTATGAAGTCCACCAAAAAATGGTTGATGAAATGATGAAAAACAAAGGCTATAAATTTGGCCTGAACTGGGAAACCCGGAAATATGAAGGTGCGGAGCATAATGAAAAAGCATGGCAGAAAAGATTCGGTGACATACTAACATTTCTGTACGCGAAAAACAAGTAAAATGAAATTTACAGAAGCTGAACTGCAGCAACTTGCAAAACAACTGCGATGCCCTGACGAAAATGATGGGTTAAAGGTCGCAGAAATGATGAATGTTACAAATGCAAACATGATATCAAAAGCTATAGCTTCTTTAAATCTTCAACCAGGAGATGCAGTACTTGAGTTAGGTCCCGGCAATGGAAAACATATTGAGGAAATATTTAAGATTGACAATATAAAATACTTTGGGGCAGATATTTCTGAAACTATGGTAGCTGAATGCAATAGACGGTTTAAAGTATTTAACAACGTAAATGTAGTATTAGCTGATGGCCTGACACTCCCCTTTCCTGACAGTTCTTTCAACAAGATTTATACAGTAAATACCATCTATTTTTGGCAAGATGCTAGTAGTTACACTTCGGAAATTTTCCGTGTTCTGAAATCAGGGGGATTGCTCAGTATTGCTTATATACCTGAACGAATTATGCAAAACATACCTTTCGCTAAATATGGGTTTAACCATTATAGTGAAAGCCGGCTGAAAAGCTTACTTCTGGAATCGGGCTTTATAATCCGGGATGAAATGATAGAAAATGAATTAATTACAGGTAATACCGGTCAGCAGATTCAGCGTGAATTTGTAATAATCACAGCATCTAAAGGTTAGCACGTAACTTTTTAGTATTTTTCATGACCAATACTCAAACAACACCTCATGAAAAAATTTATACTGGCAGCGGTCATTATACTCCCAATGCTTTTATCGGCACAAAGCATTACACGCCGTGACACCCTGCAGGGTGGCCTTCGCCCCGAACGTACAAGTTTTGACGTACAGCGATATGACCTTAATATTACCATTGATCCTGATAAGCGCTACATTTCAGGATATAACGATATCACATTTGGTGTTGTTGAAAAAACACAGAAAATACAGCTTGACCTCTTTGAAAACATGAAGGTTGACAGTATTGTTTTTGAAGGTAAGAGGCTTACGTACAAACGTGATAATGATGCGGTTTTTATAACTTTCCCAAAACAACTTAAGAAAGGTAATGAATATGCATTGCGGTTTCATTATTCAGGCAAGCCGCTGGTAGCAAAGCGCGCACCTTGGGATGGCGGCTTCGTGTTCAGCAAAGACGGCAACGGAAAGCCGTGGATTGCAGTAGCAGTACAAGGCACAGGCGCAAGCCTTTGGTATCCGGTAAAAGACCACCAGACTGATGAGCCAGACCGTGGAGCAAGCATTAAAGTGGCTGTGCCAAACGGGCTTATGAATGTGAGCAACGGCCGCCTGAAAGGCAGTACCGACCTTAAAAATGGTTATACACGCTGGGACTGGGAGGTGAAAAATCCTATAAATAATTATTGTATTACTGTAAATATTGCAGATTACGCTCACATTCACGAAAGCCATAACGGACTTGATCTTGATTATTATGTATTGAAAGCCAATGAGGAAACTGCCCGCAAACACTTTGAGGAAGTTAAGCCGATGATGGATTGTTTCCAGAAACATTTTGGGCAGTACCCATTTTATGAAGACGGATATAAACTGGTGGAAACACCATATTTGGGTATGGAACACCAAAGTGCCGTAGCTTATGGTAATAAGTACAAGAAAGGCTATATGGGATATGATGCCACAATGACGGGCATCGGGATGAAGTTTGATTACATCACCATACACGAAACCGGGCATGAGTGGTTCGGCAACAGTATCACTTCAAAAGACATTGCCGATATGTGGATACACGAAGGCTTTACCACGTATAGCGAATCAGTTTTTGTGGAATGCCGTTTTGGATATGACGAAGCCATGAAATACATCAACGGACAGCGTAACAGCGTAAGCAATGATAAGCCTGTAATTGGCATTTTCGGTGTAAATAAGCATGGCTCCGGCGATATGTATTACAAGGGCGCGCTAATGCTGAATACACTTCGGCATATAATTAATGATGATGCCAAATGGTGGGCTATGATATTAAAATACAGCGAAACTTTCCGCAAAAAAATAATTGACACCGAAACTGTTGTTGAATTTTTCAATAAAGAAAGCGGTATGAACCTTACACCCGTTTTCAATCAGTATCTGCGTTACAAAGATATTCCTGTACTTGAACTAAGAATGTGCAAAGGCCTTCTTTGTAGTCGCTGGAAAACTGACGTAAAAGACTTTGCAATGCCTGTAGATGTAATGGTTGATGGCAAACAAATAAGGCTATACCCAACAACCACAGGTTGGGAAGAAAAATTTTTAAAAGATGTAGACAGTACTGATGATGTTGAAGTTATGACAAAAAAATTCTTTATAAAAGTTGAAAAAACCTAATTAGCAACATTCTCTTCACGGATTATCTTACCGGAAGTTGTTTCGGCAAACTGAGGAACAAATAGTATTTCTTTGGGTTTTTCAAACTTACTTAGCTTTGAAAAAATAGCCTTGTCAACATCAAAAGGCTCTCCTTCAATAACTAGTATCAGTTTTTCGCCCAGTTCCTCATCCGGCATCCCTTTCATGAAAAACCTCCGACTAATTTTGCCGGCCAGCTTCTCCTCTATCTGTTCAGGAAAAAGCTTTACACCTCCGCTGTTCACCACATTGTCATACCTCCCCAGCCAGATAAATTCATTTTCATTAAGCACCTGAACCACATCATTGGTAACTACCGGCTCGTCACAAATTGCTTCAGCATCAACAACAAGGCAATGCCTGTCATCTTCTTGTATTTTTACATGAGGCAGTGTTTTAAAGGCCTCCTCGCCTACTCTTTTGCTGCAATATGCGTAATGGTCTCTGTCATGCCATACGTTTCGTATATCTCACTATTCACAGCCTGCAGCTGTCCTGCCAGTGCAGCGCTTACTTTTGCCCCGCCTAAAATCAGTTTTTTTTACAAAGCTTAATTTTTCGATACTGTGCTGTGCCTGAAGAGGTACCATCGCTGCAAAATCGTACTGGGTATCAATCCGCTCCAGGGGCGTTGATGAAGGTGCAACAAGGTCAAGCTCCCACCCCAGGATAAAGGCACGAACCAGCATCATCTTTCCGGCGACATACTGTGTTGGAAGGCAGTGCAGCGCTTTTATTCCTGCCTCAAGATCAAAGAAAGCGCCGGTGGCTAAAGCAGAGTTTACCATAGCCTGCTTATCAATCCTGATGGTTTTAGGCGCTCCTGTTGTGCCTGATGTCTGCATCTCGATAGATGTATCAGCATCAAACCAGTACATAAGGAAATCACCTACTGCCTTTTCGAAAGGTTCACCTTCTTTTATAAAACTGTAAGCAATACGCAGCAGGTCATCTTTTGTGAGATGGAAACCGTTGAGTTTAAAGGCGGGGTGTACAAAATTGTAATCAGGATTGGTCATATCTCTGTGTTGTTTGGTATAGTGTTGTTTGCAGGACTTTCAAGTTTACCGGTCAGTTTTTCGTTCCATGAGTGCCATTTATATTTTCTGCTGAAAATAAAGAGGATGATTGGATATATTACCAGCAACGGAACAAATATATCCCAGCTTGCGGTAGGTTCAGAAACATCTTTAAATACTGATGGTGTACGGAAGGCAGTCCAGTCGGCAGTAACCATAAGTGCTGCGGTAAGGTTATTTGCGGCGTGAAATCCCAATGCCAGTTCTGTACCTTCATCCATCAGCGTCATAATTCCTAATGCCAGGCCTGTGCCAACATAATAAAATGTAACTACATAGCCCATTTTCCCCACTTCAGGATTAGCAAGATGCATACCGCCGAAAATAAGCGAAGTCATTATAAGCGGAAACCACTTGTTTTTAGCCAATAAACCAAAGCCCTGCATTAAATAACCACGGAAAACAAGCTCTTCCACAGAGGTTTGTACGGGAATAAGTGGCACAGCAATGAGGGCGAGTATTAAAAATTTATCCCAGTTAAACTGGTAAATATATTTGCCGGGCTCAGCATAATATGCAAGCAAAAGAGAACCAACAGAAAATATTGTCCACAGAACAAAAGCAAACATGATTCTGCCCCAGTCGGTTTTCGGCCTTGCAGTAACAATGTCTTTAAAAGGCTGTTTGTGAAGCTTTTTCACAACAATAATTAACCCAACCATTGCAAACGCAAAAGATATAAGTATCAGGAAAAGCGTAAGGTTCATGTCGAGAAAACCCATCATGGCGTCTTGCGTGGTTGGCATAGGCCTTCCGGAAGACATAGTTTCAGCGGCGATTGCAAACATAAGTGGCACTTGCCCGAAAAAGGATGCCATTATAACAATAAATGAGCCTAAAAGATACTTCCAAAATCTGTTTTCAGGAATAAAGCCTTGTTTTATAAACATTGTATTTGCTGATGTTTTATGTATTTCTTAGCACTAAGTTACTTTAAATTTCAGATAATAATGGCTTTCTTTGCAAAAAGAATTTGATGATAACCATTTATCACAACCCGCGTTGCAGCAAATCACGTGAAGGCCTGGAGTTACTTGAAAAAACTGGCAAAGAATATTCTGTTGTGAAATATCTTGACACGCCTCTTACCAAAATTGAGATTAAAGATTTGCTGAAAAAACTGGGAATAAAACCCTTAGAGCTTGTAAGGCAGAAAGAAGATATCTGGAAGGAGCATTTCGCTGCTAAAAAGCTAACTTCTGTACAGATAATTAATGCTTTGGCAAAGTACCCTCAGCTTATTGAACGGCCAATTATTGTAAATGGAGACAAAGCTGTTATTGCCCGACCTGCTGAGAAAGCTAAAGAAATATTTTAACAAACATTTAAGATTATCGAGTTAAACTAAAATCCAACTTTTGCGTCTAACACATCATTACATACTACAAATACTTTCATGAAAAACATTTTAAACGCCTTATTACTTATTCTATTCGTTTCAACAACTGCATTTGCACAGGGAAATAAAATTAAAATTACAGGAAAGGTAACTGAGCAGGGTTCTAACCAGCCGCTTGAATTTGCTACAGTAAGTGCATTATCTACGGCGGGTACCGTTGCAGGCGGCGGGCTTACCGATGCCCAGGGTAACTATGATTTTGAAGTAGCTCCCGGACCTACAGCATACAAATAGATTTCATATCATTCAAATCAACTGTAATACCGGCAAAGTCGTATACCGAAAATACAAATCTTGGCGCATCTGCTCTGGCTCCTGATGCCGAGCTGCTGCAAGCAGTAGAAATTGTTGGCGAACGCACCACGGTAGATATAAAGCTTGATAAACGTGTATATACAATCGGTAATGACATGATGGTGAAGGGCGGTACCGTAAGCGATGTGCTTGACAATGTACCGTCGCTCTCAGTTGACAGTGAGGGTAACGTGGCGCTTCGTGGCAACCAGGGTGTAACTATACTTATTGATGGCCGCCCTTCTACACTTGCGGGATCTAATGTGGCTGAAGTATTGAGGCTGCTACCGGCAGATTCTGTTGACAAAGTCGAAGTTATAACCAACCCGTCAGCGCGATATGATGCTGAGGGTGGCGGTGGTATAGTGAATATCATCCTTAAAAAAGGTAAAGCAGACGGCTTTAATGGTTCGATTACTGCAAATACCGGGACACCTGATAATCATGGCTTTGCAGCAAACCTTAACTTGCGCAGCACAAACTTTAATTTTTTCAGCAATCTTGGTTATAACTATCGACTAAATCCGGGTAACTCGTTCACCAATAGTCGTTACCTCAATGAGGACACAAATGAGACAGAAAGTTTCACAAACGAAACCCGTGATAATGAGCGCCTTCGTAAAGGCTATAACGCAAGCTTTGGCCTGGAATGGTTTCTTGACAAGACAATCACATGGACAAACTCAGTAAACTTCCGCAGGAACACAGGGGGTAATAAAGTTGATACTTACTTCGATAATTTTAATGCCGATGGAAGTTTTATAAACAGGATATACAGATATAATAACCAGGACGATCGTGATGTTAACGTAAATTTCTCGTCAAGCCTTACCAAGAAATTTAATGACAACGGCCATGAACTTAGAGTTGATGCCTCGGTGTCAAAAAGCATTGATGATGAAAATGCAGTTATAAACAACACAACGCTTGCCGGTGCAGGATCTGCTGACACTTTTGAGCATACAGTGAATGATGAAAAGCAGGACAGGCAATTGCTGCAGGCCGACTATGTATTGCCTATTGGAGAGAACACCCGCTTTGAAGCCGGTTATCGCGGAAGTTTTACCACACTTGAAACTGATGCACAGGCTGAAAGGCTTAACCCTACAACCGGGGTTTGGGAAGACAACCTTAACTTTACCAACTTTCTACAATATAAAGAAAATGTAAATGCGCTATATGCCCAATATGGCTCTAAGATCAATAAGTTTTCGTATATGTTTGGCCTGCGTTGGGAAGATTCAAATATTGATGTGAATTTAATTGACAGGAATGAGTACAACAATAAACGTTATAATAACTTCTTCCCTAGCGCATTTTTAAATTATGAATTTAGCGAGAGCAGCAACGTGAGCCTCAGCTATAGCCGCCGCATAAACAGGCCGCGCGGAAGGTTCCTGAATCCCTTCTCAGGGCTTGAAAGTAACATAAACGTTTTCCGCGGTAACCCGGACCTTGACCCAAGTATGACTAACGCTTTTGACTTAGGATACTTAAAGCGCTGGGGTAAAGTTACGCTGAATACATCTGCTTACTTAAATATAACTACTGACAGCTACCAGTTTATAAGGCGCCAAAACGGTGAATTTGTAACACAGATAGTAGGAGGTGAAGATATTGTTGACCCGGATACGGGGGAAATTACCCCAGTTGATGAGCTGGACGTGCGCACACCGGTAACTACTACCACCCCGATAAACCTTGCTAAAGAATATCGCTTTGGGCTTGAGTTCAATATAAACTACAACCCGTTCAGGTGGTGGAGGATAAACAGCAACTTCAACTTCTTCCGTAACCAGACCGATGGTGACTATACATTTACTTACATTAATGAGAACAATGAAATAGTTAACGATTACCAAAACTTTGACTTCACGGCATACGCCTGGACTACGCGTATAAACAGTAAAATTAACCTTCCGTGGAAAATAGACTGGCAGTTGAACGGAAATTATGAAGGCACACAAAAAACCGCACAGGGAAGCCGCCGCGGCGTAGCGAGCGCTAATACAGCGCTAAGTAAAGACTTCCTGAAAGATAAGGCTACCATAGCTTTGAACGTGCAGGATATCTTCAACTCCAGGAAAATGAAGATCGAAACCTATATACCATACAATGTACAATCATATGGCGAAATGCAATGGAGAGAGCGCCAGATAACACTTTCATTCACCTACCGCTTTAACATGACAAAAGCCGACAGGCAGAAAGAACAGCAGCAAAACCGCCAGCAGCAGGATGACGGCGGCGAATATATGGGAGGATAAAACAAAAGAAGCTTTCGGGCTCCTTTTTTGTTGGGTTTCCATTTCGAGCGAAGCTTGCGGAGTCGAGAATCTCAACTCTTAAATTTTAAATAGAAATTTCTCAGTTCCGCTACGCTGCATCCGAAATGGAACTTCAGTGTAAATCTAAACCTCTGTGTCGCTCTGTGTGTTCTTTGTTAACCTCTGTGAAAAAATTATGTAACTCACAATCTTTATCACTCTCCCCTCCCCGCTGCTTCAAAAGCTGCACGGTCAATTTTGGGTGAATAATCTTTAGTGCCGTCTACCAAATTACGGATGAGCACAAATGTACCAATACCTGCCATGGCTGCGCCAACAGCTGCATCACCGCGATTGCATTGGTTATCGTAATAGTTCCAGATTGGGTCGGGCAATGCATTGGGAATATTCTGAGTGCCGTTGCTATAAAATCGGTCATCTGAGCTTACATATATTTCACGGCTTTTAAAAGCCATGGTATCAAACGTATATTGCTCACGCCCGAAAATCTTAAAGTAATTTGTTGAATAATAGGACAGGTTCGCCGAAGGTAATGATACTTGTACAGAAAAAGAATTTTCTTTCAGCGCAGTTGATAAATTTGGGCTTATATCTTGCGCAAATCCACAAACCCCTGTAAACATCAAAAAGGTATAGAGTACATTTTTCATAAGTGGCTGATTTGATGGTTACTCAAATATAATAAAAAAGGCGCTCGTAATGAGCGCCTTTAAAAATAACTTATATATCCATTAAGGGAAAATACCCCTTTGTTTGTAAGCCAGTTCTATGCGTGTAAGGGCTACAATGTAAGCGGCAGTCCTCCAGTCAGTCTTGTACTGTACCGAAGCGCTTATAACTTTGCTGAAAGCTTCTTCAAGCTTTTTACGAAGCTTGATAATCACATCATCCATGTTCCATATCTCACCGTTACGGTTCTGAAGCCATTCGAAGTAGCTGCCAATAACACCGCCAGAGTTACAAAGAATATCAGGGATTATATCAATGCCGTTCTTAAGCAGTATTGTTTCACCTTCAGTATCGGTAGGGCCATTGGCGCCTTCAGCTATAACCTGTGCTTTTATGGTAGCAGCATTTTCCTCAGTAATCTGGTTGCCAAGTGCAGCAGGTATCACGATATCACAGTCAATCCCGAAGAACTCTTCAGAAGCATAGTCCTGAGAGTTTTTGAAACCTGTGATAGTAGCATTATCAGCCTGGAAACGAAGCAATGCTTCAGGGTCTATACCTTCAGGGTTATAGATAGTTCCAGTAGCATCTTGTACGCCTACCAGTATAGCGCCATTCTTGTTCATAAAGTGTGCCGCCCAATAGCCTACGTTACCAAAGCCCTGCACTATATAGCGTTTGCCTTCAAGGCTTGTGCCGCGAAGTTTAGCCCATGCCTCAAGTGTAACCACAACGCCAAAGCCCGTGGCACGGTCACGCCCTTCAAGCCCGCCGCTGCCTACCGGCTTACCGGTAACAACATGCTGGTTTTTAGAACGTTCAGACGGAGATTTTGTCGACATATACGTATCGGCAATCCATGCCATCATCTGTGCATTTGTATTCACGTCCGGGGCAGGGATATCATGCTCAGGGCCGATGTTGTCTCCAAGAGCAAAAGTGAAGCGGCGTGTTATACGCTCCAGCTCACCCTGCGAGTATTTTTTAGGGTCAATTTGTATACCGCCTTTACCACCGCCATAAGGCAGCCCTGCAAGCGATGTTTTCCATGTCATCCAGGTAGCCAGTGCGCGTGCAGCATCAATGTCTACAGTTGGGTGGTAGCGCAGGCCGCCTTTGTACGGGCCAAGCGCGTTATTATGCTGTACGCGGTAGCCGGTAAACACTTCTACCTGGCCATTGTCCATCTTCACCGGGAAGTGTACAACAATTTCATTATTAGTAATTGAAAGAATTTTTTTAACGCTTTCATCAAGGCCCATAACGTAAGCAGCTTTCTCAAACTGGTTTTTTACGTTTTCATACATGCCCAGGCGGGGCTTTGTCGCTGTTGCCATTGCTATTTAATTTACAACCTGTTATTTAATATTAAGCGCTCATTTAAAAAAAGCGTACAAATATATGTTGTTGCCGTTAAATGCTGAAACCTTTTCATTAATAATTTCTTAGAAATTTCAAGTTAAAATAACCTATACGGCAAAATAAGAACATCAAAAGGCATACCGAATTGCATATGTGATAATTTTAATAAATCAACATCTATGTAATCATCTAATAGTCAGTCTTATAAATTGTGGTGTAACTAAAACGTTTTTTCTTGCAAAATTCTCTGTTGCTAAATATATTATCTTAGTGGCAAAACTATCAGATTTGGAAGCAGTTTTAGGCTATATAGGCGCATTTATAATCGGACTAATTCTCGGGCTCATGGGCGGCGGCGGCTCTATACTTACCGTGCCCCTGCTTGTTTACGCATTGGGTGTATCACCTGTTATTGCAACCGCCTACTCACTATTTATTGTAGGAACAACATCTGCTTTTGGCGCTGCGCAGAATTATTATAAAGACAATTTAGCTGTAAAAACAGGCCTGATGATTGCTTTGCCATCATTTATTGCAGTATATCTTACACGAAGATACATTGTTCCTGCCCTTCCCGAAATATTGACCTATGTTGGCAGTGAACCTGTGTACCGCGACCCGTTTATCATGGTGCTTTTTGCCCTGATAATGACAGGTGCTGCAATATCACTTATTTTTAAGAAAAGTGATGAATCTGCATCTGTAAAAAAATTAAGCTACATTTATGTATTGCCTTTAGTCATACTTATTGGTGCAATAATGGGGCTCGTAGGCTCCGGCGGAGGCTTTATGTTTATACCCATGCTTGTTTTCTTTGGTGGATTGCCTATGAAAAAAGCTGTCGGCACCTCGTTGTTGATAATAGCTCTAAATTCACTTACAGGCTTTATTGGCGATTTGCAGAACATTAGTATCAACTGGTCTTTTCTCCTGTCCTTTTCTGTGGTCTCAGTTTTTGGTATATTTGCAGGAAGCTACCTGCACAGGTACATCAATGAAAACCAGCTCAAGCGTGGTTTTGGTTGGTTTATACTGCTAATGGCAGCCTTTATACTGGCAAAAGAATTTATAGGGTTTTAACCCAACTCACAAAACAAAAACATTATGAAAATAGAACAAATATATACCGGATGTATAGCACAGGCCGCTTATTACCTTGAAAGCAATGGCGAGGCCGCAATCTTTGATCCTTTACGTGAGGTTCAGCCTTATATTGACAAAGCTGCCAAAGACGGTGCAGAAATTAAATATATTTTTGAAACTCATTTTCATGCCGATTTTGTCTCGGGACATTTAGACCTTTCACAAAAAACGGGTGCGCAAATTGTTTACGGCCCAACGGCAAAGCCGGGTTTCAGCGCGCATATTGCCACAGACGGCGAAGAATTCAAAGTCGGGAAGTATACTGTAAGGGCTATCCACACCCCGGGGCACACAATGGAAAGCACCTGTTACCTGCTGATTGATGAAAATAATAATATACACGGAATTATAACCGGCGATACATTGTTTATAGGCGATGTAGGAAGGCCTGACCTCGCGCAGGGACTTACCCTAGAACTGACACAGGAAGTGCTTGCAGGCCATTTATATGATTCGCTGCGTAATAAAATAATGCCGTTGCCGGATGATATTACAGTATATCCAAGCCACGGCGCAGGCAGTGCTTGCGGCAAAAACATGAGCAAAGAAACGACTGATACATTGGGTAACCAGAAAAAAGTGAATTATGCCCTGCGTGCAGACATGACTAAAGAAGAATTCACCAAAGAACTTCTTGACGGCCTCGGCGCTCCCCCGGCCTATTTTCCTCAAAACGTGATGCTGAACATAAACGGTTACCAAAGCCTTGATAAAATTATTGAGCGCGGCAGCAGGGCACTTTCTCCTGAGGAATTTAAACAAAAAGCAGGTGACACAGAAGCTATAATTCTTGATGTTCGCCATGAAGATGATTTTTGTGAAGCACACATACCTGGTTCAATATTTATAGGCCTGAACGGAAATTTTGCCCCATGGGTTGGTGCACTTATCATGGATGTTAACCAGCCATTACTGCTTGTAACCCCTGAAGGTAAAGAACAGGAGGCCATAACCCGCCTGGCCCGCGTTGGGTTTGATAATACATTGGGGTATCTTAAAGGTGGAATTTCAGCCTGGAAAAATGCAGGTTTTGAGACTGACAGCCTTGCAAGCATATCGCCGGAAGAATTTGAATCAGCCATAGCCAATGAGGAGCATACAATAATTGATTCACGCAAGCCCGGGGAGTTTTCCGGCGGGCATATACTTGAAGCTGTGAATATTCCGCTTGATAATGTAAATGAAAGATTAAATGAAATACCTGACAGGCATTTCTATATTCATTGTGCAGGCGGCTATAGAAGTGTGATTATGGCCAGCATACTTAAGGGCCGCGGAATACATAACATGACTAACGTACAAAAAGGTTTTGCGGGTATTAAAAACACCAATATACCAACAACGCTTAACAGTGCTGCCTGCAGCTAATTATTTCAATCGCAAAATATCTTAATGAAGTAATTTTAGATACATTTGCACCATAACAAATACAGAAAAATAAATGAAAAAGTACATTTTATTTTTTGCTGTAGCAGGCATGATAGTATCATGTAACAAGCTGGCAGAAAATGAGTTTGAAATTACAGGGAAAATTGACAAGTCACTTGACGGTAAAAATGTAATTCTGGAAAAACAAGGCGGAATGATGGGCTTTGTACCTGTTGATACCGCAAAGGTTGAAAATGGTAAATTTACTTTTAAAGGTACAGTAACCGACCCCTCTCTACACGTTTTAAATGTTGACGGTATGGTTGGCAAAACAGAGATTATTCTTGAAAACGGCGAGATAGAACTTGATGTTGACAAAGATTCAATCTTCAAGACAAAGCGTAGCGGTACATTCAACAATGATAAGCTTGATGAGTACTACACCAGCATAAACAAGATGCGCCGTGAAATGATGGACTTCCAGAAGAAGAACAAAGATGCAATGATGAAGGCTTATCAGTCTCAGGATACTGTTGCTATGAATAAACTTAACAAGAAGTATCAGGAACTTTCTAAAAGAATGCAGGATAATGCGATTGATTTTGTTGAAAAAAATCCTAAGGCATATATAAGTGTGCTGCTTATAACACAGATGGTTAGCATGCAGACAAAACCGATAACTGAACTTAAGAAATACTACGATAAGCTTGATGCTGACCTGAAGAAAACCAAAGAAGGCAAAGAGCTTGCTGAAATGATTAAAAACAATGGTATGCCTGCACCTATGGCACCACAATCTCCGGAGGGCAAAGCGGCTGCACAGCCGGGAAAGCAGGCAGCGGGGTTTAGTGCGCCAAACCCCGACGGAAAAACTGTTTCACTTAAAGAAAGCCTTGGTAAAGTAACCATTGTAGACTTTTGGGCATCATGGTGCGGCCCATGCCGTAAAGAGAATCCAAGTGTGTTGGCGCTTTATAACCGTTACCACAGCAAAGGCCTTAATATCATAGGCGTTTCGCTTGATGATAATAAAGAAAGCTGGAAAAAAGCCATTGCTGCAGATAAGCTTGAATGGACACATGTAAGCAATCTTAAAAAATGGGACGAGCCTATTGCCAAGCTATATCGTGTTGAAAGTATACCTGCCACATTTATACTTGATGCAAAAGGTAACATAGTTGCTGAAAACCTTCGTGGATCTGACCTTGAAGCTAAAATTAAAGCACTGATTGAGGCCAAATAATTTCTTTAAATATTTATATTGAAGGCTGCCATTGAGCAGCCTTTATTCTTAAACAGCTTCACTCCCAGCCTATTAAAAAATACTTATTAAAATACCTTACAATATCTTTGTTTTACCTGAAAAACAATATATATTTGCAACCGCTTATGAGGGGAGATACTCAAGCGGCCAACGAGGACGGACTGTAAATCCGTTGGGAAACCTTCGCAGGTTCGAATCCTGCTCTCCCCACGAAATGGGTTAAAATACGGAAAAACAAGCTTTTCCAAATTTTTCAAAAACCCTCAAAAAAACGTGTAAAACCTGCAAATTCAAGGATTTGCAGGTTTTTTTTATTTCCTGCACTCTACCAGATTTTTCAAAAGGCAGCAAAAGTTTTGTGGCAAAATCGTGGCACATTTGCCCGACAAAAAAAAGTGCCACAGAATTGCATGTAAAACCCTGTATATCAACCAGTAAAACAGGTTAACGACTTGATTTTGAGACGCTGTATTTCTACATTTATTAATCTAAAAAGTTGAATTATGTTAGAGAACAGTTTTGGGTTGTCCTTCTTTCTGAAGACACCCCGCAATGCAAGCAATGTCAGGAACATCTACCTTAGGATAACCGTTGACGGCATTCCACGGGAAACTTCTACCAAAAGGAAGTGGGATGTCAACCGGTGGGATCAGAATTCCGAAAGGGCTGTAGGAAACAAAGAGGATGCAAGGGCATTGAACTTTTTCTTGGACTCCCTGCTGATGAAAGTAAATGAATGCAAGACAGAGCTTTTTTACAGCGGCAAACCGGTCACCTCTGAAAAGATTATGGATTATATCTTGGGGAGGATTACGCCCCGTGTAAAAGTCCTCGAAGAGTTCGAATCCCACAACCGGGAGATGGCTGCACTTATCGGAAAGGGGTACGCCGAAGGTACGCTCGACAGGTTTAGCATTACCATTAACCACCTAAGGGAATTCCTGCGCATTAAATTCAATCGCGTGGATATGGAATTCGCGGACCTTGATTTGCAGTTTATAAAGGATTTTGAATTCTATCTGAGGTCGGTAAGGAATTGCAGCAACAACACCACGCTAAAATACCTGGCCAATTTCAAAAAAATTGTGCTTCGTGCAATTGACAAGGAAATAATACTGAAGGATCCGTTTAAGAATTTCAAGGGCCGTAAGACAAAAATGATTAAGAAGCCTCTATCAAGCCAGGAGCTATACGCGTTGGAGAATCATTACTTTACTACAGACAGGCTTGACGTGGTAAGGGATGTTTTCGTATTCCAATGCTATACTGGCCTCGCTTACATTGATGTTTACCAGCTAAAGAAGACAGAAATAAAAGAGGGTATTGACGGCAAACCATGGATCATTTCTGCCAGGCAGAAGACCGGCTCAGAAACGAATGTCCCCTTATTGCCTCAGGCGCTAAAGATAATTGAGAAGTATAAGGATAACGCGCTATGCCGCCAGCGCGGTACTGTACTACCCGTTTCGTCAAACCAAAAAATGAACGAATACCTTAAGGAAATAGCCAACCTGTGCGGTTTTCCCTTTACCCTGAATACGCACATGGCAAGGCGCACCTTCGGTAGCACTGTCACGCTCGCGAACAATGTGCCCATCCATGTAGTAAAGGAAATGCTGGGCCATGCATCTGTGAAACAGACGGAAGCTTATGCTATTACTGAACAAGCTTCTATAGGAAGGGAAATGGCATTGCTTGACAAAAAGCTTAATAAAAATGATAACAAGATGTCTAAGGCTGATATTGCCATATTGGGCAAGCTGGAAAAGGAAATCCGTATGATAAAGGAAAAGTATAATATCCACACTGTATGACCTCACAAAAAAAGCAACCTTATTTACAAGGTTGCTTTTTTAAATCCAGTTCGCTCCGGACTCCCGGGTGATACGAGGGCCGGTACACAATGTAGCCCAATTGTTGCAGGCTTTTAAAGTATTTGTGGTATGTAGGCAGCGTAGTGATGTGGGCAAGGCGCATAATCCTGCTCCGGCTGACTTTTACAGCTTCCGCCCTGCCCTGCTTCAGTGCGAGGAACAGTATTGCCGTTAACAGGCAAAGGTGCCACGCGGTAAGCCTGTTGTCTTTTTCAATCGTTGCGATGAAGCGCAGAAGTTCATTGGTTGTCATGGTCAGGATTTTCATCAAATAAACGCATAAGGTCCTCTTTACTGTAGTAGTAGGAACCCAACACCTTCTTGAAACGTACTTTGCCCGTTATCCTCAAATTTTGCAACGTTCCAGCCGATATATCAAGCAGTTTCCTGACTGCCCTGCTTTTCAGCCATTCCGGATCGGCCTTTTCCTTCCTTTCCCCCTTAGCGCCTTCGATGATCTTGCGGACGGTGCCGATCAGTAACGCGCCGAATTGCTGGAGGTCTTCTTTTGTGATTCCGTTCTCCATAGTCTGATTCTTTTATGCTTGCAGTGCTTAGTCATTAAAATGTATGGTGCTGGCCCTATTCTTCTTTTTCGAAGGTTTGTAGTTCAGGTACCCATAGTCGCTCAGGTCGTGCATGCAGCGGCTGTAGGTTCTGAGCGCTGATATCCTGGCAATCTTCATGATTTCATAGCTGAATGCCCTGATGGGATTAGAGCATCCCCTGTCAGCACTGTATTGTACCAAAGCGGCAAATATCCCGATGTGGGTTGTGCTGATGCGATGGTCGTCCTGGCTTCGGCCAAGAAAGGCTGACAAGGGATTCATAGGCTACATCTTTTGCGTTTTGCGGCGCTGCTTCTTTTCCTGCTGCTCACCCGGTATGTCTTCTTCACCAGCGGACTGCTTCGCTTTTGTATCCTGCTTTTTGGAGATGTCAGTTTTTTGACCCTGCTCCTGCTCCTTCGCCTGGCGCGTGTCAAGTCGCTTTTGGTTGGCATCGTAAAGGGTAAGCGTCTTGAATTGCGGGGTTGCCTCGATGTATTGTTTCACTTCCTGGCCATCCTTTACAAAAGTCGCGGACTGTCGGTTGCCTTTTTTAAGGGAATTGATTAGGTCGTCTTTGTGGGAGTCGTTGCCCAACTCCTTGATGGGATGCTTTGACAGCACGGCTTCGATATCATACCCGTAATTCTCATGGTAATGCTTCTGGCGGAAATTCCCATTGGCATCAGCATCCTTAAAGTCCAGCTCGACCCCGGCATACCTCAACGATGTAATGGAACAATTGGAAGGGCAGATCGCCTCTGCCAAGATTGCCCTGGCCAGGCTGTCCTCTCCCCAACTCTACTATGTGCTTTCAGGGAATGATTTTACCCTGGACATCAATAACCCTGATTACCCCAAGATCGTCTGCATGGGCAATAACCCGCAGAAGATACAGATATACGGAGCGGTGCTGTCACTCTATGTCACCCGGCTTGTAAAACAGGTGAACATGAAAGGAAAATTAAAGAGCAGCCTTGTCTTCGATGAGTTCCCTACCATCTACCTCAACAATATGGACAGCCTTATCGCCACCGCACGCAGCAATAAGGTCGCAACATGCCTGGGCATACAGGATTTCAGCCAGCTCCGTAAGGATTATGGGCGGGAACAGGCCGATGTGATCATGAATATCACGGGGAACATCATAGCGGGCCAGGTAACCGGCGATACGGCCAAGCAGCTCTCGGAACGCTTCGGGAAAATCATGCAGGACAGGGAAAGCCTTTCCATCAATAGCAACGATACTTCCATCAGCCGCTCAAAGCAATTGGATGCGGCTATCCCGCCCTCTAAAATTGCAGCACTAAGCTCAGGGGAATTCGTGGGTATGGTTGCCGATGACCCCTTATGCAAGATTGACCTGAAGGCTTTCCATTGCGAAATACTCAATGACCATGAAGCTATAAAAAAAGAAGAGGAAACGTATCAGGAGATCATGCCGGTAAGGAAAATAGATAACCTGATGGTGCAGCGGAATTATGAGCAGGTAAAACAGGATGTGCAGGAAATAATACAGTCGGAAATGGAGCGGCTTCTTGCCGACCCGGCGCTGGCGCATCTTGTGGTCAGGAAATAAGAACTAATAATGGAAATTATGATACAACAACAATTCGAGGAAGTTGCCGGGCTCATAAAAGCTGCCCGCAGCAATGCGCTTAAAGCCATAAACAGGGAAATGATTGACCTGTACTGGAATATTGGCCGGTATATCAGCGAACGTATAGAAAGCGCTGAATGGGGGCAGTCTGTAGTGGAGGACCTGGCCGGCTGGCTACAGTCCAAACAGCCGGAGCTCAAGGGGTTCTCCGGTTCAAACCTGTGGAGGATGCGGCAGTTTTATACCGCATACAGGGATTTTCCAATTCTCGCACCACTGGTGCGGGAAATTAGCTGGACCCATAACCTTGCCATATTTTCACGGTGCAAGGCTCCTGAAGAACGTGAGTTTTATATCCGCCTTTCCAAAGAGGAACGCTATAGCAAGAGGGAACTGGAAAGGCAGATATCAGCAGGGCTTTTTGAAAGGACAATGCTTGGGAATGCAAAACTCGCACCGGTGGTGCGGGAATTTCATCCCGAGGTGGCGAACGCTTTTCGGGACAGCTATATTTTCGATTTCCTGAATCTGCAGGAGCCCTATGATGAAAGCGATTTGCAGCAGGGGCTGGTCAGCCAGATGAGGAACTTTATCCTGGAATTAGGAAAAGACTTCCTGTTTTTCGGGGAGCAATACAAACTGCAGGTCGGCAGCAGCGATTTCTATATCGACCTGCTCTTTTACCACCGTAGCCTGCAATGCCTGGTAGCCTTTGAACTGAAGGCCGATAAGTTCCGCCCGGAGCACATCGGGCAGCTGAATTTTTATCTTGAGGCCCTGGACAGGGATGTAAAAAAGGCGCATGAAAATCCCAGCATCGGAATATTGCTCTGCAAGGATAAGGATAATGAGGTTGTGGAATATTCCCTTAGCCGCAGCCTTTCCCCTACCATGGTTGCCGAATACAGGACCAGGCTGCCGGACAAGCGCATGCTCCGGGATAAGCTGCACGATATCTTCAGCCAGATTGATGAAGGGGATAAAAATGAAAAGAAGTAGGTACATCCTACTTCTTTTTTGCTCTTAAGTTCTTCTTCCCTATACGTGGCTTTTAGTACGCCTTCAGCTAAGCACTGATACTACACCCTCAAGCCGTGCCTCATCCCGGTAGGCTGCTATGAGGCTCAGGGCCTCGGCATGCGATTCAGCTAAAAAAGTGTTGATGTAATGCTCCTCCCCTTCGTCACTGATATGGATGATATCGGTAAACCCCTGTCCAATGAGGGCACCCTTCAGGCGGATGACCTGCTTTTCCTGTTCCCTTGTAAGTTCCTTTTTGATCTTAAGGCGTATCGTTTTTTCCATTTTGGCTGGTATGCTAATTTTTATCTTTCAATTGTACTATCTCATTACGGAGTCCCTGAAGTAGGCTCCTGATATCCTCCTTAGAGATATCTTCCCTTTCAAAGTCTTCCGTTTCGATGCTCCCGGCGTATTTCCATATCTCCAAAACCTCTGAGAGATGGATGGTATAGGGCTGGTAAAAAGGGTTGTCTGACTCCAGGGTGAGCAAATTGCCCTCACTTTTGCCAACCCTCTTATACACTATCCCTTCGTCGCTGGTCAAAAGCACATATGTTTTACCTTCCTTAATGTCACTCCTGTCTTCCAGGTATTTCCCGATGATATAGGAACTGTCCCTGTGCGGGGGCATGGAATCCCCATCGATGGGCAATGCCCTGAATTTACCGCTTCCCAGAAACGGCAGTGAGATATGGGGCAGCTTTTCAATGAATCCCGGGTCACTATAGCCTGTAAGGTAGCCCGCCTTTGCTTTGTGCGGTACGATCTCTATGATATTCTCCCCGTTTTTGTCTACAGCGATAGGAAGCAGGATCCTGTTATCGTCAAGCTTCAGCAGGTTGTCCAAATCTATCTTCCTGATGTCAGTGGTCAAAAGAAGGTCTATGCTCATATGGTAATACTGCGACAGCTTGACCAGTATCTCAAAAGGGGGCTGTGACTTCCCTTCTTCATATTTTGCAAGCCTGTCACGTGTAATAGAAAGACTCTCAGCCACGATTGACTGGGAAACCTCTTTTTTCATCCTGAGATGCCTGATGTTGTCAGAGAATAGAGACATATGCGTTTTGGGATTATTTATCGCAACAAATATAATAAGTTTTGGTAATATCTGTCCTAATTTTGTTCAGTACAAAAATGAAGGATTATGGAACGCTCGATTGTACATATGGATTTAGACACGTTTTTTGTGTCCTGCGTGAGGCTGCAAAACTCGGCCCTTGAGGGCATTCCGCTTATCGTTGGGGGCGGTGACCGGGGCGTTGTGGCGTCCTGCTCGTATGAGGCCCGAAGGTTCGGCGTTCACTCGGCCATGCCTATTAAGATGGCGCTGAGGCTCTGCCCTGAAGCCAAAATAGTAAAGGGGGACATGGAATTATTTTCCCGCTATTCCAATACCGTATCGCAGATCATCGAGGAGAATGCGCCTGTAATGGAAAACGCCTCCATTGATGAATTCTATCTGGATATAACCGGGATGGACAAATTTCATGGTTCCTATAAATGGACCAATGAGCTCGTGGCGAAAGTCACCAAAGAGACGGGGCTTCCTTTAAGCTTTGCGCTGTCGGTAAATAAGACAGTCTCCAAGATTGCCACAGGCGAAGGCAAGCCCAAAGGAAACCTTGAGATACCCAAGCCCCTTGTGCAGCAGTTCCTGAACCCGCTTTCCATACGCAAGATACCGATGGTGGGCGATGCAACCTTCAAGCTGCTCTCGCGCATGAGCATCCGCAATATCCAGACCCTTTCAGAGATACCCGCTGAAGCCTTACAGGAAATGCTGGGTAAGAACGGCTTGGAATTATGGAAGAAAGCCAATGGTATTGACAACACCCCTGTCGAGCCGTATCGTGAGCGCAAGTCGCTATCCACAGAAGATACCTTCCACCAGGACACTACTGACATCCTGTTCCTGCGGGCAGTATTGTGCGGTATGGTGGAAAAGCTTGCCTACCAGCTCCGCAGCGAAGGCTGGCTGACTTCAAATATTACGGTGAAGATCAGGTATTCCAATTTCGATACCGAAACGCGGCAGGTCACCCTGCCCTATACAGCGGCGGACCATACCCTTACCCGCGCGGTGCTCGAGGCTTTCGAAAAGCTTTACCAACGCCGTATGAGCCTGCGCCTTGTTGGCGTGCGCTTCGGCAGGCTCGTGCGCGGGTCCTACCAGATCAATATTTTTGAGGATACACAGGAGATGATGTCCCTGTACCAGGCAATGGACAGGATAAAGAACCGCTTCGGCAGTACAGCTGTGATGCGCTGCAGCGGTGCTTTTTTAAAACCTAAAGTGATATAATATGTACCTGAATTGCCATTCTTTCCACAGCCTCCGTTATGGCACAATACCGGTCGATGAGCTTGTACTGCTCGGCAAAGCCTGTGGTGTCCGGGCTATGGCGCTCACCGACATCAATACGGTTACAGGTATTTATGAGTTTTACAAAGCCTGCAATGGATCCGGAATTAAGCCTTTGGTGGGCATGGAATTCCGTGAGGGCCAAAAAATGCTGTTCGTAGCCCTTGCCCTTAACCGCAAGGGGCTTGGCGAGATCAACCGGCTGCGTACAAAGCATAACCTAGAAAGCACTCCTGTTCCTGCACTGGCACCGGGTTTTGAAAATGTTGCGGTCATATATCCTATGGAAAATGCACCGTCTTCATTAAGGCCAAATGAATACATCGGCATCAGGCCTGATGACCTTTCCCTGCTGATACGCCCGCAATGGAAAACAAGGCTTGATCGTATGGTTGCCCTGCAGCCCGTTACCGTCCAGACAAAGACTGAGCATAACCTGCACAGGATACTCCGTGCCATAGACCTCAACACGCTGGGAAGCAAACTCAGTCAGGACGACTACTGTGCTGCAGGTGAGATGATGGTGCCTATAGAAGTATTGACAGGTAAATACAGCCAATACTCCCAGATTCTACACAATACCGCTACGCTGATTGATCAATGCAGTTTTGACTATGAGTTCGGGGTGCCCCGAAACAAAAAACACTATACCGCCGGGAGGGAAACGGACCTTGAGCTCCTTACCGGCTTAGCGCACCAGGGGCTGGCCAAAAGGTATGGAAGTGATAATGCTGCCGCGGCAGCGCGTGTAGAAAAAGAACTGAAAGTGATCCACCAGCTGGAATTCAGCGGCTATTTCCTTATCACTTGGGACATCATCCGCTACAGTAACTCCATGGGGTTCATGCACATCGGGCGCGGCAGCGGCGCAAACAGCATCATTGCCTATTGCCTTGGCATCACCGACATCTGCCCCCTTGAGCTTGACCTGTATTTTGAGCGGTTTTTAAACCTTAATCGCAAAAGCCCTCCTGATTTTGATATTGACTGGTCCTGGAAAGAACGGGACGTGATACTGGATTATATCTTTAAGCGCTATGGTGCGGACCATGTAGCATTCTGCGGCACCAATGTTGAATTCAAGTACAAATCCATATTACGTGAGGTGGGCAAGGTCTTCGGGCTGCCAAAAGAAGAGCTGGATGCCCTATCCGGCACTCCTATGGACCGGCATGACAAGAATGAAGTGGTGCAGTTGGTGCACCGCTACGGGATGATGCTGGAGAAATACCCGAACCAGCGCTCGATGCATTCCTGCGGTATCCTGATTTCTGAAGACCCGATTACGGATTTTACAGCCCTGGAGATGCCCCCTAAAGGATTCCCTATCGTTCAGTTTGATATGCATGTGGCGGAAGATATCGGGTTTGACAAATTTGATATCCTTTCGCAAAGGGGTATCGGGCATATTGATGAGTCTGTTAAGATCATAAAGAAGAATCGTGGTATTGATGTCAATATCAGGGATACTTCCATCTCAAAAGATGAGGCTTCCTGTAACGAATACTTAGGGCAGGGCAAAACCATCGGTTGCTTCTACATTGAGAGCCCTGCGATGCGCGGCCTCCTGCGGCGGCTCAAATGCAATAATTACAAGATTTTGGTGGCAGCCTCGTCAATCATCCGCCCCGGGGTCGCCCAAAGCGGCATGATGAAAGAATACATTTTCCGCCATAACTATCCGGATAAGTTTGAATATTTTCATCCTGTTTTTGAAGAGCAGCTGGGCGAAACTTATGGCATCATGGTATACCAGGAAGACGTGATCAAGATTGCACTGCATTACGGCGGGGTTGCCGCAGCCGACGGGGATATCCTTCGACGTGCCATGAGCGGCAAAGGGCGTTCAAAGGCAGCCTTGCAGAAAGTGAAGGATAACTTTTTTGCATCCTGTGCTGCCAAAGGGCACCCCGAACAGCTGAGCGCGGAAATTTACAGGCAGATCGAATCCTTTGCCGGCTATTCCTTCTGCAAGGCCCACTCGGCTTCTTATGCTGTAGAAAGCTATCAGAGCCTTTACCTGAAAGTACATTACCCTGTTGAATTCATGGTGGCGGTCATCAACAACCAGGGAGGCTTCTACCGCACGGAAGTATATGTACACGAAGCGCGCATGTCCGGTGCTGCCATCCATAATCCCTGCATCAACAAGAGCGAGGTGGAAACTACCCTATATGGCAAAGATATTTACCTGGGATTTATGCACCTTCAGGGATTACAGGGTGAAGTCGCCCATAAGATAGTACAGGAGCGGAATGAAAATGGCAGTTACACTTCCCTCGAGGATTTTATCAACCGTGTGCCGATTGGCATTGAAGGCCTTCAGCTGTTGATTTACATCGGCGCATTGCGTAGCACAGGCAAGGCAAAGAATGAGCTGCTGATTACGGCAAGGCGCATTATGATTAATTTTAAGCCTGAAAACCGCCAACCCCAGCTCATCTCCCAGCCGGCACGTGAGTTCAGGCTGCCCGAGCTTAAGCGCTCGCCGTTTGAGGATGCTTTTGATGAGATTGAGCTGTTGGGTTTTCCCGTATCGGTAACACCGTTTAACCTTCTGAAAACATCCTATCGTGGGGATGTGATGGCATGTGATTTGGTTAATCACCATAAAAAGCAGGTAAGGATGCTTGCTTACCTGGTCTCACGCAAGCATGTCCCAACCAAGATGGGCGCTATGTATTTCGGGACTTGGATCGATGCCAAAGGGGATTTTTTTGACACGGCACATTTTACAGGAAGCCTGAAAGAATATCCTTTTAAGGGAGGCGGTTGCTATCTTCTCTTAGGTACTGTCGAGGTGGATTACCACTTCCCCACCATCACCATATCCAAAATGGAAAAAATGCCCTTTATGCCCGATCCGCGCTACAGGGAGACTGATGCCGAGAGTTCCCGGACACAGGAGAAGCTGCGCGAGGATGTATCGATGACCCAACGGGCACCCTACCCACAGGAGCAGGAAATCAACCTTCCGAGGCATAAGATGAAAACAGTGATTAATTAAAGTGACCGCTATGATTTTATTTGACCAGACTGATATATTTACAACAGGGACGGCTGGCAGGAAAATATTTGACCTGCCGGACCTGGAACTCATGCAATATGATGGATTTATCCCAAAAGCGCATGCTGACAGCTATTATACTATACTGCTCAGCAATACCCCCTGGCAGGAATACCAGATGCCGATGTATGACAAAATGGTTACGGCTCCCCGGATGATCGCATGGTATGGCGAGCAGGAAGAAGCCGGCGAAACTGCCTTGCCATGGACACCTGAGCTGTTGGAACTTCGGGATCAGGTCCAGCAGGAAACAGGGCTTAGGTTCAATGCAGTGCTGCTGAACCTGTATCGTAACGGCAATGATAGTGTCGCCTGGCATTCGGATAGGGAGCATAAGATCGGCAAAAATCCTAACATAGCCTCAGTGACATTTGGCCAGACCAGGCCTTTCAGGTTCCGGCACAAGAACAACAAAGAGGTTGGGCAATTAGAGATCCCGCTGCATCACGGGACTTTATTGCTGATGTCAGGCACGACCAATACTTTTTGGGAGCATCATATCCCTAAGTCGGCAAAAAACATGCTGCCAAGGATTAATTTAACTTTCAGGCAGGTAAGAAACAATGGAAATTCGAACGGCCTGAAATAGGAATGCTTATATTTGGGTATCTAAAATATTGGGATTAAAAGTAGGTTTTGCTCTTTTATCACATTGGGCCTTCGGGGTGGCGTTCTCTGGCGTGTTAATTCACTCCCTGTTAGAAATGATTGTTGAACACATAAAACGAAGAATTATGGAAAAAGGACTGAACACAAAACGTGGAATTTTAACTTTAATCAAAAAAATCTTAGGTGGGGCCCTTTCGGGAAGCACGCTGTGGAGCGCCACCCCAAGATAGCTGAGTGTGATGGAGATAAAAGCATGCTTACTTCCCGATTTGAGGGCCCGGGGGTTCGATTCCCCCGCTTCCTGCCTCGCTACTGAACAATTTGAGCAATATTGATTGATTTTACTATGAATCCTGAAGAGGTTAAAAGATATTTTGAAAAGAACCCTCCCCCGCAGGAAGTTGCCTGGAAACCATGGGTAAGGATTACCGATACGCAGAAATTTCTGAACAGCTGCTATGTAACTATTGGCGGGTTTAAAGGAAATATTGAGGCCTGCCCTTCATGGTGGCACCTTAAAGAGTTTTATCAGGATATGCTGGAAAAATCCAGGCAATAATCTACCGTGATGTAATTACCGTTCCACAGCTATCTGAAATGAACAATCACAACCGCAGGATAAGATTAACATTACTGCCCTATTGGTCGCGTTTCTCAAACCTTAAATAGCTTATTGCGAAACTGTTCTAGCCCATACCAGGGATAAATAATCCGGGCTGCATTTGGTTAATTATTCCAATTTTACTTTCTTGCTGTGAAATTTACCTTACCAGTACGATGTCCACAAAGCGTAACAATAGTTTTTTGTCTGTAATATATATTATACTGTTGTGTCTGTCATTTTTTGGCATTTGGCTACTATACAAAAAATATATACTCCAAAAAAAACAAAGACAACTCCTAATATCCTATAAGGAAAAAATCAGCGAGGCTAATCACTATGGTAACAACCTTTTGGGCTTTCAAAAATATTTTGCCCGGTGGGATGAGCAACAGTATGCCCAAAAATTCAAAGACTTGCGTAAAGTAATCAAGCCGGGGTACGAAAATTTAGGATTAGATGAACAATATATAGCAGCCATTGAAAAATTCACCTGCACTTTCGATGAAATTAGTGAAATTCGAAAGGCATACAATGACGAGTTTGTAATAAAGGACAAAAAAGCATATCAACATTTGTTTGACAGCCTCGAAGAATATCCTCTATCAGCAGATCAGATAGAGGCTGTCATCCGTGACGAAGACAATAACCTTGTGTTAGCTGGCGCTGGTACCGGTAAGACAACAACCATATCAGCAAAAGTAGCTTACATCCTTGAAAAGAAACTGGCCTCACCCCAGGAGCTCCTGATCATCTCCTTTACCAATAATGCCGTGGAGGAAATGCGCGAAAGATGTAGGAAGTTTTGCAAGCATATCCCAGGGGCTGAAGATCTTGACGTAAGGACATTCAACAGTTTTGGATACCTGGTCAACCGACAATGTTCAAAACAGGAACTTCACCTTGCTTTTGGAGGTAAAGAGGACGCCGCAAAAGCATTCCTACAGGAAAATTTTGATAAACTATTTCTCGAAGATGCAGATTTTCAGCGAAAGGCCACCAACTTTATCGCCTTTTTTAACAGACCGGATCGTGATGAATTCAAATTTGAAACAAAAGACGATTTCATAAAGCACGAGCAAAGCTTCAAAAATGAGACACTTGATGGAAAGAAAGTCAATAGTAAAGAGGAAATGGAGATCGGAAATTTCTTTTGTTTATTCGGAATCAACTATGAATATGAGAAGCATTATCCATTAGAACCTGATGATCGTAACGCTGATTACAGCAGTTATCATCCGGATTTTTTCCTGACCGATTACAATATTTGGCACGAGCACTTTGGTGTGGACCGTGAAGGCAATGTACCCAATTGGTTTAAAACCAAGTCTCCATACCCCACGGCTAAGGAGTATTATCAGGCAGGAATGAACTGGAAGAGGGGCATCCATGCCAAATACGGAACATCCCTCATCGAATCGTACTCCTTTGAAAATGCGGAAGGCAGCCTAATCTCCAATTTAAAGCAAAAATTAGTGCAGCACGGAGTGATTCTTGAACCCCGAAAACCGGAAGATATTCTGCCCTTGATAAAGAAATCGGCATATTATGAGGACTTCATAAACCTTTTCTATACTTTCCTCGGGCTAATGAAGTCAAACGCGAAAGCACCAGATGACATTATCGCTAAAAGCCGTGACCGCAGGCTAAAAATATTTATGGATGTGTTCAAGCCGGTTTACCATCATTACGAAACGCAGTTACGTAACCGATCACATGTAGATTTCAACGATATGATTAATCATGCAGCGGACTATATAGCCACTGGGAATTACAGTAAGCCTTATAAGTACATTCTGGTTGACGAGTTTCAGGATATGTCCCTTGGAAGGTACGAACTTTTAAAAAGCTTAAAAAAGCAAAATCCCGGACTCAAACTATATGCCGTTGGTGATGACTGGCAGTCCATTTTTCGTTTTACTGGCAGCGATATTTCCATCATTACCGAGTTCGAGAAACATTTTGGATTTACCAGTACAACGGCTATATTTCGTACGTACCGCTTCAACGATGAGATTTTAGAGCTTTCCAGCAGCTTCATCCAGAAAAATCCATCGCAAATACGCAAAACCCTGATTTCGGAACGTGAGGCGGAAGAAAAGAGTTTTGCTTTCATCGGGTCGGAAATTACTGGTAACCGCGACGCTCACCAGGAAGCAAAAGAGCTGGCCATACGCTCCGTACTTCAGGAAATCAGCACTTTAAAAAAAGATGCAAAGGTTTTTCTGATTGGGCGCTACCATCATAACATACCGGCGGGATTCAAAGCACTGGTAAAAGACTATCAAGCGCTAAAAATTGAATATTACACGAGCCATGGTGTTAAGGGGATGACTTGTGACTACGCTGTCGTACTGGATGTAAATTCCGGCATTCTCGGCTTCCCTTCAGAAATGGCCGATGATCCATTATTGGGCTTTTTGCTCCATGAGGGGGACAGCTTCGAAAATGCAGAGGAACGCCGAGTATTTTATGTAGCGATCACCCGTGCCAGGCATAAGAATTTCCTCTTATACAATGTGCTTAACCCCAGCAAATTTCTTATTGAGATTATGGGGGAAACGGATGCCCCAGGCTCAATGGCAGGCAAATGCCCGGACTGTTCAGGCCAACTGGTCGAACGTAAAGGCCCCTATAGCGCATTTATAGGATGCTCAAATTATCCCCAATGCGATTTTAGGACGAGGAGTACAATTGCAACCAACAATGCTTAACCTGTAGCCGCACACTGTTCAGCGGCTGCATTACCATATTTTATTATGAAACCAATCGATATTATCGGATTAAAGAACTTCAGGATTTTTGATTTCACAACCGGCTTTTTAGGCGAATTATCATCAATTAATATTTTGACCGGCGCCAATAATTCCGGAAAGAGCTCTATTATAAAAGCCTTGCAAATGCTCAAAAACAGCAGCAAACAAAATCAATTTCCATTACAGCTGGATTTAAATCAGCAGGAACACTTTTAGGCGATTTCAATAATGTCCTGTTTGATAACAAATATCGGGACCTTACGGTTTCGCTTCCTTTCACTTTCCTGGGGATGAAAAATATTTATGTCGCTCTGAAATATGAAGTCCCTGCTTCCAAAAACACTTTTACGGCAAGCCTAAGGGCAATACAGGTCGTGGATAAATCTGATCAAAGTATTGTATTCTCCTTTACCTACAGGGATGCCACAGACCAGGAAAAACAAGATCATAGGGCTATTTTCGATGCTGAGATGACCGAGTATGAAGCACAGAAAGGAGAGACTACTGACTTGATGACCGCATTCATCAATGGTAATAGCCGTTGGCTCATACCTCCCCATCAAAATCCACTGGAAGGCTATATTGAGTGGTCTATGAACCTTGAAAAGCTAAAATCCTATTTGTCGAAACTCAGAAATTTTTACCTCTTGTATATTGAAAACAAAGGAAAGTGGATTGGTTTAGACAAGATTGATGATCGTGCCCACGATATATTCTTTATACCTTCTGTTTTGGTAAATTCTTTCACTAAGGATATTGGGCCGGAATCCTGGAATGACTTCATTGACAATGTCATTGGAGACCTAAAAAAAATTGAAGGCAAGGAGAAAATTGGACAAGATGCCTTCGAGTCGGATGAATATTTTTTGCCCCGTCCCGAAATTGAGGAGGTACTCTACTGGGAAACCTTAAAAATTTTCAAAAGCAAATTAGTATGGAATATTACTGATGATGAAGGGGCTAATCATTCCATTATGGCGAACAGTTTTGAGAGTAGCTGGAAAGCTTTAGCGCAACGGATTAGTACAATAAGCTATGTTTCAAACATAAAAGAGGAAAATGCCAGGATTTATAATGCTAATGTAAATTCGCCTTTTATAAATCTTCTGAAAGAATACAGCAACCTGGGCTATAAGGAAACAGACTTCATCCGAAAATATTTGAAGATATTTGATATAGGTAACGATATCAAAATTGATTATGATCCTAAATACCAGTTGATAAAGGTTATCATAGTTACATTCGATGGTATCGAAAGGGAACTTATTGATTTTGGATATGGCATAAAACAGTTGATACTTATTTTGATCCAGATCAGTATTCTGGCACAGAAGAGTAAAGACTTAAGGCAGGAATATGATGAAGAATACGGCGAGGTTTTTAACGATTATTATGCCCCGGGTATTTTGCTTATCGAGGAGCCGGAATCTAACCTTCACCCTAAATGGCAATCGGTTATGGCAACAATGTTCGCTGAGGCCAACAGCGAATTCAAAATTCAGCTCATCGTTGAAACGCACAGTGAATACCTGATCAGGAAGCTACAGAATTTAGTAGCTGATGGTGAGTTAAAACCACAAAGCGTTAAAATATTCTATCTCAGAAACCTTCATAAGATTGAAGTGGGAAAGGGGCAGGTCGAAAGCCTGTTTATCCAGGATGACGGCAGTATCGATTATACTATGTTTGACAGCGGTTTTTTTGATGAAAGCACTAATTTGGAATTCAGCTTGCTGAATATCCGCCGTGAAAATTTCATAAAGGAATTTGAAGATTTAAAACAAAATAATGACGACAACGTAGATAAAATTGCCGAACTGCAGCAGAAAGTTGATGCCTACACCGACAAGGTAGACCTAAATGCATATAGCCTAACGATTCATAGGCGATTTGACACCTCTAAGCTATCACCCGTAAGCGTCAAGTACCTTGTATCAGGCCAATACCTTTTAAGCAACATCAGTGCAGGAGATGATTTTTCGCCGGTAATCCTCCAGTACGGAAGGACTATTGAGAATGAGCTCCTAAAACTCTTTAACCGGGTTGATTCAAACGGGAACTGGTCTATTGGCAAAATGCAGGCGGCAATGGAACATGCACTTTCACGTAGAGTAATTTTGCGAGGAGCCTTAAATGATGTAACAACTGCACAACGTACCGCTTTGGGAACGCAGCTCCGCAGTACATTTGTTAACCATACAAATTTAAAGGTAGGTTTACTTGACCGCTTGCGAAAAAGACGTAATGAATCCGGACATCCGGGGCATACCAAAACACGGCAAGACGCTGTGGACTACATCCGTGATGCTAACGACTTTCTGGATAAGTGGATTGGTGAAATGCGGTAAAAATAGTATTAAGCAATCTATAGCGATGGCCCTATAATCAAGGTAGAATCGTGCAAGTATTCTTTTTGATACTGATATCACGATACATAATGGCATACCTTATTCAGTTACATTGAAATTAATGGGTCAGCGCTATTACTTATAGTCTAAGGCTTGGCAGCATTTTTTTTTATTTCTTCCTGTACCCATGTGCTAAGCCTTCCACTTTTATTTTCAGCGGCGTAAATTTTTCCGTTGGGCAGGATAACGCATTGGCACTTATCGATCAGCAATTTCAATTTTTGATTTTCCTCAAACACCAACCCGGTATTTTTCAATGATGTAATAAAATGATCGAGGCTATCGTAATTACCCTCCATTACAAATTCCTCTATGTTATCATCGGAACCAAGATCAATTTCACCATTTCTGCAGAGCTCAGCAATGATGACGTGCTGCTTCTCGTCAATCTCAACCGGTAACCATTTTGAATACGCTAAATCCGCCTTAAAAAATTCCTCACCTGGAGAAAAAGCATGATAATGCCATCCCTTGTGTCCCTGCAATTCACCATAGGTAGCATCCATAAAGGCATTCACCTGTTCAACCACCAGGTCATCACCGAATATTTCCGGATCAATACTTTCAAATCTGTATGTCAGCCTGGTCCATAGGACCTCCAGAAAAAATTTCGCAGCATCACGCGATGAACTGGTATAAAATGGCCAGGACCCGTCTTCAAATAGTGGTGCAGCGAAAGGCATTCCATTTTGTTTGTGCATTGTAAACCTATTGCAAATGATGAGATTTGGAAAATTATGCGGACCATAATGCCCTATTATATTTGATACATCAGTTGTGATATTTTCAGCAAGATGCGAATACAGCGATTCCCTGAAATTACGCTCACTGGCAAATCCGTTAAACCCCCAAACAATTCTCGCCGGCAGTAATGCATCAGCACGCAAAGATTGGTATATTGCCTTTTCAGCATCATTTAAGGTACTATAGCTTGTGATGTCTTTGCGGCAGATTGACCGGAACCCATCACGTAGCAACCTGACCATGTAAGGCTCGAGATCCCGATTCTCGTAATAGTCCAATATCAACTTCAAGTTACCATAACTCTCCTTCATATCAGCCGAATACAAATTCTTTTTTACCCCGATTATAGCAATTACCTGATCCGGCCTGCAAACGTATCTGTCGCTATACGGCAATTTGGATGCCTGTCCTTCAATAAGCATAACATCAAATTCCGTTGGGCAGCCCTCTATGAAACTATTGGTTACAACTTGTAAGTCAAGCGATGTAAAAATCGACTTATTCAGAATTTCTTGTGTCAGCCCTTCGTACATTGTGCCAATGGTTACAGGATGTGTGATGTTTTCATCTATAATCGCCTGCTCGATTTCGTTCATTCCTTGCGGGATAAATTTTGTTAGCAGGTCTGCTAATGTGTTTATCTGGATCATATCTGTAAAATTCAGTTTAAATTTTCAGCTACATTCCATCCTGAAATAATAGCTTAACATCTCTTTTGAGCTCAGGAAAAGCAAGTATCGGCATCGGAAGTGCTCCCGCCCTGATGTACGGCGTTGGAATTACCTGAGAAGATACCATAAGCGATTTTACTTTCACAGTGCCCTCCGCTTTAAATAATCCCTGAAGTTGTCCTGTGTTGGCTGTTAGCCATTGGTGTCTCTCCAGATGCTTATGCACCATGCCTTCTTTACCATCCCTGCCAAGATACCTGTCCATTTCTGTCTTCATTTCATGTATATTCTTGGCCTGCGTAGTATTTTTGCATTCGATGCTAAAGACCACACCTGTGGGCTCATGAAGGGCAAGCACATCGACATCGCCGTAAGGCTTATCGGTGTTCAGTGTTCCTCCTGGAGACATATCGACTTCATGGCTGATTACAATGAAATCAGGCTGCGCTGATAGCCATTCATATACGATCCTTCGAAAACGGTCGCCCCTTTCTTTGGTATACGACCCTAAAAGCGCATTGATCTCTTTCTTGCCATTATTAAGCCTGGCTCCTTCAAGAAGGCTGTTTAATTGGTGTTCCGCACCGCTTGCTGCCCGGAATCCCCATGTAAGAAGCGGCTCTCCGGATTTGTCATGATGCCTTATCAGGAAACGACGCAACAGGCTAAACTCACGATTGTACTTCCACGGAAAAACCTCGTTGTTTTGGAATCCCTCCGGTGCCTTCAGATAAGATTCTCGTGGGGAAAGGCTTAGCCGTTCAATGCCACACATAATTTCAGACTCTGGTATTTGTGTCTTTTCAAGCAGTTTTGAAATGAAATCTTTTTCAGGCATTGTAATCACAGATGTCTCCGCTTCAATGCAGAATACTACAGCAAAATGAAACAACAGGTGCATATGGCTCCAACTGATTCCCCAATCGGCCAAAAACGCTTTATCATGCCGGGCAACGGTTTCCAGCACTTCTTCAGAAGGTTCGCCACTTGGGGGAACGTATATCTCAAATTTGTCAGCAAAATTATCAATTTTTCTATCAATTTCTGCCTTTGTATTGGCAATCCCATACGGCGCAATTTTTTCTGAAAATAATAGGGACGTAAAACCTATCCTGCCCGACGGCAATAAACCTACTTCCGGGTCATCCATCTTAAAATGCACTGCATCACTCATCATTCCAAAATTGGTAATCTCATGCATTATTGCCAAGAGCCTGTCTACATCATCAAGCCCGGCGCGCTGTGTACCTTTACTTGGTACGGCAGCAAGATATTCAACAAGGTTTCGAAGCGATACGGAGGTTCTTGTAACTTTTGCCTGTTCAGCGTGAATCTTATCGACTTTATTTTCCAAATCCCCAAAGCAAATTAGTTGAGCCGGGGTGATTGTATGGTCATAATCCCGCTTCTGCACAATTGCTTCATGAAGGTTCAGCAGTAGGGTAAGCAACAATGCATTATCAAATTTACCAGCCTCTTCAGCCAGCTTTTCCAAAAGTACGGATGTTGCTGTATTAAAGAGTGCGCGCTTATCCTCTCCCGAGTCAATTTTTTCAGCTATGGGCATCTTTGCAGCAATTAGTCCCGGAAGCTCATCCATAAGCAATTCAGTCTCGGCATCCTCCATCAGAAATGCAGGCAGAAGCCAGCGCCTGTCTATCATTATATCTTGTTGGCTGTCAGATATCAAAATCATCTTAGCTGGTCCGAGCGGCATGTGACTGTCCAGCAGTTCTTCAATTTGGCGATCGTCTATTGCAACGCCTTCCAGTTCGTTGAAGGTTTTCAGGATATGGCTCATCATCCTCCTTTCACCCTCATTGGTCGGCCCGCTGAAAGAAAGTAGTGATGAAGCAGGTATTCCGATAGTGAGGATATAATTGTTGTAGCCGACAGTATAATCATCCTTATTTCGGTCGGCCATTTCACTAAATGTCAATAGTTTAAAAATATCCTCATGTAGCTGTATCCGCACTTCCAGCGGAAAATCCAGTCCTGGATCAAGCAGCATCCTCAGGGATGGCTCCATTTTGTACAGCCAAAAACCAATTGCATTTGTAAAAAGTCTTAACGTCCCGGCCATTGAATCGTTTCTTATCTGCCTGCTGACGAACCAAATTGGATTCCTATAAAGGTCCAATGCTTCTATAAAATATCCGACATGCTTATAGGGCTTGTATATTGGAGCATAATCAGCGCAGGATACTACCGGAAAGTATCCCATAACGCCTTTACTCAGAGCAGGTAGTGCCTTGAAGTTTTCCTGTCTTTTAGCATGCTTAATTAATTCAGCGCCTTCGTTAGTACCTGTTATCATAAAATCAGGCGTACGCTCATCGGAGAAATAAAAACTGGAACTCTTTTGTTTGTAGAGGCTATATAGCTCAAGGGTTCCCGCCATACTTTGTGTCTTTCTCAAAAAGATATCCAGCGCTTTGGCAAACTTCCATAGGCTTAGGCTTTCCCAATCCTCCCCTTTTGAAAGGTTTACAAAGTCATGGATGTTAAACGGCAAGCGATATTCTCGTTCGCCGGGTTTTTCAATACTGCCGAGATAGAAGCGTCCGCACGAATCGTATAGATGCAATACTAAGAACTCGTAATCCTCAAACCCTGGCTTTGCCTTAAGTTCTGCCATGACAGCTGCAATTCGTTCAGGAATTTTATCGGATACGCTGACAGCTTCGGGATTTTTCCAGTAGTCATCCAGACTCACCGGGCTGTCAAGCACAACATATGCGATACGATTTGTATCAAATTGCAGGATCGCTTCTGTAAGATTTGCTATTTTACTGCCGCTAATGGCAATATCCGTCAGTGCCCATCCCATTTGCCTACAGCATTCAAGAAAATGCCCCCAAGATTCAGCACGGTAGGCATCCAAAACCGGTTCCTGACAATTAAATTTCCTCGCCGCCCTTAAAATAAACTCATTAAGGCTGTTGAGTTGGTTGGATGGCAATACGAAGTAATACTTGCCATCGTACTGAATTATGGGATAAAATAGCAGAGGTGAATCCATTCCGCTTTGTTCAATGGAAGCCTTCCTTTCTTCCGTCAGGACAAAGTCTTTTACAATCCTGATATCGATACCGAGGCTACTACAAATAGTTTGAAGATCCTCATAAGCAATACCGTAATCATTGCCATCGGGCCCGAGTGATAATAATCCGTCCCCCTCTTCCGATTGCATGTAGCTTGTTAGGCCAGCTTGATTTGCGTACAGGTCAGCCAGATATAAAAGCAAAGTTACGCCGTGAAGGATTCCTTGGATGAATGCAGGTGGGAGTGCAATACCGCTATTAAAAATTACCTGCGTGAGTTGCCTGAAAATTTCATTGCTATGGTTAGCTATTCCCGGGAACACAATATTATTACCATGGTAAAAGACAGCGTTTTCCGTAAAAAAACCGCCCGGAGGGTCTTCATTATAATCAAAGGAATGTTCGCTGTCCAGGAAGCTTTTTAGTTCTTTTCTGTCCACATCTTTCCCAGGGCCTAAAGTCTGTAACGCTATATCTGCCAAGGCTTCAATCCTCATGTTCTTACCATGATTTTCAGCTACAAGCTGAAGGCCTATTATCTCGTTTAACACATCATGCGAATCATGTATGACAAAAAAGCTTTCAGTCAACGATACTGCGGACTGATGCTCTCTTTCGTGTTCAGGTAGTTTTTCCACATTGTGGCATTTTTTATTTTTTAAGCCTGATCCACAGGGACAAGGATCATTTCTTCCTATTTTTTTCATGGGGATGTAAAAAGCTAAAAGTAAAAAAATTCGCTCAGCCTGCAATACGTGAAATTACCTGTTTCATAGTGTAAGACACATTTCCAATGCGAAAACGGCTTAAAAGGGCAGCTAAGTTAGCGGGCGACGTGCGCTGCATGCGCATAATGGCCCCGCAATCGCGTGCCCACCCTTCGGGACTTATAGCACTCCGCGCCCTTACCGCCCGCTTTCAACTGGCTTTCTTTTTTTCCGTTTTTTCTTTTGGAAAATGTTATGCGGGATTTGAGGGAGCAGATGGGATTGAATGTCGAATTAAAAACTTTTACATCATGGAGATTACAGGAAGGTTGACAGGGGATGCGGTAGTGCGCAGCCTGTCAGAAGACAGGAAAGTAGTGAACTTTTCGGTGGCGGTCAACGACAGCTACAAGACAAAGAACGGCGAGCGGGTTACGCAGACCGAGTTTTTCGATTGCTCGTACTGGTTGGGCACAGGGATAGCCCCGTACCTGACCAAGGGCAAGATTGTGGAACTCTCGGGGCGTGTGAGCGTACGGGCATGGATTGACGGGGGCGGTCAGGCTAAGGCAGGGCTGAACTTCCACACAGCGAAGATAACGCTGCACGGCGGTGGGCAGGCTGTCGCAAATGAAGGCACGGGAAAACCACAGGAAGCGAAAGCGGCGGCGATGGAAGTGAATGCCGAAGTGGTACAGGGCAAGGAAGAGGAACACGATGACCTGCCTTTCTGAACAGAACGTATTGTGTTTAATTTTTAAATCAGAACATCATGGCACATAACCTGAATTTCAACGAACGTACGCAGGAATATTCTTTTTTCAGCGTGAAGCAGCCTGCATGGCACAGCCTTGGGCAGGTAGTGCAGGATTACCCGACCTCCCGCGAGGCGATAGCCTTTGCAGGGTTGGATTACCAAGTGGTAAAAGCCCCGCTTTTTGCCAAGACCGCCGAGGCGGGTGTTGATTTTGCCGTACCCGACCAGTACGCCACCCTGCGCACCGATACCAATGCCGTTTTCGGTGTGGTGGGCAAAGACTACCAAATCGTGCAGAATTCCGATGCCTTCGCTTTCTTCGATGCCATCGTGGGCGGCGGGGACGGCATCCTGTACGAGACCGCAGGGGCTATCGGGCAGGGCGAACGCATCTTCATCACGGCAAAGCTGCCCGGCTATATCCGCGTGGGCAACGGAGACGATGTGACGGAAAAGTACATTTTCCTGACGACCTCGCACGATGGCTCGGGAAGCATTACAGCCGCCTTTACCCCTATCCGTATCGTATGCCAAAACACCCTGAACGCCGCAATGCGCTCGATGTCCAATGTGGTGCGCATACGCCATACCGCAGGGGCAAAAGAACGCTTGGAGCAGGCTCACAGGGTCATGGGCTTGGCGGACACCCTTGGCGTTCAGCTTGAAAATGTATTCAACCAGTGGGCTAAAGTCAGGATTGAGGATAAGGAAGTCAAAAAACTGATACAGTTGGCACTATGCCCCAATACAGAAACCTACAACCTTTTGAAAAAAGGTGCGGAAGCGGAACTCTCAAGCGTATTCAAAAATGCCTGTGATGCCGCTTTCGGTTATGCGATGGCGAGCGAGGCGCAGCAGCTGCCCACCACTAAGGGGACAGTATTCGGGGCATACAATGCCGTGACGGGCTACTACCAAAACGTGCGCAATTTCAAGAGCGACACCGACAAGATGAAATCACTCTACCTCGGCGGCAAGGGGCAGGCACGGGCGCAGAAAGCCTTTGACCTCTGTACCGCGTTTGCCAAAAGCGGGGCGGCTGCCCTGCACCTGAACTGATGTTTAACCGCAGTCCCCGCCTTTGCGGGTCTGCACAAATCCTATAATTATGAAACCACTTCAAAGCATGAATAACGTGGACAAGGGCAAGCTGCTCGCAAGCCTTTTCCCTGAACATCTGAAGGGCATACTGGACAGCCTGACCGCAGGGTATGCTTTCCTGACAGCGAATGAGGAAGCCCTGCGCAGCACATGGGACAATGAACTGCTGACCTTCGACTTTTGGTACGTGCAGGCAGCAGAAGTTGCCAATACCGTAAACAGGCACAGCCGCGCACTGACCAAAAGCAGCAGCCTTTTTGCCGACCAGTTGTTTGACGGGTACAATGCCATCTTTACCATTGACTGCATCGTAAAGCAGGCGGCGGCATTGCCTCCCCTGCCCGAAAACCAACGCTACGGGCTTGCCGTGCAGCTGCTGTTTAACCATTACACCGCAATGCCATGAGCCGCCTGACCGATATAACCGAACAGGCAGCCATCAGGGTCATTGAGGATATACTCACCCGCTTTGAGGATTTGGATGGTTTGGGCGTAAGTGCCGAAGATGCCTTTGAAATCCGCAAGGCGGAAAACCTTTTGAGGGCGGTTGCCGAGAGCAGCCCCCATTACACGAAACGTAAATAACACGATTATGGCAATGACTAATTTTTTTCAGCCAGGTGGCAGCCCTCAAGTTCGAGGGTTGCCTGAACCTGACCCTAAAGAAGGAGGGCGAGCAGCTGACCGTGTCGGTACTGCTGCAAAACCCTGCCTGCGGGGACAATGCCAAAAGGCACATACCCCCGCTTATCCTGAAAGGTACGCCCAAGGAACTGGGCGAAGGCTTCTTTCCCAATATCGCCGAGCCTGTACAGGCTACCTCGCAGGTACTCGTCAATATGGAGCAGTTCCTAAAAGGACAGGAAGAAGCTAAGAAGCAATCCGCACTCGAGAAGAAGAAAGCGGAAAAGACCGAAAAACCTGCCACGCAAGACCCCAAGGAAAAGAAATACCTTGAGGCGATGGCGCAGGTGGACAAACTGGAGCAGGAGGGCAAATTTAAGGAGGCATGGAGCAAAGTGCCGCAACCGTCCGACTATCCCGACCGCGCCGAGGCACTGCGCGAGCGCAGGGCAAGCCTTTCCAAGCAGTTCGCCCCCGACCTGTTCGGCGGGGAACAGCCACAGAACGTAGCACCTAATACCCAAGAAGATGATAACAGCACAACTGATGCCGAGGCTGTTCCTGATGAAGGACAAGGGGCAGGAGATTGAACTCGCCGACCCCGACAGCAACTGGAGCGTGGACGCGGTAATGCAGTTCTACGCCAATACCTACCCGATACTCACGACCGCAAAAGTCAGCGGCCCTGTGATTGATAACGATGCGGTGCAGTACCGCTTTGAGGGCATGATGGGAACGAAAGGATAAATTAAGAATATGGACTATGCAACAGCACATCGCAGGGCAGCTACGGCTGCCCAAAAGCAAAAGGCAGCAACTGCTCCACCAAAGCGCGGGGCAGTTCCTGCTCGGGCTAAACCGCAGGCGGGATGCCGCCGAGGTGCAGCGCGACAGGATGCAGGCAGCCCCTGCGGGGCTGCTGCCTATGGTTTTCTGAAATGCCGCTTCCTGCCCCACTATACGGGCGAGGGCAAAGCAGCAGCACCGCAGCAGGAAACGGATTTCTTTGGGTCGCTTGCGCTGCTGTGCGACCACTATGGCATCCGCCCGATGGACACCCGACACCTTGGCTACCCCTACAGCCGCGAGGTCGCCCTGTGGGATGCGCAGCGGAAGCTGCGCACTGCCTGCGAGCAGGGCGTGGAGATTGGCACAGTAGAAAACGCGGGGAGGCTATACCTTACGGCAACCGAAAATTACCGTACAGGCAACACGCTTTACTACATCCCTGTCGTGCCGCTGCACCGCCTTATGCGCTCCCGCACCACCCGAAAGGGCGCACAGCTGCTGCTCGGGGTCTGCGCCTACCTCTACCATGTGGCAGGCGTGCCGTTCTACCGTGATGAGGATAGCTACCTTTCTTGGCAATATGACATGATTGGGCAATGGGTTGAGGATGACCCCGAAGGATGGGAACAGGAACACTATTGGCAAAACCGTTCACAGCTGCACGAAGCTACCCACATCGGGAATGTGATGCTGCGCAGGCTAAAGCATGGGTTTCATCCTGTGAGGCTCTCCGCAGCTGCTGATGCCTTTCTGCCGCCCGACCTGTTCGGCAGCAGCTGCCTTGACCTTGCGACCGATGCCCTTCAACTGTGGCGGGATTATCCCGAGGCGCACCTGTGGTGGCATGCCGATACGAGCATATTGCCCGACCCTGACGATTACGATGGTGCGGAATGCATCACGATGGAAAAGTACATCGGCTTCTGCGCCGATACGGCAGGGTGGCTCTACACTACCCTCGCCGAATGCGTGAACAACGAGTTCAACGAATGCAGCGACATACAGGAACCCGTGCTGCACCGCACCTTTGACGGAAACGCGCAGGACGACAGCCTCGACTTTGAATGCAGGCTATTCCGCCTGATAAATAACCTGTGCGAACTGCTAAACGACACCGACAATGGAAACAGCTGACACCCTCTACCACCCCACTGCAGCACTCGTGCTGTTCAAGCCCGAAGGAAGCGATACCGATTTGTATATCGAGTACTATGATATGGACGTAAACGGCGTTCCCGTGAACCCCCGTCCCCTGACGGTGCGGCAGGCGCAGGGGCTGTCAAAAGCCCTTGACACCTCCAAAGAAGTGGCAAAGGCATTCCTCAAGCCAAAGGGCATCGTGCCATCCAAGGTGCTGCACTTTAACCCTGCTGAAAACGGCAGCGCAGTATGGTACACCAAGCCAATGTGCCAAAAGCTGTATTTCTCGCAGCACCTTGGGCTGCCGAGCGGAAAGGTCACCCTGCCTGCCTTGGTGTGGGCAGCAAACAGGCAGCAGCTGCATATCTATGCACTTAAAGGCAAAGGCAAGCCACGGCTCTCCACTCCCCTTTTCCACGCCCCATTCCTAAACCTGTACCATAACGGGAACGTGTGCATGGGCAATGTCGATGTACGGATTTCAAAGGCGGCTTCGCTTGAGGATTTTATGGCGGGATGGGAAGGGTATTTTTTCGGGAGTTATTTCAGCCACCTTATCAACACGCATAATCCCATCAAGGGCGACCTTATCGCCCTTTATAGCCAACTTATGAAAACGGAAGAAGCTTTCCCTGTGGAAGAACTTCTGCCTGTCGGTAAAAACCTTCAACAACTATTGCGATGAAAACGAAAGCGCACTTCATAGCCCCCGAACTTTTGAACCCAACCAACCCCATAGAGGTATGCCTTATCGGGGCAGGCGGCACAGGTTCGCAGGTGCTGACGGGCTTGGCACGGATGAGCCACAGCCTTATTGCCCTCGGGCATGCAGGCTTTCAGGTAAGCCTTTGGGACGATGATGTAGTAACCGAAGCCAATCTCGGCAGGCAGCTGTTCGCCGCAAGCGAATTGGGGCTGCCCAAGGCTTCCGCACTGGCAACGCGCTGCAACCGTTTCTTCGGCACGGGATGGAAAGCGGTCTGTAAGCCGTTCGGGAAGGCTGACAACCAACGGGCAACGATTTATATCTCCTGCGTGGACAGCGCGACAGCGCGGTTCGGGATTGCGGACGTTTTGAAAGGAATGGGCAGCGAACGCCGCTACAGTGATGTGCCAAGGTACTGGATGGATTTTGGGAATGGCAGGGAAAACGGTCAGGTCATACTCTCGACCATCGGGGATATAGAACAGCCTACTTCGGGAAAGTTTGAAACGGTGGGCAGCCTGCCATTCGTGACGGATGAATTTACGGAAATGCTATTACAGGCTGACATCGATGACCTGCCGAGTTGCTCGCTTGCCGAGGCTCTTGAAAAGCAGGATTTGTTTGTCAATTCTACATTGGCGCAGATGGGCTGCTCCCTGCTGTGGCAACTGTTCCGCAACTGCATCACCACGCAACGGGGGCTGTTTTTGAATGTTGCAGGCTTCAGGGCAGCACCGCTGCCCGTTTGAGGCGCGCGGCGCGCCGCGCAAAACCTTCACGGGGTATTGTGCGGCGCTGACTGCCCCAACCTCAGGAATGCTTTGGGTAATATTTATAGGGGGCAGCAACTATAGCTGCCCCCTTGCTGTGCTGTGATGCTCCCATGCTCACAACGCAACATTTCTGTTAAGTTCCTACCATGTAAGAGTGAGTTCACAGTTGCCTGTATTGTCCAGGGAAGTTGCTGCGTAGTGCGATGCCTGGGTGCTGCTGAGCAGGAGGCAGGCATCGGCAGGCAGCTTTTCCGAACCGGGGTGAATAATCCTGATCGTAACGGGACGTCTTGCAAGCAATGCAGCACCCAGGCTCCACGAAAAAATGGTACGGGCATGCTCACTGATATCGCGGAGGTATTCGAGATGGCCTACCGCGAGCTCGAAATTTTCAGACAAGTAAGCAATCGGGTCAGTCGCGAAAGCGCTAACCTCCAGCGTAAGCTTTGCATCGTCCAAAGCATAAAGCTTTGCGGTGTAGGACATCACACCCTCGGCTGTAAACATAAACTTTTCCATTGGCTTAAAAAAAGGAGCTGTAAAGTTAACCGCACCTTTGAAGTGAACATTGATAAAAACAGTCAAAAAATTGCAAGAACCACGCAAGTTTAATGGCAACATAAAAATTTAAAAACCAACCAATTGAAAATTACGATATATTTGACACATGAAATTGTTGGCCTGCATCATCAGCATCTACATCCTCAGCCTGGCATTTGCTCCCGCAGCAAAGCTCGTCATGTCGGTGCATGCTGAAAAGTGCGGAGGCAGTTGCTCATCCAAGCCCGAAACGCAAAAAGATGCGGACGGCTGTGCCGAGCAAACCTGCTCGCCGTTTTCATGCTGCCTGAAAACCCTTGTTTTTATAGAAACCTCTTTTTTCTACAGCCAAAAACCATCTCCCGGTTACGACACCGACGACAACTACGTATTGAAATCCCTTTTCGACTCGGGAAGGGTTAAAGGTGTATGGCATCCGCCCAAATTTGCCCGGATAGGATAGCTTTATTGGTACCGGAAGGCTTCCGGCTGCCTTATTACACACTTTTTTTAAATTTAAATACGTATATCTATGAAAAATATCTTCATGGCTGCCCTGATGCTTATAGCCTTCAGTGCTGCAGCCCAGTCACAGGAAAATAAAAAGCAGCCGGAAAAAGGCTCGTGCTGCGCATCGGAAAAAAATCAGAGGCTGTAGCTACTGCCTCCGGGTGTACTGCCTCTACAGTGCACGCCGATGACAGCACGGCAATACCTGCACCGCAGGATAAACCCAAGCCGTCATGTGCTGCGACAGCCACGGTTTCGGGAAATCCTCCGGCAGAAGGCGCGGTTAAGGGATCGTGCAAGGCTGACGCCTCCTGCTGTGGGGCCAAGCCACAGACCAAAGCTTAATTATTCACGGGAGCGCCGGCCGGCGCTCCCAATATCCTTATACAATGAAAGCATTATATATTATACTGCTCGCAGGTACATTCTCCTGCTATTCCCAAAATAAGACAGTTATGGCCACAGATAACCATTCTTCATGCTCACCGGGTTGTGAGGCGAAAAGCAGGGATACCCAGTTGTCCTGCAAATTAACGAGTCCCGAACTGCAAACGCGCAAGGCAACAATCATCGCATCACTGAAAAGCAAGATAAAAGAGCGGAAAGAGCTCAGCAATGGTTTTGCTTACCGGTTTGATGGCAGTGATGCCGTTGTTGATGAGTTGGCGGACTTTATCAAGACAGAGAGGGAATGCTGCGGCTTCTTCACTTTTACGGTTTCAGTCAGTGGCGATAAAAGTGAAGCCTGGATGGAGCTCAAAGGCCCGGACGGCGCTAAGGAGTTTATAAAGGCTGAGCTTGACCTGTAAAAAGACGCACAGTTTTTATAGTTATGGCTGTCCTTCGGGGCAGCCATATTTTTTTCTGTATATCGGTTTATTTCTCCTTTTGCCTTGTCAATATGGGAATGGCTTTGATGTATACCAGTTCTGAAAGTATTTCGATAATGGTCTGTGTCACAATTACCGCAGCCACAATCCTGTTTTCAGGTGCCGGAAGCGAAAGGGCTAACGGAAGCACTACAAGGGAATTCCTCGTTGCGGTGCTGAACGATACCGCGCGGGAACCGTAATAGCCTACCCTGAAAATCATGGATGAAACCTTTCCCAGCAAAGGCGATAGAACGGCATAGGCCAGGTACACCGGCACGGCATCCACAACGGGTGCAGTGTTTTCCTTTAAGGAAGGTACCTGTGACCCGACCACCACGAAAAAGGTCATTGCCATCGCCGGGACGGGTATCCAGCCTGAATAATCAAGAAGCCTTTCCCCCCACCCTGTTCCTTGATTTCGCAGCCAGCTGTGTCAGCACGGATAACGAAAATGGAATCACTATAAGATACAGGAATGATTTAACGAAAGGGGCCAATTCAATGATCTCTATTGTTTCCCTCCCAAGAAAAACAAGCATATAGATGGGCAGCAAGGCCATCTGCAGGGCAAAAAGAAGGGGTGTTGAGGCCAGCACGGATTTGTAGTCCCCTTTGCCCATGTGCGTAAATACTATCACATAATCGATACAGGGGGTTACCAATACCAAAACAATACCTATCGCCACGGTGCTGTCAGGGGAAAATACCGTGACGAGCCCCCATACCAGGAGCGGTACAAGTATAAAGTTGCCAAAAAGCAGGGCTTTAAAGAAGGACCGGTTTTTCAGCGCACCCTTCAGCTCAAGGAAAGGGATCTGGCAGAACATACTGTAAAGCAGGATTCCGATTACCGGCTCAATCCAAGATTCCAGGCCGTGGCTGCCGGGCCAGTATATCCCAACAATGCCGCTTAGGATAAGTACAACAATATATATATAGATCTGTTGCTCTTCAAGCCACTGTTTTGTCATGTTATTTTGAGTTAATGGTTCGAGGCACATGTCCCGGCTGCGTTAGTGCTTCCTGAAAACGCAGAAGGTAAAATTCTGCACTGTATCAAATGGGGTGCGATGGTCTGATGCAAAGCATTCAATTGGCTCGAAACCGTCTTGGAACATCGCTTTCATTGACTTTTCGGAATATTGCCTGATATCTATACCACTACACTTTTTTGGCCCATTCTCTGAAAATGTGCCAAGAATCAACATGCCATCAGGTGCGATTCCTGATAAAGCTGACCTTGTGTAGTTGCTGATGTCGCCCCCGGCTGTCAAAAAATGGAATGCGGCGCGGTCATGCCATATGTCGTATTTCCTTTCAGGGAGAAAATTAGCAGCATCTGATACAATCCATTTTACCTTATCGGCTTTTTCTCCAAGCCTTTCTTTTGCCCTTGCTATGGCTGCCTCAGAAATATCCAGTACCGTAATATCGGTATAGCCAAGGTTTAGCAGGTGGTCGGATAAGAAGCTGTCTCCCCCGCCCATATCAATGATGGCCGCATCTTTTGATGCAGCATACTTGGTGATCATTTCAAGTGAGGTTTCCGGTACAGGCTGGTACCAGCTTACCGATTCAAGTGATTTTGTAGTATATATATTTTCCCAATGTTCTTTTGTACTGGCTTTTTCTTCCATGTTTTTGTTGTTTTGTAGTGCACCAAGACACGTTTTTATATGATCAATAGCTTCTTCTATTTCCTTTTCGGAGGTATAAAGTCCCAAACTGAAACGGATGGCTGTAGAGGCAACTTCTGTTGATTTACCCATTTGCAGCAATACCGAAGATGGTGTCGCATCCCCGCTATGGCAGGCAGCTCCCGTAGAACAGGCGATCTTGGATTGCAATCCTTCAATAAGCCTGCCCATATCTAATCCCGGAAAACTGATGTTAAGCGTATTGCAAAGCTTTTCTGTAACATGCCCATTGTAGACCGCATCAGGATAGGCATCCTTAATGGCATTATGTAATTTTTCTGTAAGGGCGGTAATACCCCCAGCCTTGGCCAAGGCTGTATCAGCTGCCAGCTCACAGGCTTTGCCTAAAGCCACGATGTAAGGAACATTCTCAGTTCCTGCCCTTAATCCGTATTCGTGGCTCGCACCATGTATTAAAGACTCCAAGTTTACACCCTCTTTCACGATGAGCGCTCCAATGCCTTTAGGTGCGTATATTTTATGTCCCACAATCGTCATCAGGTCAACGCCTAACTCCTGAAAAGAAACCCTCATCTTACCTATCGCCTGCGCTGCATCAGTATGCATCAAAATTCCATTTTGGTGGGCTATCGTAGCGATTCCCTTTACAGGCTGTACTGTTCCGGTTTCATTATTAGCCAGCATTACGCTGATTAATATGGTATCATCCCGAAGGGCAGCGGTTACATCAGCCGGGTTGATCCTACCCTGCCCGTCAACCGGAATAACTGAGATGTCGTAGCCTTCTTTTTCAAGGTATGCGGCAGGTAATGAGATTGCCGGGTGCTCTACTGCAGATATTATGATGTGTTTTCCTTTATAGCGAAGGGCATGGGCGATTCCTTTAAGGGCCAGATTATTGCCCTCGCTACCGGTAGCTGTAAATATGATCTTGGCTCCCTCGGCATCCAATGACTGCGCAACAGCACGCCTTGCAGCAGCAATTGCAGATTTGGTCTTTTCTCCCAGTGCATGGACACTCGATGGATTTCCATAATGCTGCGAAAGATAAGGCAGCATGGCTTTCAGCACTTCAGGTGCAACGGGTGTCGTGGCATTGTAATCGAGATATATCATGTGTAGGTCTATAATTTTTAAGATAAAATATAAGCGTGTGGAATAAAAAAATCCTCTCTATTACTAAACAGCCTTCTCCACGGGATAACCTTTAGACATCCAGTCAGGAAAGCCCTCAGAAAGCCTGTTGGCCTTATATCCATACTCCGTAAGTATTTTAACAGCCTGATCGGCATATATGCAAAACGGTCCACGGCAATAGGCTATAATTTCACTTTCTTTAGACAACTCCCTGATACGCTTAATTATTTTATCGTAAGGCATCGAAAGCGCGGAATGGATATGCCCACGATTAAATTCAGCTTCCGGGCGTACATCCAGCACCAAAACTTGATTTTTACCAATTTTTTCAAGCAAATCTTCGGCAGATATTGGTGCAAGATTGTGAAAGTTCGACCTGAAATCTTTTACCAATCCTTCAATTTCCGTGTTGTTTTCCATACCTAACTCCCTAAGCGAGCGCCAGGCTGCAAAGACCTTTTCATTACGCAGGTGGTAAAAGATAAAATTTCCGTCCTTGCTGGTTTCGACCAGCTGTGCCTTTTTAAGCACCTGCAGATGCTGCGAGGCATTGGCAACGCTCATGCCGGTATAGTCTGCAATGACCTCAACGGAAAATGGGCCCTGAGCCAAAAGATCGACTATCTCCAAACGATGCGGGTTGGCAAGGGCTTTGGAAATCTTAGCTAACTCCTGATATACTGCATCCTTAAATTCTCTCTTATTCATTTCTGATTTCAAACTATTGTAATCCAATCCTAAAAACTTAACCTAAAAGGATTAGTGTTTCTGCGGGCTTTCCGTTATATCTTTAATGTCACCCAGATAAACCCTAACATCTTTATAACCATATTTTTTCAGTATGGAATAAGCCATTGCTGCGCGCGTACCACTTTTACAGTGCACAATTATCGCCTTATCTGTTTTAATCTGTGCAAGATTGTCCTCAAGTGAGGCAAGGGCTATATTTTCTGCTCCTTTTACATGCCCTGTGTTGAACTCCGAGGATGTCCTGACATCAATGACTTTGGTTTTGGTCCCAACTGCCTTCAGCAAATCGTCACGCCCGGCGATTGAAAATTTTTCTAATTTTTGACCTTGCGCATTTACATCGGTTATGTAACCATACATATTGTCCATTCCGATTCGCATTAGTTTACGTGTCAGGTCTTCAATTTCATCTTTATCAGCGATAAGAACATATTGCTGCTCATAATCCAATAGCCAGCCCATAAATGTCGAAAAAGATTTGCTTCCCTCGATATGAAGGCTTCCCGGTATATACCCGTTAGCCACAACTTCTTTTTTTCGCGTATCAATAATGATTAAGCCGTTTCTTTGCGCCTCACTGAATTCTTCTTTCGAAAGTTCATAGTACTTAGGAACTTCCACCAGAAGGCTGCGTGGCTCTCTGTTCCATTGCTTCATGACTGCAAAATACTTAGGTGGCTCTGGCTGGCCATCCAGTATATATTTTACAAAACCTTTTTCATCGTTGTGGAATTGGAAAGCTTTGTTAGTCGCTTTCTCAATTTTTAATGTGGATTGCGGAACACTGCTTAAAGACTTTCCGCAAAATGACCCTGCTCCATGTCCCGGCCAAATCTCCAACTCATCCGGCAATTTAGAAAAGCGCTGTAAAGACGCATACAAGGATTTAGCGCCTTTATCCTGAGACCCGATCTGGCCCGCTACTTTCTCAAGAAGATCAGGACGGCCTACATCACCCACAAAAACGAAATCCCCTGTAAAGGCTTTTTGCGGTTTATCAGAAACCGACTGGTCCATTAGGAGAAACGTAAGGCTCTCGGGAGTATGCCCGGGAGTATGCATAACGGTAAGAACTATTTCTCCCATTGATATCTTGTCTCCATCTTTAAGCGGTGAATGCGGAAATTCATAGGCCCAATTGCTGTCCGTTTCTCCGGATAACAATAATTCAGCTCCGGTTGCAGATACAAGTTCACGTGTGCCGCTAAGGAAATCCGCATGAATATGGGTTTCAGTGACTTTAGTAATTCTAAAATTATGCTTTCTGGCTATTTCTAAATAGGTATCAATATCACGCTTAGGATCAATTACAATAGCTTCCTTAGTCTGCAGATTAGCTATCAGATAACTTGTTTGTGCAAGGCTTTCGTCAAAAACACGTTCAACAAAAGCAGTCTGTGCCATGGACTTGGGGGTTGTGCCGAAAAAGGTAAAAAACAGGATAACTGCTGAAAATCTTATGGAACTCACGATATTTTTATTTGGATTCATAACTATGTTATATTATCAAGTTGCTAATATAAATAAAAACCGTAATCTATTCAATGTTTTTATTGAATAGATTACGGTCAAAATTTAAAAAAACTTTGGCTGGCTGATCCGAAATAGTTCTAAATAAAAAACTCTCATCAGTGATGAGAGTTTTAAGATTACTTTTTGCAGCAACCGTCGAGGTTTTTGTAGCCTGCCGGGTCTGCTTTCACGTCATCGGCATCATAGCCTAACTTGCTGATTGCAGTCTTTACTTTGCCAAGGTCCGTCTTCTTTGTATTGTAGGTAACCTTTATGGTCATCTTTTCCTCATCCAGGACTACCATCTGTACTCCCGGCTCTTTCAAAAGCTTTTGGTTGAAAAGCTGGCCGCAGGTCTCGCACACTTTACAGTGGTCGCAATAGATTGTCGTCTTAATTGTGGCGGTCTGGATTTTTTTCTCCTGTGCAGAAACATTTGTTGAGAAAAGCATTACCGTAAAGGCAATAAGGAATGTTTTAAAAATTGTTTTCATAATTAGATAATTGTTAAGCAAACATAATGATTTTTTATAATAATTTAAATAAACAGGGATGTCACTATTGCCGAGCCAGGCGTGTGCCCTGTATACGGACGGCATTGAGTATGGCCAGCAGCGCAACACCCACATCGGCTATTACAGCCTCCCAAAGGTTTGCCATTCCGGCTGTACCCAAAATCAGCACCAGGGCCTTTATGCCGATTGCAAGGCAGATATTCTGCCAGACGATCCTTTTGGTCAGCCTCCCGATCCTGATGGCGGAGTCTATTTTCGTAAGCCGGTCATTCTGTATCACGATATCGGCGGTCTCGATTGCTGCATCGCTGCCAAGCCCTCCCATGGCGATGCCGGTATCAGCAAGGGCGAGTACAGGGGCATCGTTTATGCCGTCTCCCACGAACGCCAGTTTCCTGCCTGAGGATTTCAGCTGTTCCAGCTTACTGACCTTGTCTTCCGGCAGCAGGTCACCGTAGGCATTGTCAATGCCCAGTTGCCGGGCTACCCTGTCTACGACAGCCTGTTTGTCTCCTGATAATATGGCTGTCGCAATGCCTTTTTATGCAGGGCTTTTATAACCGCTGCAGCGTCATCCCGGATTACGTCAGCTATCGTGATGTGCCCCGCGAATTCGCCGTCAATGGCGACCAGTACCGTTGTTTCTGTAACCTCGTCCAGCGCTGGCGGGTAAGGCACTGAATGGCTCCTGAGCAGCTTCGCATTTCCTGCCAAAACCTCTTTGCCCCCAATAGTACCTTTGAGTCCCAATCCTGGCAGCTCCCCGACATCGGCAGGCCCAGGAAAGGGAGCAATCCCATTACCGGAAGCGTACTCTACGATGGCTTTCGCCACGGGGTGGGCTGAATGCTGCTCAAGGGCACAAACGGCCCGGAGCAACGTATTTTCGTCCAACGTATAGGCATGGATCTCACGCACTTCGAAAACACCTTTGGTAAGTGTGCCGGTCTTGTCGAAGACCACGGCCTGCACCTCGCTTATCGCATCAAGGAAGCCAGCGCCCTTAAATAAGATGCCGTTGCGTGATGCAAGCCCTATGCCCCCGAAATAGCCCAATGGTATGGAAACCACCAGTGCGCAGGGGCAGCTGATCACTAAAAAGACCAGCGACCTGTAGGCCCATTCCCGGAAAACGTAGCCCTCGACAAACAGCGCGGGAACAAGGCAGACCAGCACTGCAAGCGCGAAGATAACCGGGGTGTACACCCTGGCGAAGCGGCTGATGAAAAGCTGTGTCCTTGATTTCCGCACCGTGGCCTCCTCCACCATCTTCAGTATGGCACTCAGCTTGCTGTCGTTATACATAGCGGTTACGGTTATAGCACAGACTTTATGCATATTGATCATCCCGGCCAGCACTGTTTCGCCCTCATACTTGGTATCAGGCTTGCTTTCTCCTGTAAGCGCTGCAGTATTAAATGCAGCACCTGAGGATGACAGGGTACCGTCGAGGCCCACCTTCTCGCCTGCTTTCACTATGATGGTTTCACCTATCCGGACCTCAGAAGGATGTACTTGCATGGTAGTGTCTGCCCGTAAGACCGTGACTACATCCGGCCGTGCGTCCAAAAGGGCGGCGATGCTCCGCTTTGCACGCCCTACAGCGGCATCCTGGAACCATTCTCCAATGGAATAAAAGACCATCACGGCAACCCCTTCACTGTAAGAGCCCAGAACGAACGCGCCGATAGTGGCAATGCTCATAAGGAAAAACTCATTGAAGAAATCCAGCCTCAATGCCTTACGCCAGGCGAGAAGAAGCACATTGTTTCCTGACAGCAGGTAGGCTGTTAGGTACAGGAACAGGTCCAGCGGGAATTGGACTGCCCGGGAGAAGACAGACTCTAGGACAATCAGTGCCAAAAGGATTGCCAGACCCGCCAGCAGCGGCCATCGTCTTTGCAGGGCACCGGGTACAGCTGTACCCTGTGCCTGCGGATTTGGGGCAGCGGCGGAACATCCGCCACCGTTGCCCTGGCAACATGTATCGCTCATAATAATAAACTGGTATTAATAAAGATATCCCCCGGAAGGTTTACCGGGTGGGGTTACTGCACCAGCATCAGGGCACAGGGAAAGATTCCTGCGGCCACGGCTGACCATACTTAAATCAGCTAACGCGGGGAGGCTGCCAGATAGACGATTGTGCGTTCCGCACAATCTGGCACTGGAGCGGATACGAATTCACCTGTTCCTCATGGCTGGGAGGCGGGAATTCAAAAGTTTGCGGTGCGGTGGCAAAAAAACCGCCGCAGCCGTTGCAGAAAGAATACTGAAGGCAGTCACTGCATCCATCATCTGCCTGGCTGCTGCAGCCGTGGTCATCGCTATGGTGCTCCGTATGCGAAAGGGCATCGGAAATGGCACAGCAAGGCAGCGCCGTGGCAGCCAGCATGGAAAATGAAAGTATGAACAGCAGTATCCTCAAGCGCAATGAATCTTTAATGCAAGCAAATATACGACTATTTGCAGGCCATTTCAATTCTTTTGCAACTATTGTGCCGAACCCTCCGCGCCCAAACCTTCCGTTGTTTTTAATGGCTATGCCCGCGCTTTTTCTTCCTGCTGTGGGACGAGTTGGGGAACGTCACCGAAAGCCGCTCCCCTTCTACATCCAGTATGATCATGCAGTGCTCGAAAGAGGCTGCAGAGGCCGGTATGGTCGTAACGAAATAGCCTTTGTCGCTTTTTACCAAGAAGGCCTTCTCGGATGGTTTCTTTCCAAAAATGAACTCCGCCTCGATGCCCGTATACTGAAGCGATGGTTTCCCCTCTGCTTCAAGCACATAGATAGTCAGCTGGCTGCCCGACTGTACCATCTCAAAGTGATAGCCATTCGACTCTTCCACTATCCCGCCGTGACGGGGTTCATCTTTATGTGCCTGCGCATTTGCTAAACCTGTGGCAAGGCACCATAATGCGAGGGTAATCAATAATCTCATATATCCCGGATTTAAGTTATTTATGGCGATAGTCCTGTACATCCTTTGTCAACAGGTCTGAAATAGCCTGAAATAAGACGTCTTCATCGTTCTTATTTGTATCGAAAGCAAGGCTGCCATTGCCGTAGGGCGCATATTTCTTCGGGTTCGTAACATTGAACAGCCCGATGACAGGGATTCCTGATGCCGATGCCAGGTGCATGATCCCACTGTCGGCACCTATGAAAAGGTGGCAGTTGGCGATTACCGAGGCTAATTCCCGCACCTGGGCGGTATAATAGCAGGGTGCTTTGAAGCCGAGCTGCGAAACATTCTCTACAGGCAGGGCCTCAATTACCGCATGCTCGGGGAATTCAGTCTGGATGCGCCTGTAGATGCGCTCCCAGAATGTGGCGCTGAGTTTCTTTGTGTCTGTGGCGTGCGTGAACAGCGCAATGACCTTTGCATTGCCCCTGGCCAGTTTTCTCACGGTTTCACTGGCCTGATTTAATTCTGTTCCGGTTAGCAGGATATCAGGCATCGGTACCGGATACCGGGTTACCGCTTGATGTTGCGTTGTAGACAGGAAATACCTTAGATTATATACCGGCTTTTTCGCCAGATGCCCATAATCCGGGAGATGGGCAGCCTCTTGCTCCGGCAGGTTGCCGTTGATCCGGAAACGCCCCCTTGCAAATGCTGTCGCCATCCTGCCCGATGAAGAGCCGGGATCGATGTTGATGACCAGATCGTAGGGTTTCAATCGCAACTGCAGCCAGCGATACGTATACAGGTACAATCGGCTGAAATGCTTTTTGGGGAGTGCGATAACCTTGCCGACATTCTCATAATTCCGGAAAACCGCTCCGGCGGTATTCCCTTTACGAAAAGGTCTACCGTAGCGCCGGGCAGCAGGTGGTTTATTTCCCGTACAAGAGGGGTAAGCATCAGTGTATTGCCCAGCCTGTGGTTGGGGCGCACCACCAATATCCGCTCAATTGTGGCAGCATCGAGGCCGGGCGGTGCCGCCTCTACTTCCGAACCCAGGCTTTTGGTGAGCGCACCCAGCAGGGAGCGCTTGTGGCTGTTGGCTTTCCTTAAGAAGTTTTTCATCATAACGCAGCGAATTATTGGATTGGCGGTGTGGTCATGCTCAAGCGGCTAAAGTAACAGCCAAATCTGAAGGAATTCTGTAGCGGGACTATGCGATATCCTTACAAATAATGCTTCTCGAGGCTTGCTGAAAAACCTTTTCTACCGTACCTTTGGCGGGCTAAGATTTGTAATGAGGATACTGCATTGGATACCTGGTTTTATTGTTGCCGTGATGTTCGTGACCATCGCGCAGAATTCAGTGCTCAGCATTTTATATGATGTGGATCCCTCACTTTTCATCGCGACGTTCTGCCGCAATACTGACAGGCCGGAACTCCATTGCAACGGAAAGTGCAGGCTGGCAGAAATGCAGCGCGAAGAGAGCCGGCAGCAGGCCAAAGACCTGCTGAAGCAACTCTCCGAGATACCGCTTTTCATTGCAGCCGGGTTTACAAAATTGCCTGAGCTTCCCCTTATAGTTGCAGTTGACCGCAGGCCGGTTAGCTTCAATCCCCAGGATTATAACTTCCTCTACGCAGACAAATCGATCCGCCCGCCCTGCTAGGAGGGCAACATTCCCAAAACTATACTATTAAATACAGCCTGTACAAACCATACAGCGGCTGCGCAGCATTGTGTTGCGCTTTGGGGCATGGTATGCCCACGGACGATTTATAAACCTCAATATTCTTTAATGAAAACAATACAAAAATTCAGATATATCCTGGCTGTTGTTGCAGCCCTTGCTTTTGGCTCATGTTCTTCGGACGATGGGCAAAGTGCCACCGATCCCCTTCAGGGACTCCGCCTTGCTACTACCCTGTCAAACCAGGCGCATAGCCTCGAACTCTACACCTCCAGCGGTACTTTCGAAACCGGCTACAATGCCGTATACGTTAAGGTTAAGGATAATGATAATGGGACTTATGTAGGCAATGTTCCGCTAAGCTGGAATCCCGTGATGCAGATGTCCGGCATGAGCCATTCCTGCCCCGCCTCAGCAGTTAGCCCGGTAGAAGGCCAATCGGCTGTTTATTCAGGCTACATCGTATTCCAGATGGCCGGGAACGCTATGGAATACTGGACACTTAGCCTTGACTATGAGATTGACGGGACTGCCTACCAGGCATCAGCAGCGATAGATGTAAATCCTTCTGCCAGGAGGCGCGTTGAATCGTTCCAGGGTACAGACGGGAAAAATTATGTCTTAGCCCTGGTGGAACCCTCACAGCCCAGGGTTGCCATAAATGATATGTCAGCAGTGCTGTATACCATGGAAAGCATAATGGATTTTATGCCTGCAGCAGGTTATGCCATCCATATCGACCCAAGGATGCCGGGCATGGGCAACCACACATCTCCCAATAATGAAAGCCTGGTGCCGTCCGTGGGCAGCGATGCTTACAAAGGCAGGCTGAGCCTTACCATGACCGGCTACTGGAAGATAAACCTCCGCCTGGCTGACTCGGCGGGTACGGTAGTTAAGGGAGAGCCGGTTACCGAATCCAACCCCTCAAGCAGCATCTTTTTTGAAATAGAGTTTTAAGATGGAAAATATCCTGAATGCATTTCCCCGCAACGCGTGGGGATTGCTGTGCTGCCTCCAAAAGGGCTGTTTGTTCCTATACCCTTTGGCCATTGGTTTGTGGGCTTCGGGAACTGCCGCACAGGAAAGGGCCGGTTTTCCTGCCGATACCGTCCAGCCTGTCCAACTGCAGGAAGTGATGGTGGTCTCCGGCCGCAGCCCGTCCCAAAAGGCAGATAAGCCCCTGGCAACCATCGACCATTACCTTGCGCAAAGCCTTTCCCTCGATATGGTCCGGCGCGGTACCTATGCGTGGGAGCCGTACCTTAACGGCATGGCTTCCGAGAGAAGCGTGACCACCATAGACGGGATGCGCATCTATGCTGCATGCACCGACAGGATGGACCCGGTTACTTCCTACATTGAGGTGACCAACCTTGAGGAGGCGGTGATCACATCAGGACAGCATGGGGCCACGGGTGGCGCGACGATTGCAGGAGGCCTGGACCTACGGCGGAAAAAAAGCTATTTCGGCGAAAAGGAATTCCGGGGGACTGTCCTGGGTGGGTTTGAATCGAACAACCGGCAAAAGATTGCCGGGGCGGATTTTTCATATCGCAGCCAGAAGCTATATGCCGACATTGACCTGATGTACAGGGATGCGGGCAATTACACTTCTGGAAGCGGCAGAGAGCTGTTGTATTCTCAGTTTACGAAATATAATGTTTCGGCAATTACAGGATATAAGATAAGTGAACACCAGCAGCTGGAGGCTTCGGTGATTTATGACCATGCGGTAGATGTAGGCTACCCGGCGCTTCCCATGGACGTATCCTCGGCAAAGGCTGTGATAGGCTCCATGGTCTATATCCGGCACCATCTTTCGGACGTGGTCCAGCGCTGGGAATCTAAAGTGTACTACAACAGCATCGCGCACATGATGGATGACACCAAACGGCCGGATGTCCCGGTCAGGATGGACATGCCCGGCTGGAGCAGGACGGCAGGGCTGTACTCCGTTATTAATGGAATTTCAGGCAATCATCGCTGGAAAGCCAATGTCAGCGCCCACCACAACAAATCAAGGGCAGAGATGACAATGTTCTCTAATACACCCGCTGAAAACGATATGTTTATGCTGACCTGGCCGGGGGTACAGACCAATTATAGCGATATATCCCTTGAGGATGCCATAATCACGGGCCGGAATACGGATGTGACACTTACCGCCGGTGCCGCCGTACACAACAATATCGTGGCGGAGCGCTTCGGGCTGCAAAGCCTTCAGATATTTTATCCCAGGATGGAAAAAAGCAGAACCAGGATGCTCCCGCGCCTGGCGGCCTCAATCCGGCACAGCCGGGAGGCTTTCAGTTATGTAGCCGGCCTTTCCTACGGAGAGCGGGCACCGGGCGTATCCGAAGGCTATGGCTTTTACCTGTTCAACAGTTTTGACCGCTTCGACTACATTGGCAATCCCCTGATGAAAAATGAGAAATCGGCTGCCATAGATGCCGCTGTGTCGTACGATGCGCCGGGGTTCCGGCTGAAGCTCTCGGGCAACTATTTCCACCTGTTCGATTACATTATCGGCAGGCCGGATGCCAGCCTGAGTGCCATGACAATCGGTGCAGCAGGGGTCAAGGTCTACGGTCAGCTGCCCCAAGCCGGGATAGCGAACCTCTCCGCTGAGATGGGCTATGATTTCAGCGAGCGCTGGAAATCATCTGCATCGGTATCTTACCGCAGGGGCTCAGGAGATGGTGTTGGCGACCTTCCGCTCATGCAGCCATTTGCTTACCGGGCGGGACTGGGATACCTCCTTTCGTCCTTCACAGCCAAACTTGACATCTCAGGGGCGGCAAGCCAGCACCGGTTCAACCCCGCGTTCGGGGAAACCGCACTGCCTGCCTATTGCATCCTGAATGTTGGGGTTACGAAAGCATTCAGTTGGGACAACGGATCGCTTTTGCTCAAAGGAGGCATCGAAAACCTGTTTGATACCGAGTATACCACCTTCGCGGACTGGAACAGGCTGCCAAGGATGGGCAGGAATTTCTTTATCAATATCTCGTATAATTTTTAAAACCTAAAATAAACGGTGAACCTGTGAAAGGTTCACCGTTTATTTGTAATTTACTGCTGCATTTCCCGTAAATAATTATTACTCATGCTACTGAACAAAAAAATTTCAATACTGTATTTCATACGACAGATCAAGTTCCAGATACTCTTCATAGTACTTTTTGCCATTGCCATAGGCTTTGTGGACATGCACCCGTGGCTGAAAGGGGTGACTGTGCCAGTCGGCATCCCTGCGCTTTTGGGTACGGCAGTATCGCTACTGCTGGCCTTCAGGACATCACAGTCCTACGAGCGTTGGTGGGAAGCGAGGATCATTTGGGGTGCCATCGTCAATGACTCACGTACACTGGTGCGACTCTCGCTGCAATTCCTTCCGAAAGAGGAGGCAGGCCAAATGGCACTGCGCCAGGTCATTTGGGTGTATTCCCTTTCGGAATCACTCCGGAGGCAGCCGTTTTCAGGTTTTGTGGTTAGCTATCTGGAAAGAGAAGGGATTAAGGCGACAAACATACCCAATGCGCTGCTCGACAGGCATTCCGAACAGATAAAAGCTGCTACCGGCAAGGGGCAGGTATCGGATTTCGGGCAGATACAGCTCAATGAGATCATAACGCGGTTGTGTGACAGCATGGGACGGTGCGAACGCATCAAGAACACCGTTTTCCCCCGCTCCTATAGTGTATTGCTGCATACGCTGATTTACGTGTTTGCTGCGATGCTACCCTTCGGGCTGGATGATGAGCAGCTTGTGGTGGAGATCATACTGACCATACTTATCCCGATAATCTTCCTATCGATTGAGAAAACGGCCATCATCATGCAGGATCCTTTTGAGAATTCACCGGCGGATACCCCCCATGACCAAATTGTGCCAGACCATAGAGACCAACCTGACAGAAATGTGTGGTATGGAAAAAGTCACCAATACGGTGGAAACTACAGGCTACTACCAGATGTAAGCTGTTAAAAGCTCCGCTATGCTAATGTTCTACGTGCTGACGCAGGTGGGTTATGGCAATAGCAACCTGTAGTACAAGGAAAACGATAAGGAGTATGACCGCAAGCCAGATCAGGCCCATCTTGACCTTCCTCACGAGTTTTGCCTTTCTCCAAAAACTGGTTTTGGGGATGGCTTTTTTATGGTTGCGCTGTGCCATGGGAAGGCATTTTTAGTTAGGTCAAAAAGTAATGCCTACGCTGTGGCAGGGCATTACAGCAGTATATAGATAAAAAAAAGGGATACGAGTACAAGGATAAATATAACAATCCTGTCCCGTGCATCTTTGTATTCACGGACTTTCGCTCCGTAGCGCGATTTGTTGTGGTGGGGCCTCGCGCCTTTTCTGTTACGCTTCATCGGATTTAAGAGGATGGGTTTACGAAAACCGATAGTAAGCTCCCAAGCCTAAGGCCAACACCCAGGTCAACTATTACCTAAACCCTGGCATCTGGTCCTGTTCCGGCAAGGGAGCAGTACTACGGAGTAACAACTAAACTTAAAACATGATTAGGGTCATGGTTTTCTATGGGCAGGCTGCCAACTGCTTTGCCTCCCTGCTACACTATGAAAAACACCTTACTAATTAACCAATCTGCAAGGAGGCAGCAGCCGGACCAACCAACCTACTTATTTTTATACACCAGCAATCGCAGGGCATTGAATACGACAATTAATGTGGAGCCCTCGTGCGCCATTACCGCAGGCCCGATAGAGGCTACCCCTGCAATGGTAAGGGGTATCAGTACGGCCACGACGCCAAGGCTGATCCAGAGGTTCTGCTTTATTATGGCACGCGATTTTCTGCTCAGGCCGATGGCGAAAGGCAGCCCTTCCAGCTTATCGCCCATCAGGGCGATATCCGCGGTCTCCAAAGCGACATCGCTCCCAGCGGCTCCCATGGCGATGCCAACAGTGCTTTTGGCCATAGCCGGGGCATCGTTAACCCCATCGCCTACCATAGCTACCTTGCCATACTGCTTGTCCAGCTTTTCTACGGCAGCGACCTTGTCCTCCGGCATGAGGTTGCCCATGACTTCGGTCACCCCTATCTCTTTGGCTACGGCTTCCCCAACCTGCTGGTTGTCCCCGGTGAGCATGATCATCTGCTTTATGCCGATAGATTTCAGTTTTTCCAGTACGCCTTTGGCTTCCGGCCTGGCCACATCCATCAACGACAATATGCCGATGAATTTACCGTCATACTGTACGATCATCGTAGTGTTCCCTTCCTTTTCCAGTGCCGTCACCTTATCTTCAAGGTCTTTGCCAAGGCCTTTGTCCTTGAAGAGTGCCTTGTTGCCGATGAAGACTTCCTTGCCATCGAACTCGGCGCTAACCCCTTTGCCCACGATTCCCTTCACTTTGGACGCATCGCCCGTGGAGAGGTCGGGATATTTTTCCTGTACCCCTTTTACGATAGCGGCTGCAAGGGGGTGGTCGCTCTGCTTTTCCACCGCCACGGCAATCTGCAGGAAGTGCTGCTCATCGGCATCTTCCCAGGGAATGATATTGGTCAGCTTCGGCTTGCCTTCGGTAAGCGTACCGGTCTTATCAAATGCCACGGCTTCTAGATTGCCCAGGTCTTCAAGGGGCTTGCCCCCTTTTATGAGTACGCCGCCCCTTGCTGCGCGGGCTACCCCGCTGAGTACAGCGCTAGGTGTGGATATGGCTAGGGCACAAGGGCTTGCAGCCACCAGTACCGACATCGCCCTGTAAAAGCTTTTGCTGAACGGCTCATCGATTACCAGGAAAGCAAAGCACAGCACCACTACCAACACAAGTACTGAGGGTACGAATATCTTTTCGAAACGGTCGGTGAAGAGCTGCGTCGGGGACTTCTGCTGCTCCACCTCATTGACCATTTTTATCAGCCTGGATATGGTAGAGTCCTGCGCTTTGCGTATGACCTTTACCTCTAGGGCGGAAGAGCCATTGATGGTACCGGCGAACACGCGGTTCTCCGGCTTGATGCTTTTTTCTTTGCTATAATCTTTCTGCAGGTCGTCAACCGGCTTTTTATCGACCGGAACGCTTTCCCCGGTAATGGGTGCCTGGTTGACGCTTCCCTCGCCTTTTACCACCACACCGTCGGCAGGCACCTTGCTGTTGGGCTTTATGACGATGGTATCGCCAAGTTCAAGCTTTTCGATGGGCAGCTCCTCTTCCCTGCCGTCCCGTTTTACGAGGGCTACAGGAGGTGCCAGGCTCGCAAGGGCCTCAATCGATTTCCGCGCTTTTGCCATGGCGTAATGCTCCAGGGCATGCCCGAGGCTGAACAGGAAGAGCAGGAGTGCGCCTTCGGCCCACTCGCCCAAAATCCCTGCACCCGCGGCTGCCACAAGCATAAGGGAATCGATCTCAAAAACACCTTTCTTTATATTTTCGATTGCTTCCTTAAGGGTAAAGAAGCCACCGAAGAAATAGGCGCCCCAATAAAAGGCATTGCTTACCCAGGAAGGCAGGCCTTCCGAAAAGGAAAGCCCATAGCCTGTACCCAGTAATAGTCCGGAAATAATGGCAAAGTATAATTCTGTATTCGCCCCGAAAATACCTCCGTGCTCATCGTTGTGGCCTTTTTCAGCCTCCAGTTTTTCTTTGTTGCTTTCCATATCTTTATCTTTAAGTTTTAATGCGCGTGTCCTCCGCCGCCCGCGCTCTTGATCAGGTGGCTCTGGATATAATAGGCTCCTTTAAGGACTATTTTTGCATCTTTCGGGATTTCCTGTAGTGGCGTTACCTGCACAAAACCAAGTTGTGAGGTACCTGTCTTCACCTCAATACGCTGGAAATGGAACATATTCCCCTCATCCTCATGTGCGTGCCCGTCGTCATGGGCATGTCCTTCTTTCTCATCGTGAGCATCTTCATGCCCATGCCCGTCACCATGGTCGTGTCCCTCTTTCTCATCATGGCTTTCCTCTTTATGCCCTTCTTCAAGGATGAAGATGTATTCCCTTCCTTCTGCCCTCACAACCGCATCGGCAGGCAGCGCATTTACAGGCTTAGCGCCCACATCGATAAGCGCGTTCACGTACATTCCGGGGATCAGGGACGTTCCTGGGTTCAGGATTTCAGCATGTACGGCTACCGATTTGGTATCGTTCTCGAAAGACTGGCTGATGTTGAATACCCTGCCTTTGATTTCCGTATTATCCTGGTTGGTCAGTACAAAGCGTACGGTCTGTCCCGGCTTTACCTTCCCAAGGTCTTTTTCGTATACCAAAAGGTCCACATGGAGCTTGGAATTGTCAACGATGCTCAATAGCGGCTTGCCCACCTCGG